>CAMYAO010000006.1 GCA_947253885.1 uncultured Clostridium sp.
CGTTTTTTCACAGCCCCTCTTTGTTTTATGTCAGAATAAGAAAAATTTAGTTAAAATATCTCTTTAATAAACCGGCAAATGCTTTACCGTGACGAGCTTCGTCTCTGGCCATTTCGTGAACAGTATCATGAATTGCATCTAAGTTTGCTGCTTTTGCACGTTTTGCAAGATCAAATTTACCTGCAGTTGCACCGTTTTCAGCATCTACACGCATTTCAAGGTTTTTCTTTGTGCTGTTAGTGATAACTTCACCCAGTAATTCAGCAAATTTTGCAGCATGCTCCGCTTCTTCCCAAGCAGCTTTTTCATAATATAGACCAACTTCAGGATATCCTTCACGATGAGCAACTCTTGACATTGCAAGATACATACCGACTTCAGAGCATTCTCCTTCAAAGTTAGCTCTCAGATCTGCTAAGATATCTTCGCTGACACCCTGAGCAACGCCTACAACGTGCTCTGCAGCCCATGTTAATTCGCCTGACTGCTCAGTAAATTTCTCTTTTGGAGCTTTACATACCGGGCAGAAATCCGGAGCTTCGTTACCTTCGTGTACATATCCGCATACATTACATACAAATTTTTTCATAATTTTTGTTTCCTTTCATAAAAAATAAGTTTGATTGAATAAGTTTGATTGCTATTAACGCTGCTTGATTGGAGCAGGTTGAATCATTTTGATTGTTTTGCCAGACATTCAGGACACTTTCCGTAGAAAAAAGTGGTATGACCTTCAATTAATCCCTGAAAAGATTTTCCGGCGATATCGTTGATTGCTTCAATGCTATCCATTTCCAAGTCTATGACTGCACCACAATCTTTACAAATAAAGTGATTGTGTGGAGTAATGTTAGCATCAAATCGGTCTGGACCAGTTCCTGTACTGATCTTGTTAATTTGACCAATGTCTGCCAGAACCGATAGATTGCGGTAGACAGTGGCAAGACTGATATTCGGAAGTTGTTCCCGAATATTCAAGTAAACAGTTTCAGCAGTAGGATGGTCGTATCTGTTTTGCAAAAAATCATAGATACAATCTCTTTGTTTGCTGTGTTTTAACATGTAATACCTCGCTTTATATAGTGGGTTGTTTTATGTTGTACTAAATATAACATGGCACAATTCAGTAAGTCAACACTAAAATTGATAATTATTATTATTTTTATTTTAACAAAAATCAACCTGTAAAATGTTTACATTTAAAGGTTGATTTCGTAGTCATAATAATATCAGAGCAAAGTCTCCATAGTTGTTTTTAAAGGTTTCATACCCAATGATTCGTAAAATTTGCGTGCAGTATGATTAAACTCCCATACATTAAGAGTAATATGATGGCAGGACAGTTTTTTTGCGTAGAGCAAAATTTCCTGATAAATCAGGGTACCTACCAGTTGTCCTCTGGCAGCATTGTCTACACAGATATCATAGAAACCTCCTGTTAAACGGAATACAGTTGACCGGTAAGAATATCTATTACAAATCCGTCAACGGAAACAGATTCCGGAATCAACGGATGATTTTTTAAGATAGAGATACTGTGACGAACGGCTTCGTATTCATCTTCAAAGCCGTTTAACCATTGTTCAAAATGTGGATTTTGTTGTTTGGCCAAGGCAATCCGGTCAGAAGAAATGCCGCCCTTTTGCATAGCCTCTTCCATTTGTTGCGTATGAAGTCCCTTTACACCACAGGAGGTATGGGCAATAAAAATAATGTGTTCGACCTGAAGCTGAAAAATAGAGATTAAGATACTGCGAACAACACTGTCATAGGGACCGGTAAGAGTGCCGCCGGCAGCTTTTATCATTTTCACATCTCCGTTTTGGATACCGAGTGCGGCAGGGAGCATTGTTACAAGTCTTGTATCCATACAAGAGACGATTGCTGTATGCAATTTCGGAATTTTATTAGATGGAAATGCTTCATATTGTTTTTTATGAACAAAATCTTGGTTATATTCAATTAGTTTTTTTATCATAGTGCTCCTTTTTTCAAATGCGATGTTTTTTCTATTCTACTTTTAAAAAAAATGTATGTCAATAAGGGCGAAGAGAGGAGAAGAAAATATATAAATTGTAACAAAGTAGTTGATTTGTGTAGAAAGAGACGATAAAATGTTGCTTAATACACAAAAAAAGGAGTAGCATATGCCAATTAAAATACCGGATTCGTTACCGGCTACTTCGATCTTAGAAAGTGAAAATATTTTTGTGATGACGGAGCATCGTGCAATGCATCAGGATATCCGTCCGTTGAATGTTTTGATCTTTAATCTAATGCCGACGAAGGTGGTAACGGAAAATCAATTACTAAGAAAATTATCGAATACTCCAATCCAAGTACATGTTGAATTTTTGCAGACAAGCAGTTATACACCGACACATGTGGATCAGGAGCATTTAGAATCTTTTTATACAACATTTGACCAGATAAAGGACAGATGGTTTGACGGTATGATTATTACCGGAGCTCCATTGGGAGAGGTGGAGTATGAAGATGTCAGTTATTGGGATGAGCTGACTACCATTATGGAATGGTCTAAAACACACGTACACAGCACCTTACATATTTGTTGGGGAGCACTGGCGGGACTTTACTATCATTTTCATATTCCGAAGGTAGACTATGAGAAAAAGCTTTCCGGTGTCTATTTGAATAATGTAGTAAAAAAGAGTTCACCGTTTTGTCGCGGTTTTGACGATGTCTTCTCCGCTCCTCATTCCAGAGAGATTGGAATCAGTCAGGAATCCGTAGACCGATGCAGAGAATTAGAATTGCTTTGTGATTCGGAGTCCGGGGGACCGACAATTTTGAAAACACAGGATTCGAAACAGTTTTTTGCATTATGTCATTTGGAGTACGATGCCGACACCTTAAAGCTGGAGTATTTAAGAGATCTGGAAAAGGGAATGCATCCGGATATTCCGGAAAATTATTTTCCGGACGATGATCCGGAGAAAGAACCGATAGTAACGTGGCGTTCGGCAGGGCAACTTATGTTTTCGAACTGGTTAAATTATTATGTATATCAGACGGTACCGTTTGAAGTATAAAAAAATCTATCCGGATTATTCGGATAGATTTTTTGGTTAGATGTACATTTAATTTATTTAAACCATTGGTTTCAGATCATCTGAAATGATTAATTTTGCTTCAGTGGCTTCCTGAATCTGCTCTAATGTAAATTCAGGATTATACTCGCGAAGTACGATTCCGTCCGGAGTAATATCCATAACACCCATCTCGGTAACAATCATATTTACCTGAGCTTTGGCAGTTAACGGAAGTGTACACTCTTTTAAGATTTTGTGAGCACCTTTTTGTGTATGCTCCATAGCAACGATTACTTTTCTTGCACCTACAACAAGATCCATGGCACCGCCCATACCGGGAACCATTTTACCTGGTATAATCCAGTTTGCGATATTACCTTTTTCGTCTACCTGGAGAGAACCTAAAACAGTAGCATCTACATGACCGCCACGAATAATCATAAAAGAAGTGGCACTGTCAAAAAACATACCGTCTTTTGCAATACCTGCAGGCTGTCCGCCGGCATTTACAATATATTTTGCAAATGGAGCATTTTCATCTGTAGCAACGAGTCCGATAAAACCGTTCTCGGACTGTAAAGTAATGCTTACATTTGGATCCAGAAAGTCGGGAACCATAGTTGGAAGTCCGATACCCAGATTTACAACATCACCGTCTTTTAATTCTCTTGCAACACGCTTTGCAATGAAAGGTTTGATTTCGCTTCTTTCCATTCTATTAGTCCTCCTTCTTAATTAGATAATCTACAAAAATATGAGGAGTTTCTACAGAATCCACTCCGATTTCTCCAGCAGGAACGATTTCTTCTATTTCTGCCAATACGATGTCGGCAGCACCTGCGATCAATGTATTGAAGTTTCTTGTAGAACCACGATAGCAAAGGTTTCCGGTCTCATCTGCGTGATATGCCTGAACAATGGCAACATCAGCATGTAAAGGTTTTTCTAAAATGTAGTCTGTGCCGTCTACATTGAGAACCTGTTTGCCTTCTTCAACGATAGTACCTACACCGGTTGGTGTTAAAAAACCACCTAATCCTGCAGCACCGCTACGAACACGCTCTGCTAATGTTCCCTGAGGAACGAGGATAAGTTCTAATTCACCGGAATTGCTTTTTTCAGCAACTTCCTTGTTTAATCCTACATGAGATGCGATCAGAGTTTTCATTTGACCGGATGCAATTAATGCTCCGGCACCCTTACCCTGGAAACCGGCATCATTACAGATAACAGTCAGATCTTTTGCACCGGTCTTAACAATTTCATTGATAATTGACTCTGCAGTACCATTTGTCATGAAGCCACCAATCATAATAGTCATGCCGTCTTTTACAAAAGCAGCAGCTTCTTTTGCAGAAATAACTTGTGTTTTAGCCATTCCTTCCTTACCTCCCGAATATTAAAATTGACTTGTTGTGTGAGAAAATCACTTATTCTCTATTATAGCACTTTTGAGACAAAATACTAGAGAGTTGTTAAAAATATAACTATTTTTCTACCGAGAAAAGTATTGTGAAACAGGGAAATAAAGGGGATTAGCGGAATTCTTAATATTGTCTTAAATCCTAAATTGCCTAAAAATAATGTTGGAAATTTCTTTAAAAGAGTGGCATAGTAGTAGGTAGAAAATGAGGATCAGAAAGAATATAGTTATGAAAAATCAGATAAATCAGATAACAGGTAAAACAAAAAGTTGGATATATATATGTATACCGATTATGGTATTTTTTGCCTCTGTGGCAGTGTTTTTTTTCTTGCTGAATTATCAAAAAAAAGGGACGGTAGCTTCGTTAGAAAAACCGACGCTTCCGCTTGTATATGCCGTCAGTGAGATGGGAGACATTAATCAGATGCAGGGCTATACGACAGAGATGAAGGTGACTTCGATGCGGGATACGATTACGCCTTTTTCCACTGATAAGGATGTAAAGCTGCGAATTGCCGGATATGGAGAAGATGTTCGCAAAGCTGTATTTTCCATTACAAACATTAATGGAAGGAGGATCATACAGGAAAATGTAAGTGCCGATCTGAAGCGCCTTGATTCAGGATATGAGGTGACACTTCCGATCAGTCGAGAGCTTGTGACCGGTACGGATTATAATTTAATCTTGAAGTTGGAGCTTGGAGAGCGGACCGTATACTATTATACCCGTTTGGCAAATTTTTCAGATGCAAATGTATATAAATGTGTTGAATTTGCAAAGAAACTTCATCAGGCTACCTTTTCTATCAAGGCTACCGGAACAGTTCGAAGATATATGGAAACGTCTGCAAAGGATAAAAGCACAAATTTAAACAGTATTGACATTAAAAGTGGGCTGAGTAAGATTATGCAGGTGAAATTCGGAGGGAAAGTAGTGGGAAACCCGCATACCTCTATTTTAGAAATGACCAATTCCTATACTTCGGTGAAATATGAATATGTACTTTCCCGAAATGAGAAAGGAGTACCGACTTACTATAATGTAACAGAGTTTTATCGAATTCGTTATTCCGGGAAAAAATTTTATCTGGTCGATTTTACCAGAAAGACCAATCGGATCTTCAGAGGAGGAGAACTGTCGAAAGCAACGGATATAGTGCTTGGAATTCGCTCAAAGGAGGTAGAGTATAAGACTAATGAATCCGGAAGCTTGGTCGGATTTGTACAGGAGGGGGACTTATGGTCTTATGATAAAAGTGCAAATGAGTATCATCGGATATATGGTTATCATGATTTGAGGGAGGTGAATGAACGATGCAATAATACACATC
Source organism: uncultured Clostridium sp. (assembly GCA_947253885.1). GTDB lineage: Bacteria > Bacillota > Clostridia > Lachnospirales > Lachnospiraceae > SY8519. The sequence goes on from CAMYAO010000006.1 coordinate 5,811, forward strand.
ACCGGATCAAACTGATTCGAATGACGGAGTCCGGAGCCATAGATTTTGTTGTTTACGGATATTTTGCGAGAGGTGATCATGAGGGAAAAGTGGGAATTGCCGTTTGTCATTATGATAAGCTCAGAGACAGGGTAACAGAGACGATGTTTGTTCCGCTGACACTTTCCTATGAGCAGTTGAATGTAGAATTGGGTACCTATGTTTATACAGCAGGCAATCAAGTGTTTTATTTTTCCATCGGAAGTAAAGTGTTTGTAGTGAAGAGAGGGGACGATGCTCCGAAAGTGTTGATAGAATCTCTCGGTCGAAATTATAAGATATCGCCAAATGGCAAATATATCGCATGGGAAGATCAAAAAGAGCGGATGTGTTTTCTTGATTGTGAGTCCGGAAAAACTACTATTCTAAAAGGGAAAAATATACTGGCAATCGGTTTTGTGGAAAATGATTTTGTATATGGAACGGGAGATCATCGAGGAAAATATTCAAAGATGATAATTTATGATATTGCAACACAAAAAATAGAAAAGATATATACAAAAAAATATTTTTCAACCGGAACTGTTTCAAAAACCGGAACGATTACTCTAAAAGGAATAGGTTCGGCAGATTTCAGTGTAAAGAATCGGGATGTCGCCTCTACTCAGCGAGTGGAAGTAACCACAGTTACGGATAAGATAAAAGGAACGGAGACGATTTTACGCCTCACTTCAAAAGCTAAGAAAGGTAAACCGAATATTCGTTTTGCCAAAATTGAGACAAGTGGAAAGAATACGACTTTTCATGTAACAGATGCACTGTTTTCTTCTCGGTATTATATTTATGCAAGAGGGGAAGTAACAGATACAGGCAGATCGATTGCAAGAGCGGTTCGCTATGCAGATCACTATGGAGGCGTTGTAATTGATGCGGACCAGGAGTACGCATGGAGCAGAGCAAAACTGCTTACACAAAATAAGATTGTAATTCAAAAGTCGGGAGGCAGCTCATTACAGGCAAAGAGTGTGAATCTGATGCTTACTGCAATGGGAATTACTCCGGGGAATACGGATGAACAGCTGAAAAAAGGAATGACACCGATACAGATTTTAGAAAACAGTGTAGAAAAGGGTTATGTGTTTGATTTGACCGGCTGTAATCTGGAAGCAGTCTTTTACTATATAGGAAGAGGTTATCCTGCGTATTCGGTGCTGGATAAAGAACCGGTTTTGCTCGTAGGATATTCCGGAAGCAGTGTGACTTACTATAGAGCAAGTACAAAAAAGTTTACAACCGTATCAATTGAAAAAGGAAAGAAACTTTTTCAACAGTCCGGATCAGTTTTCTATGTTTATTTAAGGACGTAAAATTTCACAAAAATGATACAAAGAAAAGTCTTATGTGGGAATACCATGTAGGGCTTTTCTTTGTATTATAAGGATTTTATGAAGATAATCAGATTTGGTGATTATGCACTAGACAATATTTTGTATTTTAAAAGTATAGACTTTGAGAAATGTTCGGAGTACAATCTGCTTCATAAATAGGAGGTAAGCACATTGGGAAATTATTTGGTATCGATATTTATAACACTTATTTTTATCATAGGAGCTGTATATACGGATATTCATTCTGACAAAATATGGAATTTATGGATTGCTGTCGGACTGGGAATAGGAGTTTTGAGACAGCTTTTATTAGGTTTTCCGCTAGGGAAAAGTTGGATTTTCGGTCTTGCCTTACCGGTTCTTTTATTTGGTCTTGTTTTTTATATCGGAGGGATCGGAGCTGGAGATATAAAGTTATGGATACTGATCGGTGGAATGCACGGAGGCAGGATCGTAGTCCGGGTGATGATAGCATCGCTTCTGATCGGAGCATTAATCGGATTGATACAATTCGGACGCTATAAGCAATGGCATTTCGCATATGAGGATATCAGAGATTATTTCAAAGAAATGATCCTGCAGCACAAACTGTTAAAGTATCCGGGGAGCTCCATTCCGGAGAGAAGAGTTCATTTTTCAGTTGCAATTTTGTTAGGCTATGTATGGGTTCAGGGGGTGGTCATATATCATATTATAACTTTACTTTATTAGGACTGAATCATCAGTTAATGAAAAAGCTGGCTATTTATCTACAGAGTCGTTTGGGAGAGCGCGGAAGAGTTTCTTACTGGGAAGAAATACAGGATGCAGTCGGGTACTTTCATACAAATGTTTCCTTATCCCATCGAGGGGTTTCTGTATGGCTGGGAGATGAAAGCTATATAGAAAAACTAAAGGAAACAGAGGACGGTATTTTTATAGGTTTAACAGAACGACAGTCGGACATTACAGAAAATAACATCTATTTATATCAGTCAGTGAATCAATTATATCGCCAAATATGGAAGTGTATCGATTCAGAAGTGGAACTGGAAGAGCAGACAGTATCTACCAGACAGTCATGGAAAGTGTTGTATGATCTTTCACAGCAGCGCAGTCTGATACCGTTTGGTTTGACAATGGCGCAAATACTGAGTGAGAAAGGAAAAACACTTGTATTAAATTTAAGTGGCTGCAGCGGAATGGTTACGCTTCTGGATCATGAAACGGAAGAGGATCTGTCTGATTTGATCCTGGCATTGAGAAATAGAACGGTGATGCATTTGGAACCGTATTTAAATCCGGCAGGTAAGTTTGACTACATTGCCTGTTCTTCCAATCCTATGGATCTATTTGAATGCAGTCGAAAGGATATGGAAGAAATAAAAAGAGTGGTTGCCGGCTGCGACAACTATCAATATATAGTGGTATTGATAGGGGATCTGTTTTCCGCTTGTGATGTCTTTCTGACCGGAGAGGCAGAGGTATTTTGTATTTCAGATAACAGCTTGTTCAGTCAGTGCAGAGAAAAAGAGTTTGCAACATTTTGGAGACAGATTACAGATAAGCAATATCGAACAGTTTCCGCTACAGAGTTATACGGAACACAAAAAGGCGAGCATCTATTATTGGAATGGCAGCATACATCATTGGGTAATACAGTAAGGAACTATGTATAAAAGGAAGAATGGAGAATGGAAAAGAACTGGCAGGAACTTCGACTGAAAATTTATCAAAAATTAGATATGTCAAGGGAGATAGAGGATGAGGAGCTATTACAGCTGATTCAAAGAGAATTACGTATTTATGCAAGATCGGAAATGCTCTCTCTTTCTGAAAGAGCCGATTTGGAGCAACGACTCTATAATTCATTTCGAAAGATGGACATATTGCAGGAATTAATAGAAGATGAAGCAGTTACAGAAATTTTAGTAAATGGATCGTATCATATATTTTATGAAAAAGGGGGAATGCTATATCAATGGGATAAGGTATTTATTTCACAGGAAAGATTGGAAACAATCATCCAAAACATAGTAGGAAAGGCGAACAAAATAGTAAATGAATCGGAACCGATTGTGGATACTCGCTTAGAAGACGGTTCTCGTGTGAATGTGGTACTGCCGCCTGTTTCTTTAGTGGGGCCGTGTATTTCTATCCGAAAATTTTCAAAGGAACAGATGACGCTGGAGCGCTTGGTCAAACTGGATTCTATGAGTTCGGAGATTGCTGAATTTTTAAAAATAATGGTACGGGCAGGATATAATATATTCATTTCCGGTGGAACCGGATCCGGAAAGACAACTGTATTAAATGCACTGTCAGAATCTATTCCGAAGGATCAGAGGGTGATTACCATTGAGGATTCGGCAGAATTGCAGTTGCATTCCGTTCCGAATTTGGTTCAGTTGGAGACACGCTGTGAAAACAGAAACGGGGTGGATGCTATTACCATTCGCGATCTGATCAAATCGGCACTTCGAATGCGTCCAGACCGTATTATTGTGGGTGAGGTGCGAGGTGCGGAAGCATTGGATATGCTTCAGGCAATCAATACTGGACATGATGGCAGTCTAAGTACCGGACATGCGAACAGTGCCGTTGATATGTTGAGGCGATTAGAAACAATGGTATTAATGGGAATGGATCTGCCAATCTCTGCAATAAGGGGGCAAATAGCATATGGAATAGATATTTTGGTGCATTTAGGAAGAATGAGAGATAAAAGCAGAAAATTACTGACTGTTTATGAAGTTTTAGGTTTAAAAGATGGAGAAGTAGAAATTTCTCCATTGTATTGTTTTCAGGAAGGAAGATATGAAGCGGAAAAGGTGGAAGGAAGTTGGGTTGCTCGGGAAAGGTTGCAAAACAGAGAAAAACTGGAAAGGGCCGGTCTGCAAGAACAGTTGGAAAAGCTGGAGAGAACTGCCGTTTAGTATCGTGGTTGCAGGAAAAGCAACAATATTCTCTTTAGGAAGTGCGATGATATTCTATCGCTCTGTATGGGGAGTGTTAACGATTGTTTTTTTTCTTCCTTTTTGTTATAGGTTGGAAAAGCAAAGAAGACGAAAGCAGATGCAGGATCGATGGACAAAAGAATTTAAAAGTGCGATGCAGTCAGTGTCCGGATCTTTGACGGCAGGTTATTCTTTAGAAAAGGCATTTCGAATGGCACAGTCTGACATGGAGAAGCTATATGGAAAGGAAGCGCCGATCTGTATAGAATTCATGAAAATAAATCAGCAGATATGGATGAATGAAGCATTGGAAAAGCAGTTAATGAAGTTTGCATTACAAACGGGAGTAGAGGATATCTGTAATTTTGCAGAGATGTTTCAATATGCAAAACGAAATGGAGGGAATATGACGGAAATTATCAAGAAAACCGTCGGAAGAATGCAGGATAAAGAAGATATTTTAGAAGATATAAAGACAGCGGTAACTGCAAAAAGAATGGAAGCAACTATGTTGACCGGGCTGGTGCCTGCAATTCTGCTATTTATCAGTTTCAGTTCCGGATCTTATATTTCTGTCCTATATCATTCTGTTTGGGGAAACTGTCTTATGAGTATGGCTTTGATCATATATCTCATATCGGCATTATGGACGAGAAAGATTGTAGACATTCAAGTGTAGAAGGGGTGAAGCATATTACACGTAAAAAATGGATAATTGGGGTTCTTATCGTTTTGTTAATGACAGCGGGAGCTTTTTTATCTGAACGGCAGCAGTTAAAACGTGGATTGCAACGGAAGGACAGCAGTTATCAGACCGATGTATCTTATCAGATAGACGGAGGAAAGAAAGAGTCTTGTCAGATTCATATTTCTTCTAAGCTTTTAAAAAAAGAGGAGGCGGAAAAGCTTTTAAAAAACGGTGTACAGGAGTGGAATCAGATATTTCTGGGGAAAAATCCTTCTGTAAACAGCATCACACAAAAATTAAATCTTCCGAGTACAGTTCAAAAAGGATTGGTAAAAGTATCTTATACAAGTGATCATGAACTATTGCTTGATTCATTCGGAGAAGTATTTCTATCTAATTTAAAGACAAACCGACAGTTGGTTCGTCTTATCGCAAAATTTCAATACGAACATTATATACAAGAAGAGGTTCGATATTTATCTGTAGAAAAACCCGTTTTAACTAAAGAAGAACAATTAAAGAAAACTATCTTTGAAGCGGTAAAAAAATCCGATTCGGATACGAGAGAACAACATACGGTTTCATTGCCGACAGAGGTGGACGGACATACGATTCATTGGAGTATAAAGCCGAAACATTCCTGGTGTGTATTGTTGGTTATGGGCTTTGGAGCTCTGGGCTGTTTAAAACTGCGGGAGATTGAGCAGGAAAAGAAAAAAGAGAAACAAAGAAAGCAAGATCTGTTACTGCAGTATCCTCAGCTCTTGGATCAAATTTCCCTGTTGCTGGGAAGTGGAATGACAATTGTAGCAGCGTGGGAAAAGCTTTTGCAAACCTATTTAAAATTAGAAGACAGGCAGGGGAAGAAAAAAGCATATTTAGAGGAGATGTTGTATACCTACCGAGAGATTGAAAGCGTAGGAGAACGGCAGGCTTATGAGAATTTCGGCAGAAGAATCGGTCTGGCGCCATATAGACGCTTTAGTGCTATTTTGACACAGAATTTAGCAAGAGGAAGCAGAGATATGAGGGAACTTTTAGAGAGGGAGGCAATAGAGGCATTGGAAATGAGAAAAAATAATGCAAGACGTTTGGGAGAAGAAGCCGGGAATAAATTACTGGCTCCCATGTTGTTGATGTTTCTCATTATTCTAACGGTCGTTTTAATGCCTGCCATACAGCAATTTTAGAAAGGAAAAGGAGACAATATGATAAAAAAAGAGATAAAACGTTTTCTGTCAGAGGAATCAGGAATCGGTGTAGTAGAGATTATTTTGATTTTGGTGGTATTAATCGGACTGGTTATCATTTTTAAAAGCCAGTTGACCACATTAGTAAATAATGCATTTAAAGGAATTAAGGAAAAAGCGGGAGGATTGTGATTGAAACAAACTTTTTCCGGAAGTATTACAGTATTTATGGCACTGCTTCTAACTATGTTTTTTTCTGTGATTTTTGCATTTTTAGAAGCTGGGAGAGTCAGTGCATTAAAAACAAATGCACAATTGTATTCTATGCAAGCCGGAGATGGATTGTTATCGGAATATCATCCCGGAATCTGGAAAGATTATAAGCTTTTATTTTGGCAAGCCGGAGAGAGCGATACGGTGGATATTCAAAGAGTGGGATCCAGGCAGATGGAACTGCTGTTAGGAAATACGGTAGAGAATAAACGGGAGAATACTTATTTTTTAGGGCTTTCTATACAAAATATAGCTTTAGAAAGATACCGGCTTGCAACAGATTTTAATGGAGCTGAATTTAGAAAGCAGGCTGCAAAAGCGGTAAAAGAAAGTGTGACTTCGGATTTTATAAAGAGATGGGAAAATGGTTCTAAGGTGGATTATAAAGATGGGAAAAAGTTAGAGGATCGGTTGGATCAAACATTAAAGGAGTTAAAAAAACAAAAAAAGAAATCTTCTGATTCTACAAAAGAGGAAAAACCGAAAGACGTTAAACAAATAAAAGATAATCCGATCAAATGGATCAAAAAAATAAAAAAACAGGGAATATTGGGGATTGTGATGCCGGATAAAAAGGTATCAAAAAAACAGTTGAAAGGAAAGATATTAAATGGAAGGAATTGCAGTAAGGGAACTTTTTCTGCAGGAGAATCTGTTTCAAAGACGGAGGAAGTGCTGTTTCGCTATTATCTGGGGAGATATTTTACAAATGCAGCTGCGAAAAACACCCAAAGAGCACTTCAGTATGAAATAGAATTTTTGATTTCCGGGAAAAAAGAGGATCAAAAGAATTTGAAATCTGTGGTACATCGTCTTTTAGCAATGAGAGAAGTGGTTAATTACGGATATTTACAAAAAGATATAAAAAAACAAAAAGATGCATCGGCAGTTGCATTAGCATTGTCTTCTGCCATTGCAAATCCGGAGCTGGAACCGGTTTTTAAACAGATTGTTTTATTGGCATGGGCGTATGCGGAATCATTGTCAGATGTGAAGATTCTTTTGGCCGGAGGAAAAGTTTTACCGATTAAAACGGAGAAACAGTGGCATACGGATATTTATCATTTAAGTTCCGGAGGTGGAAAGCAGGGAAAAAAACAAAAAAAGGGACTGTCTTATGTGGAATATCTGCAGCTTTTATTGGCAACTGTCAGAGAAAAACAGATTGCATTTCGCGCCCTGACACTGATAGGAAATCAGGAAAAGGTTTCTATGGATCATATGATCAGCAAATTTGATTGTCGATATCATTATACCGGATCTCGATTGTTTTGGAATTTTGTACGGATAGGGGGAAAGCAACCGAAAGAATATTGTTTTATCAATCAGTATGTTTTTGGCTATCAATAAAATCGAAAGGAGGTGTACTGCAGTGTCTCTGTCTCTACATTCACATAAACAACCAACAATTCAAAAAACAGATCACAAAGGAACAAACATCAAATCTCTCTCTATACTACAATGGAGTTTCTCTAAGCACTTCAAATCAGAGACACTGCAGTATGCTTCCTTTACGGTAGAAGCCGCTTTTGTAATCCCTGTATTTTTATTGACAGTGTTACTGGTATTGGGAATTTTTCAAGGGATACAGGTGCAGGGAGAAATGAATGAAGCGATGCAGTATGGAGCAAGAAAAATAGCGGCAGCAACTACATCGATTTCTAAGGAAGATGCTAAAAAGAAAAATCAGCCGTATGGCATGGCGTCTATTGCAGCATCAAAGTTATTGATAGCGGGATATTTAAAGAAAAATGGTTGTTGGACTGATGCAATTTCGGGGGGAGTGTTCGGAATTTCAACTATAGAGTCCAAAGCAAATAAAGAATTTATAGATTTGGTTGTAACATATCGAATCAAGCTGCCAATCGGATTTTGGACTATAAAATCCTTAAAGGTCACGCAAAAGGTTTCTGCAAGAAAATGGATCGGGTATACAGACAGAAGCAGTGGAGAAGAGAATGATTGGGTTTATATTACCAAAAACGGAAGTGCATATCATAAATCTCTCAGTTGTCCGTATCTGGATTTAACAATAAGGGCAGTGCCTTTTTATAAGATAGGAAGTTTGAGAAATAAATCCGGAGGGAAGTATTATCCGGGAAGTTCTGCAAAAAAACATTCATCAAAAATAGTATATATCACAGATTATGGAACAGAATATCATACAGATCTGGGTTGTCCGGAGTTGCGTAGAACCGTGTATCGTGTCAAAAAGAGTCAGGTGGCGGGAAGACACCCATGTCCAAAGTGTTATGGAGGTAAAAAGTGAGAGAGATCAGTTTCTTTATTGTATTGACCATTTTAACTGTACAGGATATGAAACAGAAAAAACTCAGTCTGGCAGTGATTGGAGCAGGAATATTAACAGGAATTCTTTTTCAATGTATACAATCAACACATTCTGTTTGGGATCTTGGATTTGGACTGGTAAGCGGTCTGTTCTGTTGCGCAGCTTCTGTGATCAGTAAAGGGCAGATAGGATTTGGAGATGGGTTGGTACTGTTGCTGTGCACCTTGTTTTATGGAGGGACGATCAGCGTGGGAATTTATTTTACGGCTTCGGTAATTGCCTGTATTTATATAGGGGTGCAACTTATTAGAAAGAAAATAAAAAAACATAGCCGAATTCCATTTATTCCGTTTGTAGAAATTTCTTATATTTTTACGGTAGTAATATCCGTGGTGCGAGGAGAGAAGATATGAAAAAGTATGTGGAGGGATCGTTTACGATAGAAGCATCTTTTCTAATGCCGATTTTAATTTTACTATTTGTTTTTTTATTACATTTGACAATCAGATTGTATGTAAAGGTAGATCAAACTGCATCAGAATATCATCAGGTTCAGGAAATTAAAAGTACAGAAATTTTTCGAAAAACAGAGTGGATTCGGGATATAGTGCAGAAGGAGGGAACATGAATATTGAGTATTTGCGAACAGCATCTGCCAGTTACCTGATTGTAAGAGATTATGAAGGTGTGGCAGAGGATTTTACATTACCGATGATCCAGCATAATGTGGTAGGGCATTTAGTTTCTGTAAAAGAAATGGTGGGAAACGGTTCTCTAGAGTATTGGTATGAGATTACAGGCTTGCAGTCTTTAGAGTCTGCCTGCAGTCTGGAAGAAATTGAATATCCGTTTTTGTTGGATATGATACAAAATATCAGTGATTTAAAGAGTGTATTAGAAGAATATCTGTTGGAAGAAGATGATATTTTATATCGACCGGAGACTATATTTCGGAATAAAACAGATGGGAAATTGGAATTTTGTTATCTTCCCGGTTATCATCGTATGCAGCAGGACGGATTAAAAACATTTTTTGAAATGATTATAGGCAGGATTGATCATCGTGATAAAAAGGCTGTTTCAGTAGGATATGAAATATATGATCACTTATGCAACGGTATGGTTGCGGCAAAGACTTTATATGAATGTACACAAAAAGAAGAGTTTGTGAGAGAAGAGGCAGTAGTGGAAGCACAGGCAGAGCCATTGTTTCCTACAGAATGGAGAGAGCAACAAGATGCTATTTTAAAACAGCGGGAGTGCACACAAAAAGAAAAGACCGGCTGGTTTCAAAAGGCAAAAAAATTATTTCAAAAAAAGTCAGCAGAAGAAAAACCGATTCTTTTATATTCAGAGATAACAAAGCAGGAGGATAAAATGGTAGCGGAATATACAGAGCACAAAACAATCTCTTTTACAAATGAAATACTGACAGAAGGGATACGATTGTGTTATCGGGGAGATCGCAGCTTATCGGATATAAAGATTGATCATTTTCCATTCTATATCGGAAGCGATGAGCATTTGGCAGACGGGAGGATTGAAGGAGAAGCGATCAGTCGGATGCATGCAAAGATTCTATATGAAGAAGGAAACTATTTTTTACAGGATGAAAATTCTACAAACGGAACCTTTTTAAATGGATACATATTAGCTTACCATACACCCGCACTGTTACAGAATAAAGATCGGATTCTGTTTGCTTCGGAGCCGTATTCGGTAGTAATTCATTGACAGATCCTGCTGTTGGTGTTAAGGTGCTTTTTAATCCGGTAAATAAATTTGGATAAGGAGCAGTGATGAGGAAGAGAAACCCATACCTTACACCGATCAACTTGACTCTGATCGTCATAAATGCAGTTATATTTATTGTCTTAGAATATTTGGGAAATACAGAGGATGCGGAATTTATGTTTCGACATGGAGCATTATTTCCGCCGTCTATTACAGAAAGTCATGAGTATTATCGATTTTTCACATCGGTATTTATTCATTTCGGCTGGTCTCATATCGGCAATAATATGGTAATGTTGTTTTTTCTGGGATCCTATCTGGAAGATGCATTGGGGAAGATAAAATATCTATGCCTATATCTGACAACTGGGATCAGCAGTTCTGTTATTTCATTTCTGGTAATGATGTATCACAGGGACTATGCGGTATCCGGAGGGGCATCAGGAGCTATCTTCGGGGTGATTGGGGCACTGCTATATATAGTCATCCGCAATCATGGAAAATTTGAGGGGTTGACGACACAGAGATTTGTTCTGATGATTGCACTTAGTTTATACTACGGTTATCATTCATCCGGAGTTGATAATGCGGCGCATGTCGGAGGATTAGTAACCGGTTTTATATTTGCTATTTTTTTGTATCGAACGTATACTGAGAAAAAAGAAACCAGATAATTAAGGAGACAATCAGAATGACAGATCAGAATTGTATTTTTTGTAAGCTTTCCAATGGAGAAATTCCAACCAGAACGATTTATGAGGACGAATTGTTTCGGGTGATTTTAGATGCAGATCCGGCAACGAAAGGGCATGCCTTGATTTTACCGAAAGGACATTATAAAGATATATATGAACTGCCGGAAACTGAGGCATCAGAAATTTTTGTGTTGGCAAAGAAAATGGCAACACATATGACAAATGTGCTGAAATGTGACGGGTTTAATATTGTTCAGAATAATGGAGAGGTGGCAGGACAGACCGTATTTCATTTTCATTTGCATTTGATTCCGAGATTTCAAGGAGATGGAAATGAAGAAAAAATCTCTTGGAATCATGCAAAGTTTACAGAGGAAGAATTGGATCAAATTCGGGAAGCATTAAAAACAGAATAAATATAGAACGAGGATCAGCATTAATTACAGAAAATGTCGATCCTCGTTTGTGTTTTTAGGAATGTTGGATATCTTCGATCAGATTGGTAATAGTGGAGATGGCATCTAATTGTTTTGAGTTTTCCATGGTTGCAATGTAGGTGCGTCGTTCTTGCCAAACGGTGTGAATGGCTTCTAGTAAGCTTTGATCCGTAAGTTTTTCTTCTTCTAAAACATAACTGAATCCCTGTTTTTGGAAGGAATTTGCATTTAGAATCTGATCTCCACGGCTGGCAGCTAAAGAAAGCGGAATCAGAATATTCGGTTTGTGAAGTGCCAGAAGTTCACAGATTGCATTAGCTCCGGCTCTGGAGATTACGAGATCTGCAGCGGCAAGGTAATCTTTCATTTCTTCACTGGCATATTCATATTGTCTGTAATTCGGCAGTGAGTCACAGGCAGTATCTAACTTATCTTTCCCGCACAGATGAATGATTTGATATTGCTGAGTAAGGATCGGAAGCTGTTTTCGAATGGTGTCATTTAGGAACACGGAACCGGTACTCCCCCCTACTACCAGTAAAATCGGCAATTTATCTGTGAAACCGGTTAATGTCAGAGCGCGATCTTTATCTCCTTTAAACAACTCCTCTCGGATAGGACTACCGGTTAAAACGGCTGTATTTTCCGGAAGATGTGCAATTGTTTCCGGAAAATTACAGCAGACCTTGGAAGCTGCCGGAATGGCGATTCGATTTGCCAGGCCGGGAGTAATGTCCGATTCATGTATAATACTCGGAACATGGAGATGTTTTGCGGCTAAAATAACCGGAACACTGACGAATCCGCCTTTTGAAAAGACAACATCCGGTTGAATCTTTTTAATCAATCTACGGGCTTCAAAATATCCTTTTACAACCTTGAACGGATCTGTAAAGTTTTTGATATCAAGATATCGACGCAATTTTCCGGAAGAAATTCCGTGATAGGGGATGTTTAAGTCGGTAATCAATTCTTTTTCGATGCCGTTTTTTGAGCCGATGTAAAAAATGGAATAGCCCATTTCCTTTAAACGGGGCATTAGTGCAATATTGGGGGTTACATGTCCGGCAGTTCCTCCTCCCGTCATGATAATTCGTTTCATATCAGGTCTCCTTTTTATAGGGTAGCGAGGTAGATAAATCCGCTACATTTACAATGTATCAGAAATAGATACACGATCAGTCAATTGTCAGTTGCAATTATACTCTGTGGAATATAATAGGGCAAGTCTTGCAGTAATTCGAAAATAGCTTATAATAGTAGAAAGGTAAAATATGTAACAGCTTAGGAGTGTAAATGGAGCAAATTAGATTAAATTGTGACAAAATTTCAAACTTTATATCCGCTGAAGAATTCCGAGAAGCCGGATTGGCAGCAGAGCTTGCTAAAAAGAGACTGTTGGAAAAGACAGGGAAGGGCAGTGAATGCCTTGGTTGGGTAGATTGGCCTGAGTGTTGTGACATAGAAGAATTAAAGCAGATCCAACGTTACGGAGATCAGATCCGGGAGGACTCAGAGGTACTGATCGTAATCGGAATCGGAGGTTCTTATCTCGGATCAAGAGCTGCTATTGAATATATATTACCTGATTTTTACAATCAATTATCAAAGGAGGAACGCGGAGCCCCTGAGATCTATTTTGCAGGACATCAACTGAGTGGAGCCTATATCAGATCTTTGATCCGGATCATCGGAGATAGGGATTTTTCTGTGAATGTGATTTCAAAATCAGGAACAACTACGGAACCTTCGATTGCTTTTCGGATTTTTCACAATCTTTTAATAGAGAGATACGGAAAAGAAGGTGCAGGCAAAAGAATATATGCTACAACAGATGATAATAGCGGATCTTTGAGACAGATGTCTGAGAAATACGGGTATCGTACTTTGACGATTCCGGAGCAGATCGGAGGACGTTTTTCTGTTTTAACTGCAGTAGGAATGCTTCCGATTGTAGTGGCAGGTGGAGATATTTTCCGAATGCTGGAAGGTGCAAGAGTCCTTTCTAAAGAGTTTAAGGAAAAAGCGTTTCTGGAAAACGACGCGTTAAAGTATGCTGCAATTCGAAATATTTTTTATCATCAGGGAAAACGAGTAGAGATTCTTGCCGGTCATGGACCATGTCTCCATTTTTTAGAAGAATGGTGGAAGCAGTTATTTGGGGAAAGTGAGGGAAAAGACAAAAAAGGAATTTTCCCAGCAGCGATTGATTTGACGACCGATCTTCATTCCATCGGACAGACTATTCAGGACGGTTCTCGGATTTTATTTGAAACGATTTTAAATATTGACGAGATGGAAAGTGTTTTTATCATAGAGCCGGATGAGGATAATATGGATAATTTGAATTATCTGGCAGGGAAAAGTATATCCGATATAAATGAATGCTCAATTCAGGGTACACTTTTGGCTCATAATGATGGTGGAACACCGAGCATGGTGATACATATTCCTAATAAGGACATCTATTATTTAGGACAGTTATTTTATTTCTTTGAATTTTCTGTCGCAATCAGTGGGTATATGCTGGGCGTTAATCCGTTTAATCAGCCCGGAGTAGAAGCATATAAAGCAAATACCTTTGCATTACTCGGGAAACCGGGATATGAAGAAGGAAAAGAGGCCTTGAAAAAACGTTTATAGTTTCAGAAAGGAGGCTTAAATATGGATGGTTTATTAGAATTATTGAAACAGCCGGCATGGTTTTGGCTTGTTGTAACCGTCATTTTAGTTCTGATTGAACTGCTTACAGTGGGATTAACCACAATCTGGTTTGCAGGAGGTGGTGTGGTTGCTATGATCGCATCCGTTGCAGGCGCAGATCTGTGTGTATCCTTTATACTGTTTTTAGTAGTATCTATTGCGTTGTTGTTGACTGTTCGACCTTATGCAAAAAAGCAATTTAATGTAAAGAGAACGAAAACCAATGCAGATCGTCTGGTCGGTCAGGAAGGAATTGTACTGGAAGCAATCGATAATATTACGGCTACCGGACGGGTAACGGTTATGGGACAGGAGTGGGCAGCAAAAACAGCTGACGAGAGTAAGCTTCCTGTTGGAGAAAGAGTTCAGATTTTATCTATTTCAGGGGTAAAGCTAATTGTCAAAAGGACAAGGGAGGAGGGTTTATGATTCCAATTTTAGTAGTGATTGTATTGATTATTGTGATCTTGGTCTCATGTATTAAGATCGTACCGCAGGCAAATGCATTTGTGGTAGAACGTTTGGGCGCATATCAGGGAACATGGGATGTCGGTCTTCATTTTAAAATGCCCATCATTGACCGTGTTGCAAAAAGAGTGCTTTTAAAAGAGCAGGTAGTGGATTTTGCTCCTCAACCGGTAATTACAAAAGATAATGTTACCATGCGGATTGATACAGTAGTGTATTTTCAGATTACAGATCCGAAACTGTATGCGTACGGAGTGGAAAATCCGATTATGGCAATTGAAAATCTGACAGCGACTACACTGCGTAATATTATCGGTGATCTGGAATTAGATGAAACATTAACCAGTCGTGAAACGATTAATACAAAGATGCGGTCTTCTCTTGATATCGCAACGGATCCATGGGGAATTAAAGTAAACAGGGTAGAGTTGAAGAATATTATTCCTCCTCAGGCAATTCAGGATGCAATGGAAAAACAGATGAAGGCGGAGCGTGAACGAAGAGAAGCAATTCTTCGAGCAGAAGGTGAGAAGAAATCAACGGTTCTGGTTGCGGAAGGTAATAAAGAATCCGCTATTTTAGATGCGGAAGCGGAAAAGCAGGCTGCAATCTTGCGCGCGGAAGCAAAAAAAGAAGCTACAATCAAAGAAGCGGAAGGTCAGGCAGAGGCAATTCTTCGTATTCAACAGGCGAATGCGGACGGTTTGAGATTTTTAAAAGAGGCGGCACCGGACGATGCGGTACTTCGCTTAAAGAGTTTAGAGGCATTTGCGAAGGCTGCGGACGGGAAGGCGTCTAAGATCATTATTCCATCTGAAATACAGGGAATTGCAGGTTTGGCAAAATCTGTAGTAGAGGTTGCAAAAGAAGATAAATAAGCAAGATAGGGCTGTCTTTTGGACAGCCCTATTGTATCTGTGATAACAGTTTGTTGTCACAATACGTGTTCGGAGGTTGAATGCTGCGAGAAGCATTCTTTTCTATCGGATAAGGAGGTCAAAATGAAGCATTTTTTAAAGTTATTAGATTTTACAAGTGAAGAAATTCTGGATTTTATCCGGTTGGCAAAAGAATTAAAAGAAAAGAAAAAGAACGGGATTCCTCATGAAGAGTTAAAGGGGAAAAATGTTGCTCTTATTTTTGAAAAAACAAGTACGCGAACCAGATGTTCTTTTGAGGTGGCGGCTGCCGATCTTGGAATGCATTCTACTTTTTTAGATCCGTCTGCTTCGCAGATTGGAAAGAAAGAAAGCATAGCAGACACTGCTCGCGTATTGGGAAGAATGTATGATGGAATTGAATATCGCGGATTTGAGCAGGCAATTGTGGAAGAATTGGCGGATTATGCAGGAGTTCCGGTATGGAACGGGTTGACGAATGAGTTTCATCCTACACAGATGATAGCAGATGCACTTACCATTCAGGAAGAGTTCGGAAGATTAAAGGGGATTAAGCTGGCATATATGGGAGATGCCCGTTATAATATGGGAAACTCACTAATGGTGTTGTCGGCAAAGCTCGGAATGCATTTTGTGGCATGCACGAACAAAAAATATTTTCCTCAGGAGGATCTGGTGGAGCAGTGTCGTGAAATTGCAGAACAGACAGGCGGAAGTATCACTTTAACGGAAGATGCACATGTCGGTGTTAAAGGTGCTGATGTAATCTATACAGATGTATGGGTTTCAATGGGAGAACCGGATTCGATCTGGGAGACTCGTATTAAAGAGTTGATGCCATATCAGGTAAATAAGGAATTGATGGAAGCTGCCGGACCTCAAGTAAGATTTATGCATTGCCTGCCGGCATTTCATGATCTGAACACTACAATCGGACAGCAGATTTTTGAAAAATTCGGTTGGAAAGAATTGGAAGTTACCAACGAAGTATTTGAAAGTCCACAGTCTATTGTATTTGATGAGGCGGAAAACAGGATGCATTCGATCAAAGCGATTATGCTGGCATCTTTTCGATAAGATAGATATTGCAGGGAGAAAATTGTGAAAGAAAAGATTCTGGAAGCATTGAAAAACAGCAAGGATTTTATTAGCGGACAAGAATTGAGTGAGAAGTTTCAAGTATCCCGTACTGCTATCTGGAAAGCAATCCGAAGTTTAAAAGAGCAGGGATATGAGGTTGAGGCAGTAAGAAATAAAGGATATCGTCTACTTTTTTTGCCGGATTTATTGACAAAAGACAGAATAGAGGATACATTACAGACAAAATGGGCGGGACATCCGACCCGATATTTTGATAGTTTGGATTCTACTAATAACTATGCAAAAAAGGCAGCAGAGAACGGAGCAGTATCCGGAACGCTGATCGTTTCAGATATTCAAACTGCCGGACGAGGCAGAAAAGGGAGGTTTTGGATATCTCCAAAAGGGAGCGGCATATGGATGTCGCTGATTTTAAAGCCCGATATTGCACCATACCATGCCTCTATGTTAACCTTGGTAATGGCTTTAGCGACAACAAGAGCTATACGGGAGATTTCCGGTATAACTGTCGGTATCAAATGGCCGAATGATCTGGTGGTTGAAGGGAAGAAGATTTGCGGTATCCTGACAGAAATGAGTGCAGATCCGGATCAGATCAACCACATTGTCATTGGTGTGGGGATCAATGTAGGATGTATGGATTTTTCAGAAGAAATCCGTGTAGTTGCCACCAGTATAGCAGAGCATACGCAAACGGAATTTTCCAGAGCAGATTTAATAGCAAGAATTCTGTTTCAATTTGAAGCGGTTTACGATACTTTTATACAGACAGAGGATCTGTCCGGTCTTATGGAGGAATATAATGCACTTCTTTTAAACTGTGATAAAGAGGTAAAGATACTGGATCCGAAGGGATCTTATGAAGCACTTGCACTTGGAATCAATGAACAGGGAGAACTTTTGGTATGGGTAGAGGACGAATTACGAAAAATAACAGCAGGAGAGGTATCAGTACGAGGTATTTACGGATACGTGTAAAGAATGGAAGAAAATAAAATTATATTGTGTGCCAGCAGTGCGTACACAAAGAAATACTATTTAAATCCGGAATTTGAGGGATTGCCCGAGGGCATAAAGGATGAATTAAAAATTATATGTGTTCTGTTTACAGAGGACATCGGAGGAACTTTAACACTTCAATTTAATGAAGACGGAAATTTAGAAATGGAAACTGCCTGTGAAGAAGAGGACCTTTTGTATGATGATATCGGAAGTGTTCTGAAAATCAAGCAGATTCGAAATGAGAAAACGGAATTATTAGAGGCGCTGGAAATGTTCTTTCGAGTATTTTATCTAAATGTGCCATTGGAGGATGCCTAAATGTTATTAACTGTAGATATCGGAAATACAAATATTACCTATGGGGTGTTTCATAAAGAGGATTTGATTACTACCTTTCGAATGACTACCAAACATCCGAGAACTTCAGATGAATATGGAATGATTATCTGTGATCTTTTACAATATAATAATGTGGAACCGGGAGAGATTGGGGCAATTATTGTTGCATCGGTTGTTCCGAATGTAATGCATTCCTTAAACAGTGCTTTTATCAAGTATTTTGGGGTAAAGCCTATTATTGTACAGGCGGGAATTAAAACGGGAATCCGTGTTGCAACCAAAAATCCGAGACAGATCGGAGCCGACCGTATTGTAGATGCGGCAGCTGCATTTGAATTGTATGGCGGTCCTGTCATAGTGATTGACTACGGTACAGCAACGACCTATGATCTGGTAGATGAGGACGGATCTTTTGTGGCAGGAGTAACCGCTCCCGGAATCAGCAGTTCGGCACAGGCACTTTGGAGTCTGACCGCAAAACTTCCGGAGTTTGAAATCAAGAAACCGAAAACCATTCTGGCACAGGAAACTATTTCAAGTATGCAGGCAGGTCTGATGTATGGACAGGTCGGACAGGCGGAGTATATTATCCGGCATATGAAAGAAGAATCAAAGCTGGAAAATATCAAGGTAGTGGCAACCGGCGGTCTCGGTCGTATGATTGCACAGGAGACCAAATGTATAGATGTGTACGATCCGATGCTGACTTTAAAAGGAATGAAGTTAATTTACGATAAACAGGAAAGATAGACGATAAATGGATAGATTACAAATTGGCCCCGTAACACTGGACAACAATTTGGTTTTAGCTCCTATGGCAGGTGTAACCGACCTGCCTTTTCGTCTGCTCTGCAAAGAGCAGGGAGCCGGACTTCTTTGTATGGAGATGGTCAGTGCAAAGGCAATTTATTATAAAAACAAAAATACGGAGAAGTTGTTGGAAATTCACCCGAAAGAACATCCGGTATCTTTGCAGCTGTTCGGTTCAGAGCCGGAACTGTTGGGAGAGATTGCGGCGCAAATAGAGGAACTTCCATTTGAGATTCTGGATTTTAATATGGGATGTCCTGTTCCGAAAATTGTAAATAATGGGGAAGGTTCTGCACTTATGAAGAATCCTAAGCTGGCGGGTGCCATTTTATCCGGTATGGTCAAGCATACAAAAAAACCGGTAACGGTAAAGATTCGAAGCGGATTTGATGAATCGCATCAAAATGCGGTGGAAATTGCAAAGATTGCAGAAGACGCAGGCGTTGCAGCAATTGCAATACACGGAAGAACCAGATCTCAATTTTATTCGGGACATGCAAACTGGGATATCATTCGACAGGTAAAAGAGGCGGTGTCGATCCCTGTGATCGGGAACGGAGATCTTCATAATGCAGAGGACGTACTTCGCATGAAACGGGAGACCGGTGCAGACGGTTTTATGATCGGACGTGCCGTACAGGGAAATCCATGGATCTTTAAGCAAATTTTATATAAATTGGAAACCGGAAAGGATCTTCAAAAACCGACCATGGATGAAATTAGGGAGATGATCTATCGTCATGCGAAATCTTTGATAGAAGTAAAGGGGGAATATATAGGAATTCGTGAGATGCGAAAGCACGCCGCCTGGTATACGGCAGGATGTCGTAATGCATCCAAGATTCGCGGGCAGATCAATGGGGTAGAGTCTTTGGAGGCGTTGACAGAGCTGTTGGAAGGGTTTTCTCAGTAGTGCGGATTTCTTGACATTCGAATCTTTAATATTTATAATATTAGGATTGCTATAATTGATTAATTAGGAGGCATTTGCCATCATGGAAAAGAAAACTATTTTAACGTATCAGGGTTTACAGAAACTGGAAGAAGAACTGCAGACCTTAAAAGTTGTAAAGCGTAAAGAAGTTGCGCAGAAAATTAAGGAAGCTCGTGAGCAGGGTGACTTATCAGAAAATGCGGAATATGATGCAGCAAAAGATGAGCAAAGAGATATTGAAACTCGTATTGAAGAAATCGAAAAGCTTCTTAAAAATGTAGAAGTTGTAGTAGAGGATGAAGTAGAGTTAGATAAGATCAGTGTAGGCTGCAAGGTTCATATTTTAGATGTAGAGTTTGATGAAGAAATGGCATATCAGATTGTAGGTGCAACAGAGGCAGACAGTCTGGACGGTAAAATTTCAAATGATTCCCCTGTAGGGGCTGCCTTGCTCGGACATAAGATCGGAGACACTGTGACTGTTGAGACAGAAGCAGGATGCTTTGATTATAAGGTATTACAGATTGAACGTTCGCTTTAAACAGAGAGGAGAATTATGGCACAGCAGAATGGACAGCAGGATGTAAATCAGCTTATTAAAGTGCGAAATGAAAAGCTGCAGGATCTTCAGGCGGCTGGTAAGGATCCGTTTCAAATTACAAAATATGAGGTTACCCATCATAGTCAACAGATAAAAGATGCATTTGAATCGTTGGAAGGTCAGAACGTATCGATAGCCGGTCGTATGATGTTTAAACGAGTAATGGGAAAAGCTTCTTTTTGTAATGTTGCAGACATCCAGGGAAATATTCAGTCTTACGTGGCCAGAGATGAGATTGGTGAGGATTCTTATAAGGATTTTAAAAAGTATGATGTAGGGGATATTTTGGGTATTCGCGGAGAGGTTTTTAAGACAAAAACCGGCGAGATATCTATTCATGCCAAAGAGGTTATACTTTTAAGTAAGTCTTTACAGGTTTTACCGGAAAAATTTCACGGCTTGACGGATACTGATGTGCGTTATCGTCAACGTTATGTAGATCTGATTATGAATCAGGACGTAAAAGAAACCTTTATTAAGCGTTCGAAAATAATTTCTGCGATTCGTCGTTTTCTGGACGGACAGAATTTTCTGGAGGTGGAGACCCCGATGCTTGTAAGCAATGCGGGTGGAGCTGCTGCACGTCCGTTTGAAACTCACTACAATGCATTGAGTGAGGATGTTAAGCTGCGAATTTCTCTTGAACTGTATTTGAAGAGACTGATTGTCGGCGGAATGGAACGTGTATATGAGATCGGACGTGTATTCCGTAATGAAGGTGTGGATACCCGCCATAATCCGGAGTTTACGTTGATGGAGTTATATCAGGCATACACAGATTATCACGGTATGATGGATCTGTCTGAGAATCTTTATCGCCATGTAGCAAAAGAGGTATGCGGGACGTTGCAATTGCCATACGGAGATCTGACGATTGATTTGGAACCGGCATTTGCACGTTTGACTATGACAGATGCAATTAAAAAATATGCAAATGTAGATTTTGATACGGTTAAAACTTTAGAAGAAGCCAAGGAACTTGCAAAGGAGCACAATATTGTGTTTGAGGCACACCATAAAAAAGGTGATATCATGAATCTTTTCTTTGAGGAGTATGTAGAAGAGAATTTGATTCAGCCTACATTTATTATGGATCATCCTTTGGAGATTTCTCCGCTGACGAAGAAAAAACTGGAGAATCCGGAGCTAGTAGAACGCTTTGAGTTGTTTATGTGCGGTCGGGAGATGGCAAATGCTTATTCCGAGTTAAATGATCCGATTGATCAGCGAGAACGTTTTAAGGCACAGGAAGAAGCTCTTGCAGCAGGAGATGAGGAAGCAAATACAACAGATGAGGATTTCTTAAATGCATTGTCTGTAGGAATGCCTCCAACCGGCGGAATTGGATTTGGTATTGATCGGATGGTAATGCTTATGACAAATTCACCGGCGATCCGTGATGTATTGTTATTCCCCACAATGAAGTCCCTGGACGCTGACAAGAAGGCAAATAAGACTTCCGAAGCAGCTCCTGCAGCGGCAGAAAAAGTTGCTGAGAAGGTTGATTTCTCTAACGTAAAGATCGAGCCGATCTTTGAAGAAATGGTAGATTTCGATACATTTGCAAAATCTGATTTCCGTGCAGTTAAGATACTGGCATGTGAAGCAGTTCCGAAGTCCAAGAAGCTTCTGAAGTTCACACTGGATGATGGAGAACGCAAGGATCGCGTGATTTTAAGCGGTATTCACGAGTATTACGAGCCGGAAGAACTGGTTGGTAAAACAGCAATTGCTATCGTGAACCTGCCACCGAGAAAGATGATGGGAATCGATTCCGAGGGTATGCTGATCTCAGCAGTACATGAGGAAGATGGTCATGAAGGACTGAATCTTCTGATGGTAGATGACAGAATCCCGGCAGGTGCAAAGCTGTACTAAAATTAAATATAAAATCTCTAAAACCATGATGTCAGACCACAGTTGACAACAATTTGACAACAAAATTTGGGATAATAATGAATCGTTATGAAGCATGACGAATTTCAGGTGAAAGGACACAGGTTTGAGAATGAAATCAAAATTGATTCACTGAATCAATGATTGATATGCATGACAACAAGAGCATTTCTTAGAGTTAATCTGAGAGGTGCTTTTTTCGTACAAAAATATATCCCGGCAGTCAACTTCTGTAAAACAGTGAATCTAATTTTGGAGGAAAACATCATGGGTAAAAGTTATAAACCAATCAAAAGTATGAAAGAAGTACCAGAGCAGCTTAGAAAATTGCGCCGACAGTATCTGCGTTATCAACAGGCAGAGATTATTTACAGCATTTCTCATAAGAAACTTTTTGAACTCGCCAGTGATGCAGGTGCGATTTACAGAATAGATGGAACCGTATTGATCAACCGGGATATATTTGATGACTATCTGGAGCGTTTTCATGAACAGGCACAGGAACGGTATGAGTTGATTGAAGAACAAATGAGAAGTGTGGAAGGTGTAACAGAGGCATTAAAAGCACGAAATCCTATGGAGTGGGTGCGACAGTGTAATAATATCAGGAATCGTGTGCAGGAAATTGTATTGGGTGAATTGGTATATGTATAGGAGGAGCGTATGAGATACAGGATTGAATATGCTGATGGAAGATGTTGCAATTTCGCAAACAGCAGAAAAGATTTACTGGATTAGTTGAAATTTCTGAAAGATGAACAGATTGTTGATATACGTAAAATCTATAAAAGCGGTGTTACAGATTCAGTTCTGGATAGTTACCGAAGATATTTAAAACAGTGAAAGGGGTAGGCAGTCATGGTAGTTGTAAAAATTATTATAAGGATTTTGTTATTGCCAGTGCGGATATGCCTGACGTTGATACAACTGATGCTTATGTTCAGCACATGGCTGTCTGCAACTGTATTTCATACCCTGTCGGGAATCATCTGCATTACAGCAGTCTTAGGCTATGGATTCGGACAGGAAACAGGCACAGAGACGATTAGAATGCTTTTGGTAGGTTTTATACTTTATATCCTGCCTGTACTTTCTGGCTGAGCGGTGATGTGGCTGGAAACAATCAAAATCAGATTGATGGGAGATTAAAAAGATGGAATTAACGGAAAATATGGAAGAGTTCCTGAATGATCTGATCGGAAAAAGAATGGAACAGGTTTATCAGGAAAAAGATGGAGAGCAGTATGATCCATTCAATGAAGAACTGGAACTGAAAGTGCAAAAAGTAATTCGGAAGTTACCACCAAAACAGGGAAAAGTCATTTTTGACTATATGACAGAAACCTCAAATAAATGCAGTGATCTGAATGAATTCTATTACCGTATGGGATTAAGAGATGGATTGATGTTGAAAGAAGTAATTCAGGTTATGCTGGATGCTTTGACAGAGTGATAAGTGTGAAGGCTAAATTAATAAATTCAATAGCGATGTAAAGACAGGGGAATTATTCTATCGGCTGGATTTAAAAGACGGAATAAAACTAAAAAAACTTGTAAAAGAAATTTTAAAAGAAACTGTCTAAAGCAAACTAAGAAATGTATTAAAAAAGTAGCGGTGTGTTGAGTTGAATAATCAACACCGCTACTTTTTATATAAAGAACGGATACAGATTTACTTGCTTTTATTCGCCCCGTCGAATATAATCTAAATAACTTTTGGAGTTATGGAGGGTGATAGTAAATGGAATATATGACAGCTAGTCAAGCCGCAAAAAAGTGGAACATATCTCAAAGACGTGTGCAAATACTATGTGCAGAAGACAGAATTCCGGGAGTTTTCAAATTGGGGGAAAACTGGGCAATACCATTAGATGTAGAAAAGCCTATAGATAAAAGAAAAAAGGTGGTAAAAAAGAATGAAGCAATATAATGCTATTGATTTATTTTGTGGAGCTGGTGGTCTTTCCTATGGATTTGAATCTGCCGGCTTTAATATTCTTTTAGGAATAGATAGCGATCAAAAAGCTCTTGAAGTGTTTGAAAAAAATCATAAAGGATCAAAAAGCATTTGTGGTGATATTACTCAGATCAGCTATGATAATATAAAAGAACTTATTGGAGAACAAAAAATAGACATCATTATTGGAGGTCCGCCATGCCAAGGAATGTCATTATCGGGGCCACGTAAATTTGATGATCCTAGAAATAAACTATATCTCTCATACATTAGATTAGTTGAAGAAATAAAACCAAGAGCGTTTGTTATTGAAAATGTACCTGGCCTGGTAAGCCTTTTTAAAGGTCAGATAAAAGATAGTATTATTGAAAAATTTACTGCAATGGGATATTCAGTTAAATATCAAATTTTATGTGCTGCGGATTATGGAGTGCCACAGAACAGAAAGCGAGTGATTTTTGTGGGTACTAGAGAAAATGTAGAATTTCAGTATCCAGAAAAAAACAGTACTCAGGTTACTTGTGAAATGGCTTTATCTGATTTACCGCCATTAGTAGACGAGTTGGGAACAGAAGTTTCAGATTATGCGACACCAGCATTAAATTCATATCAGAGTTTGATGAGAGAAAGGTCAATGAATGTTTATAATCATATTGCAGCAGCGCATTCTGAAAAAGTTAAAAAGATTATTGCATTGGTTCCAGATGGTTGCAATTATAAAAGCTTGCCTGAAGTATACAGAAATTCACGTAATTTTCACGTGGCATGGACAAGATTTGCGAGTAACAAACCAGCACCAACAATAGATACTGGTCATAGGCATCATTTTCATTATAAATACAATAGGGTTCCAAGTGTAAGAGAATGTGCAAGATTACAATCATTTCCAGATGATTTTATTTTTATGGGAAATAAAACACAGCAATTTCGACAAGTCGGAAATGCAGTCCCACCATTAATGGCACAAGCTATAGCAAATAGAGTAAAAGTAATGCTGGAGGAAGAGGAGAATGAACGAGTATAGAATACCAAGTGAATATTATTTCAGAATTCATCATGTTAGGCCAAGATTTAAAGGAGATATAGAAAATGTATTGATATATATGGCAGAAGAATTGACAGCTATAGGAGAAAAAGAGGTAGATAAATTTATTCAAGAGGCGAACGCAGCGATTTATAGATATCCGGGTAATGCACACCGTGAGTTAAAAACAATCAATAACTGGCGGACTGAAATTTCAGCATTGTTTGGTTTTATAGAGCACACAGATACAACAGATCGTCCAGGACGAAGAGCGATTGAATTAGCACAGCGACAAGACTTAGTTGAAAGTTTTAAAATATGGTTGTATAGCTTTCAATATCCAGGTGCACATATAAAACCCAAAAATGTTTTGGAACAAATCGAAGCAGGAATTCACTTTAAACCAGCTCAGTATATTTTGAAATTGCTTAGGTATGCGAATGAAAATGGGGGAAATAGTATAGGGATAACAAAATTTGAGGCATGTCATTGTATATTTAATGACTTGCGAGTAACTAGAGACCATGAAGAAGTCGCAAAGACCTGGGAGCGTATAAGGAAAAATAGAGAAGATAATGTTACATATGATCAGACGGGAGATGTTGTTCGATACGCAGGCGATATCATAGATTATATGGAAATTGCAAATCTTCTAAAAACTTACGATAGTCGGACTTATTATTTAAATACACTGGAAGAAGAATCAATTATTAAATTTTGTGAGTCAACGGAGTGGTTTGATGGTTATGATAAAATGATAGATGCACGTTCAGGATCAATGGATGCAGTTAAAGAATGTGTTAACGATTGGTTCGCATATGTTAATCGTGACATTAAAGATACAGATTTTTCAACAGATATTTTAGCTTATATTGCATCAGATGAAGAAGAATTGAAGCAGCTAAAAGAAAATGCTGAAAATGATGAAATTGATGCAACCACAGCAGAATTAGTACATGCGGAGGATGATTTTACAAAACGAGTCACAACATATCTTGATTCGTTTACTACGAAAGATATTGGAGATATTGGCGAAGGACTCGTGCATGGACATGAATGTATGAGGATAAAACTAGGTGGAAGAGAAGATCTGATTCATTTAATAAAAAGAATTCCTACGCAATTTGCAGTGGGATATGATATTAGTTCAGTTGAGTTGGATGAAAGAAAACGTTATATTGAGGTGAAGACAACTATTAGTAGCAAGCCACTTCATTTTAATAAAGTGCATTTGACAAAAAATGAATGGAATACAGCTAATAGTACCAGGGACAGATATTATGTTTATCGGTTACAGCTTAGTAAAACGGAAAGAACATTATTCCTTTTACAAGATCCGGTTGGACTTTATAAACAAGATTTAATTGATATGATTCCTTCTAGTGGAGCAGATATTACATTTGATCCTAAGAAAGTAGGAAAGTATGAGGAGTTGCTAACATGGAAAAATTAAAAGTGGCATCTTTATTTTGTGGCTGTGGAGGCACTGATATAGGAATGATGGGTGGCTTTGACTTTTTGGGAAAACATTATGCAAAAAATGATGTAGAAATTGTATATGCAAATGATTTTGAGAAATCCGCATGTAATATATTTGAAGCAAATTTTGGGTTGAAGCCTGATAATAGAGATATTCGAGAAGTAAAAACGGAAGAACTTCCAGAATTTGATATTTTAACAGGCGGATTTCCTTGCCAATCGTTTTCAATAGTGGCGCAGAATCCGAAACGTTTAGGAATTAAAGATGAAAAAGGAATGCTTTTTTTTGAAATGTGCAGGATTTTGAGAGAGAGAAAGCCCAAATGCTTTATAGCAGAAAATGTAAAAGGATTATTAACAGCTAATAAAAGAGAAGCATTTCCTTTGATTATTAAAGAATTCGAGGATAGTGGATATGATGTGAAATATCAAGTAGTCCACGCTGTTGAGTTTGGGGTGCCACAGAAAAGAGAGCGTGTAATAATTGTTGGATTTAGAAAGGATTTAAATGTAGAATTTGACTTTCCAGAGGCTGTTGTTGATTCGCCTGAAAAATATGTGCCACTTTCAAAAGTTATAGATAGTGATGTTGATGATAAATATTTTTTCTCACAAAAAGCTGTCGATGGAATGATGAGAAATAGAGAATCAATGAATAAGGGAAGAGCTCAAAATGTTGATGAACCTTGCAATACGGTTGGAGCACACTTGGCGAAAGTTTCTCTTAATAGTACAGATCCAGTTCTTATGGTGGATAATAAGTATAGACGATTTACACCAAGAGAAGTTGCTAGAATTCAATCATTCCCGGAAACTTTTAAGCTGACAGAAAGTGAACATGCACAGTATAAAGCACTTGGTAATGCCATTCCACCTGTAATGTTTTGGTATATTATGAGATCAGTTAAAGATTCTCTTAATTCAGAGTAAAAGTACGAAAATATAACTGTATAAAGGATTGCGTCTGTAGGGCGTTGACGGTAAAGTGTTAATGTCTTCATTGAACGGGAGAAAAATTAATGGAAAAAGTAAGACGGCAACATTATGTGCCGAGAATGTATTTAAAAAGATTTGAGTATGGAAATATAGGCGATGAATATATTTCTGTTCTCAAGCTGGATAATGGTACTGTTTTGGATAATCGGAAAGTTGAAAATTTTGCGGTGGCAAATTATTTCTATGATGCAGATAAAGAACAGATTGCAGAAATATTAAAAGAAGATTTGAAAGTTTTTCCAGAACTCTGTGACAATGAAAATTTATCAGATGGACAATTTACAGAACACGTATTAGCAAGAGAAGAATCGGCTATTAGTAAAATGCTTAATGAATTACAGGAAGATCTCAGCAGAATTCATCTAAGCTCAAATAGAAATTTAATGGTAATATTTTTACATTCCCTGGCATATAGAACGAAACAGTTCAGAGATCAAATGGATGCTATAAATAACAAAACAGAGAAATGGTTAAATTCTATGTGTGATAATTTGGGAGTTGATGAAGAGATAAAGAAAAAACTATTGAGACAAATTGTTCTACAGGAAAGAATACACAACTATATCAAATCTTAGGAATAAAACCTATTTTAGAAACTATGCAGATGTTACAGTATAATTATGAGTGGTATGAAGCAGTGAATAATACAGAGTTGGATTTTGTTATTAGTGACAATCCAGCACAGACTGTGAGGAATGGATTTAATGATATATGTATTCCTGTTTCATCCAATAAGGCTATTATATTCAGAATAAAAGATAAAACAGCACCTCTTATTTCTAAAGATTTGCCAGAGAATGGAGTTATAAATTTATCATTAAATAGTGTAATCGCATATAACTGTATGCAGCTTGCAATGGGACAAAAAATTTTGTTTGGTACATCGAATACGATTAAATATATGAAAAAAATGTGGGAAGCAAGATCAGCAGGAAGAAATAAGAGAAAATAGAATAAAGATCAATTCAAGAAGCATTAACCGTAAAAGTTAGTGCCTATTTTTTTGCCTTTTTTCAAAATCATCTGACTTTATACATTCTGCCACATGTGATTAGTGGAAAAATGATTTTTCAAGAAAATCTATGCCCTCACGTTCTCTGGAACATGCAACTGGAGAAGAAGTAGTTCATTTATTTGATGAAAATTTACAAAAAGGGGTTGGTAAATACCGTTTTCAACGCTTTATGGGTAGAGGAACAATTTTTTTGAAATTATCCCCAAATCATGTCCGATTTTACCTGTCCCAGTACAGAGTATATAAAGGGACTAACGAAAGTAAAAGAAAAAATGATTAAAATGTAAAAAAATATCACGAATTTTTTGCATCGTGCCAAGTCATTTGACTTTAGTAATTAGAGGACGTTTTAGAATGTTCCTTCACTGAACCTTGACAATTGATAAGTGCACCCTGAAAACCTACCAGGAGTTCTGCCATGACCTTTCTTTTTCTGAAAGCAAGCGGAATCATAATGACACTCCCGATGATGGGCGGCTGATCAAAGCCTTATGATCAGTGACCTGTGTATGCAGGCAGAGGCAGTCTGAGACGGCTGCAGGTGACAGGGAAACGCACAATAGACCGCTGATGCAACAAATAAGCCGTATACATCGAAAGGTGTACGTGCGGTTTGGGAGGGAGGGGATGCAAGTCCTGCAAAGGATGCGCTGAACCTTACCTCATGATACTTTCATTTATCTTGGAGGCAATGAGCAGAGTACACACAAGTATGTCTCGGAGCTTTTGGGAAAAGGGACGATTGATAAGAAGTCAAGCGGAGAGACAAAGGGCAGACAGGGAAGCTTTTCAAGAAACTATGATGTATTAGGAAGAGAACTGTTTACACCCGATGAGGTCAGAAAGCTGGATAACAAAAAGTGTATTATCTTTATTCGTGGTTTTGATCTTATCATGGATAATAAGTTTATACCATTCAATCATCCGATGTTTAACCAGACAGCAGATGGCAAGGGAGAGACTTAAGCATAACTGGAAAGCGTTATATCATAGTTGGAATTCAGCTGCGATATAACGCTTTTTGTATGTCATAAAATGAAGGACTCAGCGGAATAAATGGGGAACGTACATCATGTAAAAAAATAAAAAATATCCTCCGTGGAAACTGTTTTTAAAAGTGGAGGAGTTAGAAAGCTTCCGCAAACCGAGCAAATATAATTTTCTATTTCCCAACTGTGGAGAGAGGAGGAAATGGAAGGGTTTAATGTATTAATATTTGTAAGGTCACAGACAAGTCCGGTTCCGTTTCGTTTGGCGTAAGCTTCCTTTTGAGTCCAGATGCGGAAGAAACGTTTCTGTTTTTCAGGTTCTGTTGCAGTAGAAACGTATGCGTTTTCTTCTTGGTGGAAGACAGTATCCATAATTTCATAGGGTGCTTTTAAGCAAGTTTCCACATCTGCCCCCACGGTAGTATCTGAGGAAATACAACAGAGAACGGCATTTCTGGTATGTGAGAAGCTAAAATCAATGGGGGAATCTGAAAGAAGCACAGGCTTATGATTTTCCTGACAGCGAAAATGAAGGTCTTTCGCTGTCAGCGTAGTATGTGTTAAAAGCGTCATACGGGTGAGAAGAGTGGCATAGAGTGAGAGTTTTCGGTCAACAGTGTGGACATAACGAAAAATATGGGCACGACGTTCTGGCGATACACAAGATAAAAGTATATTTTCGGTAGGAGTCCAAATATCTGAAGTGAGGGATAAAAAATAAGTGTACATAAAAGAGCTCTCTTTCTATTTCAAACGCTTCTTAATAATACTATTTCCCCAAAGGAAACCCAAATAAGTACAAATGATTGTCGCAATAGTTAGAACGATAACAAGCGGTGTATTGATAAGCTTCATACTTGCAAGGGCCATGTCAAGGGTATCTTTTTTCGCATAAAGATTTTTATACGTAGTCTGCATATAACAAAGAGGAATGTATTCACCAAGAGCGAGACCAAGCATAGGGCATATAAGACCAATAATTTTGCCAATGTTACTGTTTTTTCCAAGTGAATCATAAATCAGTTCGCCGATGATACCGCCCACAAAAGGGCATATAAACATTAATCCATAAGGAGCCATTGAAAACAGACATATTCCAAAGAGGAAAGAAGCAACCAATATGCCGCCACGAATGGATAATTTAGACAACATTACAACTAAAATCATCGCGCCTATAAGTCCAAGAAGACAAGGAAGTGCAAGCATGACGGGTGGGAAAAAACCAATCGTGCAAGCAATAATCCAGCTTGTAGCAATCCATAATGCCGTGAATACTCCTATTCTTACGAAGTCTTTGATTTTGGTACTTTCTTTCTTATTACTCATAATTTTAATCCTCCATTTTAAAAATTGTTGATAATAATTCCGGTTGATATTGTTCCGGTGGAATTCTGGTTATTGTTTGATCTTCATTTATTACAAGCAAAGAAGTAAAGAGTGAAGAAGCAAATTCGTAATCGTGTGTTATTACGAATATAATTTTATTATGAGAAGCCTGTTCTATAATTTCACTTCTGATCAGTTTCATGTTTTGGGAATCAAGTCCGCTGGTTGGTTCGTCAAAAAACAACAGCGAAGAATCACTCATACAGGAAATAGCAATCGAAAGACGTTGCTTTTGCCCACCTGATAACGTACCGGGATGAACGTTGGCATATTGTCCTAAATTGAATTTATTTAGAATTGCTCTGGCTTTCGTTGGACCGTTTCGTACCTTTTCGTGACCTAACAGCATTTCTTGAAGTACACTTCCGGAAAATAGCTGGTAATCAACATCCTGCATCACATAGAAGGATTGATTTCTGCGTGTTTTTGGGGACGTTTTGCTATTATCAATATAAATTCTGCCGGAGTGTTCTTTTTCCAGTCCCATAAGCACTCGTAAAAGTGTTGATTTGCCGACGCCATTTTTACCAACAATGCCAACGATATCACCGCTTTTGCATGAAAAAGAAACATCGTGCCAGAGAATGTTGTGTCTGGTATATCCAAAGGAAAGATTTTCTGCGTTGAGACTATGGGGTGTATTTTCGCAAGAGGATATGGCAGCAGGCGTACATGTTATATTAGTAAGGTCAGATTGACGTATTCCGGTAATCTCGAACCATTCAGGATTCTTTTTATTTAATTCTTCGGAGGTGACATTTTCTGCAATTTTTCCATTTTTCAGAATAATAAAACGGTCAGCAATATCCTTAAGGTAATAAAGTTTGTGCTCAGAAATAATGATGGTATGTCCGGCAGATTTTAATGATTCTAAAACGTTCTGGAGTTGTTTTGTGTTGGCAAAATCAAGGTTTGCAGATGGTTCGTCCAGAACATAGACTTTAACATTTGCCGCGTAAACCGAAGCCAGAGCAATAGACTGCTTTTCTCCGCTAGAAAGATCAAAAATTTTCTTGCCAATTAAATGTTCAATTTTAAGTTGGGTAACGGATTTGCGGTAATTGTTCTGGAGAACACCTCTTTTGATACCAAGATTTTCTCCTGGAAAAGCAATTTCCGTCTGGGTATGGAGTGTAAAGAACTGAGAGCGAGGGTCTTGAAATACACTGCCAATATATGGGGCAAAATCACCGGTTTCATGTTTTTCTATATCCATATTGCAGACGGTACATGTACCGGATATACTTCCTTCGTAGAAGGTGGGAATAAGTCCGTTGATACACCGGGTAATAGTTGTTTTGCCGGAACCGCTGGAACCAGTAAGTACAATGCATTCTCCCTTATGAATTATTAAATTAATATCGAAAAGACTTTGGTCCTCTCTATCATCATATTTAAAATTAAAATGTTCGAAATTAACAATGATATCTTCTGTCATAAAATAGAACTCCTTTAAAAAATGGTTATTTTATTTAGGTAAAACAGCCCACATACCACAAGTATCATGCAGATAAAATATATAAAATCACTGATAGTAAATTTCACAAAGGTGTAGCAGGTACGTTTTCGGATAGTGCTTAAACCTTTGCAAAGTGAAGCGGCAGATAATTCTTCTGCAATTTTTTCGCTGCGGGCCAGAAGCGGGACCATATAATTTTCAGCTGTTTGGATCAGATGGAAAAGATTATTAAATGAAAATCCAAGATTTCTCATTTTGAGGCTTTCATTCACATAGTGGAATTCGCGGGAAATGGTAGGAACATACCTATAAACCACCATCAGTGGAATAGAAAGTGCCTTTGGTACATGCATTTTGTCTAAAATATAAAAAAGTTCATTCATAGGTTCATGATCAATGAGCATCTTTAAAGTAAGATAAACCGGATAGATGCGGATAAGCATCGTTAAAAACGCCGGAATAATGGAAGACAAGACGGAAATATGTATTGTGCTGAATACCAGAACAGGAATATTTATACATAAGTAAAAAAATATATTTTTAAGAAAGTTCAGAAAACCATCGTGATAGAGAATTAGCATATCTACAATGAAAAATAAGGAACATACAGCAATCTGATTTTGCAGATAGAAACCTAAAATTGCAACCATTATGAGTTGTAACAAAAGCAGGCGTATATCTGGTTTCATAGATTTGAAATTTATTTCTTGCTTCTTCATAGTAACCTCTTTGGATAAATTTTTTTCAATAGGACAGGCTAACTTATTGTGTTATTATAATTACTGGAAGCAAAAAATGTAATATATGGAAATGAAAAATGTCTTTCAAACGTATCAATATGACTTTGGGGCGTACTATGGAAGGAGAAAATAGATTATTATGAAAATGGATAAGTTATATCAGGAGGTTTTATTAAAAGGAGATTTTCGATACGATGAGAAACTATCGTGTCCGGAGGAGGGACAATTCTACTATAATATAGCACCGGATAAGGGAAATGGAATAATATGGCGTTATTCTTTTAAAAACATGTTTTTGGTGCAGAAGCAGGACTTTTGTTTTTATCAGGATTTTTATTTGAAATCTCCGTGCGCGAATTTTCTGGCATTGCAGTATTTTGAATCTGTGTCAGGAGAAGAATTCTCTCCCGCTTGCAAACTTTCTCCAAAAACATTTCGTTTATATGTTGGCGAAAGTGATAAAGTTTTCTGGGCAGTATATCATAAGAACATACCGGTACATTCTGTAAGCATAAGTATTATGCCGGAATTTTACGACAAGTATTTCAGGGAGACATACGGAGCACTGGATGTCAATATCAAAGAAGCGTTTAAAAGAGGAATGTGCGCTGATGATTCTCCGCAACTCATTGCTATATTGAAGCAAATTAAGCGATATGATGGTAGAGGCATTGTAGCTGAGTTTTTTTATCAAAGCAAAGTGCTTGAAGCGATTTCTGTAATTTTGAATGAGTTCAATTCCGAGGGATATAACAAAGCGAAAAAGGATATAAAAAAGGAGGATGAGTTAAGTATTAAAGCAGTAGCGGAGCACATAGAGAGAAATTATGTAGCGCAGAATTCCCTGCGGGATTTGTCGCGTATTGCGTGCATGGGAACCACAAAATTGAAAACGTTGTTTCCGGTGTGTTACGGATGTAATATTTCTGAATACATAATTGCACAGAAAATTAAGAAAGCCACGCGTCTTTTAGTGGAAACAGACCTCAATATTTCTGAAATAGCCAGACGAGTGGGATATGAAAGGGCGGACAGCTTTTCTAAACAATTTAAAAAAAGTACGGGGGTGCTTCCGAGCGCATATAGAAAATGATGTTGAATTTACGATTCGACATTATTTTTTTCCTGATAGTTAGAAAAGACTAACTCAAAAACGGGACCCATTTGATAAGACTAATAGAGATTAGAAGAAAATTGACATGAGGAAAAACAGAGTTATCACTTGCGTGATTGTAATAGCAATTTTGCTTGTAGTGGGAGCTGGCATATATACAGCACTTCATAAAGATTCTTCCGAAGAAAGGAAGGTAATATAAAGGTCGGTGTTCTTAGAACGGCAGACAGCATCCCGATTTATGTTGCGAATCAAGAAAAGATATTTGAAAAATATGGTGTACAGGTTGAGCTTGTAGAGTTCGGAAGTGCATCAGAACAGTCAAAAGCAATGGAAGCGGAAGCGTTTTGTTTAATAAGGAATTTCTGCCGGGAGCATATAATTCTGTAAAAAAACTCATAGAATTAACGGAAGCTGGAACTTTGATTCCTCATCTTTGGGCAAGTGCTTATAGAATAATAGTTGGGACATTGTTAGGGATGATGCTGTCAATACCTATGGGACTTTTCATGGGCGAAAATCCCAAAGTAGACAGATACCTTGGAATGGCGTTTAACGTATTATATCCGATTCCCAAGGTGGTGTTTTTACCAATTCTTGTTGTAATGCTGGGAGTTGGAGATGCTTCAAAGATTTTTCTTATTGCGTTGGTTCTGTTTTTTCAATTAACCGTTGTAATCAGAGATGCAGCGAAAAATATTCCGAAAGATGTGGAACAGGTGATGGATTCTCTGGGAGCGAGCTGGCTACAAAATATGATTCATCTTGTGTTTCCAGCGTGTTTGCCTGAAATCATGACATCTCTTAGGAGTACGCTTGGGGTCTCGACAGCAATGCTTTTCATTACAGAAAATTTTGCGTCATTCAAAGGGCTTGGATATTACATAACGAGATGTATGGATAGCAGAGATTATGCGGAAATACTTATGCTTGGAATCTTTGCGTCTGTTTTGTATTGGGCGATAGGGCTTGCGGAAAAGAAGCTGTGTTATTGGAAAATAATAGAAACCACAAATAAAAATGATGCTAAAAAAAGCAGATAGGCAGGAAATGGAGATAGCTGGTTGAAAAATGAACAATATATGTAGGACAAAAAAGCATATGAAATGGTTTCCGTTTTGTACGTATGATTTGAAGGACGATAATACAAGACCTGTAGTGATATGCTTTCACCATGCAGGTGGCAGTGCAGCATATTACAGGAATTGGACTTTGAAGAAAGAAAACTTAAATTTTGTATCCGTAGAACTTCCGGGAAAAGGAACCAGATTGGAAGAAGAGTTCTTAAATAATTTTGAAGAATTGAAAGTTTCGCTTTGCGGAGCAATAAATGAAGTGGTAAACGGCAGACAATACGTTGTTTATGGACATAGTATGGGGGCGGCAATGGCATTTTATGTTGCTGATTACATGGCGAGAGAATATGAAAAAGAACCGGAAGTGCTTATTGTGGCAGGGAGGCAGGCGCCTGATACTAAGGCTGAAAAGGAATTTAAAAGTTATATGGATGATGAAGCGTTGATATATGAACTTGAAAGGTATCAGGCGACTCCCACTGAAATTTTAGAGGATAGGGAGCTGCTTAACTTCTTTTTGCCATCAATCAGAAGAGATTATGAGTTGAATGACAGTCTTCAATATCATGGTGAGGTGCTAAATGTGCCAGTGATTGCCCATGCCGGAACAGAGGATGAGGGCGCGGATGGAAAGATTATGGGAGGATGGAAGAGGATGACAACATCAGAATTTGAATTACAGGAGTTTGATGGTGGACATTTTTTTATTGCTCTGGAAAAGGGGGAGTATTTTGAAACTCTTGTCAGACAAATAGAAAATAAAGTATTGAGAGGTGTTTATGAAATTTGAGGAATATATGATTATGAATGTTGCGAATGGCTTTATGGGGACATATGTCCTTTATACAGCTTGTCAGCTTAAAATATTTGACTATCTTGCGAAGCAGAAGAAAACGGTGAGTGAGCTTGCCGAAGAAATTAATGTAACAGAATCATCACTTGTGAGGATTCTAAGACCGCTCACAGCTTATAAGATTTTGTCTGCGGAGGGAAATGGGTACTTCGGACTAGAACGCGCAGGGAAAATGTTAGTAAGTTATGGGAAAGATACCCTCTGGAACTATGTTATGTTTTGTGGCAAAGAGAGTATGAAGGTGTGGGAAAACATATACCCTGCCATGGTTAATCATTGTCTTCCGAAGGATCTTCTTGAGGAAAAAGAAATTTTTGAAACGCAGAAAGAGGACGAAAAGAAATTTGAGTTGTTTGACGGCATGATGAAACGTGTAAGTAAAAGTGTGGAATTATTCAAATTTTTTGAGAGATATGGAAATCGGGATAAAGCATATAAGATTGTGGATGTTGGTGGAGGAACCGGTACTATAATAATAAAATTTCTACAGAACTTTAAAAATAGCAGAGGAACAGTGATTGATCTGGAAGCGGCAGAACAGGGGGCTTTAGAGAATATAAGACAAAATGGTCTGGTAGACCGATGCGATTTTAAAACAGGGAATTTTTTTGAACCATTAGACATGGAAGCTGATATTTTTATATTATCCAGAGTTTTACACGACTGGGAGGACGAGAAAGCTGGTATTATTTTAAAAAACGTGTCAGCAAGTATGAAAGAAAATGCAAAGATTGTTATATTGGAAGGGCTTATGTCGGACAATGTAGCAGAGGGCAGAATTGAAATGTATATGAATGATTTGCAGATGTGGGGATTCTGTGGGGGAATGGAAAGAACAAAGGAAGAATTCGAGACACTTCTGGAGCCGTATGGTCTGCATATGACAGAGGTGATTAATGTGTCTCGGGATAATACGTTGTTTGCAATAATAGCAGAGAAGGAAAAAATGGAAGAATGGATTATCTAAACAACATTTAATGAAATGAGGAAAGGTTATTATGGATAAGAAATCGTTACAATTTATATTACATTATTTGAGTAAATGCAAAGTGAAAATGATTTTTTCAGTCATATGCTCAACTATAAGCGTTGCATGTGGCTTTATTCCGTATATTGCAGTGTATCAGCTTTTGATAAGATTTATTTCCCATACACAGCAGTGGGATAAAATCATGCTTTGGAGTAGTGTGTGTCTGGCAGGATATCTGGGCAAGGTGTTTTTTTATGAAATATCTACCACATTATCGCATAGAGCTGCGTATCACATTCTTGAAATGATAAGAAGTGATCTTGCAGATAAGCTTTTGAAATTGCCGTTGGGATTTGCTATAGATAAACCTATTGGAAAATTAAAAAGTATCGTTGTGGATCATGTGGAGACCATTGAGCTTCCGCTTGCACACTTGATACCGGAAGGAATGGGATATTCCTTGGCACCTTTAGCGGTATTTATATATCTTATTACCATTGACTGGAGAATGGCGCTTGCAACACTCATTCCCATACCGCTGGTAATTATCTTTTCCGGTCCTGCAATGAGAGGTGTAGGAGAGAAATATGATGAATACATGAAAGCCAGCAATCATATGAACAGTACAATTATTGAGTATATAGAAGGAATTGAAGTGATAAAGACGTTTAATCAGTCAGATCTTTCATATAAAAAATACAGTAACGCCATAAAGGATTTCCTGCATTTTACGCTTGGATGGTTCAAGAATATGTGGGTTGGCGGAAATCTCATGACCGCTATTTTGCCATCAACACTCTTGGGAGTTTTGCCTATTGGGATGGTCTTATACCGCCAGGGAGATGTAACACCGGCAGAACTTGTATTGTGTATGATTCTTGCCATGGGACTTGCTGCACCTATGATGGGACTTACCACATATCTTAATTCGTTGAAAGCAATCAAATATGCGGTTAGTGCCGTAAACGAAATTGCTGCCGAAGAAGAATTGCTGGATGAGAAGGAAGAAGCAAAGATCAGAAATTATAATATCTGCTTTGAAAATATCAAGTTCCGTTATGAAAAGGATAGTGAAAAAAATGTTATTGATGGATTGAACTTTGAATTAAAGGAAGGTACATTCACAGCACTTATTGGCCCTTCAGGAGGTGGAAAATCTACCATTGCAAGATTAATCGCAAGATTCTGGGATGTCAATGAAGGCAAAGTATCCATTGGTGGAGTGGATATTAAAAAAATTCCTTTATCACAGTTATCACATATTATAAGCTATGTTTCTCAGGATAATTTTTTATTCAACTGCTCCATAAAAGAAAATATTCGTCTGGGAAATCCGGGGGCAAGTGATGAAGAGGTTTATGAAGCAGCGAAAAAAGCATGTTGTCACGACTTTATACAAAATCTTGACCATGGATATGATACCATGGCGGGAGAAGCGGGAGATAAGCTTTCCGGAGGTGAGAAGCAAAGAATTGCAATCGCAAGAATGATATTGAGAAATGCGCCTGTTATTATCCTGGATGAGGCAACAGCATTTACAGATCCAGAGAATGAGTACCAGATTCAAAAGGCGATTGCAAGTTTGAGTGAAGGAAAAACACTTCTGGTAATAGCGCATAGACTGTCGACAATTACCAATGCAGATCATATTCTCTTGCTTGAAAATGGAAATATCAAAGAAAGTGGAAATCATGACAGTCTGATGGAAACATCTGAAACATACCAAAATATGTGGAATGCTCATATCGGGGCAAAGAAGATGGCGGTTGGAAGTAAGAAAATAATATCTGATAAAGGAGTGCAGATATGTTAAGAATTGTATGCAGAATGATAAAGTGGTCTGAAGGTTATAAAAAACGTTTATATATTGGATTTGTATTTGCTTTTATTACAGGTATCTTTATGATGCTGCCGATTATGACGGCAGGATATGCGTTAAAGCTTATTCTGGAAGATATTGAGCATGAAAGAGCCCTTGCTGCAAATGATATCCGGTTCGTAATGATAGTTATGATTGTGACGGTTGTCGGAAGGTTTCTGTTTTCTTATCTTCGTGCCACATTACAGGAAACGATTATATATGAAAGACTTGCGGATGTCAGAGTAGAAATCGGTAATCTTTTAAAAAGAGTAAATCTTGGCTTTTTTAAGACGAATTCCACCGGGGAACTTGTGTCAGCGGTCACAACAGATATGACTTTTCTTGAGCTGCATGCAATGAATATGATTGATACATGTGTGAATGGTTATGTCACGATGCTTGTGATGGTGTTGTATCTTTTCTGGTTTGGCTGGGAGTTCGTTGCGGTTGCAATCGCAGGGCTTTCCTTATCGGCATTATTCTTACATCTTATGGGAAAATGCAGTGATAGAAATTCTGTGAAACATAAAGAAGCCCAGGAATCCATGGTGGCAACCACCATAGAATATTTAAGAGGACTTGCACTTGTAAAATCATTTCATCAGGAAGGGGCAACAGCAAAAGGAATTAAAGAAGCATTTAAGAAAAGCAGGAAAGTTAATATAAAGATAGAGAAAGAATATGCATTCTTCAATTTTTTTCATCTCATTTCGTTGAAGGCAGCATCTGTTGGAATCATTATTCTTGCCACGGTAGAGACATATCATGGCACAATGGTGCTTAGTGATATGATTCTTCTTGATATTTTATCTTTTGTACTCTTTCAAAGTGCCGAAAATCTTAATAATGCAACGCATGTACTTGAAATAATTAACCACACATTAGATAAGCTTGACAGACTTTTAAATACCAGTCTGATTGATGAAAATGGAAAGGATATTGTACCGGAAAACAGAACGATAACATTTGAGAATGTTTCTTTTGGATATGAAAAATCAATGATTCTTAAAAATGTAACATGCGAGCTTAAGGAACATACCTTCAATGCAGTTGTAGGACCATCAGGAAGCGGTAAAACGACATTCTGCAATCTGATTGCAAGGTTCTATGACATTAATCAGGGAAGTATTAAGATTGGCGAAATAGATATTAAGGATTATAGCTGTGATAGTCTGCTGAGCCAGATTAGTATAGTGTTCCAGAACGTATATCTTTTCAATGATACGATTATAAATAATATTTCATTTGGTAAGCCGGGAGCAACGAAGGAAGAAATTATGGAAGCGGCGAAAAAGGCAAGGTGCCACGATTTTATAATGAAGCTTCCGGAACAGTATGACACGATGGTAAATGAAGCAGGAGCTTCTTTGTCTGGTGGAGAGAAGCAGAGAATCTCTATTGCAAGAGCAATTTTAAAGGATTCGCCGATTATTATTCTTGACGAAGCTACATCAAGTGTCGACCCTGAAAATGAGTATCTCATTCAGGAAGCTATTTATGAGCTTGTAAAGGGAAAAACTGTTATTACAATCGCTCATAGAATAGCGACCATAGAAAATGCGGATCAGATACTTGTTATGGATCATGGAAAAATTGTGGAGCGTGGGGTACATACGGAACTTATAAATAAAAATGGTATTTACCATAATTTCATTAAATGCAGGGAAGAGGCGGAAGGTTGGAAGATTGGCTAAGAGTCACATTCGTATATCGGGAGGAAGAGAGAAAATGAGTATTGATTATAATTCACTTTTAAAGCAGTATCGTGATAACGGCGTAATCATAGATGTAAAAAACGGTGACTTATCGGTAAAAGCACCGCGTGGAGCTTTGTCTCAGGAACAGATTGCGTTCTTAAAGCTTCATAAAAAAGAGATTGTTGACAGTCTGCGTCTTCAGGCAGAACAGATTCCATTAACAGATATTCAGTCAGCGTATTATCTGGGGCGAATGGGAGGATTTGAAGTGGGGGATATTCCGTGCCAGGTGTATCTTGAATTTGATTATGATGAGCTTGACATAGATAAGGCGAATGAGGCAGTCAATCAGGTCATTAAAAAGCATGAAATGTTACGGGCAGTTATTGAGAAGAATGGTACACAGAGAATATTAAAGAGTGTGCCGGAATATAAGATGGACTACTGGGAAGAGAGAAACAAGACTGCGGCAGAATCAGATAAGTTTAAAACTTTTCGGAAAAAGCATGTGCAGTGGTCTTCCAAAATAGGAAAATGGCCGTTTTTTGATATTGCTGTTTCCACATTCAGTGACAAGTCAGTGCTCCATTTGGCAATGGATTTTATAATTGCAGACTGGGCAAGTGTGTGGATTCTTGTACAAGAGTTCGAAAAATATTATTACGGAAATAAAGAAAATTCAGAGGAAGTGAACTTGACGTTCAGAGAATATGTGCGCCTCGAATCGGAATTTAAAGCTACTTCAAAATATAAGAGTGACAAGAAGTATTGGAACGACAGAATAAATGATTTTCCAGAGGCGCCTAAGATGGCGGTACATAATGAAAATATCAAAAACACATTTACAAGAAAAATATTTGAGCTTGATTCCGATAAATGGGAGAGATTCAAGAAAAAAGCCTTGTCTTATAACTGTACCCCAACCGTTGCGCTTCTTACGGTCTATGGGATGTGCCTTTCCCGGTGGAGTGAAAATTCCAGATTCGGTATCAATGTAACAATGCTGAATCGTATGCCGCTTCATAAGGATGTAAATAAAATTATAGGTGATTTTACCTCAGTAACACTTCTTGAGA
The DNA here is from genome assembly GCA_947253885.1 of uncultured Clostridium sp. Lineage (GTDB taxonomy): Bacteria > Bacillota > Clostridia > Lachnospirales > Lachnospiraceae > SY8519. Next base: position 47,866 of record CAMYAO010000006.1, read on the forward strand.
CACAGACGGATAATAGAAATATTTTTATTGAAAATATGAAACAGGTACAGGCACAGTTAAATGCTGACCTGGATCATAATTCCTATTCCGGTGTAAAAGTTTTAAGGGATTTATCAAAAGTCAGGGGACAGGAAAATTCCATGTATCCATTTGTTTTTACAGGTTCCATAGGACTTGGCGGCGGAGATGGTTTGCATGGAAGAACGGGTGGTTATGGTATCAGCCAGACCCCACAGGTATACATAGACTGTCAAGCAATGGATAGTAATACCGGGCTTCGCATTAATTGGGATATCCGGGAGGGCGTATTCAAAGAGGAAGTAATCAATGCATTGTTTGATACCTTTAAAAATACTGTATCAAAGCTTGTGGAACAGGAAGAAAGCTGGGAAATAGCAGGAACGGTAAAACTTCCGGCATATCAGCTTAGAACCAGAGAAAATGCAAATAATACAAATAGAAAGATAGAGTTTTGCCCACTTCATTGGAAGTTTTTTGAGAATGTGGAAAAAGATGCAGAAAGAATAGCTGTGATAGATGAAGATGGATCTTATACCTATGGGCAGATTGCAAAATGGGCAACAGCAATATCGATAGCGTTGAAAGAAGCCAATGTTAAAAAAGGGGATAAGGTAGGAATCCTTCTTAGTAAGGGGGCATATCAGATAGCGACTGTTATGGGGATTCTTGCAGCAGGCGCCACATACGTACCATTGGATGAAAAACAGCCGGACAACAGAATTGTAACAATTCTCGAAAAGACAGGAATCCGTGTGGTGGTGACGAGCCGGGGATTTGAAAACAAAAATTTTGATGCGGAAAGAATATATGGTGAAGAATGTGAAGACAAAGATGTTTCATGGAGCATAGATGAGATTACTTATGCAGCGGCAAATGATATAGCGTATATTATATACACTTCAGGTTCTACCGGTACGCCCAAAGGTGTTGAGATTTCACACAAGGCGGCAAACAATACCATTCAGGATATAAACGAAAAATTTGGAATAGGAGCAAACGATAAGGTAATAGCCTTATCAAGACTTAATTTTGACCTATCGGTATATGATATTTTTGGATTGCTTTCTGTAGGCGGAACCGTTGTTTTTGTAGAAAATGAACAGTACCTGAATCCGAAGCACTGGTATGAAATGATTGAAAAACATAACATAACGGTCTGGAATACGGTGCCGTCACTGCTGGTTCTTTTATTAAATCATCTTGAGAGTAGTAATGCGGAAAGATTATCACTTAAAAATGTATTCTTGAGCGGTGACTGGATACCTGTGAGCACAAGAAAACGACTGGAAAAATTCAATAAAGCAACAAGGCTGATTGGATTGGGAGGGGCAACAGAAGCTTCCATATGGTCCAACTTCCATATTTGCAATGAGGCAGATGATAATAAGGCATCCATACCGTATGGATACCCCTTATCAAATCAACGCTTTCGTGTACTTAATACCCAACAGCAGGACTGCCCGGATTATGTTATCGGCGAGCTTTATATTTTAGGCACTGGCGTTGCAAGCGGATATTGTAACGATGCACAGCTTACGGCAAATAGCTTTACTAATGATGAGAAATACAATGTTCCTTCTTACAGAACGGGTGATTTTGGCTATTATGTGAATAATGGAGAGATTATTTTTTGTGGGAGAAAAGATTCGCAGGTGAAAGTCAGAGGACACAGAATTGAGATTGGCGAAATAGAAAATACTTTAAAGAAAAATACCTCCGTTAAGGACTGTGTCGTTTTGACAAGCAATGAGGAAAAGCAGAATATAATTGCTGCCATTGTCCCCAAAGAAAAGATGACAGAAAATGAAATTCGGGAATTTCTTGGTAAATATTTGCCGGAGTATATGGTGCCTGCTGGGTATATATTCGTGGATGAAATTCCGTTAAACACAAATGGGAAAAATAATTATCAAAAAACAAGACAACTTTACCGAGAAAAGAAGAAAGAACAGCCTGCAGTTTCGAATGTGGAGACAGCCAGAGAACCATTGGAAAGGACAATGTGTGAAAAGATAGGAGAACATCTTGGTGTAATCAAGGTAGGAACCAATGTGAATCTTTATGATATTGGCGCAGATTCACTGATACTTGCAAAGTTCATAAGAGAACTTTTGGAGGCATTAAAGGGTGTTTATCCATATGATACCTTTAAGTTTGACGATTTGTTGAGACAGGTATTGAGCAGACCGACGATTCATGAGTTGTATGAATTTGTAAAAATGCAGCATGAAAGGAATGAAAATACAAAAGAGACAAAAGAAGCAGAGGTTCTCACAGAAGAAGAAAAAGAATTAGGAAGATTTACATTATATGGAAAAGGAAAGGGGGAAATTGCAAGAATCATATTTCATGCCGGACTTGGGACAAGCAATTTTGCCAGATTCATTATTCCAATACTGGAACGGCAGGAACTCGGGGCGCTATATGGGGTTACGATCAAAAATATGGACAGATACTGTGAAACAGATGCGGAGGAATTAATTTCACAACTGGGCAGGGAATATGCGGATCATATTAAAAATATGGGAGTAAAAAAGGTTCAGTTAATTGGTTATTGTATGGGTGGGCTGATTGCTTCTGCCGTAGCGTGTAATCTTACAGGTACTGACGTGGAAATCGAAAACTTCCTTTTGGTGGATAGCGCGCCCGTACTCTATGATATTGGGGAAAATATCGCACTTGAATTAGTGTTCATAACTAATTATTTTATAACAGTAGAAGATGTGTACCATGAAATAACAAATACGCAAATTATGGAGGCAATTTTATATGTATTTAATACCAAGAAGTCATTAAATGAAAAAGACTTTGAAATACTCAAATCAGAAAAAAGATATATTAAGGCGTATGAATTCTTAAAAAAACTTTCGGAAATACCTGTAGACCAGCGATTTGCTGACTATACAAATGCTATGGCAACACATGCAAATATAGAAATACCAAAAGAGATGCTTGTGGCTAACTATAAGGTTTATGTACATAGTTTTCAGGCATCAAAGTATGATGCGGAGCCATACTTTGGCGATGTACATTTTCTGGAGGCAAAGGACAGTCTTGACTTCATATTTACAGATAAGGAAGAAACAAGAAATTACTGGAGAGACAGAATATTCGGTAATTTTGAAATTGATGAAACACCTGGAAATCATGTTACGTGTATCGAGGATGAAAAAAATGCTTATGTGGTGGCAGACTGGGCGCAAAAGGAGCTGTTAAAAAATGAGTAGAATCGGAATTCTCGGAGCCGGTGGAAGCGCAGGAAAAGGCGCGGTAGATATTTTGAAAGGAAAAGACGGCATTGAGCTTAAGCTGGGATGCCGTCATATTGAAACAATTTCAAAGGAAACAGAAAATGTTGAACTATGCAGTATTGATATTGAAAGAAAGAACGAATTGGATGATTTTGTAAAAAACTGTGACTGTGTGATCAACTGTGCGGGACCGGCGTGGAAGATAAAAGGAAGTGTAGCAGAGGTATGTTTTCATTATCGAATTCCGTATATAGACGTGGCGGGCGGAAATTCGTTGATAAATCATTTAAACAGTCTGAATGATGTGGATAAGAACATTGGAATCACCTCAGCAGGTGTATATCCTGGATTGAGTGAATTGTTTCTTAAGTGGGTATGTACACACAGTGAGGAAAAAATCCTTTCAGTCCAGGAAATATTTTACGGTAATGATGAGCTTTCCGATGTGGCAATAGAAGATATTTGTATTTCTTTAAAAGAGGGAGAAGGAAACGCATTTTGTTACTGCCGCAATGGAAACATAGAAAAAATTTCTTTTGAAACAAAAGCATCCGTAAGGATACCGGGAGTGTCAGCGCCTGTCTATCTTTTGCCAGTCGTGAATCCGGCATTTGCCAATGTTATGGGTAGCTTTAATATTAGTAAAGCGGTATTTTATATGGGACTTTTGAAGGCGGAAGGAATGACGCAGCTCATTAATTTGAAAAAGGAGCTTGAGAACCGTACGTTTGAAGCGAATTTTTCAGAGAATACAAAAAATATCTTTTATGATAAAAATTGCAGGACCGGATTTGGTATTGCAGTTGATGTCATAACAATGACGGAAGAACATATAAAGTATGTGCTTTCCGGTGAAACTAACTGGAATTATCTTACCGGCTGTGTAGTGGCTCTTGCTGCACTTAACTGGGAAGACGAGAGTTTGAAAGGGATTAGATATGTACATGAAGTAACGGATACCAAAGAGATTATTACGGAATTGCGAAAAAGCGGATTTATTACAGTTAAAAAATTTATGAAAAGAAAATCCGGATAGAAGGGAGAGGCGAAATGTTAGAAAAGTATATAGAGAAAGGAATTGTAGAACCGCTTACTATGACACAGGTTCTTGATTTATGTGCGGATAAGTATCAGGATAAGACGGCATTTGTAGACCATGACAGACGTATTTCATATAGGCAGCTTCAGACATTGTCCCGTCATATGGCAGGTTTTTTTGAAAGAGAAGGAATTCAAAAAAATGATAACGTAATCATATGGATGAATAACAGGATACAGTTCTTTTTAGCTCTTTATGGGCTACAGTATGCAGGGGCAAGACCAGTGCTGCTCCTTCCTTCTCATAGGGGAAAAGAACTGGAGGTAATCAGCAGCTTTTGTAATGTAAAAGCAGTAATTACTTATGGGAATGAACTTGGTTATGATTATACTAAGAACGCAGCAGCACTTATGGCAGAAAGAAATGTGAAGGTATTTTCATTTGAAAAAAGAGAAGAGGCAGGTCATATAGACATCCATAAAATCGAAACTTATGAAAAGGAGACGAAAGAGGTAAATTCGCCTACGGATATTGCTCTTTTCCTGCTTTCCGGTGGAACTACAGGTACGCCAAAGGTCATTCCAAAGAAACATGCGGCATATTTGTATAATGCAAAATATTCAGCAAAAAGATGCAATATTACAGGAGAAAGCGTGTATTTGGCAGTATTATCGGTAGCGCACGATTATCCGTTGTGTTCACCGGGAGTCATTGGAACGCTTATCAATGGCGGGAAATGTGTCTTATCCATGACCGCGGGATTTGATGAAGTTGCCGATTGGATTAAGGAGGAATGTGTGACCTTTACCCAGCTGGCACCAACACTTGCTAGTGTATGGATAGAATGTATGGACTGGGAGGAAGATATTGATTTTTCAAGTCTTACCTATCTTTTGGTGGGCGCGTCAAAGCTTGACTATGAGCTGGCGGAAAAGATAGAAGAAAAACTGGGGGTAGAGATTATTCAAGGCTATGGATTAGGAGAAGGTATCACATGTTTTACTGAACCGGGAGAAAACAGGAAAATAGCCTGGACATGTCAGGGGAAACCTGTCTCTGAATACGATGAGGTAAAAATTGTTGATTCTAATGGCAAAGAAGTGGAGAACATGCAGGAAGGTGAATTGCTGGAAAAAGGTCCTTATACATTTGAAGGTTATTATCATGCGAGCGACCTGAATGTGAAATATTTCACAAAAGATGGTTTTTTTCGGACTGGTGACAGGGCAATGATTACCAGAGAGGGAAATATTTCCATTCTCGGGAGAGTAAGAGAACAAATCAATCGGGCAGGTGAAAATGTCATACCTTCTGAAATTGAAGATTACTTACAAAAGATACCGGAAATTAAGGATGCAGCAGTAATCGGATTGCCGGATGAAGAGGTTGGAGAAAAAATCTGTGCCGTAATTATTGCCAATGAAAAGAAAATAGAAGCAGATGAATTGAGAAAAGGGCTGTCAAAAATGGGGCTTGCAGCCTTTAAACTTCCGGATTGTATTTATTATGTTGAAAAATTCCCATTAATTAATGTAGGTAAAGTGAACAAGAAACTATTGAAGGAAAATATATTAAAAAAGCTAGGATAGGAAAATGAACAATAACGTATTAGAAAAAGAGATAAAGGGTATATTAAAAGAATTTGATATAGAGACAGATTTCGGGGAAGATAAAAATTTGATTGAACTGGGGCTTTCCTCTATTCAGCTTATGAAAATAGTTTCCAGATTTAGAAAGAAAGGAATAAAATGTTCTTTTGCGGATTTGTTGAGCAGACCATATTTAAGGGATTGGAAGGTTTATTTTAAGAGCCTTAAAAGTGAAAAGGCTGAAAAAGAATCAGTGCAGGGAGGAATCATAGAAGAGGTTGATATGCACGAACCTTTTCCGATGACGGGAGTGCAGAATGCGTACTGGATTGGAAGGTCTGGCGGACAGCAGATAGGAAATGTTGGTTGCCATGGTTACATGGAGGTCGATTGCAAACATCTTGATACAGATAGATTGAATCAGGCATTTTATGATTTGCAGATGCATCACAGTATGCTTCGTGCAGTTGTAACGGAAGAGGGTATGCAGAGGGTAGCAGATTATCCTTATGCAAAAGATATTAAGATATATGATTTTTCTCAGGGGGACGCGGAGGAACACCTGGAACAAATGCGCAAGCAGTATTCCCACAGATTGCTAAATATATATAAAGGAGAGGTAATTGCGCTTCAGGTCACACTTTTGCCCCATGACTGCGTGCGTATACATTTTGATATTGACTTGCTTATTGCAGATGTTACCAGCTTTCAGATTATTCTTCGTGACCTTGTTCATTTATATAATGGTGGAAGTCTTGAAAGTGATGGGCATAAGTTTAATTTTGCAGCGTACTTAAAAGAAGAAGAAAGACTTAATAAAGAAAAATTTCATGAGGATAAAAAATATTGGGAAAATCGTCTGAAAACAATGCCTGGAAAGCCAGAACTTCCAGTAAAGAATACAGATATGGTGAGCCCTCGTTTTGTGCGCAAAGATGCGTTCCTTGAACCGAAAAAATGGGAAAAGTTCAAGAAGCGTTGCGCAAAGTATCAGGTAACACCGGCTATTGCACTGCTGGCTCTTTATGGGAAAACGGTTGCAAGATTCAGTGAGAACTCAAAGTTTTTAATTAATCTGCCTTTATTTAACCGTTCCTCAGAGTATCCTGGAATGGAAAATGCAGTAGCAGATTTTACAAAGCTTCTTCTTATGGAATTTGATTACAGTGAGAAACGGAATTTTAAAGATGAGATATATAAAGTAAAAGAAGAATTTCAAGAGAATATACGCCATAACGATTATTCCGGCATTGATGTTCAGAGAGAATTCTTAAAACAGCACAGGGAGGAACAGATTGTTGCACCAATCGTATTTTCCTGTAATCTGGGGGTGCCTTTGCTTAGTGAAGAATTCTTAAATACATTTGGAAATATTTCCTATATGATTTCACAGACACCGCAGGTATGGCTGGATTTTCAGCTTTTTGATAACAATGGTGGACTTCTCATGATATGGGATGGTGTGGAGAAAGTATTTGAAGGAAATGTACTTGATGAAATGTTTGGAGTATTTACACGACTTCTTGAAAATGCAGTAAATATGGAAAGCTGGACAGAAGAACTTGATACGGATATCAGTAATCAGTTAAAGATTCGTAAGCAGTTTGAAATAAGTGATCCGGAAAAAACAGCAAGCCTCATGCATAAAGACTTTTTTGACAATGCAGAAAAAATGCCGGATGCGGTTGCTCTCATTGACAGTACTGGCGTCAGTGTTACATATAAAGAACTTAGAACAGATGCACTTAAAACAGCCGCAGCTCTTACAGAACTTGGAATTGGTGTAGGTTCTAAGGTAGGAGTATGCTTAAAAAGAGGAAGAGAGCAGATTGCTTCCGTATTGGGAATACTTGCGACTGGAGCAGCATATGTAACGATTGGTTATGGGCAACCACTTGAAAGAAGAAGAGCAATCTGTAGTTTAGCAGATATTCACGTTGTGATTACGGATAATGAAGAGGCAGGGAATCTTCCAGAGCAGGTAAAAGCATTATTAATAGAGGAGATAGAAGAAAAAGTTCCGATTTCAGAAATCTCTGATATACCGGTAGAAAGTCTTGCTTACATTATATTCACTTCCGGTTCAACAGGGGTGCCGAAGGGAGTTCAGATTACCCATAGGGCAGCCATGAATACAATTAAAACAATCAATGAAATGTATTATGTTTCCGAAAAGGATGCGGTATTGCAGGTTTCCGCAATGGATTTTGATCTTTCTGTCTATGATATATTTGGTCTTCTTAGTGCTGGTGGAAAAGTTGTTCTCATTCCGCAGGGAAGTGAAGTTAATGCAAAGGAATTGAATTCCAGATGCGAAAAGTATAACATTACCATCTGGAATTCAGTTCCGGCACTTTTGGATATGATGCTGATTGCAGCGGAGGACACTCAGGCGATTAATCATAATTTGAGACTTGCGCTTGTAAGTGGGGACTGGATTCCGGTTGACTTGCCAAAAAGATTTACCTCATATGCAGTTTCAGGAACTTTTGTGTCTTTGGGAGGCGCAACAGAAGGTTCCATATGGTCGAATTATTACGAAGTGCAACAGACATTTTCTGATACATACCGTTCCATTCCTTATGGTCATCCATTGAAAAACCAGAGGTATCGTGTAGTAAATGACAGAAGTGAGGATTGCCCGGATTATGTGCGTGGTGAACTTTGGATTGGTGGGGAAGGTGTTGCCTCAGGCTACATCGGGAATGAAGCGGAGACAAAAAAGCATTTTCTTTCCATTGACGGAGTAAATTGGTATAGAACAGGTGATTATGGTTTGTTCTGGTCGGATGGAACGATTGAATTTATGGGAAGAATGGATCATCAGATTAAGCTTCGTGGACATAGAATTGAGACAGAGGAAATCGAAAGTAACTTTCTTAAAAATCCAAAGGTCGCACAGGCGGTTGTATTGCCGGTAGGTGAAAACAGAGTAGAGCACTTAGCGGCATTTATTGTACCGGGTGATGTTTTAGGGAGAACGGAGAAAGCCCATGCGGATATTGTATATCCCTTGGAAAAAACAGCGGACTGTTCAGAACCGACGGAAGAGGAAGTTCGTAGATTGACAGCCGGATATGTTGTCGGATTCTTTGAAAAGTTAAATATAAGCTTTCATATCGGGAATGTGTTTTCTTTTGATGCAGAATGTGAAAAAGCAGGCATAGCGGCAGCCTATAGACCGCTTGTAGCAGCATGGCTGGATTTGCTTGCAGAGGAAAAAATAATTGCGAAAAGCGGAAATAGCTGTTACAAAATAACGGGAGACGTTTCAAACTTAAAAAAAGATACTTCTTTAAAAGCGTATGATGAATTGGCGAAAAATATCATGAAAGATGTTGGCAGTATTGTAACGGGAGAAGTTAATTCCGTAGAAGCGATACTGGGAAATAAGAAGTTTAATATTCAGAATTTTGTATCAGAACAGCCCGGCGCGGTACAGAAGAAAGAATTTGTTATAGAAGTCGCAGAAGAGTTCTTGAAAAAAACGAGTACAAATGGAAAGGCTGTTCATGTATTTATACTTGGCGCAAGGGATTGTGTAAGCATTTTGAGATTGGTTGACAGAATTTCTGATACAAACGTAAAATTCACAGTGGCTGATACTTCAAAGGTATATCTTGAAGGACTTAAAAATATTAGAAATATAGATACCATAGAGTACAGGAAAATCGAAGAAGAGAAGTTTACCAAAAACAGTATGGCAGAAAGAATTGATCTTGTAATTTCATTTGATTATCTGCATCAGCTTGCTAATGTTGAAAAAATGTTCTGCAGGCTAAGAGAAGTGATTACGGATGGTGGTATGCTGCTCTTTTCGGAGGTTACAGAAAATTCCTCTATTCAGCTTGTAACAACAGCTATATTGGAGGAAGGATTCTCAAAGTATACGGACAGAAGAAAAGGCACATTAAAGCCATTGTTATCAGAGTGTGAATGGACAGAATATCTAAAAAATACAGGTTTTACAGACGCTTTAGTGTTTTGTCCGGTTTCCAATGTGATGAAGCAGAAAGTATTTGTAGCTTTTAATGTGAATAAGAAAGAAAAGCTTGAACTGGAAGAGGTGGTTTCCTGTATTTCGGAATATGTTCCAGAATATATGGTTCCAAAGTTTGTATTTATTATGGATCATATTCCGATTACTGCAAACGGAAAAATAAACAGAAAAGAGCTTTTGAACTGTGTTGCGGATTTAAAGGAAAATATTAAAAAAACGCTCCCCGAAGGTGTCGCGGAGAAGCAGATAGCTTCTGTATGGAAGCAGATTTTAAAGGCGTCTCAAATATATATGGAAGATGATTTTTATCTTTTAGGTGGAGATTCCCTTCTGGCAGTCAGATTGAAAACAATATTGAAAAAGGAGCTTGGTTATGACATTTCGCTGGAGATAATATTCAAAAACTCGAGATTTGCAGATTTTGTAAATGCTGTAAAAGAAAATGGAAAAAAACAGAAAAGCAGTGAAACTCTTCCACAGGTCATTTATAATCCTGCAGATGCATATGAGCCATTTCCACTTACCGATGTTCAGAATGCATACTGGATAGGCAGAAAAGGTGGCTATGACTTAGGTGATGTCTCATCCCATTGCTACTTTGAAATGGATTGTAGCAGCATACCGGTAAATGAACTGGAGGAAGCCTGGAACAGGCTTATTTCAATGCATGGAATGATGAGAGCAGTGGTTCTTCCGGATGGTAGCAGTCAGAAAATATTAGAAAAGGTTCCGAGGTATCATATGATATCTGCAGAGTGTGAAGAGGAAAATGTAGATAATTTTGTAAAGAACATCAGAAACATGATGTCCTCACAAAGGTATGATTCATCCGTATGGCCCTTATTTGAAGTAAGAGTTACTTATTATAACAGCAATAAGTCCATGAGGCTTCATTTGAGTTTTGATAATATAGTATTTGATGGATTCAGTATTTTCCAACTCTTTCGGCAGTGGAAAAAGTTGTGGGAAGGCAAGGACATTTCAGTATGCAAAAAGCTGACCTACCGCGATTATGTTCTTGCTCAGGAAAAGATACGGGCAACGAATCAGTATGAAAGAGATCTCGAATACTGGAGAGAAAAGGTAAAAACCATATATCCGGCTCCGTCACTTCCGATAAAGGAAAATTGCAAGGAGGGTAAGTTTACAAGATATGAATTTGCTCTTGGGGATAACGATTGGAAAAAAATAGAAAAAATATGTGTGAAAAATCATATAACACTTCCGGTTGTACTTATGAGTGCGTATAGTGAGGTGCTTGCAAGATATAGCAGTGATAGAAGGTTTACATTGAATCTTACCAGATTTCAGAAGCTTCCTCTTGACCCAGAGGTGGAAGAGCTCATTGGTGATTTTACAACACTTACATTGCTGGAGATAGATTTTAAGGGTAAGGAATCATTTCTGGAACGTTGTAAGGCTGTTGCGAACCAGCTTCACAAGGATATGGAACATTCCCTTGTAAGTGGAGTAGAGGTGGAACGAGAACTTGCAAAGATCACCGGGAAGAGTGATGTAACGATGCCGGTGGTTTTTACAAGTGGAATAGGGATTCAAGGAGAAAACCAGGAAAATGCATACTTTGGTGAGATTATCTATGGTGAATCGCAGACACCCCAGGTATGGCTTGATAATCAGGTGTCCATTCAGAATGGAAAACTGCTGATTTCTTGGGATGCTGTAAAAAACATGTTCCCGGAAGGCCTTGTGGATGACATGTTTGAGGAATATAAGTTACTTCTTTCATCTCTTACAGATGAATCGGTATTCACAAAAAAGGCATCTAATCTCTTAGATGTAAAGACAGTTTATAAAATAGAAACAGAAAATAATGTAATTAGTGAAAATATCAGGAAAGAAAACTTTGTAGATACCTTTCGAAGAAATGCAGAAAAATATCCGTTAAAGACAGCCCTCTGGACAAAGGGAAATGTTTTAACATACAAAGAATTAGATGATTATACGGATAGAATAGCCGCAGGACTTATTTCTAAGGGGGTAAAAGTAAATGACACCGTGGCAGTGATTATGGAAAAGGGAATGAACCAGATTGCAGGAGCGCTTGCTATTTTAAAAGCAGGAGCATGCTATGTGCCTGTTGACATGCATAATCCGGAAAAACGTATTAGAGGTATTCTTCATAAGAGTAATACCATATTTGCAGTTACTGATAAAGACAGCGAAAATCGTGTGAAGAATTTAGATGGTCTGGTAAGTATATTTACCTGTGAAGAGCTTTCGGATGTATCAGCGGAAGGTGTAATATTTCCGGAGATTTCACCAGGTGCATCAGCGTATATTATATTTACCTCCGGTTCAACTGGAGATCCGAAGGGCGTTGAAATCAGTCATGCTTCAGCAATGAACACAATACGAGATATAAATGAACGATTTGGCATAAATAAAAATGATGGAACGATTATGCTCTCAAATCTTAACTTTGACTTGTCCGTCTATGATATTTTTGGAATGTTTTTCTGTGGCGGACATATCGTGGTGCCGGATTTTGAGAAAGCAAAGGACCCAGTGCATTGGATGGATATACTTATCAGAGGAAAAGTCACTGTGTGGAATACAGTACCGGCATTTATGCAGATGATGGTGGAGTACGATATGACGGGAACTAGAAAAAGAGATACGTCACTTCGAATTGTTTTACTAAGCGGTGACTGGATACCAGTGGATTTGCCAGATAAAATTACGAAACTTTTTGGGAATATTACAAAGGTAAGTCTTGGTGGAGCTACAGAGGCGTCTATATGGTCTAACTATTTTGTAATTCCAGAGGATATTCCGAAAGACTGGAAATCAATACCGTATGGAAAACCGCTGACAAATCAGGGATTTATTATTTTAAACAGTGAGATGGAAAGAGTTCCTGTGTGGGTACCGGGGGAACTCTACATAAGCGGTCACGGTGTTGCGAAAGGCTATGTGAATAAAAAAGAAAAGACAAATGCATCATTTATAAGTATTCCTAGAACAGAGGGAATCGTTTACAAAACAGGTGATTACGGAAGATATCTTCCAGATGGAAATATACAGTTTCTTGGAAGATTAGACAATCAGGTCAAAAAAGGTGGACATCGTATTGAACTTGGGGAAATTGAATCCAATTTTAACAAGATTCCGGGGGTAAAACAGGGGGTTGTCACATTTAAGAAAGAGGGAGCAGGGTCACTTATCGCTCATGTTATATGTGAAAAGGAATCGGCAGCATTGATTGAAACAAAGGGGACTGTAATGGAAGAAACGTTGCCTCCGAAGAATGTCAGAGGAGTTACAGCAGAAACGGCGGATATAGTAAGTAAGATAGAGAATATTGCGGTAAATAGCATAGGGAAAGACTTTAAGGACTGGGGGATTCTCGATTATCTTGAAGAAAAACATACGGTAGAGGATGTGATAAGTCACTTTGGGATAAAACCTGAATTTGAGGGATTGATAAGAAATGAGCTTAGGGTGTTAGCTGGCGCAAATGTTATTGCAGAATCAGAAGGCCACTTTATGACAATAAACAAAAATAGAGTGTTGCCGGAGAAAGAGAAGCTTTTCGAGAGGTTGGAAAGAGCGAAGAATACAAGGTGGGAAATCTTGAAGGGTAGTAAAGACATCAGAAAACTTATGGCAGACAGAAGAGAAGATTTTATTTACCCGGAAGAATTGAACCAGTTTGTCGTGTCGGATGAAATACATTCAGAGATGCTTGAATTTATAAATTATTTTTCCCAAAAGTCTCTTGACAGCGTGTTGGAAATTGCGTCAAGAACAGAAAATCATACTAACGAATATGCGAAACTTTTATCGAATACAAGAACTTATTTGTATTGTGATGAATCTCTATCAATGCTTGAGCGAAGACAGAAAGAGTCTGTTTGTGAACGGATTGCGTATCATGTATACAATCCGGAAACCAGGGCAACGATTGGTGAAATACCATGGCACAGCCAGTCGTTGATCATAGCAGAGAATACGCTGCATCGGTTTAAAAACCTGGATCATGTATTGAGCAATTTAAAAGAGCTTCTTTTGCCCGGTGGATGTGTGCTGATTATGGAAAATATGGTAAATTCGCCTCTTATGCTTGAAACAGTCGCATACTTTGAGGAAGGGTACAGCTCTATGACAGATGCGAGAGCGAAAAGCTGTCTGCCTTTACTTCGTGGAGAAGAATGGAAAGAATATGCGCTCAGAAACGGGTATAAAAATGTATATTTTTACTTAAATGATGAAGAGGAAAGGAAAACAGGAAATAACATTATTCTTCTTGAAGCACCGGATACTCTCTATGAAGTTAATACTGAATATTTAAAAAACGAGCTTTCAAAGTATGTTCCATCATATATGCTTCCGGAACATTACGTTGCCTACGAGGAATTTCCTTTGAATGGAAATGGAAAAATTGACAGAGAGAAAATGAAGCAGATTACAGTAAATAATAATTATGCAGTTCGAGAAATTATGAAACCAGAAACCAATATGGAAAAGTGTATTGCTCAAATCTGGTCAGAATTATTAAAGTGCGAGGACATCAGTGTTACAAACGGTTTCTTTGAGCTTGGGGGAGATTCACTCAAGGCGATAAAATTTGTAAATCAATTAAAGGAAAAAACTGGGCATCAGATTTCGCTGCAATTAATAGCTACATATCCTGTGCTAAAAGATCTTGCTGCAAATATAAAGGAAGATGTCAAAGAAGCGGACGATGAAGAATGGGATGAAGTAGAAGAAATTTTATAAAATGAGGTAAGGATTGGAAATATGGAACAAATACATAGAAAAAAAGTTATTGTATGTGGTGTTCGTTTTGGACAATTCTATTTGGAGTCTGTGAGTAAATCCGATGATTTTGAGCTTGCCGGTATATTATCTAACGGTAGTAAGGAATCAATGGAATGTGCCGGACTCTATGGAATAAAACAATACAGCCGGGTAGAGGAGCTGCCGGAGGATATTAATATGGCATGCGTTGTTGTCAGAACAGGAGCACTTGGGGGAAAAGGGGCTGAGCTGGTGGAACAGTTAATGCAAAGAAAGATAAATGTGATTTTGGAACAGCCCATACAGACAGAAGAACTAAAATTGTGTTACAGAAATGCAATGAAGTATGGAACAGCATTTACGGTTGGAAATCTGTATGCAAATCTTAAGACGGTTCAGAAGTTTTTTTCTATAGCCGAAAAACTTATGAAGCGTCAACAGGTGCTATATGTAAATGTTAATATGGCAACACAGGTGTCATTTCCTTTGGCATATGTTTTAGCAAAATTATTTCCAAGGTGCAAAAAGGCAGTACTGACAGGGACTAATATAACAAAATCATCCTTTGATACTGCAGAATTTATGCTGGGAGATGTACCACTTTCCGTTCGTGCCCAGAATCAGATGGAAGCCGGTTCCGGGGATAATTACACACATTTATTTTTTGATATTTCCATTGGTTTTCCAGCGGGAACATTGATATTGACAGATATTCATGGAGCTGTGATATGGCGTGCACGTATGACGGTTCCGGATAATATCCGGGTACCATATGAGCTTGAAAAGAAAGCCGATGAAAGCATGAGGGAAGATAGCATACGTGTGCTTTATTCCTATGAAGATACAAGTTATAAAAATATTCTTTCAAAAATATGGACAGAGGCAATCCATGAGGATATTGTTTATTTATCGCGATTGTCAGAGCGTAAAAACAGAAAAGAAAATAATTATAAAAATATGCTCATACTTAAGGCGTCGGAAATGTGGCAGACTCTTACAAATGCGTTTGGATATCCTAAGAAATGTGAAAATGTGAAAAATGAATATTGGGATATAGAGGAAATTATTTCAGAGGAATTTGAAACATTATCTATGAAAGAACGGTATGAGATGCTTGACGGCAAGAGTATAGAGAAATGTCTTGCATTA
Organism: uncultured Clostridium sp.; assembly: GCA_947253885.1. Taxonomy (GTDB): domain Bacteria; phylum Bacillota; class Clostridia; order Lachnospirales; family Lachnospiraceae; genus SY8519. Next base: position 63,676 of record CAMYAO010000006.1, read on the forward strand.
ATGGATAAAGGAAGTGTTTATGCGATTCTTCGCGCATTTCAGAAGAAAGGCGTATTTTGTGAACGAAACGTCAAGTATAGCATAAATGAAATATATAAAATGACGGAGAGCAGACAGGAATTTTTCTTTATCCTAGATAGATGGCTTAACATTCTTCTTGAATATAAAATTATTGCAAAGGATAAGCAGAGATATTTTCTTGAAAAAGAAATCCTTGCTAAATGCAGAGTAGATGGTATATGGCAAAGAGCGCTTCATTTGTGGACAAACAGGTTGGGAACTAAGAATGTAGGAGAATATTTTTACCAGAATGCAATGAACCTCAATGACATGCTGGAAGGGAAAGTTTCTGCAAGATATCTGCTGTTTCCAGACGGCAAGGAAGACATTGCAAACGATTTATACAGAAATACGATGATTGCATGGTATATGAATCAGGTAATTGCAACGGCAGTAGGTAACTATTTAGCCCAAAAGGAGCATGTATCTGTTTTAGAGATAGGAGCGGGAACAGGAGCAACCACAGAGATTGTCATTAATTATATAAAACAAAAGAAACTGGATTCCAGAGTGGATAGTTATTATTTTACGGATCTTTCTAAATATTTTCTCAATATGGCAGAAGAGAAATACGCAGAAAACCTTTATTTTCATACAGGTATTATAAATCTGGACAAAGCAGAGGATTTTGAACAAATCAAAGATAACAGTATCGATATTATAATTGCAGCAGGTGTTTTAAATAACGTAAATCATACAGATGGTTGTCTGGAAAGATTAAAACAAAAGCTTTCGGACCGTGGAATAATCCTTATTTCGGAAGCCGTTACGGATTCGCTTCAAATGCAGATATCGCAGATTTTTATGATGCGCCCGGCAGAGGATGAACGGGGGAAAACAATGCGGACATTTATGAACGAGAGACAATGGCATACATCTTTTGAACGTGCAAAACTTGATTTAAAGTGGAGCAATCCGGGTGGTGACAGTAAGCTTGTGAAATTAGGACAAAAGGTTTTTTGTCTCGTGAAAGGAAAAGAAAATGAGAATTACACAGATTGTATACAAAGTAGATGATTTGGCAAAAGCGATGGAATGTGCTTCCAGCAAGGGACTGGCAGCCGAATATGGAAGGGAGAGAAATCCCTATAATGCATTTATATATTTTTCGGATGAGACTTTTCTGGAACTAGTGGAAAATATGGGAATCCCAAGGATGATAAAGGGAATCATGCGTATTTTTAACAGAGGATTTGTAAAAAGATTTGAACAATGGGACAATGCTGGGGAGGGACCTCTTGGAATTGGCATTCAGGTAACGGAGTCTCAGTTATCTCAAATTGAGATGTATTTAAAGGAAAAATATCAGATAAGGAGTTTTAGACTTACAAGTAAGAGAAAAGATGTTCATAATGTGTTATTTGAAGCCAAATGTCTTTTTCCGGAAAATGTATACCTTCCGTTTTTTGTAACAAAATACAAAAATGTCAAGAACGGGGCGTTGCACAAAAACCTCAATGGAGATAAGCAGGTAAAACATCTTAATATATCGCTGCAGAAAAAGGAATATGAGATTGTAAACGATCTTTTTTCAAGGTTTGAATTATGGAATGGGCTGGGGGCATCGATAAGAAAAGGGAATTATGATTTTGAAGTAGAAATATTATAATTTTAAAAACGGGTGTTTTTGCGTTAAAGGCAACATGGGAAATAAGTGCCAAACACTGTAAAATCAAGGGTTTCAGAACTTTTTTCAGTTTAAATTTATTGACATTCCATACATTTTATAATAATCTGTGATTCAAGATGGTCAGAAGGTATAGGAATAGCCTCCATAGATATTTCAGGTTTTGCGCTTCCACCAATCCACATCTACTATGTACCTAATGGTACTCCAGGTAACACTGAACCTCCAGACACTGAAGAGGGAACAGATGGCAACTGTACCATCAAATAGCTCTATTACACAGAGAAATTAAATTCTGATGGCACCATTGATACCCCAGCCACAGACTAGAGACTGTGAAACAAAGTCTGTAAGGACATGAAAAGCTGTCCAAAATAGAGGGAGAGCCGAATTGCCGCTCCCTCCGACTCAATCTTCCACATGGAATACATCTTCCATCAGCATATTAAAGTACTTTGATATCCGTAGCATAAATTCTGCAGATGGACTAGATCCGGATTGCTTTTGCGAACCTCTGCTTCACATCCTACAAGTATACGGCTGACATTATCACTGGACATTTTGTTTCTTTGGCCATTTCGGAAAGAATAAAACACCAGATTCTCCGAAGTCTTGTCTGGATGATATTTTTCGCAGTAATCTTTAAACTGGCTCCATATTTCCTTGGATAAGGGTGTAATCCTATGTTTCTTTCCTTTTCCGTAGAAATGGACATCAGCCTCCCCGTTGGATGTCGCTTTAATATCAAGGAGTTTTAGTGACAATACCTCATTTATCCGTGCACCGCTTTCATACAGAAGCGACAGGAGAAAACGATCTCTTACGGCTTCACGGTTGCTATCTGTACTTTTAAGAACCAGGTACACATCATTAACTGAAAGCCATGTAAAATCGAGAATCCTTTCATCATCAACATCACTTATCTCGCGGATTGCCTCATACGCATCAAGGGAGATAGCGTTCTTTTTATAAAGGTACTTGCAGAATCCCCGTAGATCTGACAGGCGATGGTTTATGGTCGGTGCCACATTATTGCGTTCAGATTTCAGCCAAGCCATGAATTCTACTATGTTTTTCTGGCTGAAGTCAGATGACTGCATCGTTAGGACAGTCACCTTTTGTTTTGATTCAAGGTATGTCACAAACAGATTTATGCTATATCTGTACGAGTCAATTGTGTCTTTATCGCGATTCCTGACACCCGGAAGGTAGATTCTCATAAATTCACCCATAAGCGATACAAGGCGTGGATCCTTAGCTTTAATCCTCATCTTCCGGAACCCCCTTTCCATAAACCCGGGAAAGGAGATCCCAGTCTACAGCTTTGGACTTGCGCAGATTCTCTGGAAGAAGGTGGATATAATAAAGCGTTGATGTGAGTTCTGAATGCCCCATATATACCGAAAGGTACGGCAATAATTCCATCACGTCCTTCCCATTGTTTATCCAGCGGATTATATTACGCGAAGCAAAAGCGTGCCGCAGATCATAAGGTCTTGGAGTCCCCTTCCATGAAATGCCACTCTTTGAGATCAGGTTCTTCCATACCTGGTTGTACCACGATGTTTCATATGGTGTGCCGTCCCATTTTTGAAAAAACCATTGCCTCTTTCCTGCTACGGAATCGTATTTCTGACAGAGTGCGCGCATATCCTCTGACATAATGATGTGCCGATCCTTGTGCCTCTTGGACTGCCGTATATAAACGTCTCCTGTAATCAGGTTTACATCCTCTGTTTGTATCGCAGGTGGTTCCTGTGGGCGAAGACTACAGCAGTAAAGCAACTGGCTATACATAGGAAGCACAATCTCTGGCAGATATCTTTTCCCACAGGTTTTGCCAACATATGAGTCAATCGTTTTAAATAACCCGGAGAGTTCATCATCCGTAAACAGGTACGGATTGAAAGCTATGCGCTTTACTACATAGTCGTCATCCGGTATATAATCATCATATCCAAGGAAGTTCAGGTATTTCGTGTACTCCCGCAGGAGAGAGGAAGGCGGCTTTGCTGTTGACAGTATAAGGATAATAAATGAGCCACTCGTCTATCATTTCCTGGGTAATGCGAGCAGACAGGGGATGATTCTTTACACAAAAGTTTATAAATGGAGGAACCGAACTCCTATATGTAGCGGTGGCGTATTCAATGGACTGGCGATATTTCATCATCTCCTCAAATGCGTCATTGAGTTTTTTATCAAGGGTTATGTTCCAGCACCTCCCTCCAGGGATCCGGCACTTTCTGTATGTCCAAAATAGAACCCGCTGGTAATAGGCACATCCGAAAAATCCATTGCCACGAATGATATCTGGTGCGTATCGTGTGTGATGTACGGTTTATCCTCAATAATGGATTTGTGTCCCATCATCTGGGACACGGTTTCAATGGGAACTCCTCTTGACACCATAACCGTTTCAAAGGAACGCCGTAAACTATGGAATCCTCTAAATGCGATTTTGGATACGCCTGCTTTTTCGCAATACTTGTCAATTATATTGCCAAATCCCTTTGACAGTCTTCGATACGGAGCCTTTACTGTTACGAAAACCTCAGAAATATCGCATTTAGGACGCCAGTCGAGGATATAATCAGCAAGGGCGTTCAAGGTGGCACCGTTCAGTTCAGATACAATTGGCGTATGAGTTTTTGACTGCACTACTGACACTTTGTGATTGTGCCAGTCTATATCTGATAACTTAATGCCTATGATGTCGATTCCGCGAAGCCCTGTGCTGTATGCAACAAGTATAATCGCAAGATCCCTCTTTCCAATGGTGCTATCTGTATCAGCTGCCTGGGCTATTCCCGAAATCTCTTCTTCAGAATAGGCAGGGATAATACGTCGGTGATCATTTTTCAGCTTCAGAAGAGTATAATCACGGTGCAGGCAATCATTCCCATGAGCCCGAAGGTATTCTGTGGCGTACTTTACACACATTAACGTACGTCCGGTACTGCCTCCGTTCGAAGCCGGTACTTCGTCAATCAGAAATGACATGACTATAGTATCATCAATGAATTGTGGCTTTATCCCGATCTGTTCAGCGTATCACAAAAAATATCTGGTGGGAGCCCGGAGATCATTTTTTGTTGCAGGACTGACAGGGTAACTGTCAAGTATCATTTCAACAAGGTTGTTTGTCTCGTTGGATACAATGTACTTGAGCGGATGAGATTTAGTGCTCGAAAAATTAACGATGCCTCTTTCTGCAAGCGAAGACAGCATACGCATAACGCGCAGTTGGAATCGATGATATTCCCTGCATATCTCATCAGAAGAGCACCTTGTATCAAGATTGTCCTTGTAGGAATCCATCAACTCTGGACTATAGGAATTCATCTGTGATGACTGTGCAAAGCGTACAATTGAATTACAAACAGTCTGATACTGTTCTAAAGACACTTCCAGTATCCCGTATGCTCTCACCTCATCCATGAGCTGATCAGTTAATGGTTTTAGTAATGAGTAGGATTTTACCATACACGCCCTCCTTACTATAGTGATAACCGGTTACATTTCTATAGTAAGAAATGCCGATATATTTATAAAGTCCTATAAATCTAATATTTCAGAAAGTCAAAAGTCGGCATTTCTAAAATATCGGCATATGGGAAATCGAAACTTCTTTTAGAGAACTTAAATATGCAGTTGGATTAACAAGCTTTCATTATAAAAAGAGAGAATATATCACCCAAGAAATATGGGCTAGACTTATTTTATACAATTTCTGTGAAATAATTACAGCGCATGGTAGTGACAGATTAAATGCAGGAGGTATGGCCTGTAACGATATGTGCCGACACGGAGTATATAAGCGAAATAATGAGAATGGAAAGCCGAAGGTTGTGTATGGAACAGGCTGCGTTCATGGATGCGAGAGAAAATGTCCGGTAGAGGCAATACACTATTTTGGTGATAACGGCACTTTAGATATTGACTATGATTTCGAATCCTATAAACTGGAACTTGAATGTAATGGAAAACCCAAGGTGGCCTTCGTCTGTGTGCATAATTCCTGCAGAAGCCAGATAGCGAAAGCACTAGGAAAAAAATTGGCATCCGATGTATTTGAAAGTTACTCTGCTGGAACGGAACTTAAGGATGACATAAACCCTGACGCAGTTCGTATGATGAAGAAATTGTATAGCATAGATATGGAGCAGACCCAGCATAATAAACTGATAACTGATATACCGCAGCCGGATGTGGTTATTTTCATGGGGTGCAATGTGAGCTGTCCGAACGTTCCATCACAGTATGCTGAGAAGAATACTGCCTTTGTTGATGTGATGTCGACTTCCATCGTTTACGGGAAGTTATGCAGACTGGGCAAAGACACTGATTTTTATTGATGGCAACAAGAGAGCTTCTATTATCTTCGCGAACCATTTTATGATTGGAAAAGGTATAGGGTTGTTGGTAGTACCGGGGAATATTGTATCTGAATTCAAGAGTCTTCTAATAGCTTACTATGAGGGGGGAAATGAAGATGAGATTAAGACATTTCTGAAAGAGAAATGCTGGCGTAAGTTTTAGCTGCACACAACTTATGGGAATTAATTTATAGCGAAGAACTGGAGGCATGATCAGTGGAACTTACATTTACTTCGAAAACTGAGTCGGCGTGTAAAGATTTTTTGAAAATTGCTTATAAAGATAAAGTATACATGTCGGAAGAATTTTCAAAAGATAAAGAGAATTTTAACTTGCTCCATGGTTAGAGCAATATATTTTCCATTACAGAGGTAAGAGAAGACTCATTATGCCTGACGGAGATGAAGCAAGTGCAGTTCGTTTTGATGCTTTGATGTATGGAATGGAATTGGCATACCTTGCAGGCAAAGGCTATGGTAGGCATAGAAGTGATCTTTTCAATAAGATTGAAAGTATTGCAAGTGTTGCTAATATTCCCGAGATACAGGTTCAGGCAGAGCTTATTAATAAGATTCTGCATACAGATTATGTGGATAATGCCGATATAGATGAATTTGAGTATATCAGAGTAAGCATGCGTAACCTTATGAAGTATTTACCGAGGAAAATCATCAAGGATAATACTGATTTTACAGATGAGATTCTTTCTACAGAATGGAACGAATCTGAACTTGAGAACGATGAATTGAAGAATTATAAGACTAAGGCAGAGTTTTATGTTCGTCAGAATCAGGATAATGTTGCAATTGGAAAGCTGAAAACAAATCAGAAGTTAACAGAGACTGATATCAAAGCATTGGAGCAGATTCTCTGGAAAGAAGTGGGTTCTAAAGATGACTATGAAAAAGAGTATGGTCGTAAGCCTTTAGGTGAGTTTGTACGTGAAATTGTAGGATTGGAAATGAATGCTGCAAAAGAAGCGTTTTCAGAGTTTGTGAATAATACTAATCTTGATAGTCGGCAGATTTACTTTGTGAACCAGATTGTAGAATACATTGTACATAACGGTATGATGAAAGATTTATCGGTGCTTCAGGAATCGCCATTTACAGATAAGGGTAGTGTGGTAGAGATATTCACTGACTTGACTGTATGGATGGGAATTAGGAGGGGTATTGACCAAATTAATGCCAATGCAGTAGTATAAAAAAGTGTACGGACGAATTGTTAAAGAAAGTCAATCAGAAGATTGGAAAGCTGATTTGAGACAGATATTGTTGGTTCTTTTTGAGTTGAGAAATATGGGACAACTGATGAAACGAAAAAGCAGCAGCAAAATAAAGAGGAGCAACTATGAAACAAGAAACCATAGACAGAATTAGAAAATTTACAGAAGATCGTGATTGGGAGCAGTTCCATATACCTGCCAATCTGGCGAAATCTATTGTAATTGAAGCGGCTGAACTATTGGAATGCTTTCAGTGGTCAGATGAAAAATATGATTTGCAGCACGTAAAGGAGGAGCTGGCTGATATAATAATTTATAGCCGGAATCTTCTTGATAAGCTCGGACTGGATGTGGATGATATTATTAATATGAAAATGGCACAGAATGAAACGAAATATCCGATTGAGAAGTCAAGAGGAAGCGCAGTAAAATACGATCAGCTTTAAGAGAAGAGAGATAATTACATAGATTGTACCAAGTACGGATTCTTTAGGATCGTCACTGAGAAACAGAGTGGCGATCTTTTTGCATGCACAGAAACGGTCATGGAGCGGATAAAAATACACAGATATAGCTTTATCTTATGATAAAACAGCGGTTTTATGTATTTTTCAAGAGAATGAAGTTCTGTTAAACTGTCATCAAGTTGACTATTGATAGAATACAGACTGATTAAAAAATTTTGGGAATAGAAAAGCTACAGAAGAGTAACGGGAATAGGAATAGTCAAGGAACTTACAGAAGGGGTATGTAAATAATTCAAAACATGCTTTTTCCATCAAGATGCAATCAGTCTACAGGACACAGGGAGGATGATTATGAAGACATCAGTGGTTGGTTATCCCAGAATTGGGACATTAAGAGAATTAAAGTTTTCTTGCGAGAAATATTTCAGAAAAGAAATAGATGCAGAGGAAGTGTTAAGTTCAGCAAAAGAATTAAGAAAAACACACTGGATCAGTCAGAAAGAGTCAGGAATTGACTATATTTCAAGTAATGATTTTTCCTTTTACGACATTGTATTAGATACAGCAGTTTTATTCGGAATAGTGCCGAACCGATATAAAGAGTTAGAGCTGTCGGATCTTGATACTTATTTTGCAATGGCGAGAGGATATCAGGGAACATCAGGAGATGTTAAAGCACTTGCAATGAAAAAGTGGTTTAATACAAATTATCATTACATTGTTCCGGAAATAGAAGACGATACGAAGATTCATTTGTCGGGAAATAAAATTTGGGAAGAGTATGCAGAAGCGAAAGCACTGGGAATAGAAACAAAACCAAGTTTAATCGGACCGTATACATTATTAAAATTGTGTCGTTTTACAGGAGAGAAAACACCATCCGATTATGTGGAAGATATCAGGCAGGCTTATCGGGAATTAATGCAAAAATGTGCGAAAGAGCAAGTGAAGTGGATTCAGTTTGATGAACCGTCGCTGGTGCAGGATTTGGATTCAAGAGACTGTGAGCTATTTCATGATTTATATGATCAGGTATTGGATTGCAAGGAAAAATGTCATGTACTTTTGCAGACTTATTTCGGGGATGTAAGAGATATTTACCGGGAATTGTGTCAAATGAACTTTGATGGAATCGGATTAGATTTTATAGAAGGAAAGGAAACTGTACACCTGATAGAAAAATATGGTTTTCCACAGAGCAAGATTTTATTTGCCGGACTTGTGAATGGAAAGAATATATGGAAAAACAATTACGATCAAACCCTCGAGACAGTGGATTTCTTAAAAGAGAACGGAGTGAAAACGGTACTTTCAACCTCCTGCTCACTGCTTCATGTACCATATACTTTAAAGCATGAGAAGAATCTTTCAAAAGAGTATATATCCTATTTTTCTTTTGCAGAAGAAAAATTACAGGAGCTGAATGAGCTTTCTGTTTTAGCCGACGGAAGTTATAAAACAGAAAAAGAATATTTAGAAAATCTCAAATTATTTGCAAAAAGAAGAGATTGCGAAGCTGTTTCTGTGAAAGAAAGATTGTCCCGGGTAAAAGAAAGTGATTATATTCGTCTGCCAAAACGTACGGATCGCCAGAAGTTGCAGAAAAAACGATTGGGGTTGCCGGAACTTCCGACAACTACGATTGGCTCCTTTCCACAGACAAAAGAAGTAAAATCGAATCGATCTGCATATCGCAAAGGCGAGATTACAGAGCAGGAATATATCCGTTTTAACAAGAAAAAGATTGCGGAGTGTGTGGCATGGCAGGAAAAAATCGGATTAGATGTTCTTGTACACGGTGAATTTGAGAGAAATGATATGGTGGAATATTTCGGAGAGGCACTAGGTGGGTTCTTATTTACTGAGAAAGCATGGGTACAATCTTATGGAACACGTTGTGTGAAACCGCCAATCATATGGGGAGATATTTATCGTAAAGAACCAATTACAGTGGAATGGTCTGTTTTTGCACAGTCTCAGACAGAAAAGTTTGTGAAGGGAATGCTTACAGGACCGGTGACCATCTTAAACTGGTCTTTTCCAAGGGAAGATATTTCTATCGGAGAATCCATTTCGCAGATTGCACTGGCAATTCGGGATGAAGTTTTAGATTTAGAAAAAAACGGAATTCAGATAATTCAAATTGATGAGGCGGCATTGAGAGAAAAACTTCCACTTAGAAAATCGGATTGGAATAAAGAATATCTGGATTTTGCAATTCCGGCATTTAGACTGACACATAGCGGGGTACAGCCGCAAACACAGATTCATACGCATATGTGTTATAGTGAATTTACAGATATTATTCCTGCAATTGACCAAATGGATGCGGATGTGATTACCTTTGAAGCATCTCGTTCTGATTTGCAGATTTTAGATTCATTAAAAGAAAATCACTTTGAAACAGAGGTAGGGCCAGGTGTATATGATATTCATTCACCAAGAGTACCTTCTGTGGAAGAAATAGTAAGTGCATTAAATATTATGATTTGTAAAATGGGAAAAGAAAAATTATGGATTAATCCGGATTGCGGATTAAAAACCAGAGGAGTTTCGGAAACGGAGAGCAGTCTGATTAATATGGTAAAAGCAGCGGAAATCATCCGACATCAGGGATAAGTGCAGAGGTTTTGAATTTAGAACTTGATGCCGATAGAAAGGGTATAACTGCGTATATAACACTGCAAAAAAAGGGGCTGTGAAAAAACAAAAGTTTTTTACAGCCCCGTATAATTATAGAACCTGAATACACTTATGAATTTTTTATAGCATCCATTTACTGAATTGTAGATTGAATCGGAGACGGTCCGTTGTACCATATACTGAATTTATCTGTATTCCAGTAAGAATGGCTCCAAAGCTGTGCCCTTTGAGCATCAATTTGCTGATCGGGAGTAATTGATTTATTGAACCATGTTGCTTTTTGCCAGTCACCGTAAGCGGAGTTAGGCATAACGATGAATTCGGTTCCCCATTTATCTTTCCAGGTTTTGTTCATCACAGCTTCTGTTCTTTCATCATTCCCTTGTGAACGATCGAATTGGAGCGCCTGCTCTTCTGTATAGTTTTTATTGAACTTATACTCTTTTTTAGAAATCATGTCATTGATGCTGTCACCCATATACATGATTACTTTACCGCCGATTTTGTCCATTTTTTTCTGAACTTTATTTCTACGGCTTGCTTTATCACTGGAGAAGTCACTGCCCTGAACCTGAACTCTGTAGTCACCTTTTAGGCTATATCCGCCTTCATCCATTTCAAATTTGCTCTTATCAAGTACATTCTTTTTGTAATCTAACACTTCTTTGTTGTATTTATCGCCCACCCCATCAGACCAGTAGTGATATTCCTGTAACTTCTTGGATGGATCACTCAAATCTTTATAGTCATTAACAATACTGTCTACATGGAATCCGGCGTGTTTTAACTGCTGAACTGTTAAATCGAGTTCATAATAAGGTCTGTTGGTAATATAGTAAATTTCCACTCCCTTGCTGTAAGCATAGTTTATAAATTCCTTTGCACCCGGCACAGCATTGTCTGCAGTAGATGCAACTGCGGAGTAGTATCCACTCCAATTGTTATTATCCCAAGGAAGAAGTTTTTCTGCAACTCTGCCCTGGTTGTTTAGCAGTGCGCCTGCGATGTAGGTACTATCATCCATAAGGGTCGCATCAATATCTGTCACAATTGCAAGCTTTTTCCCGGCATTTTTAGGGTTTGCCAATGCGGCATTTAACTTTAATTTTGCAAGTTCAAAAACCTGTTTGTACATTGCGGCAACCTCAGCAGATTGTTGATAGATTACGCCACCTACGTAACTTTCCTGCTTAGCCGTTCCAGTTACCGTTTTTTCTTTAGCAGCTGCAACTTTTATTTTTTTAATCGGTACAGGTTTTACCCGTATCTGAAACTTTCTAAAATTTTTACCATATCTTGCGGTAACAGTTGCTTTTCCCTTTCTTAATGCTTTTACAACATTCGTTTTGCCTTTTGTTCCGGTGAGTTTTACAATTTTTTTGTCACTGGTTTTCCATTTGACTTTTTTAAGTTTTGAGGCAGGAAGCCCGGTTACTGCAAAAGTAGATTTACTGCCAATATAAAGGGTATATTGGGTTGTATTGGAGTACAGTTTCTTCTTGCTTGCAGCATATGCCTGATTGTTAGTTGACGTAAATGGCATGAATGCAATCATAACAGTTAATGCCAAAAAGCAGATAAAAAATCTAATCTTATTAGAGATGTTCATATAGTTCCTCCTTATAATATGATGTCATGGTTATCGGGTTGCATTACAATCCTTTCTTTTTCGTAAGCTATGGTTCTACAATTGTAAAAAATGAGAAAACTTTTCTTAATTTTACTGGTTATTTGATATATATTCAAGTATATAAGTAAATAAAATGAATTTTATTAATATAGAGTAAATTCACAATGAAAAAATTAAAAAGCATTGAAATATCAGAATATTACAACATTTTTGTTAAGGTTATAACCATAATTTTTAGCTTGGATAAGAATCAATAAGATCACCTTTCGCATCGTGGTTGTTCACAGTGTAAGAAGCTGACTGCAACAGAGATTTTTCTATGTGTACGCTTGTTTTTTGAGTAATGGTATACTAATTGCATAAAAAAATATAAAAAAGGAAATGATTAGTTGAAAGTATATTAAATTAGGAGGAATTATTTTATGAAAAAAAGAGTTTTGATTATGTTTTTTTGTGGAATTAAAACGTGTGTGGAGTCCAGATACTAGAAAATGAAAAAATATATCATAAAAAGAATTTTAAAAGAAAAGTCCGTTTATTTTGCGCTGCTGATCGATTGTATTTTGTCGGTTAGCAATTATTTTGTGGATATTTTTCCGTACAGATACTATGATAATTCACCTTATACCATCTGGTTTGAATCTTTTACGGCATCACAGTTTCCTAAGATCTTTCTGATGCTTCTGCCATTACTGGCAAGTATTCCATGTGCAAGATATATATATCAGAATCAGATGTCCGGGTATCTAAATCAATTTACGGTAAGCGGAAATTAAAAAAAGTACTTCAGGGATGTATGGATTGGAAATGCGATTACGAGTGGCGTTGTAGTTACATTACCGGTTTGTTTGAATGTCTATTTATATTTTATGATATTCTCATCCAGAAAGATTACCTTTCCGTTGGTAGACCCGCAGATTGTGGATTTTGCAAAGCCGATTACTCTGTTTCCGAAACTGTTTTATGAACATTCCTTTTTGCACATGTGTCTCTATATTTTGTTGCTGTTTATAGCAGGAGCTGTGTTAGCTTCTTTTACAATGGCACTCCTGAAAATAAAAACATTGTAGCTATTACCCCAAGTGGGATTTCTTACACCAGAATGCAACCGGAGGATATTGCGATTGTAGAAATGAAAGCGGATGAAACCAATGAATGGATTGACGGAACGTATAAACCGTCATCTGAAGTTCCGATGCACACAGTAGTTATGAGAGTAAGAGAGGACGTAAATGCAACTGTTCACACACATAGTATGTATGCAACTATTTGTGCGATGGGAGAAGATCCAGAGTTAAATCCGATTACACCTCCTCAGTGTGAGTTTACACCGGTTGGAATTGTAAGCTTTACAATGCCAGGATTCAATGACGTAGTAGATAAAGTGGTAGATGCAATTGGAGAAACGGGACGAGTTTGTCTGATAAAAAATCACGGTATGTTCTCCTGCGGAAAAGATATGAAGGGTGCAATGCATGCACCTATCTATACAGAAGAAATGGCACAGACAACGGTAATCGCAAAAACACTCGGAAGCTATGAACCTATGCCGAAAGAAGTAGTAGAAGCTATGCAGGCATTGATTGCCGCAGACCAGGCCGTATAAAATGCTTGTTCGTAATCTCTATATATACAAAAGGGTTTTTCACAGTCATATAGTTGTGAAAAACCTTTTTTATTGTACAAAATTTAAAATGCTATTGGAAAAGAAATATTAAAAAAATAATCATACTATATTAATTGAAAGAAAAAGATTGCCATCTGTAAAAATGGTAAAATATATAAAAGGAGGTGCCCGTCCAAACCAATGCCACTACATTCTAACAGCCTAAGCAATGAGAGGACTATACCCTCAACTGGCTGTTGGGGAGTATAACCACTACACTTTTATATTAGGAGGAGGTATTTCGGGATGAAAAGAAGAAGAAAAAGAAGAAAAGTACCGGGAGTTGTATGGATTGCAATAATTGTAGTTTTGATTTTATTTTCCAGAACTTTAACAGTTAAAAAATGGGTATTGCAGGCAAAAGGAACACCTAAAAACCTGATCGAATTAGTAGAAAGACAGCCGGAAGCATATCGATTTGCAAAACACTACAAGAAAAATAAGGGACAGAATCAGAAAATTGATGTTTCCTCAGAAGTGAAAAAAGGAACAATACCGAGTTTTATCCAATGGGATGAACGATGGGGGTATCATTACTATGGAAGTGATTATATGGCAATAACCGGCTGTGCTCCTACTTGTCTGTCTATGGTATACTGTGGATTAAAGGGGGATTCCGAATGGCATCCGCTGAAAATGGCGGCATGGGCACAGAGGAATCATTACTATATTAAAGGAGTAGGAACGGACTGGAGTTTTCTAAGTAGAGGTGCGAAAAAATTGGGATTGCAGGTGCAACAGATATCACCGAGCACGGAGAAGCTGAAAAAGGAGCTTTCGGATGGGAAAGTGGCAATTTGTTCTATGAAACAGGGAGACTTTACTTCGTCCGGTCATTTCATAGTTTGCTCTAAAATGGGTTGGACGGGAAAAATAACAGTGTGTGATCCTAACAGTCTGAAAAGAAGTAAAAAAACATGGACGGCAAATCAATTGGTATCTCAGATGAAACAGATGTGGGTATATCAATAGAAAAGGAGCTTTTGGATGGCAAAGTTTTATATTAAACAGAAGGTATTTTCTTGGAAAGATCGCTTTTCCATAAAAAATGAAGAGGGAGAAGAAATCTATTTTGTAGAAGGAGAATTATTTTCTCTGGGGAAAAAACTTCATGTATATGACAGAAACGGGGAGGAAGTGATTTTTATTCAACAAAAAATATGGAGTCTTATGCCACGATTTTATATTTATGTTGGGGAGTATCAGGTGGCGGAAGTGGTAAAGAAATTTACTTTTCTGTATCCGGAATATCATATTGACGGTTTGGATTGGAAGGTAAGCGGAAAAATCATGAGTCATGAATACTCGGTCTTTCAGCATTCCGAGGAAATAGCGACCATAAAAAAAGCATGGTTTACGTGGGGAGACAGCTATGAAATCGATATAGCAGATACAGTAGAGCAAAAGTATGTGTTGGCAGTTGTGTTGGTAATTGATTGTGCCTTGGAAGGTCAAAACAGTTCCAGATCATAAGAAAACTGACAATATGGAGCGGATGAGATTCCATCAGAAAAATACGGCTTAAAAAAACTTTTCTTTTTGGGGAAAATAGGGTAAACTAGAAAGAGTTTAGTGCATAAAAGTGCTAAAGTCGAAAAGGGGAGAGAAAAGTATATGAAAGAACGTGAAAAGTTTGGGACCAGATTGGGCTTTATTCTGGTTTCCGCCGGCTGTGCGATCGGTCTTGGAAATGTATGGAAGTTTCCGTATATTTGTGGGAAGTATGGTGGAGCAGCATTTATTGTAATGTATTTAGTATTTTTATTGATTTTGGGATTTCCGATATTGATCAGCGAATTTGCGATTGGTAGAGGCAGTCAAAAAGGACCGAGTCAGGCATATAAGACATTGGAGCCGCGAGGAACTTCATGGCACCATTTTAAATGGATGAGCATATTGGGTTCTTATCTGTTGATGATGTTCTATACAATGGTTGCCGGATGGATGTTGTACTATGCATACATGGAGATGTCGGGAAAGCTGAGAGGATTGGGAAAAGCCGGTGTATCCGCTGCATTTGATCAGATGAAGCAATCGCCCGGAACTATGATGTTATGGATGGCAATTACAATTGTGATCTCGTTCGGAGCATGTGCATTGGGATTGAATAATGGAGTAGAGAAGATTACGAAAGTAATGATGACCTTACTGATTCTTCTGATGATCGTATTGGTACTTCATTCCGTTACCATGAAAAATGCATTTGCCGGAGTTCGCTTTTATTTAGTGCCGGATTTTGCACTTGTGAAAAAAGAAGGGATCGGAACTGCCGTTTTTGCGGCTATGACACATGCCTTCTTTACACTCAGTATCGGTATCGGTGCAATGGAAATCTTCGGTTCTTATTTGGATAAGGATCGGACTTTGTTGGGAGATGCCACCTCTGTTATTGTACTGGATACCCTTGTTGCGCTTATGGCAGGCTTCATCATTATACCGGCATGTTTTGCATTCGGTGTACAGCCGGATGCCGGACCTTCGCTGTTGTTTATTACATTGCCGAATGTGTTTAACAGCATGGCGGGAGGCAGGATCTGGGGAGCCGCATTTTTTGTGTTTATGTCATTTGCGGCATTGTCTACAGTAATTGCCGTGTTTGAAGAGATCATATCATTTTTTACCGATACAGAAAAATTCACAAGAAAGCAGGCAGTTCGTATCAATATTCCGCTGATATTTGTGTTGTCTATCCCTGCAGTACTGGGATTTAATCTATTGGCACATATTCAGCCGATGGGAGTCGGTTCCAATATCATGGATATAGAAGACTTTTTGGTATCCTATAATTTGTTGCCACTGGGTTCTATGATAGCGGTTTTATTCTGTGTCAAGAAAAACGGCTGGGGATTCGATTACTTTTTACAAGAGGTAAATACCGGAGAAGGAAAGCATTTTCCAAAAGGGATCCGATTTTATATGACTTATATTTTGCCGCTCATTATAACGGTAGTATATCTGAAGGGATATTATGACACCTTTGCGCCGATGGGAAAACAAACTCTGATCGGCTGGATGTGTGTGGCAGTATTGTTTATCGTATTGATTTTTACAGTAGCATTCCGAACAGGAAGGAAAAGAACAGTAAGTTAAATATTTCACTTTTGCAACAAAAAAGAGAATATATAGCAGAAATGAAACAAGGTTTTTTCAATTAGCAATGTTTTTTTGTTTGGTCGGATTTTCTATTGACGGTTTGAACATTGTAGCACCTGCCTTTGCAAAGGCGAGCGGAGTTGATTACGCAACCGTGCTCAGTATGTCAACGGTTGCCGGTCTGATCGGTGTGCTTGCATACATTGTAATCGAACAGATTAATATTAAAGTGGAATACAGATTATTGTGTGGTGTGTGTCTGCTGGGGGCAGGTATTTCCTATTTCTTCTGGGGAAGAACTACCACTTTGGTTTCTTATACAGTTGCAATGACCTTAGTAACCTGCTTTATTAACGGTGCGGCTTATATCGGTGGCAATATTTTGATTGCAACATGGTTCCCTAAGAAAAAAGGGATTGTAAACGGTATTACTACAATAATCTGGCATCCGCATTATATGTTCCTTTGATCTCTATATTGATTGCAGCATTCGGTTTTCCGGGTGGAATGGCAAGAGCAAGTATTATTGCAATTGTATTAGGTTTTATAGGACTGATTTTTATCCGTTCTACCCTGCAGGAAACAGGAATCTATCCGGATAATGTTACCAAAGAAGTATATGAGAGAGAGTATGCGACAGACGAAGAAGAGGGCAAAGATCCTTGAACAATCGGAAAGCTGTTGAAAACAAAAGAATTATGGTTATGTGCAGTAATCATCGGCATTAATCAGTTGGTAACTACCGGTGTTATGAGTCAGTTGGTAGTAAGAAATATCGGTTTGGGCCTGACACAGACACAGGCGGTAAGTTTGATGACAGTGTGTGCACTGATCGGATTGGTCGGTTCCTATGCATTTGATGCATTTGATCAGAAGCTCGGTGTAAAAAAGCAATGGTAATGTATTTAGTATGGTATTGTGTAGCACTTGGAGTAAACTGTACAGATACAAAAATCGGTGTTTATATATCTGTTGCAATGATCGGTATTGCAATCGGAGCGACAGCGAACTTTATTGTATCGTTACCGGCATCTGTTTTCGGGCGTCATGGATTTAGCGTAGTAAATGCGGTATTCTTCCCATTGATGGAAATTGTGCTAATGATGAATTACATCGTAAATGCA
This sequence comes from uncultured Clostridium sp., assembly GCA_947253885.1. GTDB lineage: Bacteria > Bacillota > Clostridia > Lachnospirales > Lachnospiraceae > SY8519. Next base: position 81,594 of record CAMYAO010000006.1, read on the forward strand.
GCAGCTTTGAAAATTACCGGAAGCTTAAGAGGTGCTTATATGGTATATATCGGACTGCTGATATTAAACATTGTTTTGATCAGTCTGACCAATGTAAGAAAATACAACAAGGATTATGCAGTAGAAGATCAGCTGATCCGTTAGCTGGAAATAAAATTCGGATAACAAAAGCGAGGCAGAAATGTCTCGCTTTTTTGTAGAAAAACTATTTTTTATTGTGAAAGGAATGCCGTATTGCTTGATTTTTCTGGATATAGTAGAGGCATTCAGATTCAATTTTTCTCCGGCATCTCTTAAAGAATTGGAGTTTTGTAAAGTCTTTTCCAAAAGACGTCGCTCAAAATGCTCTACCGCTTCATTGAAATTAAAGGAGTCCAAATCGGCATCTTCATTGGAAAGTGCCGGAAGATCCAAAATGCTTCGCAATACGCCGTCTGCAATGGAACCGTCCGTAAGTGCACATAAAACCAGGTATTCCATCAGATTTTCCAATTCACGAATATTTCCCGGCCAGTCATATTCCTGTAGATATTCGTATTGCAGAGGGGATAAGAGAAGTTCTTTTTTATATTTTTTGGAAAAGATGGTAATGAAGTGATCACAAAGTCTGGTAATGTCTTCGGTGCGTTCCCTGAGAGGGGATATTTATTAAAAAAGTAGTATAAATGAAATAAGCTTATTCTGTAATGTGGGCAATGGATTTTGCAAGTAATTTCTTTTGATCTAAATTGCCCTGACGTGAAATCATAATTCTCTGAGCCTGAGGAGAACCGGCGCCGTGAAGGGATTCGGTACGGTAACCTACGGCAGCTGTTCCCAAGGTCAGATTTTCAATCAGTCGTAAAATTCTCAGTCGATTTTCCGTAGATACATTGTTCACGCCACGGAAGTATTTATCGATTACCGGACCGATATCTGTACTCTTTAAGTCTTTTTCAGACGGAGCAGTCACTACGATACCTCCGGCAATATCTTCTGCCAGTCTGGCAATCTCATATGGAAAACGGGTTACATTCTGCTTGCAGACATTTGTAAGTAGCAGATTGATCAGATAATTGCCGGAAGGAGTTGCCTTTCCTTCAGCGGAACAGGCAATACCGTAGCAATAAAGTGTTTCGTTTAAGTGTGTCATTTCGATCAGCTTGTCTTTGATATGAGAAGCTTTTGCAGTCCCGTTAAATTCTGCAGCTACGGCAGCGGCATCGATCAATACATCACCGACACCTACTTTACATCCGCCATAAGACTGTCTGTGATAGCCGACGAAACGTTCTACTAAAACACCTTCAAATTCAGTTTCTCTATTTAAGAAAATCCGGTCATTCGGAATAAAGACATCATCAAATACTACCAGTGTTTCTACTCCGCCGAATTCTGTATTTCCGACATCAATTGAGGAATTTTCCAGTTTTCTGATATCACAGGATTGGCGATCGACAATCTGATAAATTCCTTTTTCATCCATTGGACAGGAAAAAGCAACGGCGTAGTCTTTGTCTGCATCTCACATTGCAATGGTCGGCATTACGATAATCTCATGGGAGTTGGTGCTGCCGGTCTGGTGTGCTTTTGCACATCGAATAACAATACCGTCCGCACGACGTTCTACCACATGCAAAAATAAATTGGGGTTTGCCTGTTCATGAGGTGCCTTGGAACGGTCTCCTTTCGGATCGGTCATAGCACCGTCTACGGTCAAGTCTTTTTCCTGACAGTATTTTAGATAGGTGATGAAGTTTTGATGATAGTGAGTACCATGTTTTTGATCGCAGTCGTAGGTGGTGCTGAAGACTGCATTGAATGCATCCATTCCGACGTATCTCTGAAAACAGGCCGCTGTTTTCTGTCCCAGAAGTCGTTGTATTTTGACTTTATTTCTCAAATCGATGGTATTTTCATGAATGTGCATAAAGCGGTTGACTGTCTCTCTGGTATAAGGGGAGGTTGCTGTCATCAACTCCTGATATTCCGACTGCTGCGCCAGATCATAGGTCATGCGTACAGAGTTCAGAGATGGTCTGAGGATTGGATGCTCTGTCGGATTGTCTATTTTTTCTCCAAACATGTAAATCTGCATGTTCATGTTTTTAATACTTTCTATGTATTGTTCTCCTGTCATTGATGCCATTATTAGGACTCCTTTCGTACAAACGTTTTTGTATTTATATCTGAATATGTCGCAAAATTCATACCAAGTTAAATCTGTTTTAAATAAAGGAAATAGAGTATTTCCGTTTCCGTATTGCAACAAAAGAAGGAAAATATTTTCCGATGTGGAACAGTTTCAGCAAAAATCGAATGTAAAAGGCTTCCAGGCAGAGGAGAAAGAGACAGAGAAATGAGATGATTTATGCAATTAAATTTATAGCAGGAAAGAATGGAGGACAGATCATGTTGGAAAAAGTGATGGATATAATAGAAAGACGAGTGAGACCGAAGCTGATGGAACACGAAGGTGATGTAAGGGTTTTGTCTATCGATGACGGAATCTGTAAAGTTCAGCTGACCGGCAAATGCGCCGGTTGCCCGTCAGCATTTTTAACAACAGAGGAATTGATTGAGGCGGAGATTAAAGCGGAATGTCCGGAAATCAGACAGGTGGTACTGGTAGACAATACCAGTGAGGAGCTGATTGTATTTGCAAAGAAAATTCTGAGTCATAAATAGAATTCTTAGTGGAGAATCTGTGAAAAATCCCGTATACTTTTTATATAAGGTATTGTTGGACTGGTGGTAGTATGGGAGAAAAAATGGATTTATCAATTGAGTTAACACAGAAGCAGGTTATTACACAAAAAATGATACAGTCGATGGACATTCTTCAGATGAGCGCGACAGAACTGGAAGAGTTCATGGGAAAGGTATCGGAGGAAAATCCGGTTATTGATCTGGTTGAATCAGAAACGGCGATTGAATCGGAAAAAGAAGCTTTTTTGCAAAGAAAGCTGGAGTGGCTGAATTCCACGGATATGCAAAACAGGGTTTATTATGAGGATGATTACAGCCGGGAGGACGGACAATACAATCTGAAAGATATTCGGGAGGGAGATTCTTTGGCAGAGTATCTGCTGTCCCAGCTTCTGTTAAATACGTTTGATGATAAACAGGAGCGGATGATTCACTATATTATTGAGTCGTTGGATTCGAGGGGCTATTTTACAGATGATATAGAGGCGGCGGCAAAGTACTGCCATGCAGAGCCGGAGGAGTTTTTGGACTGTTTGAAATTGGTACAGCAGTTGGATCCGGCAGGTGTCGGTGCAAGAGATTTAAAAGAGTGTCTTTTGCTGCAGCTACATCGAAAAGAAGGGTATTCCGAACTGACGGAGCGGATTATACAGAATCATATGGAGGATCTGGCAAAGCACCATTTGAACAAGATCGCAGAGAATTTACGCGCTCCCAAGGAACGGGTAACAGAATGCTGTCAGGAGATTATTGCCCTTAATCCAAAGCCGGGCAATTACTTTAACAGCAGGGAGACACTGCGTTATATCAGTCCGGATGCAATTGTCGTACTGTTGGAGAATGAGTTGCAGATTCTGGTAAATGAATATCAGTATCCGAGCTTTCAAATCAATCCATACTATAAAAAATTATCTGAAACAACGACAGATAAAGAGACAAAGCGATATTTACAGGAAAAATTAAAGCAGATAAAGGATATTTCGGAAGGGATTCAGTTGCGAACCTCTATGCTTTCCAGAGTAATGAATGTGTTGGTAAAGCGTCAGTCTCGATTTTTTCTGACCGGTCCAGGGAATAAGGTTCCGATGCAGTTGGCAGACATTGCACAGGAGACGGGGCTGTCCCTTTCTACGATCAGCCGGACACTTCGGAGTAAATACCTGCAATGTACCTGGGGGGTATATCCGTTAAAATATTTTTTGACGTCGGCAGTAGAGGCATCGGATGGACAGGTGCAGACTCCGGAAGCACTGAAAGCGGCGATTCAAACGATTATTGAAAAAGAAGATAAAAAGAAGCCGTACAGTGACGAGGGGATTCGAAAGAAACTGCAAGAAGATGGGATACAATTGGCAAGAAGAACGATCAACAAATACCGTACGGAGTTGGGAATACCGGACAGATCCGGACGGAAAATATAAAAATGCATAACGTTATGTCGAGATGCTATAGCAGGATGGGGGAAATGTATTGTGAATCCTTGAGGAGATAGTACAATAATTGTAGACGTACTTAGATGTTAAGGAAGAACTATATGGCAGGTTATAAAATCACAAAAAAGAACGAGGTTTATTCTTATACGGCGCCGGGACATAATGAATGTAAATGTACCAGATTGCATGATCCACAGGATGTGGAAGGTGGAAAATTAGTAAACGGATTAACACATTTCTTACCTAACGGAGGAGGAACCGATTTTGCGGCAAATCCGTTAGAGTCGATCTATTACATTATTAGCGGAACTATGAAATTTAAAGGGGAAGATGGTATAGAGACTATTTTAGAGGCAGGTGACAGTGTTCATATTGCTCCGAATTCTCCGAAATGTGTCGAAAATGTAGGTACCGAAACGGCGCAGATGTTGGTTGTTTTATTACTGCCGGCACAATAAAAATACAGGAATATTCAAAAAAGAAGCTGTTGGTGTGAACAGCTTCTTTTTCATATCCTCTTATTTAAGGTTAAGAAAGGATTTTACGGAGAAAACATGAACGGGATAAAGGAAATTATATGGGTGGAAAAAATGAAAAACGTATCTATGGAGAAGTGCTTAGACCCGGAACGAAAACACCGGTTCCTCTTCTAATCTTTTCTCATGAGTTGGGATTTGACCATAGATCCGGTTCCGTATATGAAACACTGGTGCTTCGTTTGGGGATGGCATTTTATGCTTTTGATTTTTGTGGAGGTTCTGTGAACGGAAATAAAAGTGACGGAAAACCCGATCAGATGACGGTGATGACGGAGGTTTCCGATTTAGAAGCAGTTCTGTCGGCTGCAAAAATCTGGGATTTTGTAGACACGGATCGAATCATCTTAATGGGAGAAAGCCAGAACGGCGTGGTAGCTTCTATTACAGCGAATCGGCATGCAGAGGATATTTGTGCGCTAATCCTGCTATATCCAGCATTTTTAATCCATGCCGATAACAGGAGAAAATATCAGAAATTAGAAAATGTTCCGAGTAAGGTGGGATTGCTGGGAGATTGGATTGAGGTAGGGCGTTCTTATGTAGAAGCGATGTGGGAGTTTGATGTCTATCAGGATATGCCGTCTTTTTCAAATGTGCGGGAATACGGATATTGCTTATCATAAACAGGTATTGAGTCAGGGGGTCTATGTGAATTTAGATCGCTTCGGTCTGGAGGGAGCTCTCTTTGGAACTCCGACAGATGAAGAACGGGTAACCCTGATAGAAGAAATCATTGCGGCAGGTTATGAGGATAAGATTCTGTTGGGACATGACAGTGTAAATGTGCAGCTCGGCAGACCGAATATCATGACTGATTTTATGAAAGATGCAATGAAACATGCACACATTGGAGATTTAGGAGAAAATGTGATTCCAGAAATGCGGAGAAGAGGATTTGATGAGAATAAAATTGAAATCTTGTTTGTAAAAAACCCAGAACGTTTTTTTGAATAAGGAGTAAGGATATCAGATGAGTAAAAAAGCGATTATTTGTTTTTCCCTCTGGACCAGTTGCTTTTCGGCATTGTTCTATTTTGTTTACGGGTTTTTACCATTTGGTATCGGTTGGATGATGTTTGTTTGTCTGGGGGGTATTTTTTGGAATGGGCTTATCTCTGGGAGATACACCGGCGTTATTGTTGTCCTCCTATTGCGGAATTTTATGGAGATTGTTTGACTTTTTTTCTAATCGGACTTTTGATGAAAACGGGGATCGGAAGTGCGGCTTCCAATTTTATTGCGATTACGCTTGGAACTACTATTACGATGGCAATACATTTGGGACCGCTAAGCAGAACGCCTTTACGCCATATGCCGATCATTTTTGCAGGAGTATGCCTGACCTTTTCTCAGGGAGGAAAGAATCTGTTGGGAGTGGCAGTTACGTTTGCATTCGGAATGGCACTATGTGCGGTTTGTTTTACCGGTCAGATGATTTTTATAAAAAAATTTCCTCAGGAACAAGAGATGATATTAGAAAAGGAGTAATTGATGGCAAATTATAAAGTAGCATTTGTAGGTGCGGGAATTATCGGATCAGGATTGGCATCCAATGCAATTTTAAAAGACATGGAGGTCAGTATCTTTGCATTAAATAAGGAAGAAGAAAAACAGATTCATATAACATTAGAACAAATTTTTGACATTATGATAGAAGCCGGAGCAACTTCAAAGGCGGAAGTGGATGAAAAAAAGGCAAAAGAAATTTATGAGTCAATGGGAAAAGTACCGGTCGTATGTCAGAAGGAAATCAACGGATTTATTGTAAACCGACTTTCCTGGGCAGCATTAGATGCGGCAAAGGAAAGTGTAGCGGACGGGGTGTGCTCGGTCGAAGATATGGATAAAGCAATTATGTACGGTCCGGGTCTAAGAATGGCAGTTACCGGCCAGATTTTAACAATCAGTCTGGGAGTGCAGGGCGGTTATCGTGAAGCAGCCAAAAAATACGGGAAAGAACCGGATCCGGTTGATTTGATTTTGGCAGACGGTGTAGACGAACAGATTAAGAACAGAGCTCCGGAGGAAGGGCAGACAGTAGAGGAAGTCATTCGTTGGAGAGATAAGATGTTTGTGAAGATATTAAAATTATTCGGTAAATTTTAACCCTCAATACTAAAACGGCGCAACAGATATTTCTGTTGTGCCGTTTTTAATATTTCCGGTACATAAACAGACTTCCAATTCATTTTTATTTATGCTATACTATTCTAAATGCATAAATATGCAATAGAAAAAATGAATATTAATAGAAAGGGAAACTATGAGTAAGATGAAAAGATGGCTGCTGATGCTGGTAGTGATGGTGATTGCAACCTCAGGGGTGGCACTGTCCGGTACCAATATTGTACAAGCCAAGGCAAAAACTGTTGCTTCTAAAAAAGATCTGTCGGGAGCAAAGATCGGAGTACAGTTGGGTACTACCGGTGATATTTACTGTTCCGACTATGAAAAGGACGGTTCCGGTACAAAAGTGGAGCGTTATAACAAAGGAGCAGATGCAATCCAGGCTTTGACACAAGGAAAGATCGATGCGGTGGTAATTGACGAACAGCCGGCAAAAGCATTTGTGGAAAAGAATGCATCTTTGAAGATTCTGAAAGAAGAATTTGTAAAAGAGGATTATGCACTCGTATTGGCAAAAGGTGATACAGAATTACTTAAAAAAGTAAATAGTGCACTGGAACAGCTAAAGAAAGAGGGCATGCTTTCCAAGATTGTAGATAATTATATCGGAACAAAAAAAGGAACACTTCCTTATAACAAGAAGCAGGTTTCAAGAGAAAACGGGACTCTGACAGTAGGAACCAATGCAGAGTTTCCTCCGTATGAATTCTATAGAGGCAATCGTATTACCGGAATTGATATGGATATTATGCAGGCGATCTGTGATAAATTGGGAATGGAACTGAAAATTCAGGATATGCAGTTTGATTCTATTATTACGGCTGTTTCTACCGGAAAAGTAAATATCGGTGCGGCCGGATTTACCGTAACCGAAGAGCGTAAGAAAAATGTGAATTTTTCTGACAGTTACGCAACTTCCAAGCAGGTAATTATTGTAAAAGATACCTCGCTAGCTGGAGCAGATAAAAAGCAGAGTTTTGTAAGCAAGCTGAAGCAAAATTTTGTACAGGACGGTAATTATAAATACTTACTGAAGGGTTTGGGAAACACTCTGCTGATTACAGTATTTGCTGTTCTGATCGGTATTATATTCGGTTTCATTCTGGCAATGATTCGGACCAACCATGATCGAAACGGAAAATTAAAAGTTTTGAATACACTTGCAAAAATATATCTGGGAGTGATTCGGGGAACTCCGGTCATGGTACAGTTATTGATTATCTATTATGTTATTTTTGCAAGTGTCAATATGAATAAAATATTGATTGCAATTATCGCATTCGGTTTAAACTCGGCAGCTTATGTGGCAGAGATCATCCGTTCCGGAATTATGGCGGTAGATGACGGACAGTTTGAGGCGGCGAGAAGTCTCGGTTTAAATTACGGTCAGACAATGCGTTCTGTTATTATGCCGCAGGCGATAAAAAATATTTTGCCGGCACTTGGAAATGAATTTATTTCCTTATTAAAAGAAACTTCTATCAGCGGTTATATCGGATTGATTGACCTGACAAAGGGTGGAGATATTATTCGAAGCACAACTTTTGAAGCACTCTTGCCATTAATTACAGTAGCATTGATCTATCTGGTATTAGTTTTGATCTTAAGCAAGGGAGTTTCTGTATTAGAGAGGAGACTACGTAAAAATGAGCGATAATACAGTGTTGTTAGAGGTAAAGGATTTACATAAATCTTTTCAGAAAAACGAGGTATTAAAGGGAATCTCCACTTCTGTAAAAAAAGGAGATGTACTGGCATTGATCGGACCTTCCGGATGTGGAAAATCCACCTTTTTGCGTTCTCTGAATCTTTTAGAGACGCCTACTTCCGGACAGATTTATTTTGAAGGAACTTGTATTACCGATACGGGAGTGGATGTAAATAAAATCCGTGAAAAGATCGGAATGGTATTTCAGCAGTACAATCTATTTGAAAATTTAACCATTATAAAGAATATTATGCTTGCTCCGGTAAAACTCGGAAAGCTGACAGAGCCGCAGGCAAGGGAAAAAGCAATGGAACTTCTGGAGAGAATCGGATTGGCGGACAAGGCAGAGGCGTATCCCGCACAGTTGTCCGGCGGACAAAAGCAGCGTGTTGCAATTATACGTTCTTTGGCGATGGATCCGGATATTATTTTATTTGATGAGCCGACTTCCGCATTGGATCCGGAAATGGTAGGAGAAGTATTGGCACTGATGAAAGAGCTGGCGACAGACGGAATGACCATGGTAGTGGTAACGCATGAAATGGGCTTTGCGAGAGAGGTTGCAAATCGCGTTATGTTCATTAATGAAGGAGTGATTCAGGAAGAGGCGGAGCCGGAAGAGATTTTCGATCACCCGAAGAGTATACGTTTACAAGAGTTTTTAAGCAAGGTATTGTAAGGTCTTATTTAAAATTCACATAAATAAAGGTGTTTTTATGGTTTTTTAATGCAAAACCTATATTGTGATATAAATGACAAACAATCTTATCCTACCGGCAATTATAATTAATGCTTGTCTTGCGTATGTAGTTACTTTTTTGGTAAATATGTTTGTACCTGCTCCGAAATGAGGATTTAAATTTGCATCGAAGTTTGCAAAACCGGGTATACTGGGCTTCGGAATCGCGATCAATATTTTTATCGCATTTGTTTTTGTAGTAATCCTGGATACCGTAATGACAGCATTCGGAATTTATGTGTTCGGATCGGGAGCACCGGCAATCGGATATATCATGGCATTGTTAACCGGATTTATTCCATGCTATATTCCGACTTTGATTATTGCATTCTTCTGGGATCCGATTTCAGATCGTTTATCAAGAAAGATTGTAAATGAGCCGGCACCTGAAATGAGATAAATAGTTAAAAAAGGAAGCGACTGAGGTTGTTTCTTTTTTTTCTGTCTTTTTTACATATCGGTAATGCTTGTAGCGCTTTGAAAAATTTTGGTATAATATAGTCAGAAAAAACAGGTAGGTAAGATATGAGTATATTAAATGTAGAGCACTTATCTCAGGGCTTCGGAGATCGTGCTATTTTTGATAATGTCTCTTTTCGATTGTTAAAAGGAGAGCATGTCGGTCTGATCGGTGCAAACGGAGAAGGAAAATCCACTTTTATGAATATTATTACCGGAAAATTAATTCCGGATGAAGGTAAGGTGGAATGGGCAAAGAACGTAAAGGTGGGTTATTTAGATCAGCATGCAATATTGCAAAAGGGAATGACGGTAGAGTCTGTTTTAAAAAGCGCATTTGATGAGCTTTTTGAGATGGAACGGCATATGAATCAAATCTATGAGAAAATGGGGGATTGTACTCCGGAGGAAATGGAACAATATCTGGAAGAAACCGGAACGATACAGGATTTGTTAAGCAATCGGGATTTTTACATGATAGATGCCAAAGTAGAAGAGATTGCCAGGGCATTGGGTTTATCCGATCTGGGGCTGCAGCGGGATGTGACAGATTTAAGCGGAGGACAGAGGACAAAGGTATTATTGGGAAAACTGCTGCTGGAAAAGCCGGATATTCTCTTGCTGGATGAGCCGACCAATTATCTGGATGCAGAGCATATTAACTGGCTGACAAGGTATTTACAGGAATATGAAAATGCATTTATCCTGATTTCTCATGATATTCCGTTTTTAAATTCTGTAATCGATCTGATTTATCATATGGATCAGCAGCAGTTAAACCGCTATGTTGGAGATTATGACAAGTTTGTTGAAGTATACGAAATGAAAAAAGCACAGCAGGAAGCGGCATTTAAAAAACAACAGAAAGAGATTGCACAGCTGAAAGATTTTGTGGCACGGAATAAAGCAAGGGTTGCAACCAGGAATATGGCAATGTCCCGTCAAAAAAAACTGGATAATATGGAACTGATCGGACAGGTACAGGAAAAGCCGAAGCCGGAGTTTTCTTTTGAGGTATCCAGAACACCGGGAAGATATCTGTTTATAACAAAGGAGCTGGTAATCGGTTATGAAGAGCCCCTTTCAAAGCCACTGGACATAAAGATGGAGAGAGGTCAGCGAATTATTTTGACCGGAGCAAACGGAATAGGAAAATCTACTTTATTAAAGAGTCTGTTAGGATTGATTTGTCCGTTATCGGGAGAAGTAGAGCAGGGTGATTATCTGGAGATCGGCTATTTTGAACAGGAGACGGATCCGGGAATCGAGACGACTTGTCTGGAGGAGATCTGGCAGGAGTTTCCGGCTTATACACAATATGAGGTGCGTTCTGCACTGGCAAAATGCGGATTGACTACAAAGCATATAGAAAGCAAGGTAAAGGTTTTAAGCGGTGGAGAGCAGGCAAAGGTACGGCTTTGCAAGCTGATGAATCGGCCATCCAATCTTTTGGTTTTGGACGAACCGACTAATCATTTGGATGTGGATGCGAAAGATGCTCTATTGCAGGCTTTGCTGGAATATAAAGGGAGTATTTTGATGGTGTGCCACGAGCCGGAATTCTATGAACAACTGGGAGGACAGATCTGGGATTGTTCACAATGGACAACAAAATTAGTGTAGGCAGGTGAAGAAAGTGAGTCGGATAAAAGAATTTTTAATCAGGAAAGATGTTATTATTTCAGGACAGCGCTACGGAATTGATGCACTTGGTGCTATGGCACAGGGGTTGTTTGCTTCCTTATTGATAGGAACTATTTTGAGCACAATCGGCAATCAGTTTTCCATTCCGCTGTTGGTAACGATTGGTTCTTATGCCGCTGCGGTAAAAGGACCGGCTATGGCGGTGGCGATCGGCTACGCATTGCATGCACCGTCTCTCGTGCTGTTTTCCCTGTTAGCTGTCGGATATGCGGGAGATATATTGGGAGGTGCAGGCGGTCCGTTAGCCGTTTATGTATTAGCGGTGATTGCATGTGAGATCGGAAAGGTAGTCAGTAAGGAGACAAAGCTGGATATTATTGTTACACCGGCAGTCACTATTCTGGCAGGAAGTCTGTTGGCAATGAAAATTGCTCCGGCGATCGGAAACGGAGCACAGGCTTTCGGAAACGGAATTAAACTGGCGACAGAACTGCAACCGTTCTGGATGGGGATTATTGTGTCGGTTCTGATCGGAATTGCGCTGACACTTCCGATCAGTTCAGCTGCTATCTGTGCCGCAATCGGATTGACAGGACTTGCTGGAGGAGCGGCGCTTGCCGGCTGTTGCGCACAGATGGTGGGATTTGCCGTTATGTCTTATAAGGCAAATAAACTCGGAGGATTGGTTGCACAGGGATTGGGAACCTCTATGCTTCAAATGGGTAATATCGTAAGGAAACCGATTATCTGGCTTCCGCCGATTTTGGTATCCGCAATTACCGGTCCGATTGCTACCTGTGTGTTTCATCTGAAAATGAACGGAACCGCAATCTCTTCCGGTATGGGAACCTGCGGTCTGGTAGGACAGATAGGGGTGTATACCGGTTGGGTCTTAGATATTGGAAAAGGGTTAAAGGACGGAATTACAGCATATGACTGGTTGGGATTGGGAATGATCTCCGTTGTATTGCCGGTAATTCTTACTCTGATGATCGGAGGGATATTTAAGAAGAGGGGAGTTATAGCAGACCGGGATTTGGAATTGAATCTATAACAATCAAAAGGCAACTTTTTTAGAAAAGTTGCCTTTTAGTTGTTTTTACAACGGAATTAGGAGAGAGGTGCGACTATAATCACACCATAAGTCAAAATAATAAAGAATAAAAGGAGAATGGTATGAGCGCATTTTTAGGACCGATTCATCATTGGCTATATAATAAAATTCAAATTCAGGAAGGGTTGATACAGTATCTTCTGGTTTCCCTTTCAGACAGAGCTGTTGCAGAACAGCTGGAGACGGAAATAACAGATCAGTTCGGCAGACTTCCGGAAGGAGATCTGGCATCGGTAATTGATGAAACCAATATTCACGGTTGGCTTCAGGGGCAGATTGCTGTTGTGGAGAGACGTCTGGCATATGTAATAACGGAAATAAAGACACAGAACAGATTGACCTTGAATGAGATTTGTGATCTTGCATTTGAATATGGAAGAAATAAGACATCTCAGACTGCTGAAACGATGGAAGAAGCATATCAGGTGTTGGAAAACAATCTTTTAAACGGAATGCCGTGTGATCATGTAAACCAGATTATGACAACTACAGTCGATTCTTTTATTTGGGAGAGAACCACAGAGATACATGAGCAGTACTGGTTGGAAGTAAACGGTGACGTTTCGGACTATTATGCAGTAAGAGATGCATTGAGTGAAGGAATATTAAATGATGCAGGTTATACGATTCGTCATTTAGAGGAAACAAAATACGAGTTGAGGAGAAAGACATGTACGGAATAGAATTGTTGCTAGAAGAACATCAGAATATTATTCGTTTTACAGAAGTGCTTCGTGCCTATTGTAAAAAGCTTATGAAGGGTGCGGAAGTGGATGTGACTTTTTTAAGAGACTGTGTGGCATTCGGTCGCAATTATGCCGACGCACATCACCATGGAAAAGAAGAAAAGATTTTATTTAAGATTATGTTGGATACCATGGGACCTATAGCAGAGAAGTTGGTTCGCAACGGAATGTTGGTAGAGCATGATTTGGGAAGGCTGCATATGGGCGGACTGGACACTGCATTAACAGCCTGGGAAGAAAAACCGACCGATGATATAAAGTTAGATATTATTTGCCACGCAAGTGGATATGCCGATTTACTTCGTAGACATATTGAGAAAGAAGATGCCGTTGTTTATACCTTTGCGGAAAGAGAACTTTCAGATGAAAGGAAGGAGCAGGTAAATCAAGAGACAAAGGTATTCGAAGAAGAAGAAACAAAGAACCGAATTCAGGATAAGTATTTATCCTGGTTAAACAAGCAAATGGAGGATTAAATTAATGAGTATGTTTTGTTATCAGTGTCAGGAAACTGCAAAAGGAACTGGTTGTACCGTAAAAGGTGTATGTGGAAAAACAGAAGAAGTGGCAAAGTTACAGGATTTGCTGATTCATGCAACAAAGGGAGTCTGTTCCGTGGTATATTCTGCAGGGATAAAAGCGGAAACCATTCCGGAAGTGAACAGAGAGGTGTATAAAAGTCTGTTTATCACAATTACAAATGCAAACTTTGATCCAGAAGCTATCGAGGCGCAGGCTGCTAAGATGATTCAGATTCGCGATGAATTGATCAAAGCGTATGCTGTAAATACAGTAGATCTTCCGGACTCTGCAACTTTCTCTTTAGGTGATCGTGCTGAAAATTTGAAAAAGGCAGAGGTTGTCGGTGTTTTGGCAACAGAGAATGAAGATGTACGTTCTCTTCGCGAGTTAATCGTATACGGTTTAAAAGGTTTGGCAGCTTACGGTGATCATGCATTAAACTTAAGTATGGAAGACAATGATATTTATGATTTTGTATATGAAGCGCTTGCAAAGGTTCAAGATGACAGCTTAAGTGTAGATGATCTGGTAGCATTGACTTTAAAAACCGGAGAATATGGTGTAAAAGTAATGGCATTACTTGACAGTGCGAATACAACTGCTTACGGAAAACCGGAAGTAACAGAAGTAAATATCGGTGTTCGCAATAATCCTGCGATTTTGATCTCGGGGCATGATCTGGCAGATTTAGAGCAGCTTTTAGAGCAGACAAAGGGAACTGGTGTAGATGTATATTCTCATGGTGAGATGTTGCCGGGACATTATTATCCAGCATTCAAAAAATACGATCATTTTGTAGGAAACTACGGGAATGCATGGTGGAAGCAAAAAGCGGAATTTGCAACTTTCCACGGACCTGTATTATTTACAACTAACTGCATTGTGCCTCCAAATGATGAAGAGTCTGCAAAGAAGATCTTTACAACCGGAGCAGCCGGTTATCCGGGAAGCAAACATATTGAAGCAGATGAGAACGGTAAGAAAGATTTCTCCGAAATTATTGCGTTAGCAAAAACCTTACCGGCACCGGAAGAAATTGAAACAGGAAAAATTGTAGGCGGTTTTGCGCATGATCAGGTATTTGCGTTGGCAGATAAAGTGGTAGATGCGGTAAAATCCGGTGCAATCAAGAAATTCTTTGTAATGGCGGGCTGTGACGGACGTATGAAGTCCAGAAACTATTACACCGAGTTTGCAGAGAAGCTTCCAAAGGATACAGTTATCCTGACAGCGGGTTGTGCAAAATATAAGTATAACAAATTAGACTTAGGTGATATCGGCGGAATTCCAAGAGTATTGGATGCAGGTCAGTGTAATGATTCTTATTCTTTAGCAGTGATTGCATTAAAATTACAGGAAATCTTTGGTGTAGACAGCATCAATGAGTTACCGATCTCTTATAACATTGCTTGGTATGAGCAGAAGGCCGTAATTGTATTATTGGCATTGTTACACTTAGGCGTGAAAAATATTCACCTCGGCCCGACACTTCCGGGCTTCCTGTCACCAAATGTAGCAAACGTATTAGTAGAAAACTTCGGTATTGCAGGAATCGGTACAGTGGAAGACGATCTTGAGCTTTTCTTAGGAGCATAAGATATTTAATTAAAATTTGAATATAGCAGGCAGCGGATTACAAAGGTAGTTTGCTGTCTGTTTTGCTTTGGCTCCATTGTCCTACTGAACAAAAATTATAGAATGAAATAAGCGGTCGTGACTAAAACATCCGTTGAACTCATCTTTTATCAAAAGGAAACGAAGCGCCATTTGAAAGAAATATGTAATCGAATGAGGAGGATTTAATCTTACGAAAAAAGAAGATCAGTATATGAAGCTAAAAATAACTTGTTTCTAATAGAAAATTCTAGTTTCTGATTTTTGGCAAAACTAAGTTTCGGAAAATACATACTATTTTGATTTGCAGGAATTTACTTTTGTAATGGATATTCTGAACTGGAATCTCGAATTCCAATTCAGCAAAGAAGTCAAATTATAAAATATATTCCAGATTTACGTAATGAAAACTTCACTACTACTTTAATTATTCATATTTTCGGGATACAATTGACTTCATTAAGTGCACCATTGAAGAGGAGATGTGCTATGGCTGTAAGTTATAAGAAATTATTTCATATGTTGATAGATAGAAGTATGACTGTCGCAGAACTTCAGAAAGAGGCTGGATACAGTGCTAATATTTCAACGCGAATGCGTCGGGACGAATATGTATATTTAGAATCGATGGAAAAGATATGTCGGGTATTGAACTGCAAAATAGATGATATTGTGGACTTTATTCCAGATAATGAAAAGGACTAACTTATATGAGATATATAGGTGGGAAAAACGCTTTTGCTTGATAATATTGAACAAGTTCCAGGGGATTAAAAAAATTAAAGAAAGTAGTTAGTGTTTTTCAACATAATTCAGTAGATAATCAATGGCTTATAAATGAAAGGCTTCCATTGCTATTGTATTATAATCTTATATCACAACCGAATTATGTTCTGTTTTTAGACAAATTGGGACAAGTCGTTATTGAGGTTGATTATTTACATCTCAAAGGAAGAGGTACAGGATCTGCGGGGAGAGCAACTGCTATTTGTACAGGAATTATTCAGGCGGTTATTGATAGACAGCAAAATAAAACATACACAGATGAAGCAGGAAATTCTATTACAATAAAGAAACTATATACGGATGATTGGTCAGCAGAAGGTTATTTGAGATGGGCAATTTCCTGCGGACTTTTGGAATATATTAATGATACAGATACTTGTAAGCTTACGCCATTAGGAATTGAATTAGCTAATTCTGGAGACAATACATCTGAAGAGAAGGAAGCTCTATCTAAAGCATTACTATCATATTCACCTGTTATAAGAATACTATCTCTCTTACAGAATCAAGATAATCAAACAAAATTTGAGTTAGGAAGTAAATTAGGCTTTAAGGGAGAAATGGGATTTACGTCTATTCCACAAGAGGTCTACTTATGTGACTATTGTGAGGCAACAACGTCAAAGGAAAAATCTAAAGTTCGTAGTAATGATGAAGGAGATTCTGATAAATACGCAAGAGGCATTGCAAGTTTGTGTATACAAATGGGGGGTAGAGTCGTCCAACAATGATATAACTGGTACTTATCGAGGTCATACATATACAGCTTCTCTACAAACCTATTCGATAACTCGTGCAGGGGAACGGGCATTAATTAAAGTGAAAGGAAATTCAAGTAATCCGCGTTTGCCAAGAATACTGATGTTCGAAATGCTAGCCTCAAATAAGGCACATGGCTCAAATTATTTAAGATATCAACGAGCTGCTTTAATAAAAACTTTTTCAACAACATCAAAGACTTTAGATCAGTTAAAAGAAGGGTTAAAGGGATACGATTTAGATATTGATGTTTCAGCAATTGAAGATCATATTGTGGGTCTTCAATCTATAGGTATTGAAATAGCGATAGATGGCAATAAATATAAGCTTATGGATAAAATAGAAAGTCTGGTGTTACCTGAAAGAACCGCATGCGTTAAAGATTCTGTCAATGATATTATTGACAGAGTTCGTGGGAAACTGAAATATCTGGATCATAAATATCTGGCACTTATTGATTTGGCATATAGTGATGTTGCCTCTAAAGCAAAGAAAAACGTGGAGGAGTAAAGGATTAGTAAGTGTAATTTGACATCCGATAACTGTGGTCGAAGAGCTGTAAAACACACACTTTATGCAATAGAATTATTTAATTAAGATATGGAGTACTGGAAAAGAGAAAATTCTATCGTCTTTTTCTGAATAAGTGATAAAATAAACTTATCCACTAATAATTAAGATAACAGAAAAGAGAATGACAACATGATAGAAACAATTCAAGGTGTACTGATTCCGTTTATCGGAACATCTGCCGGAGCAGCAATGGTATTCTTTATGAAGAAGGAGCTAAATCAACAGTTGCAGCGGGCATTGACGGGATTTGCAGCCGGAGTGATGGTTGCGGCATCTGTCTGGAGCCTTTTGATCCCGGCGTTGGAACAGTCAGAGCATCTGGGTAGATTTTCCTTTTTTCCGGCAGCGGCAGGATTCTGGGCGGGAATATTATTTTTGTTGCTGCTGGATCATGTTATCCCTCATCTTCATTTAAACAGTCAGCAGGCGGAAGGACCGAAAAGTGATTTAAAGAAAACAACGATGCTTGTACTTGCAGTTACGCTGCATAATATCCCGGAAGGTATGGCGGTAGGGGTTGTTTATGCCGGTTGGCTGGCAGGAAATTCTACCATTACAGTGATGGGAGCTTTAACCTTGTCTTTGGGAATTGCAATTCAGAACTTTCCGGAGGGAGCGATTATTTCTATGCCTCTGAAAAGTAATGGAATGAGTAAAGTAAAGGCATTTATGTACGGAGTCCTTTCCGGGATTGTAGAGCCGGTCGGAGCACTTTTGACGATTTTGTTTGCTTCATTGGTAGTTCCGGCACTGCCGTACCTGTTAAGTTTTGCCGCAGGAGCCATGATTTATGTAGTTATAGAAGAATTAATTCCGGAGATGTCTCAAGGGGAACACTCTAATATCGGAACCGTATTTTTCGGAGTGGGATTTTCTGTTATGATGATATTGGATGTAGCATTGGGATAAAAAATAAAACTCCTGTACGCTCTGAATACATAGTATTGCCAGTATAGTAATTAATAAAGTAGAGATATAAAATGATGTAAAGAAAGCCGAAATCGGTTGACTCACTACAATTGACATGGTATAGTAGATGGGCGATGGAAGTAGGCTTTTTTTTTATGCCTAAAATTAGATTAAAACGGAGGTAGAAGTTGTGCGCGTAAAAATTACATTAGAATGTACCGAATGTAAGCAACGTAATTACAACCTTACAAAGGAAAAGAAAAATCATCCTGATCGTATGGAAGTAAGAAAGTACTGCAGATTCTGCAAGAAACATACGTTGCACAAAGAAACAAAGTAATCAACAGATGAAAAAGGAAGTGGCGTATGAAAGACGTTAAGGAAGTAAAACAAAAAACCGGATGGTTTGCCGGATTCAAATCGGAATTCAAAAAAATTGTTTGGTTGGATAAAGCTTCAGTTGGAAAACAGACATTAGCAGTAGTGATTGTTTCCATCATCCTAGGTATCATCATTGCCCTTGTAGATTTCGGTCTGCAGCACGGCATCGATTTTCTGGTAAAACTTTAAGAAAGGCGCAGGTAAATGTAAATGGCAGAGGCTCGCTGGTATGTAGTACATACTTATTCCGGATATGAGAATAAGGTAAAACTGAACATTGAAAAAAAGATTAGTAACAGACATCTTGAAGAGGAAATATTAGAAGTAAGTGTTCCAATGCAAGAAGTGATGGAATTAAAAAAAGGGGATAAAAAACCCGTAGAAAAGAAGATGTTTCCAGGTTATGTACTTATTAATATGGTTATGAATGATGATACGTGGTATGTTGTTCGTAATACCAGGGGGGTTACAGGATTTGTCGGTCCTGGATCAAAGCCGGTACCATTGACCGAGGCTGAAATGAGAAGACTGGGAATCAAGAGCGAGAAGTTAATCGTCAACTTTGCAGAGGGTGATACTGTTGAAGTAATCGCTGGAGCATGGAAAGGACATTCCGGAATTATTCAATCCATGAATGAAGCAAAAGAAGTTGTAACTTTAAACTTCGAACTATTTGGTCGCGAAACGCCAGTAGAAATAAGTTTCGCAGATGTTCAAAAAATGTAAAGGTTCTTGTTTGACAAGAAAAATGTAAAGGAGGCAATCTCAAATGGCAAAGAAAGTAGAAGGATATATCAAACTGCAGATTCCTGCCGGAAAGGCTACACCAGCCCCTCCAGTTGGTCCTGCACTTGGACAGCACGGTGTAAACATCGTAGAGTTTACAAAACAGTTCAATGCACAGACAGCTGACAAAGGTGACTTAATTATCCCTGTTGTAATTACTGTATATGCTGACAGAAGCTTCAGCTTCATCACAAAAACTCCACCGGCACCTGTATTAATCAAAAAGGCTTGCAACATTCAGTCCGGATCAGGTGTTCCAAATAAGACAAAAGTTGCAACAATTACAAAAGATCAGATTCGTGAAATCGCCGAGACGAAGATGCCGGATTTAAATGCGGCAACTATTGAAGCGGCAATGAGTATGATTGCCGGTACTGCAAGAAGTATGGGCGTAACTGTAGAAGAGTAATTTATAGAATATGTGGGAGGGTCCTCTCCCGACAATACCACTAGGAGGTTTCTTCATGAAAAGAGGGAAAAAATATACAGAGGCTTTAAAGTCTTATAATAAAGCTGAAAATTTCGAAGCTGATGCAGCAATCGACATCGTAAAAGAAAATGCAAAAGCTAATTTCGACGAGACAATTGAAGTACATATCCGTACAGGCTGTGATGGACGTCATGCAGAGCAGCAGATTCGTGGAGCAGTAGTTTTGCCTCACGGAACAGGTAAAAAAGTTCGTGTTTTAGTATTTGCAAAAGGACCAAAAGCAGACGAGGCAGAAGCAGCAGGTGCTGATTTTGTCGGTGGTGAGGAATTGATTCCAAAGATCCAGAATGACGGTTGGTTTGAATTCGATGTAGTAGTAGCTACCCCTGATATGATGGGTGTTGTAGGTCGTTTAGGACGTGTACTCGGACCAAAAGGTTTAATGCCGAACCCTAAAGCAGGTACCGTTACTATGGATGTTACAAAGGCAATCGAAGATATCAAAGCTGGTAAAATTGAATATCGTTTGGATAAAACAAATATTATCCACGTACCAGTTGGAAAAGCATCCTTTACAAAAGAACAATTAGCGGACAACTTCCAGACGCTTATGGATGCCATCGTGAAAGCTAGACCGAGTGCATTAAAGGGTCAGTACTTAAAGAACATCACAATTACAAGTACAATGGGACCCGGAGTGAAAGTAAACACAGCAAAATACGTTTAGTATTAGCGTTGACATCAAAATACAACAATGCTATAATAGCAAAGCAATTGCCGAAGACAGCAGGTGCCATATGGCATAATCAGAGAGCCTGCCGAGGGAATTTACAAGACGGGATTTTATCCTGTATGTAAAGACGATTTAAACCTCTCTGATATTCAGAGAGGTTTTTCTTTGTAATCTCTCCTAAAGTCTGAGGAACAAAATAATAAAAGGAGGTATACGATTCGTGGCAAAAGTGGAACTGAAACAACCTATCGTACAGGAAATTTCTGAACAGATCGCAGGTGCACAGTCAGTAGTAGTAGTAGACCATAGAGGTTTAACTGTTGCAGAAGATACACAGTTGCGTAAAGAATTAAGAGAAGCCGGTGTTACTTATAAAGTTTATAAGAACACATTAATGAATTTTGCATTTAAGGGAACTGAATTCGAGTCATTAACAGAGGTTTTAAAAGGACCTAGTGCTATTGCGGTATCAAAAGATGATGCAACCGCTCCAGCTCGTATTCTTGCAAAATTTGCAAAAACAGCTCCTAAGCTTGAAATCAAAGCAGGCGTTGTAGATGGTGTATTCTATGATGTTGCCGGTGTTAATACACTTGCAAGCATTCCATCAAGAGAAGCACTTATTTCCAAATTACTTGGAAGCTTACAGTCACCAATTACCAACTTCGCTCGTGTTCTTAATCAGATCGCAGAGCAGGGCGGTGAAGTAGCAGCAGAAGAACCGGCTGCTGAAGCATAATAAAAATAATTGGAGGAAAATAAAATGGCAAAATTAACAACAGAAGAATTTATTGAAGCTATCAAAGAATTAAGCGTTTTAGAATTAAATGATTTAGTAAAAGCATGTGAAGAAGAGTTCGGTGTATCTGCAGCAGCAGGTGTTGTAGTTGCAGCAGCAGGTGATGCAGGCGCAGCAGCGAGCGAAGAGAAAACAGAGTTTGATGTAGAGCTTACAGAAGTTGGACCAAACAAGGTTAAAGTTATCAAGGTAGTTCGTGAAGTAACCGGTCTTGGCTTAAAAGAGGCAAAAGAAGTAGTTGACGGAGCTCCTAAGGTATTAAAAGAAGGTGCTGATAAAGCGGAAGCCGAAGAAATCAAAGCTAAATTAGAAGAGTTAGAAGCAAAAGTAACATTAAAGTAAAAATATAACTCCATAAGAGTCCCTTATACAGTGTTATGGCACTGTATAAGGGATTTTTGTTTTTAGGAATTTTACAGAAAATATAGAATAAGATAGATTATGACTAGATTTGGGAAGAAACGATGGATTTTTAGCAGGTATGTAGCGGCTTTTGGAGTTTCGTTTTTGATTGCATTTATAACGGCTGTTATAAACTTTGCACTGGCTTACCTGTTTTTTTCAAAAGGAATAGACTTTTTTGCAATGCAGCAACATAGGGACGAAGAGGAAGGCTTTATGCGGTTTATGCTTTTTCATCCTTATGCAACACAGTGGATTTATACACTGATTTTTTTCGGTTCTGGCGGGATTGTCCGGTGATATTATTTACATGGTTTTTGTTTGTCAATTGGAGAGACTACTCTATAGTGAAATGCATGAACTCCTTCAATACATGGAATCTGTCGGAGATTATCAATCCGGGAGTTGCCTATCTGGGAATTACAATTGCAGTGGCACTAGTCGGGTTTATCTGCAGAAGTATTGCAGATGAATTCTAGAAGTATTTTTTCGTGGGTTTATGAGATGAGACGTTATGAATTTCGGATAGGAAATGGAAGGAGGGATTTGCAGATCTGAATTATTAATTAGAAGTAATTGCATGAAAATAAATGCTTTACAGTAAGAAAAATGGAATAGTATAATAAAGCATATAATAATAGTATGATTTCTACGAGAGGAGAGGTAATCATGAAAAAAAAGATTAGCAACAATGATTTTGGCAGGGGCTGTTTTATTGGGGTGTCAGCCAACAACGATGGCTTTTGCAAAGTACCAGACATACGGATTTCATATCGCAATTCCGACTCATCAGGAAAATGGAAGAGAGGATATTGGTCGCTATAGAGGAGATGTAGGTGCTAAGAATTTGTGGGGAGTAAATATGATAAGGTCAACTGAAAAAACACAGCCTCATACAGCAACGGATTTTTGGCTTGAGTTATTGTCTGGTGTAAATGTTTCGCCGTCTGTACGAGCAGTATCGGGCAGAAGTTGGTATACGCAAGTAGCCTTTTCAACTGCTACTAGAAAAAAAGTATACCTTACAGCTGAAGACAATACTAATAATGCAAATGGATATATTGTTTCCGGTCGTTGGTTACCGAGGGGAGCAAAAGGACTTTAATAATCATCTGGAAATAGAGATGCTTAAGCATCTCTATTTCCATTGAGGGGGATTGTAATGTTTAAGAAAGAATTGACACAGGTAATAAAAAGGTATCGTTTTTGGTTGGTGTTTTTATTTTTTTTGAGTTTGATGATTGTGGATATTGTGTTGGTATATCGATATCAATTTCCAGGCGGGGAGTTTATTAATGAATATAAAAAGGGGGATCCGGATATACTTAATTATATATTACATCCGGCAGCGGCTTCCTTTTTTGCAGCAGCTTCCAGAAATCGAATTGCCCAGTTGAGTCTTCAATGGATATTTCCATTGTTTTTTACTTTTTTAATAGGAGATGCTTATATTTATGAGAAAAAGAATGGGTATATTCGACAGATTTTATCTCGATACAGTAAGCGTAAGTGGATATTAAGTCGATATGGAAGTTCATTTTTGCTGTCTTTTTTAGTGGTATTTATTACAACCTGCATCAATTTTCTTTTGGCATATATTCTGTTTTCAAAAGGGCTTAGTTTCTTTTCTATGCAGCAGCACAGAGAAGAGGAAGAAGGCTTTATGAGATTTATGCTTTATCATCCATATGCGACACAATGGATTTACACATTGATATTTTCCCTTCTTGCCGGATTGTCGGGGATTCTGTCATCGGCAATTTCCTATATTGTTCCGAAATTATATGTGGTATATCCGATTATGCTATTTGTATGGTTTGCGTTGATTAATTGGAGTGAATATCCGATTCTCGCATTGACACAGTCGTATAATACATGGGAGATAAAGAAGCTTTTGGTTCCGGGCATTACCTATTTACTTATAACCGTTGTTTTTGCTCTGATAGGGTATCTGTACAGAGGTAGAGTGGATGAATTGTAAGCGAAGAACACTTAGTTTGGTGTTTGTCGGTATAGCCTATACGGTTTGGTGGTATGTTTCGGTATCACAAAACATATCAAATGCAAGGGTCAGAGGGATAGAACCGATTGCCTATTATATGACAACGGCAATCGGAGTCAATTACATGAAAGCACAAGCTTTGTTCGTGGCATTTTATGGAGTGCTTCGGTATATATGGGATCAGGATTACACGACTCTTGTTATTAGCAGAATGAGTAGAAAGCGATATACGTTGTATATAGTGCGAGATGTATTGGTGTCCGCAATATTGTATGCCGGTTGTATGATTGTGATTCAGGGTGTATTGGCGTATTGGACACAACCGGTGTCTTATCTGAATCAATACCAATATGGGACATCGTTATTACAGCTTTTCTTTGTTTTGATACTGTTTTATTTTTTCTTTGGAATGTTATACGAGGTTCTGTCGATTTTGGTAAATCAACAAATAGTATCGTTCTTCTTTTATTTTATGATTGGAGTGGCGATGATATTTCCTGCGTTGTACCGGTTTCAACCTACGGCATATTTGATGCTCGACATTATTCAAACCGGAATACGGGAAATAAATATATCAAAATTTCGACTTTGTATAGGAATTCATCTATGCTGGAGTGTAGTAGGAATAATTGTTTTGTATTGTCTGATAAGAAGAAAAGATTTTTTGGAGAGAATTAGAGGATGAAGTCGGATGGGATTCGCAGACTGATAATTGCAGAGGGATTTCTTCTTTTATATGTGTCTTTTGTAGGGCGATATTGGGGATACGGAAATCTGAATTATCTGTCTAACGGAATTTCGTACAAGATAGAAAATTTTGTTTGGTATGCCATTCCGATTTTGCCGGTAATCAATCTGCTTCTTTATTCCTATAAGAAAACAGAGAGTCAGTGGCTGACAGGCAAGGTATATTATCTGACAAGGCGAAAATCCAGACTGCGTCTGGTAACCGGTCTGTTGTGGAACAGAGCGATTGCAGTTATCGTATTGGAATGGATGCGATGGGGAACTTTTTATGTCGTTTCTTTTATAAAGAAGGAAACAATTCGGGTAGATGAGATTCATGTTATTTTAAAAATTGAGAGTATGTATCTTTTGTTGCTGTATATTGTCGCTTTGATTGTACTGTTGTTGGAATGTTTGATAGGGGAAGAAATCGGAATCGTGACAGCTGTCTTTTTGTACCAATTGGGAATCGGTCTGGACGATCAGATTGCTTTTAGAACACAAATATTCAAACCGTGTGACTATGGATATTCTGCTTGGTGTATGGGGGCAAGATGGGGAAATGAAATGATTCCGTGGACTCGAAACATGTCAATATATATAAGTATAATTATTGTGTTGATAGCCGGGGTTATATTTGCATATAGAAGAAAAGATTTTGTTTAGGAGAAATGATAATGGGTGTAATTGAAATTAACAATCTGAGTAAGGTAATTCGAAAAAAAGAAGTATTAAAAGAAATCTCTTTTTCTTTTGAGGAAAAGAAGATATATGGAATATGGGGGCGTAATGCTTCCGGAAAGACTATGCTTTTGCGTGCGATAGCGGGATTGATTCGACCGACGAAGGGAGAAGTCTTGCTTCAGGGTAAACGGATTCATAAAGATATGAGTTTTCCGGAAGGCGTCGGACTGATTATTGAAAATTGTGGAATGCTTTCAGATCTTACCGGATATGAAAACTTGAGATTACTCGCAAAGATTAAAAAAGTTGCGACAAAGGAGGATATCCGATCCGCTTTGGAAAGAGTAGGATTAGACCCGGATGACAAAAGACGTATAAGAGCTTATTCTCTGGGTATGAAACAAAAATTGGCAATAGCACAGGCAATTTTTGAAAAACCGAACATTTTGCTTTTAGATGAACCTACCAATGCATTGGATGAAGAAAGTATAAAGCAGATTCGGAATCTTCTATTGGAAGAGAAGGAACGCGGCTGTACCATTTTGGTAGCAAGTCATAATAAAGAGGACATTGAGTTTTTGTCAGACGAAGTATTATTGATGTCGGACGGAAGGTTGAGTAGAAAGGAAACTGAATAAGATATCATAAACGGCTTTGGAATGCCCGGTTGTAGGGTAATTTTGAAGCTGTTTTAAATTATAAGAAAAAAGTATTGACTTTTCTCTTGACAAAATGATAATATGTAAGTTGCACTATTGTGGCTAAGAAGGCACTTTTATGCCCTTTTTTAGGAAATTAAAGTGACGTCAATAAACATATAATAAACGAGAGGTGAAATGTCGATGGAGAAAAACAGGATACGTCCGGTAATTAACGGAGATAGCATGCGTATGAGTTATTCTAGACAAAAAGAGGTATTGGAAATGCCGAATTTGATCGAGGTTCAAAAAGACTCTTATAAGTGGTTTTTGAACGCAGGTCTTAGAGAAGTATTTGATGATATCTCTCCTATCAGTGACTATGCTGGTAAGTTCAGTCTGGAATTTACAGACTTTACACTATGTACCGATGATGTTAAATATTCGATACAAGAGTGCAAAGGCAGAGATACTACATATGCGGCACCGCTGAAGGTAAAGGTCAGACTTTACAATCGTGAAGCAGATGAAATAAATGAACATGAAATCTTCATTGGCGATTTGCCTCTGATGACAGAAACCGGTACTTTCGTTATAAATGGAGCGGAGCGTGTAATTGTAAGTCAGTTGGTACGTTCTCCGGGTATTTATTATGGTCTGGCACATGATAAGATCGGAAAAGAATTGTTTTCCAGTACAGTGATTCCGAACAGAGGGGCATGGTTGGAGTATGAAACAGACTCCAATGATGTATTTTATGTTCGCGTAGATCGTACACGAAAAGTACCGATCACCGTATTGATCCGTGCATTAGGTTATGGAACCAATCAGGAAATTTTGGATCTTTTTGGAGAAGAGCCGAAATTGATCGCAAGTTTCGGAAAAGACGTTGCAACAAATTATCAGGAAGGTTTGTTGGAACTATATAAGAAAATCCGTCCGGGTGAACCTCTTTCGGTCGAAAGTGCGGAAAGCCTCATTATGTCTATGTTTTTTGATCCGAGACGTTATGATCTGGCAAAAGTCGGACGTTATAAATTTAATAAAAAATTGCAGTTGCGTAATCGTATTGCAGGTCAGATATTGGCAGAAGATGTGGTAGACGTATCTACAGGAGAGATTCTTGCCGAAGTCGGAACTGTAGTTTCTCGTGAATTGGCAGATAAAATTCAGAATGCGGCAGTTCCTTTTGTGTGGATTCAGGGAGAAGAGCGTAATATTAAAGTTCTTTCCAGCATGATGGTAGATATTACGAATTTCGTAGATGTCGATCCTGTCGAAGTGGGTGTTACAGAACTGGTATATTATCCGGTGTTAGCTCAGATTTTAGAAGAACATACAGATATAGAAGAGATAAAAGCGGCAATTAAACGTGATATTCACGATCTGATTCCGAAACATATTACAAAAGAAGATATTTTGGCTTCGATCAACTATAATATGCATCTGGAATATGACCTTGGCAATACCGATGATATCGACCATTTGGGCAATCGTCGTATTCGTGCAGTCGGAGAATTGCTGCAAAATCAGTATCGTATCGGATTATCCCGTTTGGAGAGAGTGGTTCGTGAGCGTATGACAACGCAAGATCCGGATCAGATCAGTCCGCAGAGTCTGATTAATATTAAACCGGTGACTGCAGCGGTAAAAGAGTTCTTCGGATCTTCTCAGCTGTCACAGTTTATGGATCAGAACAACCCGTTGGGTGAACTGACTCATAAGCGCCGTTTATCTGCACTGGGACCCGGCGGTCTGTCAAGAGATAGAGCGGGATTTGAGGTTCGAGATATTCACTACAGTCATTACGGACGTATGTGCCCGGTTGAGACTCCGGAAGGTCCGAATATCGGACTGATTAACTCTTTGGCATCTTATGCAAGAATTAACGAATATGGTTTTATTGAGGCACCATACCGTGTGATTGACAAGACGGATGCGGAAGATCCTCGTGTAACAGAGCAGGTGGTTTATATGACTGCAGATGAAGAGGATAACTATCATGTCGCACAGGCGAATGAGCCATTGGATGAGAACGGTCATTTTACTCGTCGTATGGTTTCCGGACGTTTTCGTGCCGAGACACAGGAATATGAAAAAACCATGTTTGAATACATGGACGTATCTCCTCGAATGGTATTTTCCGTGGCGACCGCATTGATTCCGTTTTTAGCAAATGACGATGCGAACCGTGCACTGATGGGTGCCAACATGCAGCGTCAGGCGGTACCTCTGCTTCAGACAGAAGCTCCGGTTGTAGGAACCGGTATGGAGGCAAAAACGGCAGTGGATTCTGGAGTTTGTGTTGTTGCAAAAAGAGCAGGTGTGATAGAGCGTGCCAGCTCGACAGAAATTATTATTAAATATGATGAAGACGGCAGTCGTGAAACCTTTAAGCTGACAAAGTTCGCTCGAAGCAATCAGTCCAACTGCTATAATCAGAGACCGATTGTATTTAAGGGTGATCATGTATCCGCAGGACAGGTAATAGCAGATGGCTCGTCCACCTCAAACGGAGAACTGGCTCTTGGCAAAAATCCGCTGATCGGATTTATGACATGGGAAGGTTACAACTACGAGGATGCAGTTTTATTAAGTGAACGACTGGTACAGGATGATGTATATACTTCTATTCATATTGAAGAATATGAAGCACAGGCTCGTGATACAAAACTAGGACCGGAAGAGATTACCAGAGATGTACCGGGAGCAGGTGATGACGCCTTAAAAGATCTGGATGAACGCGGAATTATCCGTGTCGGAGCAGAGGTGCGTGCAGGAGATGTGCTGGTAGGAAAGGTAACGCCGAAAGGAGAGACCGAACTGACAGCAGAAGAGCGTTTGCTTCGTGCAATTTTCGGAGAAAAAGCGCGTGAGGTACGTGATACCTCTTTGAAATTGCCTCATGGTGCCTATGGTATCGTGGTAGATGCAAAGGTGTTCAGCAGAGAAAACGGAGATGAACTTCCACCGGGAGTTAATCAGGCGGTACGTATTTACATTGCACAGAAGAGAAAGATTTCCGTCGGTGATAAAATGGCGGGTCGTCACGGTAATAAGGGTGTTGTTTCCCGTGTATTGCCGGTAGAGGATATGCCGTATTTGCCAAATGGTCGTCCTTTGGATATCGTATTAAACCCGTTGGGTGTACCTTCACGTATGAATATCGGTCAGGTGCTGGAGATTCATCTTTCACTGGCTGCAAAAGCATTGGGATTTAATGTGGCTACACCGGTGTTTGACGGAGCGAAAGAGTCTGACATCATGGATACATTAGATCTGGCAAATGATTATGTAAATCTTTCATGGGAAGAGTTTGAGGCAAAACACGGCGAAGAGCTATTGCCGGAAGTACTTCAGTATTTGTCGGATAATCGTGCGCACAGAGAATTGTGGAAGGGTGTACCGATCTCAAGAGACGGAAAAGTCAGATTAAGAGACGGACGTACAGGTGAGTTCTTTGACAGCCCTGTAACAATCGGCCACATGCATTATCTGAAACTTCATCATCTGGTTGATGATAAGATCCATGCGCGTTCGACCGGTCCTTACTCGCTTGTTACACAGCAGCCTCTCGGAGGTAAGGCGCAGTTCGGTGGACAGCGTTTCGGTGAGATGGAAGTTTGGGCTTTGGAAGCATATGGTGCTTCTTATACATTACAGGAAATTCTGACAATGAAATCCGATGATGTAATCGGACGTGTGAAAACATATGAAGCGATCATCAAAGGTGAGAATATTCCTGAACCGGGAATTCCGGAGTCCTTTAAGGTATTATTAAAAGAATTACAGTCACTCGGTTTGGATGTAACCCTTGAGGATGAAACAGGAGAAGAAGTACATCTGCTGGAAACCAGTGAATACGGAAATACAGATTTGAATTCCATTATTTCAGGAGACCGCAATTATCAGGATAAAGAGAAAGAAAAGGAATCTTTGGGAGCAATGGGATATACCACTCAAGAATTTAACTCTGAGGGAGAATTAGTAGCGTCTGAAGAGGAAGATCTGCAGGAAGACGCGGAAGATACTATGGACGAAGAGCTGTAAAGGAGGGAAGGTAACATATGTCAGATACAGTAACTGCTGAAGCTAGACAAAATGCAGTGTTTGACCAGATTCGTATCGGTCTTGCATCACCTGAGAAAATCAGGGAATGGTCACACGGTGAAGTAAAAAAACCGGAGACAATCAATTACAGAACCTTAAAACCGGAAAAAGACGGACTCTTCTGTGAGCGTATTTTCGGCCCAAGTAAGGACTGGGAGTGCCATTGCGGTAAATATAAAAAAATTCGTTATAAGGGTGTAGTATGTGATAAATGTGGTGTTGAGATCACAAAATCAAATGTTCGACGAGAGCGTATGGGGCATATCGAATTGGCTGCGCCTGTTTCACATATATGGTATTTCAAGGGAATTCCGTCCCGTATGGGACTGATTCTTGATCTGTCACCCCGTACACTGGAAAAAGTTCTTTATTTTGCATCTTATGTTGTATTGGATCCGGGAACTTCCGGGTTATCTTATAAACAGGTAATTTCCGAGAATGAATATCAGGAGGCCTATGACAGATGCAATGGTGATTTCCGTGTGGGAATGGGTGCGGAAGCAATTGAAGAATTGCTTCAAAATATCGATTTAGATAAAGATGCCGCAGAATTGAAGGGGACATTGAAAGACGCAACCGGACAGAAACGAGCTCGTGTCATCAAACGGTTAGAGGTAGTGGAAGCGTTCCGTGAATCAGGAAATAAGCCTGAGTGGATGATCATGAGAGCGATTCCGGTTATTCCGCCGGATTTAAGACCTATGGTTCAGTTGGACGGAGGTCGTTTTGCAACCTCTGATCTGAATGATCTATATAGAAGGATTATCAACCGCAACAATCGTTTGGCTCGCTTATTAGAACTTGGAGCACCGGATATTATTGTTCGAAACGAGAAACGTATGCTGCAGGAAGCAGTAGATGCACTGATCGATAACGGTCGTCGCGGTCGTCCGGTAACAGGTCCGGGTAACCGTGCATTAAAATCTCTTTCCGATATGTTAAAAGGAAAGGGAGGACGTTTCCGTCAGAACCTGCTGGGAAAACGTGTGGATTATTCAGGACGTTCCGTAATCGTGGTAGGACCGGAATTAAAGATCTATCAGTGCGGTCTTCCGAAAGAGATGGCAATCGAGTTGTTTAAGCCGTTTGTAATGAAAGAATTGGTGGCAAACGGAACGGCTCATAATATAAAAAATGCAAAGAAAATGGTAGAAAAGCTGGATCATCAGGTTTGGGATGTATTAGAAGATGTAATCAAAGAGCATCCGGTTATGTTAAACCGTGCACCTACACTTCATCGACTCGGAATTCAGGCATTTGAACCGATTTTGGTAGAGGGCAAGGCGATTAAGCTTCATCCGTTGGTTTGTACGGCTTACAATGCCGATTTCGATGGAGACCAGATGGCGGTGCATTTACCTTTATCGGTAGAAGCACAGGCAGAATGCCGTTTTATGCTTCTGTCTCCAAACAACCTGCTAAAGCCTTCAGATGGTGGTCCGGTAGCAGTTCCTTCTCAGGATATGGTGTTGGGAATTTACTATCTTACTCAGCATCGTCCGGGTGCAGAGGGGGAAGGCAAGGTATTTAAAAGCTTAAACGAAGCTATCTTAGCCTATGAAAATAAAGTAATTACACTTCAGACGATGGTGAAGATCAGAATCACCAGAACTCTGCCGGACGGAAGAGAGATGACTGATATCGTTGAGTCTACGTTCGGTCGCTTCCTGTTCAATGAAGTGATTCCACAGGATCTGGGAATTGTAGATCGAAGTATTCCGGGCAATGAATTAAAACTTGAGATTGATCAGCTGGTAAAGAAAAAGGATTTGAAGAATATCCTTGAGAAAGTTATCAATGTACACGGTGCCACTACGACGGCGGAAGTACTGGATAATATTAAATCTATGGGATACAAGTACTCTACCAGAGCGGCAATGACAGTATCTATCTCAGATATGACAGTACCTGAGAGCAAAGGAGATATTCTTGAAGAAGCTCAGCAAAAGGTAGATAAGATTACAGCAAAATTCAAGCGTGGTCTAAATACAGAAGAAGGTCGTTATAAAGAGGTTATTTCCACATGGAAAGAAGCCGATGACAAACTGACCAAGACACTGCTGGACGGTCTGGACGAATACAACAACATTTTTATGATGGCAGATTCCGGAGCTCGTGGTTCGGATAAGCAGATCAAACAGCTTGCAGGTATGCGTGGTCTGATGGCAGATACAACCGGTCGTACGATTGAGTTGCCGATCAAATCAAACTTCCGTGAAGGTCTGGATGTATTGGAGTACTTTATGTCGGCACACGGTGCCCGTAAGGGACTGTCCGATACTGCACTTCGTACAGCCGATTCCGGTTATCTGACCCGTAGACTGGTAGATGTTTCTCAGGAACTGATTATTCGAGAGAGTGACTGTAGTGTAGACGCAGATGAAATTCCGGGTGTATATGTGACGGCGTTTATGGAAGGACGAGAGGAAATCGAAAGCTTCCAGGAGCGTATTACCGGCAGATGTTCCTGTGTTGATATTCTGGATAAAGACGGAAATATCGTGGTAGCAAAGAACCAGCTTATCACACCGATCCGTGCGCAGAAGGTAATCGACTTCGGTATCGATGAAGACGGAAATGCATACAGAGATCTGGATCCGGATAAACGGAAATTGAAGATCAGAACGGTATTAACCTGTCGTTCTCATGTTGGTGTTTGTGCGAAGTGTTACGGAGCAAACCTGGCTACCGGTCAGGCGGTACAGGTTGGTGAAGCGGTAGGTATTATTGCCGCACAGTCTATCGGTGAGCCGGGTACACAGTTGACTATGCGTACCTTCCATACCGGTGGTGTAGCAGGTGATGATATTACAATGGGTCTTCCTCGAGTAGAGGAGATTTTCGAAGCAAGAAAGCCGAAAGGTCTTGCAATTGTATCCGAATTTGTCGGAAGAGCTGTTTTAAATGATACAAAGAAAAAACGTGAGATTACCGTTACAAATGATGAGACCGGTGAGTCGAAATCTTATCTGATTCCTTACGGATCCACTGTTCAGGTTGCAATTGTAGCAGCGGGAGAAGAAGGTGTGGACGTAGAAGCGGGCGATCCGTTAACACAGGGTAGTATCAATCCTCATGATATTCTGAAGATCAAGGGTGTTCGTGCCGTACAAAACTATATGCTGGCTGAGGTTCAGAGAGTATATCGTTTACAGGGTGTTGAGATCAGTGATAAGCACGTAGAAGTAATTGTTCGACAGATGCTTAAGAAAATTCGGATTGAAAACAACGGAGATGCAAAATTCCTTCCGGGAACATTGGTGGATTTCCTGGAATTTGAAGATGAAAATGAACGCTTGTTGGCAGAAGGAAAAGAACCGGCAGAGGGTTCTCAGGTATTGCTTGGAATTACAAAAGCTTCTCTGGCTACCAACTCTTTCTTGTCCGCAGCATCTTTCCAGGAAACAACAAAGGTATTGACCGAAGCGGCAATCAAAGGAAAGGTAGATCCTCTGATCGGATTGAAGGAAAATGTTATTATCGGTAAATTGATACCCGCAGGTACCGGAATGAAGAAATATCGTTCTGTAGAATTGGATTCCGAGATAAAGGAAGAAGAGGTACTTGATATAGAAGACTTCGATCTGGACGAGGATAGCGGTGAAGTGATTGCAGCAGAGGATATGACAGCATTTGATGAGTAGTATAAAATCAATAGATTCTGCAATGGAGAACGCTTGACATAAGTTCAAGCGTTCTTTATAATATATCAATGTGCAAAAATGAATAAAGACTGCACAAGCAAAAAATACAGGAGGTGAATTGGAATGCCAACATTTAATCAGTTAGTAAGAAAAGGTCGTCAGACTGCTGTTAAGAAGTCTACTGCACCAGCATTACAGAAAGGTTTTAACTCTTTACAGAAAAAAGCTACAGATCTTTCTTCTCCACAGAAGCGTGGTGTTTGTACTGCAGTAAAAACAGCTACACCTAAAAAACCTAACTCAGCTCTTAGAAAAATTGCCAGAGTTCGTCTTTCTAACGGAATTGAAGTAACATCTTATATTCCGGGCGAAGGTCACAACTTACAAGAGCATAGTGTTGTTCTGATTCGTGGTGGAAGGGTAAAAGATTTACCTGGTACACGTTACCACGTAATCAGAGGTACACTTGATACAGCAGGCGTTGCGAATAGACGTCAGGCTCGCTCTAAATACGGCGCTAAGAGACCAAAAGCAGGTAAATAACAGTACCTGTAAATCAACAATAGCATCACAAACAGTACTATTGTAAGTGTTGGAATTCTTTTTATCACCGATAAAAGATAGATTCTTGCACGCACACATTAGAAACGACATGTGAGTACCGTTGATTTAATCAAAACAACCGTCGCTATGCGACAAAACCTATGATTAAGGAGGGAAGTACCGTGCCACGTAAAGGACATAATCAAAAAAGAGACGTATTAGCGGATCCTTTATACAATGATAAAGTAGTTACCAAGCTTATCAATAACATTATGTTAGACGGTAAAAAAGGAATTGCTCAGAAAATTGTATATGGAGCGTTTGAACGTATCGCAGAAAAAACTGAGAAACCAGCTCTTGAGGTATTCGAGGAAGCTATGAACAATGTTATGCCTGTTTTAGAAGTAAAGGCAAGACGTATCGGTGGAGCTACCTATCAGGTACCTATCGAAGTTCGTGCAGATCGTCGTCAGGCGCTGGGTCTTCGCTGGTTAACTTTCTTCTCAAGAAAAAGAGGAGAAAAAACTATGCAGGAGAGACTTGCAAACGAAATTATGGATGCCGCAAACAATACCGGTGCATCTGTAAAACGTAAAGAAGATATGCACAAGATGGCAGAAGCTAATAAAGCATTTGCTCATTACAGATTCTAAAAAGGAGTAATACCAAATGGCTGGAAGAGAATATCCATTGGAAAGAACCAGAAATATCGGTATTATGGCTCATATTGATGCAGGTAAGACTACATTAACAGAGCGTATCCTATATTATACTGGTGTAAACTACAAAATCGGTGATACACACGAAGGTACTGCAACCATGGACTGGATGGAGCAGGAAGCTGAGCGTGGTATCACTATTACTTCAGCCGCAACCACTTGCCACTGGACACTGCAGGATCACGCAAAACTGAAAGACGGCGCGTTGGAGCATCGTATTAACATTATTGATACTCCTGGTCACGTTGACTTTACGGTAGAGGTTGAGCGTTCTCTTCGTGTATTAGATGGTGCAGTCGGTGTATTCTGTGCAAAGGGCGGTGTAGAACCACAGTCCGAGAATGTATGGAGACAGGCGGATACCTATAATGTACCTCGTATGGCATTCATCAATAAGATGGATATCCTGGGTGCAAACTTTTATGGTGCAGTAGATCAGATTCGTGAGCGTTTAGGTAAGAATGCGATCTGTTTACAGTTACCAATTGGAAAAGAAGATGATTTTCAGGGAATCATCGATCTGTTTGAAATGGAAGCTTACATCTATAATGATGATAAGGGCGAAGATATCTTGATCGGTGAGATTCCGGAAGATATGAAAGAGTTGGCAGACGAATACCATACAAAATTGATCGAAAGCGTTTGTGAACTTGATGATGATCTGATGATGGAGTATCTGGAGGGAGAAGCGCCTTCTGTTGATGCAATGAAGCTTGCATTGCGTAAGGCTACCTGTGAAGGTACTGCAATTCCTGTATGCTGCGGTTCTGCTTACAGAAACAAGGGTGTACAGAAGTTATTGGATGCAGTTTTGGAATACATGCCTGCTCCTACCGATATCCCTGCTATTAAGGGTGTGGATATGGAAGGTAATGAAATTGAAAGACATTCCTCCGATGAGGAACCTTTCTCCGCACTTGCATTTAAAATCATGACAGATCCATTCGTAGGAAAGCTGGCATTCTTCCGTGTTTATTCCGGTTCTATGAATTCCGGTTCTTACGTATTAAATGCAACAAAAGATAAAAAAGAACGTGTTGGACGTATCCTTCAGATGCATGCTAACAAACGTTCTGAATTAGATAAAGTATATGCAGGTGATATTGCAGCCGCTGTCGGATTCAAGGTTACGACAACCGGTGATACAATCTGCGACGAGCAGGCTCCGGTTATCCTTGAGTCCATGGAATTCCCTGAGCCGGTTATCGAACTTGCAATCGAGCCTAAAACAAAGGCCGGTCAGGGCAAGATGGGTGAAGCGCTTGCAAAACTTGCAGAAGAAGATCCGACTTTCCGTGCACATACAGATCAGGAAACCGGTCAGACTATTATCGCAGGTATGGGTGAGCTTCACTTAGAGATCATCGTAGATCGTCTTCTTCGTGAGTTCCATGTAGAGGCGAATGTAGGTGCACCTCAGGTAGCATACAAAGAAACCTTTACTAAGACTATTGATCAGGAATACAAATACGCAAAACAGTCCGGTGGTCGTGGACAGTACGGACATTGTAAAGTTATCTTTGAGCCAATGGATGCAAACGGCGAACAGGACTTCTTATTTGAGTCTAAGGTAGTCGGCGGTGCAATTCCGAAAGAATACATTCCGGCTGTCGGCGCAGGTATCGAAGAGGCAGCTCAGTCCGGTATCATTGCAGGATTCCCTGTACTTGGTGTTCATGCAACCGTATACGACGGATCATACCATGATGTTGATTCTTCTGAAATGGCATTCCATATTGCCGGATCTATGGCATTCAAAGAAGCTATGAAGAAAGCTGACCCTGTACTGCTTGAGCCTATCATGAAGGTAGAGGTAACAATGCCTGAGGAGTACATGGGAGATGTAATCGGTGATATCAACGGACGTCGTGGACGTATCGAGGGTATGGATGATTTAGGTGGCGGACGTATCGTTCGCGGTTTTGTTCCGCTTTCTGAAATGTTCGGTTACTCTACAGATTTGCGTTCTAAGACTCAAGGACGAGGAAATTACTCTATGTTCTTTGAGAAATATGAGCCGGTTCCAAAATCTGTTCAGGAGAAAATTATCAGCGCAAACCAAAAATAAATCTTGAAAATAAAGGATAAGTTTAATATAATCAAGCTATCTGAATTTATTTAAAATGTATATTTATATCTATGGTTGTCATAGATTAAGGAGGACCTAAAATGGCTAAAGAAAAATTTGAAAGAACGAAACCCCATGCTAACATTGGTAC
>CAMYAO010000007.1 GCA_947253885.1 uncultured Clostridium sp.
ATATAAAGGTGGTTTTGTTTTTAGAAGAATCTTCTATATTTTTTTGAAGTAATTCCAGATTAAAAAACTCTCCGGCAAGATGGCTGCAAATTACAGCTGTATCGGAAGAAATTGTACCGTCTATCAGATATCGGGCACCGATTGCAGTATCATCGATCTGCACTTCCTGCAACTGAGGCCAGTATTTGTTTCTGGTTTCTAATGTTTGCTTCAATGCCTGTGGATGTGAGGCAACGTAGTGCAGTTCGGATATGGGAACATCAGGATGTTTAAATAAACAATGGTGTATCGGTAAAATATAGGTATCTATCAAAGTATAACGTGTTTCTCGAAAAGCTTTTACAAATTCAGATACCGGTCCTACCGTTGAGTTGTAAGTCGCTAAAATGCCGTAATCCAATTGTTTTTCTAATAAAGCTGCTTTGATGTTTTCTGCACATACCATAGGCAGAAGTTCGGAATCCTCCAGATTATTTTGCTCGACCAGCTTTTTTGCTGCAATTTCAGAAAAACTATTTGGGATTCCCATATAACCTATTTTCATTTCATTTCCTCACATTTATAATTTATTATATAGATTGATTATAGCTTTTTTTTCTGAAAGATGGAATACATTTCTTGACAGTATTTCATAAGGTGGTAATAATAAAAGTAGTATAGAAAGTGAGTAGTTACAAGAGGTATGTTATGAAGTTTAACCATAAAATTGTTTCTTTAGAACCATCTAAGTCCGTTTCTTTGATGTCAAAGGTAAAAGAGATGCAGAAAACAGATGCAGATGTGATTAATGTTACAGGAGGAGATCCCGATTTTCCGACACCCAAACCGATTTGCGAGGAAGTGTACAGACAATTGGAGTCCGGAAATACACATTATGTTGACGGACAGGGGGATTTAGAACTTCGAGAGGCTATTTCGGAAAAATTACGCAGGGAAAATCATGCAGTCTATTCAAAAGAACAGATTCTGATCACACCGGGCGGTAAATATGCTGTCTATGTTTCCGTTTCAGCTCTTTTGAATGAAGGGGATGAAGTGCTTTGGCTGGCACCCGGGTGGGTTTCTTATCCGTCGATTATTGAATCGGTAGGGGGCATTCCGGTCGTGGTTCCATTATCCTATGAATCGCAATACCAATTAGATTATGAACAATTGGAGAATCTCACTACAGACAGGACTAAGCTTTTGATCATAAACTATCCCAATAATCCGACGGGAAAGATTTTGATCGAGGAGGATCTGCAGGTTTTACATCGTTATCTGAAGAATCATCCGGATGTATGGGTATTGTCTGATGAAATATATGAAAAGATTATTTACGATAATCATGAATATAAAAGCATATCTGCTTATCCGGATGTGGTAGAGCGCTGTATTGTAATCAACGGTTTTTCAAAATGTTCCGCTATGACCGGATGGAGGATCGGCTATTTGGCATGTCCGACGGAACTGATGGGTACGATCATGAAGTTGTTCGCCCATACTATGAGCTGCACAAGCGGTTTTGTGCAAAAAGCGGCGATTACAGCCTTATCCTGTAAAGAAGAGACGGATAAAATGAGAGCAGAGTATCAACAGCGCAGAGATTTTTTGATCCCTGCAATCAATGAGATAGCAGGACTGCATTGCAGAATTCCGGAGGGGGCGTTCTATGCATGGGTATTGTTTGATCTTCCGTATACCGGTGAAAAAATAGCAGCGGAGTTGTTGGAAGAAGTAAAAGTGGGGGCGGTTCCGGGAGATGCGTACGGGGAAATAAAACCTTGCATTCGCTTTTCATTTGCTGCTTCTATGGAAGAATTAAGGAAGCTGGTGGAGCGCCTAAGAATATATATGCAGAAAAAGGCAGATGACTAACAATCATCTGCCTTTAAATATTTCGCTAAATAGGAAGCAAAAAATAACATATGTGCTTTTTTCTGAAGTTGCAGATAATCCAGATTGATTGAATCAGGCTGTCTTTCCGCAAGATTGGCAATCTGCTCCTGAAGTAATACAGATTTAATCAGAAGCTCATCTTTTTGATGATTAAGACATTCCTCTTCTGAACGGGTAATATGTTTTCTTTCTTTTGACAGAAAAATTAATTTTTTGCGCATATCTTTTAGCAACTCAAGTAGATAGAGAATTTGTTTATTCCAACGAACCGGAAAGATAAATTTGTTTGCCGACAGGGCAATACCGGCACCCAACAGTGTATATCTCAATCGTTCCAACAATACAGTAGAGACAGTGGTGTCCATTGTTTGAACTGCCAATGCGGAACAGGTAATAAAGGCAACCATGGTACCATAGCTTGTGGAATAATAAATAAAAAAATTTGCAATTGTCATTATAATGACTCTGGATGTGAAATCCGGAAATAGAGAGAATAGGATAAAACATCCTGCAATTCCCACCATTGTTCCGCCGATTCGTTGTATTACACGTTGCCTGGTATGCTGTGTATAGGGAATCATCATAAAAAATACAGAGATTACCAGCCAGTAAGGATTATTTCCTTTGGAAAGATAGCTGTAGATCAGACAGGGGATCATTACAATGATGAGTCTCAGACCGAATCGAAGACGAAGATTGCGAATATCCAGCTGCTGATCACGGAATTTCAGAGGTCGATAATCATATCCCGGATCCTTTTTCTGAAAAAGATGTTCAAAATCCGATAAGAGAGAAGAAGCCTTTTTTAGATAACCGGGATTAAGCGGCAACGTGGTAAAAAAACAGATAACATCAAATAAAACGACAAATCTGCAATACCAATTGATTTTTCCTTTTTTTAACAGAGCAGATCGATTGTAAGCATAGATTTCATGACTAAGCTGTTGATTGACATACTGTATTTTCTGATGAAGATATTTGATTTTATCCGAAGCGTCTTCTTCGGGAAACGAATCGTATATATCCAGTAATTGTCTGCTGTAAGAAAAGCCTTCTCTTATATAGGCACAGATCGGATTTCTCTCTTTGAGAATAAGATGTGTGATTACAATAAAAAGGAATACAATTATAAATGTAACAAAAAGTGCCAGCAGACGTATTCCCAGACCGGGTAAATCGGAAACCGGTGCAATCTGAAAAAATATCAGAGACATTCCGGCTGGAAAATAGTTTGTCGGATTGTATTCGTCTATTAAGATATATCCGATTAAAAAGAATCCTATCAGATTCATGAGAATCATAAGAGGCAGGGACAAAAGCGCAAAATAGGACAGCACTGCCATAAATGCATAGACCGAAAAGGTCTTTATAATACTTCCATAGTGATTTTTGGTAGTTTTGTATTGCAAATAGGAAAGTGTAGCAAACGGTGCAATCATAGTATTTATCAGACCGAAGCCGTAAAGTGTTACAAAAAAGATAAGGGTGACTAAAATTGTCGGCAAAACAGCATCTCTGGTTTTATGTAAAATGGTATGCAGTTTCATAGGACTCCTTTTGGGTTACATGGAATTGACAAAGAATATTTACAATGCTATTATAAAACCAATTTAGAATTAGATACAACAAATACTGATTTTAAATGTGAATTGGGGATATTATAAAAAATAAGTAAGTCTAAAAGTAAAAAATAGGAGAGAAAAAATTATAGATTTAATCGGGGGAGATTTTATGGTTCAATTTTTTTTCAAACGACTATTTCGGACAAAAACATTCTATATAGCTTTGGGTATCGGTACAGTGATATCCTTAGCAAATTTCTTTATTGACATTTTTCCAAACAGATATTACGGGAATACTCCATATACGATATGGCTGGAAAGCTTTTCACCTTCGCGTTTACCCCAAATATATTTTCAAATATTTCCTATTTTAGCGGTTCTTCCTATGGCATCAATCTATTTTAAAGATAAAAAAAGTGGTTATATAAATCATATTTTGAGTTGCGGAAAGGGAAAGACCTACTTTTCTGTAATGTTTTTAATTAATTTTTTTGCCAGTGGTTTCACATTGGCAATACCTTTATTATTAAATATCTATTGTTGCTTTATGACCTTGCCTAATCAAAAGCCAACGATAGGAAGCATGTACTCGCAAATTTTTTTCTTGATGTATCCCCATGATACTTTTTGTATGGAGTTATATTATCAACATCCTTTTTTGCATCTGCTGTTATACGTGCTGATAGCATTTTTGATTGCGGGAATTATGGGAAGTTTTGGATTGGCAATCAGTTTTTATGTGAAAAAAATTTTTTTGGTATATCTTATACCGTATATAATATTAAATATTATAACAATTATAGGAGGGGAAAGATACGATTTGATGAAAATGATTCGCCAAAGTTCTGATGATGTTTATCTATCAGTTTTGGTAACATTGGCGGTATTGTTAATGGCAGCTGCTGGGGTGATATTTCAGATCGGAAAAAGAAAACAGGTATTTTTATGATAAAAAAGGGGTATCATACTTCATTTAAGAAATGGGAATATTATGATGAAAAAAATTTTGATTCTGGGGGGGCTGATTTGTACCTCTATTGGAAGTATGACTATTTATGGTGGAAATTCAAAAATAGAAACATTTCAGTTTAAGTTATCTCCAAAAAAGGAGAATGATTATGCTTTTACAAGGTGGAGAGTTAAAGAAAATAGGACAGCAATGAGATGTGAGGTAAATTACGTCAAAACCGCAAAAACTCCGGTGGTATTATGGGCACAGGGAAAAAGCCATATGATAGGTGGTACTAAAAACTGTGCAGGTGGTATGTACTATAAGGTTGTAGGAACTAGACACATATCTATGTATAATACTGTTAGGGAAGATGGTTGCAATTGGGCTAGAATAGCGGCAGGTGCAGACAAAAAACACCGGGCAAATAAGGTAGAGGGAGTTTGGAGCCCTGATATGAGATAGTATAAACATTGTGTATGATACCCTTTTTTAATACTGGTTTTTCTCAGGTTTTAAATTTTTTATATAGAAAGATGGTGAGAATTTATGAAAAAAACTTATATATGCTGTTCTATCGGAATAATAATTTTATTGTTATCGGTTCTGCGTTATAGAATGGTAAATTATGAGGATTGGATTCACGGAAAGGGAAGTTATCAGCTGCAGGAAAAGCATGTTGATTATGTGAAAAACATAGAAAGAGTAGCTAAATTACCTTTTAAACAAATAAAAAAAACAGCAGGTTCTAATTTGATTGATTCGAAAATGGATGGATTGTCTTATGCCATTGGAAAACCTACTTCTTTTATTATAAAAGAAGATAATGTGTGGAAGATTAAATATTATTTTCCCTTTATAGTAAATAATCCGACATCAGAAGATCGAGAATTGGGAATTGATGAATATTCTAATTTAATCGTAAATGGACAACAGGAATTTCTTACAAATTTCTATAAGAAAGGTATGGATAATATATCTGCTTATCCGAGAAAAGTGGTAAAGACGCTGAATGAAAGAATTGTAAAA
The DNA here is from genome assembly GCA_947253885.1 of uncultured Clostridium sp. Lineage (GTDB taxonomy): Bacteria > Bacillota > Clostridia > Lachnospirales > Lachnospiraceae > SY8519. Next base: position 5,419 of record CAMYAO010000007.1, read on the forward strand.
GCAAAAACAACACGGCTTTTGTATTTTAGATGTGAGTCATATAAAGAGACAGAGCAAGAGGCAAAGACAGATCAAAACCATTATCAATTATCTTTGGTTGATACTGTTTGGAATAAAAACAAGACACGTTCTTTTCGGACACAGTATTATGTAGGGGAAGATTTATGGAGAAGCAACATAAGAAAAGACAATACTACTTAATGGGAGTTATTTTGTTGATTGTTTTAGCTTCATACGGTAGATACAAATTTTTAAATTCGAATTCCGCATTGAGGTCAACATCATATTCTGTTGAAAGTATTCCGTATATAAAAACATTGAATCATATTAGAAAAAAGGTGAAAAGTCAGACCTTGGCATATAATACAGATGTGGATTATAGTGTTTTGGTGCAAAACGAGGATACACATTATGTGTTTTTGAAACCTGAAATCGATAAGAAGAAGGATAAAACATATTATTATTTTCCCTACCGTGCATTAAAGCTGTTGAATACTGATAAAAAGATTGAGATTGAAAAATATGCTTGTCTGGTGGTAGGTGGAAGACGAATAAAACCATTGTCTTATAAAGACGGAAGGCGTTTTTATACCAAGGAAATGAAACAATTAATCGGTTGTGAAAAAAGAAAATTAAAACAATATGAGGTCTCCAGAGGGTGTATAGTTTTTTTTGATGACAACAAAACGGCAAGTGGGGAAGACTATCAGTTTTCGATAGTGGAGACTTCTCAAAACAGGATAGACGTAGTGTATTTAAAGAATGATGAATGAATTAAAAGGATTAATAAAAAGAGATGTGATTTTATTATGGCAACTATATCGGGTTAGAATCGGAGTGTATTTGCTTTTAACGTCAATCATGGGAGTTTCTGCTTGCAATCAGAATCGTTTGATGTATTCCATTAGAGGAATTTCCATTGAGGCGTTTAGGATGAATCCGACAGACATTCCTTTTCTGTGGATATGGTTGCAAATTGGTATTATATTTGCGATTTATGATTTTCTGCGAAGTGATTTACTAAAACACTCTACTAATATATGGGTGAAGTTGGGAAATAAATTTTTTATATGGGTTAGTAAGATGACAGTGGGCTTGCTTATGGTTGCTGTTGCAAATTTTGTTTCATTTCTTATTTTCTTATTCGAAATAAAAGTGTTTGCTATGGCAATAGATATCTCGCAATTAACAGTAATAGCATTTATATCCATACTGGGAGTTATGACGACCTATTGTATTTATTCGTGCCTATGTCTGCTTATGCATGAAATAATCGCGACAATTATTGTTTTCATTTATATGCTGATAGGTATATTGTCAACCAGCAAGCTGTTCTATGTGAATTTATTTATGTATATAAGGATAGAGAATATAGTATATACTCTTCTGTATATTATAGCATCTATTTTGATAACCGGAATAACAGCGGCTTTCGTATTGAAAAAAATAGACTTTTTTTTGTTGGGGGATGTAAGGGATGAATAAGGAATATGTGAAACTGATCAATGTAACAAAGATAATAAAAGGGAAACTTATTTTAGATCATATAAACTTAAATATAAGTAAGGGAAAAATATATGGAATACGCGGAATTAACGGTTCCGGAAAAACAATGCTGTTACGGGCAATTGCAGGATTAATGCATGTTAAAGGAGAAGTTTTGGTAGATGGTAAAAAGATTGATGGAGGGTGTTTTCCGAAGAGTATCGGAGTACTGATTGAAACACCGGCATTTTTACCGGAATTTACAGCGAAAGAAAATATGGAGCTTCTCTCTATAATTCAATCTGGGATTAATAAATCTGTTATAAATGAGACGCTTGATATGGTAGGGTTGGATGCAGATGATAAGAGAAAATACAATAAATTTTCGCTTGGTATGAAACAAAGACTTGGGATTGCTCAGGCAATTGTCGGGTGTCCGGATTTAATACTATTAGATGAGCCTACAAATGCCTTGGATAAAAGTGGAATTACTCAGTTGATAACAATTATAAAACAGTTAAGGGAAAAAGGCTGTACACTTATGATAGCCAGCCATGATGAAATTTTTTTAGAAGAAGTATCCGATCACATTTATTATATGGAACAGGGAAAAATAAAATGAAGATAGTATGGTTGAAAGGATATGGTAAATTTTTTCTGTTATATTTAATCGGAGTAGCCATATTCGTATCTTATTCACATACGGAACCGGCGCTTACTGTCTTATGTCATGGAGCATTTTTGAGTAAAATAGTGGCAGCCGGACCCATACTGCTTATGGGATGGGTGCTATACAGTACTGTTCAGCTGTTTCTTCGAGAGGCTGTGATTGTAAAGAATAAAAACATTGAAATTATCACGAAGACTATAATACAGAGATTAGCTTTATATTCCGTATCCATTGCATTGGTCTATTCAGGAGTATCTTTTTTGATTGTATTTTTATGTACACACAATATAGTTTTTCCTAAAGAAGATCAAATATATAATGTAGATATCGGAGCGACATTTATTAGAATATTTATGGTACTGAGTTGTTATTTATTTTGGATTGTGTTGTTGGGACTCTTACTTTATCTTATATGGAAGAAAGTGATTGTATCAATTATAGCCATGTTGATGATTCCGTTTTTGGGGGAACAACTGAATTTTGTGCTGGTGAATAGATTTCTATGTAGTATGTTGACACCGGACACTAAATTTTTGTGTTCGGATGTTTATTCCATGTTTTTGGGAATGAGCCGATCTCTTTTAATGGCGTTTGTTTTTTACTGTATAATAACATTTGCAGTAAAAAAAATTGATTTATGTTTTACCACATCTGTTGATAAAAATATAGGGGATAAGATATGAGGCTAGTAAAAGAAAAACAAAAGTATTTGTTAATTGGTTTAATAATTGGTTGTTTTTTTTCGATTTTACAATATATGGTATATATGTTAACAAGCTATCTGCCGATAGATACTCCTTATGCAGTTTGGATGGAAAGTAATCCCGACAATTTGATTTGGAGAGTATTTTTATATTTCGTACCGTTGTTAGCAGGTATAGCAATTGAAACAGTTCAATTCAAAGGCAAAAAAATAGTAAGCGTTTTTTGTGTAGGAGGGATTATGGTGGTGTTACCGTTTGTCCTGAATGCATATCTGTATTTTATGACGCTTACACAAAGAACAATGCAGATTGAGACCGTAAAGATTCAGCGGGTTATTTATAATAATCATAACACTTTGCTGGATTCTTTATATTATAAAAATTCTTTTCTCCATATGATGTTATATCTTTTTATAGCATTTATCGTAGGAGGAGTATTGGCGGTTTACTGTTCCGGTTGGCAACAATGGTGTAATAAAAAATGGATTGGAATAGTAATTACTTACGGAACTGTTATTGCAATGCATATTTTGCCATGGAAAAGTACTGATATTTTGAATTTTATTAAACAGGTTTCAGAAGAAATATATATTTATCAGATGGTGGGAGTTTTAGGGTGTTTATTTATCGCAGCTTTGTTTCTCAATCTAAAGAATAGAAAGCACAACACATAAAATATCATTTCGGTAAAATGAAAACTTATATAGTAAAAGACGGTTTGGAAAAATTCTGAACCGTCTTTTGTAAACTAAAATTATGATGAAGTTTATCTCATAGAATCCGATAGAAGACAGATTTATAAAGATTTTTAATATAACGGATAATAAGATTGTACGATCAAATGACCTTATAGGACTACAGTTTCTGTAATGAATATGATAAAATGAACATTAACGTCTTATGATATATAAAAGTATCCTTATATACTGGATATAGGAGGAAAAAATGCGGATAGGAATGGGCTATGATGTACATCGTCTGGTTTCAGATCGAAAATTAATATTAGGAGGCATAGAGATTCCTCATGAATTGGGGCTTTTAGGACATTCTGATGCAGATGTATTACTACATGCGATCATGGATTCATTATTGGGAGCAGCCGGTTTAGGAGATATCGGAACACATTTCCCTGATACGGAGGCTGTCTATAAAGATGCTTCATCTGTTGATTTGCTGGTCAAAGTAAGGGATATGGTGGAAGATTCCGGTTATATTATTTCCAATATAGATGCCACTGTTATTGCACAGCGTCCTAAAATCCGTCCTTACATTTCCGATATGGAATCTTTGATAGCGGATACACTTGGAATAGAGAAAAGCCAAATTAATATTAAAGCCACTACAGAGGAGCAGTTGGGATTTACGGGAAGAGAAGAAGGGATCGCAAGTAATGCGATCTGTTTATTAGAATCGATATATGACAACAACATGGTAGTAGCAGACAGTGGGGGTGGTTGCAGAGGCTGTTCCGGCTGCGGTTCACATCAGGAATAGAGAGGTGGATAAAATGGATTTTCAGGAAATTATGAATCAATTTCAGATTGAAGGAAAAGTTACAGAAGTTTCCGCCTTGGGACAGGGAACGGTTAATCATACTTATCAGGTTATCTGCGGTCAGGTTTCTTATGTGCTTCAGGAAATCAACCATGTGCTCTTTAAGTATCCGATTGAAGTGATGAATAACCTGTTTTTGGTAACAGAATATCTCAGAGAGAAGATTGAAAGCGATGGAGGAAATCCCGACAGAGAGACTCTGACTTTCATCCGAACCAAGGATGAGAATCAATTACTGCAAACTCAGGAAGGAAGTTATTTCCGGCTATATAAAATGGTAGAAGACGGTTTGGAAATGGAACGTCCGGAGACAGCAGAAGAGGCTTATCAGGCAGCGGCGGTATTAGGAAAATTTCAGCATCGTATGGTGGGATTTGATGCTGCTTTGCTGTCCTATACATTTCCTCAAATGCATCAGTTTAAAACAGCAATTCGCCATTTATTAGATGCAGTTCGAGCAGATATCTGCTCCAGGACATCTGATTGCCAGGAACAAATACGTTTTGTATTAAACCGTTCCGAAAAACTCTATAAAATCGAAGAGGCTGTTGCAAACGGGCAGATTCCGAAGCGTGTTACCCATAATGACCCCGGGTATGACAATGTTTTAATAGATGAGGTTACGAAAGAGGCAATTTGTATGATTGATTTGGATACATTAATGCCCGGAGCCTCTATTTATGATTTCGGGGCTGCTGTTCGTATCGGAGCGGCATCAGAGCCGGAGTATGTTACAGATGGAGATGTCTATCTGGATTTGGAGAAATATCGTGCATATCTGGAAGGGTATCTGTCATATATGGGCACACATTTAAATGAACAGGAAAAGGATCTGCTTGGATATTCCGTTTGGGTAATGACAATGGAAAAGGGAATTCATTATTTGACGGAGTATTTGAGCGGAGATCGAAATATCACAGATTTTTCTAATGAAAAACAAAATCTTTTTTGTGCAGTTAATCAGTTTTTCCTTGTGCTGGATATGGAGGAAAAAGAAGAAGAGATGAGTCAAATTCTAAAAGAAGTACGTATGAATACTATTTAAGGAGAAAATAGAGAATGAAGGTTTATAATACATTATCGAAAGAAAAAGAAGAGTTTATGCCGATAGAAGAGGGAAAAGTCAGGATGTATGTTTGCGGTCCGACGGTATACAATCTGATTCATATCGGGAATGCTCGTCCTATGATTGTTTTTGACAGTGTACGGCGTTACTTGGAATACAAAGGCTATCAGGTAGAATTTGTCTCAAATTTTACAGATGTAGATGATAAAATTATAAAAAAAGCACTGGAAGAGGGAACTACGGCAGAAGAGGTAGCATCTCGTTATATTGCAGAATGTAAGAAAGATATGGCAGATATGAATGTAAAGCCTGCCACTTATAATCCGCTTGCAACAGAAGAAATCAATGGAATGATTGAGATGATCCAATCTCTTATAGAAAAAGGACATGCTTATGTGGTAGCGGATGGCACTGTATATTTCAGAACAAGAAGCTTTCCGGGATACGGAAAGCTTTCTCATAAAAAAATTGATGATTTGGAGGGTGGACATCGGGATATCAAGGTGACGGGAGACTTAAAAGAAGATCCTCTGGATTTTGTATTATGGAAACCGAAAAAAGATGGAGAACCGTATTGGGAGTCTCCATGGTGTCAGGGACGCCCGGGATGGCATATAGAGTGTTCGGTTATGTGCAAAGGACATCTCGGGAAACAGATTGATATCCATGCAGGTGGGGAAGATCTTATTTTTCCACATCATGAAAATGAGATCGCACAGTCTGAAGCGGCAAATGGAGTTCCGTTTGCGAAGTATTGGCTACATAATGCATTTTTAAATATTAATAACCATAAAATGTCCAAGTCTGCCGGTAATTTTTTTACGGTAAGAGATATTGCAAAGAAGTATGATCTGCAGGTATTAAGATTTTTTATGTTGAGTGCACACTATAGAAGTCCGTTGAATTTCAGTGATGAGCTCATGGAGTCTGCAAAAAGCGGTTTGGATCGTATCTTGACTGCGGCAAAACGGTTGCGGGATCTTCAGGAGAAGGCAACCGGTGAGATGTCCGATATTGAGCATGTACTGTTTGAAAAGACCGATCTCTATGTAAAAAAATATGAGACGGCAATGGAAGATGATTTTAATACAGCAGATGCGATTGCAGCATTGTTTGAATACGTAAAGTTTTGTAATACAAACACAGATGCACAATCTTCCCCTTGCTATCTGGAAAACCTATACAAGAGATTTGAACATTTAAGTGAGGTTCTCGGATTGATTTTGGAAAAAGAAGAGGAAGGGATTGACGGAGAGATTGAAGCATTGATTGAACAGCGTCAGCTTGCCAGAAAAAATAAGGATTTTGCAAAAGCAGATGAAATCAGAGATAGACTTCTGACAATGGGGATTGAACTGAAGGATACGAGAGAAGGAGTGATATGGAAACGAGTATAGACGGATATATTCGGGAAAGCTTTCAGATAAAAAAAAGGCCGATCAATACCTATTCACCATTGGTTCTGGCATATATCGGTGACGGAATTTATGATCTGATTATTCGGACAAAGGTGGTTGAGGAGGGGAATACAAATGTGAATATGCTTCACCTGATTACCAGCAGTTATGTAAAGGCTTCTGCACAGTCAGAAATGATAGAGGTGATTTTACCGCATTTAACAGAAGAAGAGGAAAGCTACTATAAGCGCGGAAGAAATGCAAATTCTCATACGATGGCAAAAAATGCTTCTATGATTGACTACAGAAAGGCAACCGGATTTGAAGCATTGATGGGTTATCTGTATCTGACCGATCAATTGGATCGAATGATGGAATTGATCCGTATCGGTTTGGAGCACTTTACTCCGAAACTTACTAAGAAACATGTGAGGAGAAGATAAATATGAATCTAATAGAGGAACCTATTGTAGACGGAACCCGTATCGAGGGGAGAAATGCTGTAATAGAAGCATTTCGTTCCGGAAAAACGATTGATCGTTTGTATGTGCTGGACGGATGTCAGGACAGTCCGGTACGCACGATTATTCGTGAGGCGAGAAAGCATGACTGTCTGATTGATTTTGTCACCAAAGAACGCCTTGATCAGATGTCAGAGACAAAGAAACATCAGGGAGTAATCGCAAGTACCGCTGCTTATTCTTATGCAACAGTAGAAGATATCATGGAAACCGCAAAAGAAAAAAATGAAACACCGTTTCTCCTGTTATTAGACGGAATCGAAGATCCGCATAATTTGGGTGCCATTATCCGTACTGCAAATCTGGCAGGAGTGCATGGGGTAATTATTCCTAAAAGAAGAGCGGTCGGACTCACTGCAACAGTTGCCAAGGCATCGGCGGGTGCAATCAATTATACAAAAGTTGCAAAAGTGACAAACTTAACGGCTACTATGAAAGAGTTGAAAAAAGAGGGACTCTGGTTTGTATGTGCCGCAATGGACGGGGAAACGATGTATCGTCAGAACTTAACCGGGCCGATCTGTCTAGTGATCGGAAATGAGGGGGAGGGTGTAAGCAAACTGGTAAGAGAAAACTGTGATTTTACAGCCTCTATACCGATGTTTGGACAAATCGACTCGTTTAATGCCAGTGTAGCAGCCGGAATATTAACGTATGAGATAGTAAGACAGCGCTCTGAAAAACAATAGGTTCGTAATGACATTTGATAAGATGACCGAAAGAGAACTACTAAACCAATTCAAAAACGGAAATGGTTTAGTAGTTGATTTTATTTTAGATAAATATAAGTATCTGGTTCGTAAGCGGGCAAATGCATTGTTTTTGTTCGGCGGAGATACAGAGGATCTGATTCAGGAAGGAATGATCGGACTGTATCATGCCATTCGAGATTACAGTGAAGAAAAAGGATCTTTTGCGGCATTTGCGGATATATGTATCAGGCGGCAGATCTATAAGACGATCACAGCGGCAAATCGGGAAAAGCATAAACCGTTAAATTCCTATATTTCCTTTGATGATCAAAGCAGTAGTTGCATTGATTCGGCAACAGATGAATCGTTTTTATTGAATGGAAATCCGGAACGGATGGTGGTGGGGCAGGAGATGAAAAGTCTGTTTTTAAAAAAGTTGCTGTTTCAGTTATCTGCATTGGAAAAATCGGTTTTATTTGACTATCTGGAAGGTTTAACGTATGCGCAAATTGCGGAAAAACAACAAAAAACAGAGAAGACAATAGACAATGCTTTGCAAAGAATCAGAAGAAAAGCACAGTCTATAAAAGAATTTTTATAACAGGAGGAATCATATGAAAATATGGAAAACAGTATTAGCAGGCATTCTGTCAGTATCGATGGGAATTTCTGTTCCGCTGGAAGCAAATGCGGCGAGATATAAAAAGTTTCGTTATACGCCGGCTTTTGAAAAAATTTCTGCAGAAACAGCTAAATTAGGAGTATCTTATAAAAAAGTTTTAGAAAAAGCAACATCTGTTATTGAAAAAAACGAAGCCTCATCGGTTTCTTATATAGAAAATAAAAGAGGAACTGTTTCTGTCGGCCTTATGAAATGGAAGGGAGAAGAGGCGAGAAAGCTGCTTCAATATGCGGTATCGCTTCAAAATAAACAGGCATATTCATTATTGGGATCCCGCTTATACAATGAGATTATTCTCGACAGATCATGGAAAAACAGAACATTTTCCAAAACAGAGATTGGGCAAATAAAAAAATTATTGACAAGCAGCAGTGGGAGACAGGCACAGAAAAGATGGGAACAGTCTGATATGACAGGTCTTTTAAATGCAGCTGTAAAATCGGGAATAACAAATGCATCGGCTATTGTTTACTATATGGATATTTCCGTACAAGCAGGGACTGGGCATGCACAAAAAGTTTTAAAAACAGCGAGAAAGATTGTAGGATCTTATAAGAAGGTGACGCTCAATACGATGCTGGAATCGGCAATGGTTTACCCTAAAACAATGACATATTATAAACGCAGATTTTCCACATACAAAAGCATAAGAAAAACAGGATGGATTTATAAGGCTTCCGGTCAGCTTCAGATTGCAGATCAGAATTCCACAAAAAATAATACAAAAGAGGGGATTTGCTGGATTCAAACGAATTTAAATACGATTGCTTCTAAAACGGGTGCATTTCAAAATATAAAAGTTACCGGAATCAATGATGCCGCAACGAAAAAAGCGGTGTATTCTTTTCAAAAAGCAGCCTCTCTTTCTGCAGACGGAGATGCCGGCTATAAGACATCTGCAAAGATTATATATGTATATTACATGGCGTTTTTAAACGGAACTTCCATTAAACAATATTTGAAATTGCCGAAGTCATCTTCCGGTTCAAAGGAAAAGACTCCTGTCATTTCAACATATAAGCAGTTTTATAAGGTAAAAGAAAAGACCCCTTCTTTTGATCTGAATGCGAAAAGCACCTTTTCCACACCGGAATTATTCTTTTTTTCTTCTGATCTCAAAGTTGCAAAAGTAGATAAGACGGGGATTGTTACACCGGTCGGAACGGGAACGGCTAAAATAACGATTCTGCAGCCGGCAGGGAATAAAACAACTGCAGTGTGTAAAGTTATAACTGTTGTAGTAGAGAAATAAAAGAGAGGACATATGAATACAAAACAGATTTATACAAGAATCGGAATCGGAATGATTTTGTATATTGCTTTGCCGTTTTTGATTCAATTGGTATTATATCCGAGTCTATTTCAATTATATCCGGAATTGCGAAGTAATTCTTACATCGTATGGATTCTCACAATCGCCCCTATGTATTTAGCAGGGGTTCCGGTATTTTATCTGCTTATAAAAGGAATCAGAAAGCAGCATTTATACCGTCATAGACTTACTGTATTTCAATTGATGAAGTTTATAACGGTGAGTTTTACCTTTCTTTATATCGGAAGTCTGATCGGTACAGGGCTCACAAAATTGCTGTCATTTTTCACACAGCAGGAAAGTAGCGGAGGCGTTGCAAATATGATATCACAGAGTGATTTTCCTGCCATGCTGATCTTTGTTGTGATTTTGCCTCCTATAATGGAAGAATTGGTTTTTCGAAAGTGGCTGTTGGATCGTCTGGTTGTTATGGGAGATAAAATGGCGATTTTTATTTCGGCACTGCTGTTTGGGTTAGTGCATGGAAATTTAAAGCAATTCTTTTTTGCATTTTTTATCGGATGTATTTTCGGATATATTTATATAAGAACAGGTAGACTGCGTTATTCCATTCTCATACATCTGATTATCAATTTCTTCGGCTCTGTAATTGCACAATCTGTTTTAAGAAATATGGGAGAAATAGCGGGTAATATGTCTAAGCTTGTATTGTTGTTATTATATAGCGGAGTTTTACTGGCTCTATTTATATTGGGGCTTATCACTTTTATATTGGAACGAAAAAAAGTGGTATTAAAAAAAGGTGAATTATCAGAATCCGGAGGAAAAATGCTTGCCTCCTTTTTCAGTCATCCTGTAATTATTATGATGTTGATCGCAATGGTAATATTATTTATCTATAAGTTTTAAAAAATAGATTGACATAGCTTAGCGATATATAGTATATTATTTTAGTCAGTTAAATGACAAGCTGCTGTGGCACAGATGGTAGCGCACCTCATTGGTAGTGAGGAGGTCACGGGTTCGATTCCCGTCAGTAGCTTTCTATTATATTTTGATGGAAGGCCTTATAGAGATATTGTTGTTACTTTGCAGCAGCTCTTCGTATTTATGATGTATCCGATCAGTATTATATTAAAGAGATCGCATACTTTATTCCGCCAAATCCGAATAAAACTCTGGAAGAATCTTATTTTCCGGGATTTCCGGGATCTAGAAATGCATGTACGGAAGATGTCATTGTAGATGATCGTGGAATTATCTATATAGATGCTTTAGATGATGGATTTTATGTTTTAAAACGTACCGGTGATGCAGACAATTAAAAGGCAATATGTAACGGAACCCTTTCGCTGTGAAGAAGCAGTGTAAAGGGTTCTTTTTATATTTTTGGTTGCATAAGAAGAAAAAGTTGTGTACAATATATTACAATTAATTTTAAGCGGAAGTAAAAGGAGAAAGAAATTGGATAAAAAAACATTTGTTTCAATAGACCAGATTAAAGAAATAACCAAAACATATCCGACTCCTTTTCATTTATATGATGAAAAGGGGATTCGTGAAAACGCACAGGCAGTAAAAGAGGCATTTGCATGGAATGACGGGTTTAGAGAATATTTTGCAGTGAAGGCAGAACCTAACCCTTATATTATGAAAATCTTTAAGGAATACGGCTTCGGTTCCGATTGTTCTTCTTTAACAGAACTGATGCTTTCTGAAAAAGTGGGAATCGTTGGAGACGGAATTATGTTTTCTTCCAACGAAACACCTGCAGAAGAATTTATAAAAGCACATGAGCTGGGCGCCATCATTAATTTAGATGACATTACTCATATTGACTTTTTGGAAAAAACACTCGGAACACTGCCGGAAACACTGTCTCTGCGTTTTAATCCGGGTGGAGTATATCAGTTGAGCAACGGGATCATGGACAATCCCGGAGATGCAAAATACGGATTGACGAGACCTCAGATTTTGGAGGGATTTCGTATTTTAAAAGAGAAAGGTGTAAAGCATTTTGGAATGCATGCATTTTTGGTAAGTAATACAGTTACTAACGATTATTATCCGACTCTGGCAAAAACTTTATTTGAATTTGCAGTAGAAATAAAAGAAAAAACCGGCGTTTCCTTGGAATTTATCAATCTGTCCGGAGGTGTGGGAATTCCGTATGAACCGGGGCAGACTCCAAATGATATACGTGTAATCGGAGAGGGAGTAGAAAAGGTATATAATGAAGTTCTGATACCGTCAGGATTAAATCATATTAAAATTTTTGCGGAAATGGGAAGATTTATGACCGGACCGTATGGCTGTTTAGTAACGCAGGCGATTCATGAAAAACATACTTACAAAGAATATATCGGAGTGGATGCCTGTGCGGCCAATTTGATGAGACCTTGTATTTATGGTGCTTATCATCACATTACGGTAGCCGGGAAGGAAAAAGCGACGTGTGATCATAAATATGACATCGTAGGTTCCTTGTGTGAGAACAGTGATAAGTTTGCGATTGATCGTATGCTTCCGGAGATTCAAAAAGGTGATTATCTGATCATTCATGATACAGGGGCACACGGTTTTTCGATGGGTTACAATTACAACGGTCGTTTGCGTTCTGCAGAATTATTGCTGAAAGAAGACGGAAGTGTTCAGTTGATTCGAAGAGCGGAAACACCTGCGGATTATTTTGCAACTTTTGATTGTTTTGATGAATTTAAAGAATTGGCAGAATAGAAGAAAAGGATGAGAGACAACCTCTTTCATCCTTTTTCTGTCTGTAAAAAATAATATCAAAGAAAATTGGTTAATTATTTTTCAAATTGTATTGATTTTCATTGTGTGCTGTGTTAAGATAACCCTTGTCTGTGAATGATAGGCCGCTGTGGCGGAATTGGCAGACGCACTTGACTCAAAATCAAGCGGGTAACTCCGTGCCGGTTCGAGTCCGGCCAGCGGCACTAGCTCTAAGGATGTTCCTTAGAGCTTTTTTACTTAACAGAAACAAACAAAACCGATGATAGATTGCAGGAGGATGGGAAATGAACGGAATAAAGCGATTAGGGAATTATAAAGGGATTGTATTGCCAAAGCACGAGATTACAGTGACAGAGCAGGAAGTGGAACAGGAAGTAGAAAGAGCGGTTTCCTTGGCTGCTACGCAGATTGATAAAGAAACAGAGGAAGCGGAAGCCGGCGATACGGCTGTCATTGATTTTATAGGTTATATTGACGGAGAGGCATTTCCGGGAGGAGATGGAGAAAGTTATCCGTTGGTATTGGGTTCCGGAAGTTTTATTCCGGGTTTTGAAGAACAGCTGATCGGTCATAAAAAAGGAGACAGTGTGGATGTAAATGTTACATTTCCGGTTGAGTATCATGCTCCTGAGTACGCAGGAAAAGATGCGATATTTAAAGTAACTGTCAAAAATATACAAAGTACTTCTGTTCCGGAATTATCAGATGAAGTAATTCAAAAGGTATCCGGGATTAAAACAGTAGAGGAATTTCGTAAATATGTTCACGAACAGATATCTAATAAAAAGACAGAAGAGCTTGCGATTGAAAATGAAAATTATGTACTGACCAAAATCGTAGAGGATTCGGAAATTGAAATTTCCGATGAAGCAGTGGAGGAAAGGGCTGGTGCATTAAAAAACAGTCTGGAAGCTCAATTGAGAAACAGTGGACAGACTTTAGAAGCATACCTTCAGTATAACGGAATTAATGCAGAGGAATATGACACTTATGCAAAGAGAGATGCGTTAAATATGCTAAAAGGACAGGCTGTGTTAGGTGCAATTGCCGAAGCGGAAGGTTATGAATGTACAGAGGCGGATCTGGAAGAAGAATTGAAAAATGTCGCAACGGCTTATCAAATGGAAACAGACAAGCTGAAAGAGATGATGGGACAGGACGGCATGAATCTTTTGAGACAGGATGTGCTGTCAAAACGGGCTTTGGAATTAATTATGAAACTTTCCATTAAATAAAAGAATAGGAAATACAAAGGGGTATCATTCTGTTTTCTATGAGGAACGATATCCTTTTTTGTTTGGAAAACAGAGCGATTTATCGGTTCGGATAGAAGATAGTCAGTTTTCAAATATAAGATAATTTGATATAATTATGCATAGTATTGTATCCTCAATAATTAATGGAAATACAGGAGGTCTATAATGGCAGAAGATAGAAAAGGTTTTCAGATCAATGAAAGTGAAAATGGTCATATTCAGGTTGCAGATGAGGTGTTGGCGATCATTGCAGGGTTGGCGGCAACAGAAGTAGAAGGTGTCAGCTCTATGGCGGGAGGCATTACAAAGGATTTGATTAGTCGATTGGGAATGAAAAAGCTATCCAAAGGAGTAACGGTAGAAATGGGCGAAGGCGGGATTCAGATTTTTTTGAGTCTAAATATATCCTATGGATATGGAATACCGGAAGTTTCCGCAAAAGTGCAGGAAAAAGTAAAGTTGGAAATTGAAAATATGACAGGATTTACTGTTTCAGAAATAAATGTACGAATTGCAGATGTTGATATGAAATCTTTATAAGAAGTTGGGGAATATATGACACGTCGTGAAATTAGAGAAGAAATATATAAAATTATTTTCAGTATAGAGTTTCATCCATACGAAGAACTGGAGAGTCAGATAGAATTTGCATTTGATGCACTTGTAACTATCACAGATGAAGATCGATTTGTAAAAGGAAAGGGGTATCCGACAGAAGAGGATCTTTCCTATATCAAGAATAAGGTATTGGCAATCGGGAAGCAGGCGGAGGAGATCGATGCCAGAATAAATGAAGTAGTAACAAATTGGCGAACGTCTCGAATGGGGAAGGCAGAGTTGTCTGCGATTCGACTTGCTTATTATGAGATGATGGAAGAGCATCTGACACCTGCTATTGTAATTAATGAAGCGGTAGAACTTGTAAAAAAATACGGAGGAGAGGAATCTTCCGGATTTGTAAACGGAGTGTTGGCAAAGCTTGTATGAAAGACAGAACCTCAATTTACACCGTATCTCAAATCAACACCTATATAAAAAATCTGTTTATTCAGGATTTTTTACTGGCAAGAGTATCTGTGAAAGGTGAAGTATCCAATTGCAAATATCACAGTAGCGGACATGTTTATTTTTCTTTGAAAGATTCTTCTGGTGTCTTATCTGCAATCATGTTTCGAAGCAGTAAGGCAAAGGGACTCTCCTTTCCGATGAAAGATGGAGACAAGGTTGTAGTAGACGGAGCAATCCGTATTTTCGAAGCTCAGGGCAAATACCAACTATATGCGGATACCATCGAATTGGAAGGTCTCGGAAATCTTTATCTGGAATTTGCGCAATTGAAGCGTGAATTGGAAGAGATGGGGATGTTTGCACCTGAGTATAAAAGACCGATTCCGAAGTATGCAAAGACAATCGGGGTTGTAACAGCAAGCACCGGTGCAGCTATTCGAGACATTCAAACTGTTGCAAAAAGAAGAAATCCGTATGTACAACTGTTGCTATATCCGGCACTTGTACAAGGGGAAGGTGCTTCTGAATCAATTATAAAAGGGATTCGGGCATTGGATTCTTATGGTGTGGATATTATTATAATCGGTCGGGGCGGCGGCTCTATGGAAGATTTGTGGGCTTTTAATAACAGAAAGTTGGCAGAAGAGATTTTTCAGTGTAATACACCGATTATATCAGCTGTAGGTCATGAGGTGGATTTTACAATTGCAGATTTTGTGTCCGATTTGCGAGCAGCAACACCGTCTGCAGCGGCAGAGATTGCGGTGTATGATGTTTCCGGTGTGTTTAAAGCGATGGAACAATTTCAACATCAGCTGATCGGCGGTTTGCGTCTTAGAATCAGTAATACGAAGGCAGTGAAAAATCGTTATAATGAGAAGCTTTTTCACAGAATGGAAATGACTTTACGTCAATATCGTGCCGATTTGAGAGAGCATTTTTTAAATCTGGAGAGGGTCAATCCGAAACGAAATCTACAGGATCAGATATTAAAAATAACCGTATTGCAGGATCAGATGAATGTATTGATTGCCGGAAAACTGTCTGATTATATTCACAGACATCAGCATTTAAAGGATCGTATGGAAAATCTTTCTCCATATTATAAGATTGGAAATGGATACGGATATATTTGCGGTACGGACAACCAACCGGTTTTACATATAGATTCACTTTCAAAAGGAGATATTCTGACAATCGTATTGCAGGACGGAACGGTTCAGTCACAGGTAATAGACACCGTAAAAAGATCTATTGCACAAGGAGAGACAGATGAGTAATTCAGAAAAAACAGTCGAGGAATTATTTTCAGAGATAGAGGAAATTATTTTAAAAATGCAGAATCCGGAAGTATCGTTAACAGAATCTATGCAACTTTATGAAAAAGGGGTGGAAAATCTGAAAAACTGTACAGAACAGCTGGATCTGATTGAAAAGCAGATCCAACAACTTACAGAATCAGGTGAAACAATCCCGTTAGATAGACAAGAAGGTCGGTAATGAATGAGAAAAAAGACGAAGTAGAGGCAATCATCGCCTCCTATCTGCCAAAAGAAGAAGGACTGCAAAAGACAGTTCTTCAGGCGATGAATTACAGTTTTCTGGCAGGAGGAAAACGACTGCGCCCGATCTTGATGTTGGAAACTTATCGCATGTTGGGTGGAACTTCTAAAATAATCGAACCGTTTATGGCGGCAATAGAAATGATTCATACATATTCCCTGATTCATGATGATCTGCCTGCTATGGATAATGATGAATTGCGTCGAGGAAGACCAACCACTCATATTGCGTTTACAGAAGCAATGGCGATTTTAGCGGGAGACGGATTGTTAAATTTGTCCTTTGAGTCGGCATTGTCGGCTTTTCAAATTGAGCCGAAAAATCCAAACATTATAAAGGCACTTCAATTATTATTTCATCATTCCGGTATTTACGGAATGATCGGCGGTCAGGTGGCAGATGTAGAATGGGAAAGTAAAGTGCCGGATCTTGAGGTACTGGAGTTTATCTATAATTTAAAAACAGGTGCTTTATTAGAGGCTGCAATGGTGACAGGCGCTGTTCTTGCAAATGCTGATCAAAGCCAAATAGAGCTTGTTTCCGGTGCGGCTAAAAAAATTGGAATGGCATATCAGATAGAGGATGATATTTTGGATATTGCAGGAGATCAGACTTTGATCGGGAAGCCGGTCGGTTCCGACCGAAGAAATCACAAAATAACGTATGCATCTCTATTGGGGATTGAGAAGGCAGGCAGGGAAGCCGAACGATTGTCAAAAGAAGCATTACAGGATTTGGATCCACTGCTGCAGAGAAATCCATATCTGAAAGAATTGTTAACAGGCTTGATAAACAGAAAAAAATAGAGGGAACGGTTATGGCAGTATTAGACCAGATATATGGACCGAATGATATAAAAAATATAAAACAAGAAGATTTAGCAGAATTAGCACAGGAAATCCGAGATTTTTTAATACAGAATATTTCAAAAACCGGAGGGCATCTGGGTTCCAATCTGGGAGCAGTAGAATTGACAATGGCATTGCATAGAGTGTTTCAGCTTCCTGAGGATAAAATGATATGGGATGTAGGTCATCAGTCCTACGTACATAAGATTTTGACAGGAAGAAAGGATGAATTTCAACATTTGAGGCAGTTTGGGGGATTGAGCGGATTCCCGAAACGTACGGAAAGCCCTTGTGACTGTTATGAAACCGGTCATAGTTCCACTTCCATTTCTGCAGGATTGGGTTTTGCAAAGGCAAGAGATCTTTTGCATCAGTCTCACAGTGTGATTTCAATTATCGGGGACGGAGCCATGACAGGAGGAATGGCATTTGAGGCAATTAACAATGCTTCTAATTTACATACAAATTATATTATTGTTTTAAATGATAATGAGATGTCTATTTCGGAAAATGTAGGAGGAATGTCAAGACATTTGACTTCTCTTCGTACCGCAGTACGTTATCAAGAATTAAAGACAGATCTGAAAGCTTCGCTGAAGAAAGTACCGTTTGGAAATGCGGTTGTTGAGAGCCTGCATAATACGAAAAACAGTATTAAACAACTCGTGATACCGGGAATGATATTTGAAAATATGGGACTCACTTATCTGGGACCTGTCGACGGACATGATATATCCGAGTTGGAGAGAGTTTTGCAGGAGTCAAAAAAAATAAACGGAGTAGTAGTCGTACATGTTTTGACTAAAAAAGGGAAGGGCTATAAGCCTGCGGAGCTGCATCCTTCTAGTTTTCACGGAGTCGGTCCGTTTGATGTCGAGACCGGTAATCCAATAAAACGTAAAACAAATCCGGATTATACCAACGTTTTTTCTGCTGTTATTTGTGAAATGGCACAACAGGACCCGAACATAGTGGCCATTACAGCTGCTATGCGTGACGGAACCGGATTGAAAGCTTTTCATTCAAAATTTCCGGAGAGATTTTTTGATGTTGGAATTGCGGAGGGGCATGCAGTCGGATTTGCGGCAGGTTTGGCAGCAGCCGGATTAAAACCGTATTTTGCCGTATATTCGGCTTTTTTACAGAGAGGATATGATCAGTTAATTGAAGATGTCTGTCTTCAGAATCTGCCGGTTGTATTTTGTATTGACCGTGCGGGTTTAGTTGGAGCCGACGGAGATACTCATCAAGGTATGTTTGATATTTCTTATCTTATGAATATTCCGAATATAACGGTTATGGCTCCTAAAAATATGTGGGAAATGGCAGATATGCTTCGGTTTACCGCCACCTATCCATATCCGATTGCAATTCGATATGCAAGGGGAGAGGCATCTGATTGTTTTAAACTTCCGAGAAGACCGATTGTATACGGAAAAGGAGAGGTAATCGAACAGGGAGAAGAGATTGCACTGGTAGCTTTGGGTACTATGGTTGAAACGGCAGGAAAAGTTTCGGAGTTGTTAAAGGAAAAAGGCTTTTTTCCAACGATTGTGAATGCAAGATTTGCGAAACCGATGGATATGGAGTTAATGGGAAAGATTGCAAACAGTCATTCTCTCCTGGTGACCATAGAAGAATCAGTTGTAATGGGAGGTTTCGGAGAGACGTTAATCTCGAAACTACATTGTGAAAAAGAAGAACATGCTCAGATATTGAATATCGGAATCAGAGATGAATTTGTGCCGCACGGCTCTGTAAGTGATTTACACCGACAGCAAGGATTGGATCCGGAGTCGATAGCTGAAAAAATACTGGCATATTTAGGTGAAAAATGAAAGAGCGATTAGATGTTTTATTGGTAAAAAGAAAACTGGCGCCTTCCAGAGAGAAAGCAAAGGCTTTTATAATGGCAGGAGATGTTTATGTAGATAATCAGAAAGAGGATAAACCGGGAACCACTTTTTCTGACACCGTTTCGATCGAGGTAAGAGGAAAAGGATTGCGCTATGTTAGTAGAGGCGGATTAAAGCTGGAAAAAGCGATGAAGTCTTTTCGGATTTCTTTAGAGGGTCTTGTTTGTATGGATATAGGAGCTTCGACCGGAGGATTCACAGACTGCATGTTGCAGAACGGTGCAAAAAAAGTATATGCTGTAGATGTGGGATACGGTCAATTTGCATGGAAGCTTCGTCAGGACGAGCGAGTTGTCTGCATGGAGAAAACGAACATTCGTTATGTGACTCCGAAAGATATAGGGGAGTTATTGGACTTTGCCTCTGTAGATGTTTCTTTTATTTCTCTAACTAAAATTTTGGAGCCTGCAAAGGCATTATTAACAGAGAACGGTCGAATGGTATGTCTGATTAAACCGCAGTTTGAAGCGGGCAGGGATAAGGTTGGGAAAAAAGGAGTAGTTCGGGATTCCGCCGTTCATTTAGAAGTGATACAAACAGTAACGGATTATGCAAGGTCTATCGGATTTACTATTTTAAATTTGGATTTTTCTCCGGTAAAAGGTCCCGAAGGAAATATTGAATATTTGATGTATATTCAAAAAGGAGAAGTGACAAGGCAGACAGGAGAAGTTTCAGAGACTGCGATTGTAAAAGCGGCCCATGCAGAATTGGATAAGTAAATGAAAACATTTTTTTTGATTACAAATAAACACAGAGATGAGGATTTATCAATCACACATCTGATTATAGATTATATTAAAGGGAAAGGCGGCATCTGTCATAATTATGTCAGCACAAAATCAAACTGGAATGAAAGACAGCTCTTATCTCTGGAAAAGGAGAAATTGAATGTAGATTGTGTTATCGTGTTGGGAGGAGACGGGACACTGGTACGTGCAGCAAGAGATTTAAGTCATTTAAATATTCCGGTAATCGGAATTAATCTGGGAACGCTCGGATATCTTTGTGAATTGGAGTTGGCAGATTATCAGCATGCAATTGATCAGATTTTTGATGATGATTATATGATCGAGTCCAGAATGATGCTGGAGGGAATGTCTCATAACAGCAGAGCAATGGATGCTTTAAATGATATTGTAATTCACAGAAGTGGAAACACTCAGATTATGCGGATCTGTATTTCGGTAGACGGAGAGCATTTAAATACCTACATTGCTGATGGGATCATTGTATCTACCCCAACCGGTTCTACCGGATACAGCTTATCTTCAGGGGGACCTATTGTAGATCCTGTAGCCGATATGATCTTGATTACCCCTATCAATTGTCATGATTTAAACTCCAGAAGTATAGTTGTGGGAGCTGATGCAAATATAGAAATCGCATTGGTGGAAAGGCGAATGGAACGGGATGAAATTGCCGAGGTTTCTGTAGATGGCGATCATATGGTTCAGCTTCATATAGGGGATCGTATTCGCATTAGAAGAGCAAAAGACCATGTAAAAATTTTAAAGTTAAATAAGTTGAGTTTCTATCAAATGTTACGTGAGAAAATGAGTGACCACCATTAAGAGGAGATCCGATGAAGGCAAAAAGACACGCAAAGATTTTAGAAATTATTAAAAGACAGGATATTGAGACACAGGAAGAACTGTCCGATATGCTAAATCAAGAGGGGTTTAAAGTAACACAGGCGACTGTATCCAGAGATATTCGAGAACTAAAATTGACCAAGATTTCAGTTGGATTGGAACATCAAAAATATACTGTATTTTCTGAAAGTAAATTAGAATTAGATGAAAAATACATTCGAATATTTAAAGACGGAACTATTTCAGCTGAGTTGGCACAATCTTTTATTGTGGTTAAAACAGTATCAGGAATGGCTATGGCAGTTGCGGCGGCACTTGATGCCATGAATTTTATTGAAATTGTGGGAAGCATTGCGGGAGATGATACGATTATGTGTGCAACAAGATCATTGGAGGATGCAGAACGTTTGCAGCAAAAGCTTCGGAAGGTAATGAGCGAGTAGAAAAGGGGAGACATGTTACAGAGCCTGCATATAAAAAATTTAGCCTTAATTGAAGAAATGGAGATCTGTTTTGGAACAGGATTAAATATTTTATCCGGTGAAACCGGAGCCGGAAAGTCTTTGATCCTGGGGTCTGTAAATTTAGCAGTCGGAGGAAAAGTTGCAAAGGATTTTATTCGTAAAGGCTGTGAATATGGGTTATCCGAATTATGCTTTGAAATCCATGATAAGCAGTTGCAGAAGGAATTAAATAATTTGGGAATCCTGATTGAGGAGGATCAAGTTGTCTTGTCCAGACGGATTCAACAGAACGGACGAAGTGTTTGCAGGATTAATTCGGAAACAGTTTCCGTTGCAAAAATGAAGGAAGCAGCCACATATTTACTCAATATTCATGGACAGCATGAATGTACTTCTTTGTTAAATCGAAACAATCACCTTTCTATTTTGGATAAATATGCAAAGCAGAAATTGGGAAAATTAAAAGAGCTGAAATCTGTTTATAAAGAACATCAGGAAGTGATCAAAAGTCTGGGTCTGGAATCAACAGACGATAAGGAACGCGAAAGAGAACTTTCTTTTTTACAGTTTGAGCTTAATGAAATAGAAGAGGCGGATTTGCAGATAGGTGAGGATGAACGGTTAGAAGAAGTCTTTCGCAGATTGGAGCACAGTCAGAAAATTTCAGAAGCAATTTCAGAAGTAGTCACATGGTGTGGAAACGGAGAGAAAAGTGCGATTGACGGTATCGGATATAGTATTCGTTCTTTGGATACAGTTTCAAAATACGACAGCCGCATATCGGAATTCGTACAGCAGCTTTCCGAGATAGAGGGATTGCTGACGGACTTTAATTATCAAATTTCCGATTATGTATCCGGTATGGATTCTGATCAGGGAGAGTTGGAAGAGATAAGAAGCCGTTTGAATGAGATCAATCATCTGAAATCTAAATATGGTAATACAATTGAATCAGTGTTACAGGCAAAAGAAGAAAGACAAAAAAGAATAGAAACACTTCTTCATCATGAAAAAACCATGCTGGACTTGGAGAAAAAAAAGAATTCTTTACAAGAGCAGTATTTTATGTTGGCCAGAGAGATTTCTGAAATACGAATAGAGGAGGCTCGAGATCTGTCCCATCGAATTACAGATGCTCTGAGGGAATTGAATTTTTCTGAAGTTGAATTTTCGGTACAGATAGAACAGACGGATAAAATTACTTCTCAAGGAATAGATGAGGTATCCTTTTATATTTGTACAAACGTAGGAGAAAGTCTAAAACCATTGGATATGGTAGCATCAGGCGGTGAATTGTCCAGAATAATGTTGGCAATTAAGACTGTTTTAGCGGAATCGGATCGGGTATACACGCTTATTTTTGATGAAATAGATGCAGGAATCAGTGGCAGGACAGCACAAAAGGTAGGGGAGCTGTTAAAACAAACATCAAAGAGCAATCAGATTATTTGTATCACACATCTTCCTCAGATTGCTTCCTTTGCAAAGAGGCATTTTTTTATAGAGAAAGTAATGACAGATACGCAGACAGCCACAGAGATCAGAGAGTTGTCAAATGAAGACAGTATTTTAGAATTAGCAAGAATGCTTGGAGGAGCAAAGATTACTCCTGCAGTGCTTTTGAATGCCAGAGAAATGAAAGAGTTGGCAGATCAAATATAAAAAAACAAAAAACACTTAGAACATGAAAAAATTATTTGAACAAAGACAAAAAATGATTTAGGAATATGCATTGCTCTTTTGATTTTTCATTCGACTAGGTGTTTTTTTGTTATTTATTTTAAGTATAAATCGTTGAAATTTTCTATTTTCTAAAACTATAGTTGATAGAAATAATTGAGTAGTTTCATTTTGAAATTATAAACTATCCATCGTTTAATTTTAATTCCATTATTATAAAGGCCAAATAAAATATTGCTAAAAATTCAAGTATTATTTACAGTATTTTAGAAATGGTAATGATGGGAAGAGCTCCGCATAGGAAGTTTTATGAAAAAGATAGATATGAGGATTATGAAAAAGCAAATGAGGCATTAAGAATATGTCGGATTGTCAAATCGAAGAAATGATTTATTTAGAACTTTATCCGGCGGAGAAAAACAAAGGGTTCTTTTGGCTCGTTCAATTGCTCAAGATGTGGATATTTTCTATTGGATGAACCGACAAATAATCTTGATGTATATTACCAATGGAGTTTAATTAAACTAATAAAAAATCTGAATAAAACGATTGTTGCAATATTACATGAGATAAATTCATCATTTAGATTTTGTGACTATATCTATGTGCTTGACGAAGGAAGAATTCATTCACATGGATGTCCTAATGATGTGATACATGCTGATATGCTTAGAGAAGTTATGCATATAGATGCAGAAATTATAGAAAAAGACAACTATAAATCAATAATAGTGAAGGGAGATGTGTAGAATATAGTGTAACAAATCAAAACTTAGGATAAAAAGCGGGAATCCTCGGTAATTCAATTGCCCCAGATGAAAGCGCGTAACCACAGGTTACATTGGAGACTTTAACGTCTCCTCTTTTTTGATTCCTTGAACAGAACACTTGTTCTCTTCTTGGAGCTGTGGTACACTATGTGTATGAAGGAAAATTTAATTCATTCACGCACTTGCGTGTACAACATTAATTACCATGTGGTTTGGTCGGTAAAGTACAGGCGAAAGATTCTGAATGCGGAAGTTGAAAAGTATTTGAAAGAACTTGTAGAACAGATTGCCATGGATAAGGGCTTCATAGTCCATTTATTTGAAGTGGGTGAAGGAGACCATATTCATTGTTTTGTGTCAGCCCCACCCAAGCTGTCTGTCACAGATATTGCAAAATATTTAAAGGGAATCAGTGGCAGGAAACTATTGGAACAGTTTCCGGAAATCAGACAGAAATTATGGAAAGGTCATCTTTGGAACCATTCCTACTATGTGGAAACCATAGGTTCTGTGTCCGAAGAGAATATACGGCATTATATTGAACATCAGAGTAAATCTTATTAAGGAGGAAAAGAACATGCTGCTGTCACATAAGACAGATATTCAACTGAATACAACAGAGTCTAATATCGTAGGCCATATGTGCTATGCGGCCTCTAAACTCTGGAACGTGTGCAACTATGAACGCCGTAATTTCAAGGAGCTTGGAATGGTCCATTACCCTGACTGGTATGATCAGAAAGCACGGTTAAAAGGAAATATGTGGTTCAAATCCCTGCCCTCGCAGACGGCGCAGGAAGTGTGCAAGCTGGTGGATAAATCATGGAAGTCATTTTATGCACTGATAAAAAGTAAAGGAATGCAGAATCCAAAGCCGCCAAGATTTAAACAAAGCGGTATGACAATTACCTATATGCAGAATGCAATTGTACAGGTATCTGGAAGCAAAAGGGTACGATTATCACTTCCGAAGCAGCTAAAGGAGTATCTGAAGCATACATATGGCATCTGTGACAACTATCTGTATCTGGAAAATAAGATTTTCCAGAACACGGATGTCATCAAACAGATTAAGATATATCCACCGGATCAGAAAAATGTGTGTCAGGTTATCGTGATTTATGACGTAAAAGATGTGGAAAAAATGCAGGATAACGGACACTATTTATCGATTGATCTGGGTCTCCACAATCTGATGACCTGTTATGATTCTGCGGGCACAAGTTTTATCCTTGGAAGAAAATATCTGGAAATCTCCCAGAAATATGATAAAGAAATCGCAAGACTTGGGCATCAATGGAACAGCTGTCAGTCAGTAGGCGGGATTAAGTATCCGAAGCCATCCAAACATATGCTTAAGGTATATAAGAAAAAGCGAAACTGTATTCACGACTATCTTCATAAAGTGACCAGAGCAGTAGTGAATTATTGTAAAGCAAATGATATCCACACGGTTATTATTGGTGATATCACAAATATTCGAAGGAATAAGAATCTGGGAAAAGTGACAAATCAAAAACTTCATGCACTGCCTTATGCAAAAATATATGGAATGCTGGAGTATAAACTTGCAATGCATGGAATTACACTTGCGAAACAGACAGAAGAATATTCAAGCCAGTGTTCTCCACATGCACCACAAGTAACAAAAGAATATGCAAAGAAATGTAACAGAACGAACAGGGGATTGTATAAGGATCAGTTGTCAGTATATAATGCGGATGCAGTAGGGGCATATAATATTATGAGAAAATATTTTGCCGAATGCGGCAAAGAGAAAAAGATATCCGTTACCGGATTATCTTCTCCCCTGATCATAAAAGTAGCTGTGTAACCCCAAAAAGGTAGCAGTAAAGGTGTCATGGACGCACCCAGAATCTGTATGGCGAAGCCATATATATCTGATGCTCGGTAATTCAATTACCGATGTAGTTCACAGAAAATAAAAGAATTACAGGAAGTAGAAGCTATAAAAAATAAAAAGTATATTATAATTCCTTCCTTGCAGGTATTTCCATCTGCTCAAAGTGTTGAAGGAATTGAAAATATGGCAAAGGGTTTATATCCGAATTCATTTAAATAGAGAATTTTAAATAGCATATCGGGAAAACTAAAATATGAGTAGCAAGAACTTTTTTACCACGCTGAATCAGAACCACCGGCAGAGTGTCGGTGGTTCTGATTTGTGATACGATAATAATAACTATAAGGCATATATTTTGTTTTCTGCCTGAGTATAAATATAGGCATGATCAGAAAGAATTTCATCTTCTGCAACATGTGATTGATTTACATCCTGTATAAGATGATTGAAGTGGTTGGGGATGTGGGAAGCACTTTTTGGAATAAGGATTACCTCATGAATACTGCTGGGGATAATATAAAAATCACTGTTGTATTTTTGGGCATATTCTTTTAAAACATCTTGATAGAGTATGCAGCTTGCTCCATATAACTGGTGTTTATTTGACAGTATAAGAAACGGTAATTCCGGTAAAGAAATGTCCGGATCTGTAATGTCCAATACGTCATTCAGAGAACGAATCTGAGCTTCCAGCAGTTTAGGACTATTTTGTTGTGCATAAGAAAATAAATCTTCTTTTTTCTTATTCCAATAGTCTAAATGAGAGTTGTGAATCAGAATACTTGCGATTCCGAAAGACGGAGCCATTTCAATGATACAGCAAAACACAATTGCCAGATCCAAATAAGGAATATGGGGAATAGAAGAGAGCAAATTTGCATTTTGTTCGTAATTTACCAATTTAAAAACAATCTTATTCTTTATATTATTAAAATTTGTGAAAAAGGAAAGACTGATGTTCTCCCTCGGTTTATTTTGATGATAAAATTCTAATAGTTCATGGTAAATATTGGAAAAAGAAAGACCCTGTTGAAACTTGGAATAGAAGAAATCCAGATAGATAGTAGGGGCAATATTACGAGCCTCTTCCAAAATAATAAGTCCGTCTCGTGTGGTACCGTTGTTTTTAGTAAGAGACAGAATTTGAATTGATTCCGCAATGGGAAAATCAATGTGTAAACGCTTCAGAAGATCTGATTTAAATTGTTCATAATTCATATAAAATAAGTGGGGAAATAAGAACAAAAGACAAGCTACCGGCGGGGATCGAACCCGCGACCTACTGATTACGAATCAATTGCTCTACCAACTGAGCCACGGCAGCCTAGACACTATTATAATAAACCCAATATGCTTTTGCAAGTTTAATCTTGTAAAAAAGAAAACTATGTCTTAAGATTAAGAAACAGTCATGAGATTCAGATGGGAGCATTATGAAAAAGAATTATCAAAAAGAATTGGATATGTTTCTTTCCACTTTAGATGCCTCTAAAAAGGTTCCGACACTTTTACTGCATAGTTGCTGTGCACCGTGTAGCAGCTATGTGCTTGAGTATTTGTCGAACTACTTCTCGATTACAGTTTTTTACTACAATCCCAATATAACAGACCAAGAAGAATATGATCGAAGAAAAGAGGAACAAAGGAGGCTGATCTCGGAACTGGAAACAGTGTATCCGATTCGTTTTTTGCCGAGTGAATACAATGCCAAGCTTTTTTTTCATGAAATAAAAGGTTTGGAAAAAGAGCCTGAGGGCGGAGCAAGGTGTGAACAGTGTTTTGAAATGAGATTAACAGAAACTGGAAAAGTTGCAGAACAACTGGGATTTGATTTTTTCACTACAACACTTACAATTAGTCCAATGAAAGATGCACAGCTGTTAAATGAGATAGGAGAGCGAATTGCATCGGATCTTGTTCAAACAACATTTTTACATTCGGATTTCAAAAAGAAAAACGGATATAAGCGATCCGTCGAGCTGTCTTCTATATATAATCTGTACAGACAGGATTATTGCGGATGTGTTTTTTCAAAAAGAGAAAGAGAATTACAAAAGCAACAGAGTTAGGAGGTCACAATGGCACAATTATGGGGTGGAAGATTCACCAAAGAAACAGATCAGTTGGTATACAATTTTAATGCATCTATTTCCTTTGATAAAAAGCTGTATGCTCAGGATATTGAGGGAAGTATCGCACATGTCACTATGTTGGCAAAACAGGGTATCTTAACCGGAGGAGAGAAAGATCAGATTATAGTTACTTTGCAGGAAATAAAAAAAGAAGTTGAAGATGGAAGTCTGGTTATATCAGATGCCTATGAGGATATTCATAGCTTTAATGAGGCACAATTGATCGATCGTTTAGGAGACGTGGGAAAGAAGCTCCATACGGGACGAAGCCGAAATGATCAGGTAGCATTGGATATGCGTTTATATACAAGGTCGGAAGTAACAGAAACGGATATGTTATTAAAAAAATTACTGGAAGTATTATTAGATATCATGGAATCACATGTTTATACAATCATGCCCGGATTTACTCATTTGCAAAAGGCACAGCCGATCACACTGGCACATCACATGGGAGCCTATTTTGAAATGTTTAAACGAGACAGAGAACGTATGCATGATATATATGAAAGGATGAATTATTGTCCGTTGGGTTCAGGAGCGCTGGCAGGTACCACTTATCCGTTAGATCGGGATTTTACGGCAGAGCTTCTGGGATTTTATGGTCCTACCCGGAATAGTATGGACGGTGTATCCGATCGTGATTATCTGATTGAATATTTATCTGCAGTATCTACGATTATGATGCATTTGAGTCGTTTTTGTGAAGAGATTATTATATGGAATTCAGATGAATATCGTTTTGTGGAGATTGATGATGCATACAGTACGGGAAGTTCTATTATGCCTCAGAAGAAAAATCCGGATATTGCGGAGTTGGTAAGAGGAAAGACCGGAAGAGTATATGGAGCGTTAATATCTATTTTGACGACGATGAAGGGAATTCCGTTGGCATATAATAAAGATATGCAGGAAGATAAAGAACTTGTTTTTGATGCGATTGATACGGTAAAAGGATGTCTGGCTTTGTTTACCGGAATGATACAGACTATGAAATTTTCAGAAAAGCATATGGAGGAAAGTGCCAAGCATGGCTTTACCAATGCAACTGATGTGGCAGATTATTTGGTAAATCATAAGGTTCCTTTTCGAGATGCACACGGAATTGTAGGTCAGATTGTTTTATATTGTATAGATAAAAAAATTCCGATCGACCGGATGACACTGGAGGAATTTCATCAGTTTTCACCTGTTTTTGAGGAAGATATCTATGAGGCGATTTCTTTATTGACATGTGTGGAAAAACGATTGACAATCGGTGCACCGGGAAGCAGTGCAATGAAGAAAGTCATTGATGGGAATCGAGTTTATTTACAGGAATCTTAAATTGCTCTTGATTTTTCCGTAAAATTTCGTTATGATTTTACACAGACAACACTTGTTTGTCACTGACGGACAAGTGTATGAGATGTTGTTTGATAGAATCAGAATAGATGACAGGAGGTTATGTCATGAGTGATAAGTTAAAGGTTGGTATATTAGGTGGGACAGGAATGGTAGGTCAGAGATTTATTTCTCTGCTGGAAGATCATCCGTGGTTTGAAGTCACAACGATTGCAGCAAGTCCCCGTTCTGCCGGAAAAAGATATGAGGAGGCAATTGGAGATCGTTGGAAAATGGCGACACCGATGCCGGACTCTGTAAAAGATATTATAGTAAAAAATGTAAACGAAGTAGAAGAGGTAGCGTCTCGCGTAGACTTTGTATTCTCCGCAGTAGATATGACAAAAGAGGAAATAAAAGCGATTGAAGAGGCGTATGCAAAAACAGAAACTCCTGTGGTTTCCAATAACAGCGCACATAGATGGACGCCGGACGTACCAATGGTAGTACCGGAGATTAATCCGGAACATATGAAAGTAATTGACTTTCAGAGAAAACGTCTCGGAACCGAAAGAGGCTTCGTTGCGGTTAAACCGAATTGTTCGATCCAGTCGTATGCACCGGTTTTGACTGCATGGAAGGAGTTTGAACCGTATGAAGTTGTGGTATCCACTTATCAGGCTATTTCAGGAGCCGGAAAAACATTTAAGGATTGGCCGGAAATGGTAGAGAATATTATTCCATATATTGGAGGAGAAGAGGAAAAGTCAGAAAAAGAACCGCTTCGATTATGGGGAGAGATTAAAGATGGTGTGATCAAACCGGCGGAAGCTCCGATTATTACATCACAGTGTATAAGAGTTCCTGTTTTAGACGGTCATACCGCTTCTGTATTTGTCAGGTTCAAACAAAAACCGACCAAAGAGCAATTGATCACAAAATTAAGGGAATTCAGCGGTGTACCGCAAGAATTGGATCTTCCGAGTGCTCCTAAGCAGTTTATACAATATATGGAGGAGGACAATCGTCCGCAGGTACAACTTGATGTCAACTATGAGCATGGAATGGGCATTTCGGTGGGAAGGTTGAGAGAAGATACCGTATATGACTGGAAATTTATAGGATTATCACATAATACCGTTCGCGGAGCAGCCGGCGGAGCAGTATTATGTGCAGAATTATTAAAAGCACAGGGGTATATTACAAAGAAATAGGACGGGAGGCAGCTTGCCTCCTTTTCTTTTGGGGCATATTCCGTGATTGTTCATGACAATTTTCTTTGTTATAATTTGAAAAGAGCATTTAGGAGGTAAGCATGGCGAAATCGTTATTTATTGCCGAGAAACCCAGTGTCGCAAGAGAATTTGCAAAAGTATTTACAGAAAAAATGAATAATCGGAATGGTTTTTTGGAGTCGGAGCATTATATTGTTACATGGTGTGTAGGGCATCTTGTAACAATGAGTTATCCGGAAGTTTATGATATAAAATATAAGAAATGGAGTCTGACTACTTTACCGTTTCTTCCTCAGCATTTTCGTTATGAAATAATTCCAGGAGTACGGCAACAATTTGATATAGTATCTTCTCTATTAAATCGACCGGATGTATCCGTTATTTATATTTGTACGGACTCGGGACGAGAAGGGGAATATATCTATCGTCTGGTGGATCAGATGGCAGAGGTAGGATCGGAAAAGTTGAGAAAACGTGTTTGGATCGATTCTCAAACAGAAGAGGAGATCAAAAGAGGAATCGAAGAGGCAAAGGATTGGACAGAATATGACAATCTTTCTGCTTCTGCGTATTTAAGAGCAAAGGAAGATTATCTTATGGGAATTAATTTCTCACGTTTGCTCAGTTTAAAATATGGAAATACGATGGCTGCTTTTTTGAAAAAAAAATTCTGTTCCATCTCGGTCGGTCGTGTAATGACCTGCGTACTAGGTATGGTAGTAAGGAGAGAGCGAGAAATTCGAGAATTTGTAAAGACTCCCTTTTACCGGGTGATATCGGAGTTGGAGTCGGAAGGAATAACTGTTGAAGCAGAATGGAAGGTTCAAAAAGATTCCGTATATTTTCAATCCCCTAAATTATATAAGGAAAACGGGTTTTTAAAACGAGAGGATGCATTGGAACTGATCCGTATAGTATCTTCCGGAGAAGAGCAAAAAATGCTTGTTACATTCATTGAAAAAAAGAAAGAAAAGAAAAACCCTCCTTTATTATATAATCTGGCGGAATTGCAGAATGATGCTTCCAGGATGTTTAAGATCAGTCCGGATGAAACTCTTTGTGTTGTTCAGGAATTATATGAAAAGAAGATGGTAACTTACCCAAGAACAGATGCGAGAGTATTGTCGACAGCCGTAGCAAAGGAGATCTCAAACAATCTGAAAGGCTTGCTGCAGATTAATATGGTAAAGTCTTATGTAAATCATATATTGGAGACAGAGGCGTACAGGAATATTGCAAAAACAAGATATGTAAATGACAAACAGATCACAGATCACTATGCTATTATCCCGACAGGGCAGGGACTTTCTGCAATAAGAAGTCTTTCGCCACTGGCATTAAAAGTATATGAAAGTATTGTTCGAAGATTTTTGGCAATATTTTTTCCTCCGGCTGTATATCAAAAGATAAGCATAACAGGGAGAATCAAAACGGAGTCTTTTTCTTCCGGTCTTAAGGTTCTGACAGATTCCGGTTATCTGCAAATAATGAAATTTACTTTTCAGAATAAAAAGAATGAGACCACACAGGACGAAGATCAGACATTGATGAAGGTACTTTCCGATTTAAAAAAGGGAAGCATGCTCCCTGTTAAGGGATATCAGATAAAAGAGGGTGAGACTTCTCCGCCTAAACGATATAATTCCGGTTCTATGATTCTTGCAATGGAAAATGCAGGGCAATTGATTGAAGACGAGGAACTGCGAGAGCAGATAAAAGGAAGCGGGATTGGAACCAGTGCGACTCGTGCGGAGATTTTAAAAAAATTATTCTCCAATAAGACATTATCTTTGAACAAAAAGACACAGATTATCACTCCGACATTACAGGGAGAAATGATTTTTGATATTGTAAACCGGTCTATACGGTCCCTTTTAAATCCGGAATTGACTGCCAGTTGGGAAAAAGGACTGACTTATGTTGCAGAGGGCAGTATCACGGAACAGGAATATATGACAAAATTGGAAAGCTTTATTAAGCGTCATACTGATAACGTAGTCGGTCTGCATAATCAGGCAGACATTAATCAATGTTTTCATCAGAGTGCAGCATTTTATCGAACATTTGCGAGCAAGAAAAGGAAAGTGACGAAAGGAGAAGAGAGCTAATGGAAGATATTCAGATCGTCGATCTTTTTGATTTAGAAGAATCTGTTGCAGGTACTTATTTATTCGGGTATCAATATCCATGGGAAGCACTTGGTAGCATAGAGGACATGATTTTACAAATCGGTCCAATGTTGGATAAAGCAACCTACACAGAAGTAAAAGAACATGTATGGATAGCGAATTCCGCAAGTGTATATGAAACAGCATGTATTAACGGACCTGCCATAATTGATGAAGAGGCACAAATCCGTCATTGTGCATTTATAAGAGGAAATGCAATTATAGGAAAGAACGCAGTGGTTGGAAATTCTACAGAATTGAAAAATGTGATCTTATTTAACGGAGTTCAGGTGCCGCACTACAATTATGTGGGAGATTCTATCTTGGGCTATAAGTCTCATATGGGAGCAGGATCTATCACGAGTAATGTAAAGTCGGATAAATCACTTGTTTGTATAAAAAATGAAACAGAAAGTATTCCTACAAACAGAAAAAAAGTAGGGGCATTTTTAGGAGATAATGTAGAGATCGGTTGCAACAGTGTATTAAATCCCGGAACCGTTATTGGGAGGAACAGTATAGTATATCCCCTTTCTATGGTACGTCATATCGTTGCAAAGGATTCTATATATAAAGGGAAAAATGAGATTATCAAAAAGGAAATATAAATGACAGGGGAAGAGTTTCAAAGACTGGTACATGAAAAAATAGTATTGTTGGACGGGGCAACTGGAACCAATTTATTTCAAGATGGTTTATCTGAGGGAGAGTGTCCGGAAGTATGGATCACACAACACTCTGAGATATTGATCGAACTGCAGAAGGAGTATGTAAGAAACGGGAGTAATATTATTTATGCACCGACTTTCGGTGCGAACCGGAGCCGTTTGTCCAAATATGGATATGATGATTCAGTAAAAGAACTGAACATACGTTTAGTGGAATTGTCAAAAAAAGCAGCAGATCATACCGCATGGGTTGCGGGAAATCTTTCTATGACAGGCAGAGTTTCAAAACAGACAGATGATCCGGATCTTGAGGAATTGGTGGCAATATACAAGGAACAGGTGGCCGCTCTATCGGAAGCGGGAGTGGATCTGATCGCAATAGAGACGATGCAGAGTCTGTCGGAAACGAGAGCGGCAGTGATTGCCTGTAAAGAAGTGGCACCTGAGCTGGCAATAATGGCAACATTAACGTTTAATGAAGACGGTTATACCGAAATGGAAGTGGCTCCGGCTGCGGCAGTGGTAACTTTGCAGGATATGGGAGTCAGTGCAGTGGGATTTAATTGTTCCTTGGAACCTCAGAAGATGAGAACTGTAGTGATTCAGATGGCAGAGGTTGCAAAAGTTCCTATCATTGCAAAACCGAATGCCGGACTTCCATACAAAAATGATGCAGGTTCTCTCATTTATGATTTGAATGCGGAAACTTTTACAGATCAAATGGAAGAATTACTGCAATATGGTGCTACAATTCTCGGCGGCTGTTGCGGGACAACGCCATCCTATATTTCAGAATTAAGAGAATTGGCGGAATCGGTAGAAGGGATTGAGGTGGATTTTGAAGATGTGGCGAATTTAGTATTTTTGTCCGATGATCGAAGATGCTACTCCTTTCCTGCAGGAATACCTCTTCAGCGGCCGGATACAATCCGGTTGTCAGATCGGGCAGATACAAAAGAGGCAAGAGAACATGAGTGGAACGAGATTGCAGCTCACCTTGTTCGGATGCAGAATCATTCGCCGGACGCAGTCATCGTAAAAATTGAAAAAGAAAATTTGACGGATATTCCGGAGTTAATTAGCAAAATTGCACAAGAAGCAGAGACGCCTGTTCTGATCGAAACAGATCGAAAAAAGACAGCAGAGTTTCTGGCAAGAAGATATTGCGGATTGTTGGGAATAATATACAAAGGAAACGAAGATATCAGTACGTTAAAACGTTATGGTACTAAATTGGTAACTATTGACAACAATATTGTAAGTTGCTAAAATGAGTCCAATGTATACAAATGAATGGTTTTTTGACAAAAAATTGATAGAAGTCAGAAGATTTTTATAGATACAGAAGAGTGTTATAAAAGAGAAAGAGGGAAACTTATGCAATCACAGGTATTATCTATATTAGTTGAAAATACATCCGGTGTATTAAGTCATGTATCAGGTCTGTTCAGCAGGCGGGGATACAATATCGACAGTTTCTCTTCAGGAGTGACGATCGACCCTAGATTTACCCGAATTACAGTTGTATCACACGGAGATGAGCAGATATTGGAACAGATTGAAAAACAGCTTGCGAAGCTCGAAGATGTAATCAGTATCAAGGCTTTGAATCCGGAGGATTCTGTTTTTCGGGAATTGGTTTTGGTTAAGGTATTAGTAAGTGAGAATCAACGAGATAAAGTGATTTCTGTTGCTAATATTTTCCGTGC
The DNA here is from genome assembly GCA_947253885.1 of uncultured Clostridium sp. GTDB lineage: Bacteria > Bacillota > Clostridia > Lachnospirales > Lachnospiraceae > SY8519. The sequence continues at coordinate 40,419 of CAMYAO010000007.1, forward strand.
AAAGATTATTGATGTTTCGCCGGATTCCCTGATTGTGGAAGTAACCGGGGGAACGGATAAGGTCAATGCACTCATTCGATTGTTGGGAGATTATGAAATTCTGGAGTTGGCGAGAACGGGTACGACCGCTCTTTCAAGAGGCTCGCAGGATGTCACAATTATAGATTAATTTTATGGAGGTCAGAACAATGGCAAAAATTTATTATCAAGAGGACTGCAACTTATCACTTTTAGAAGGCAAAACAATTGCTGTAATCGGTTACGGCAGCCAGGGACATGCACATGCATTGAACGCAAAAGACAGCGGATGCAATGTAGTGATCGGGTTGTATGAGGGCAGCAAATCTTGGAAAAAGGCCGAAGAACAGGGATTTGAAGTTTTAACTGCAGCAGAGGCTGCAAAAAAAGCGGATATTATCATGATCCTGATCAATGATGAGAAACAGGCTCAATTATATAGAGAAGACATTGCACCAAATCTGGAAACAGGAAATATGTTGATGTTTGCACATGGATTTAATATCAACTACAAACAGATCATTCCTCCGGCAGATGTAGATGTTACAATGATTGCACCTAAAGGACCGGGACATACGGTTCGCAGTGAGTATCAGGAAGGAAAAGGCGTTCCTTGTCTGGTTGCTGTAGAACAGGATGCAACCGGTAAGGCATTGGATATGGCGCTGGCATACTCACTGGCAATCGGTGGCGCAAGAGCAGGTGTATTGGAAACTACCTTCCGTGTAGAAACAGAAACAGATCTGTTTGGAGAGCAGGCAGTTCTTTGCGGTGGTGTATGTGCATTAATGCAGACCGGATACGAAGTTCTTGTAGAAGCCGGTTATGCTCCTGAAAATGCTTACTTTGAGTGTATTCATGAAATGAAACTGATTATCGATTTAATTAACCAGTCCGGTTTTGAAGGAATGAGATATTCTATTTCAAATACAGCAGAGTACGGTGATTATATTACAGGACCTAAAATTATTACAGAAGATACCAAAAATGCAATGCGTAAGGTATTAGCGGATATTCAGGACGGTACTTTTGCGAAAGACTTCTTATTGGATATGCAGGCTGCCGGTCAGGTTCATTTCTTGCAAATGAGAAGACAGGCATCTGAACACCCATGTGAGGCGGTAGGAGAAGAACTTCGTAAATTATATAGCTGGAATAAAGAAGAAGATAAACTGATCAACAACTAAGAGGATTTCTTAGTGGAACTCTGATAATAAAAAGCACGATTCCATTTCGAATCGTGCTTTTTATAAAATCAGGAAAACAGATGACTGTGAGATAAATAGAAATGGAGGACTATGGCATGGGAATGACAATGACACAAAAAATTTTAGCATCTGCTGCCGGTTTGGATTCAGTAAAAGCCGGAGACTTGATCATGGCGGATTTGGATCTTGTGCTTGGAAACGATATCACATCACCGGTTGCGATCAATGAAATCCGAAAAATGAAAGTAAACGGAGTATTTCATAAGGATAAAATTGCACTTGTAATGGATCATTTTGCTCCTAACAAGGATATCAAGTCGGCAGAAAACTGTAAGTGTGTACGTGAATTTGCAGCAAAAAATGAAATTTCCAATTTCTTTGATGTTGGTAAGATGGGAATCGAACATGCATTATTACCGGAACAGGGGTTGACAGTTGCGGGGGATGTTATTATCGGAGCAGACTCTCATACCTGTACGTATGGTGCACTTGGAGCTTTTTCCACCGGTGTCGGAAGTACTGATATGGCAGCAGGAATGGCAACCGGACAGGCATGGTTTAAAGTTCCGGGCGCAATTAAATTTGTATTAAAAAACAAACCATCCGACCATATTATGGGGAAAGACATTATATTACATATAATAGGAATGATAGGAGTAGACGGTGCTCGTTATCAGTCTATGGAATTTACAGGTGACGGAATTCAGTATTTGAATATGGATGATCGTTTTACAATTGCCAATATGGCAATTGAAGCCGGTGGAAAAAATGGTATTTTCCCTGTAGATGATATTACAAAGGCATATCTGGAAGAACATTCCAAGCGTCCATATAGAGTATTTGAAGCAGATGAAGATGCCGAGTACGAATCCGTATATGAAATCGATCTGAGTACTCTTCGTCCGACAGTGGCTTTTCCACATTTACCGGAAAACACAAAGGTGATTGATGAAGTGGAAGATATTCCGATTGATCAGGTTGTGATCGGTTCCTGTACGAACGGTCATATGACTGATTTAAGAGAGGCGGCTGAGATTCTGAAGGGACACAAAATTGCAGATAATGTTCGCTGTATTATTATTCCGGCAACACAACAGATTTATCTTGATGCAATGTCGGAGGGATTACTCCAAACTTTTATTGAAGCTGGGGCAATAGTAAGTACACCGACCTGCGGACCGTGTTTGGGCGGATATATGGGAGTATTAGCTGCAAAAGAGCGTTGTGTATCCACAACGAACCGTAATTTTGTAGGAAGAATGGGACATGTAGAATCTGAGGTATACCTGGCTTCCCCTGCAGTTGCGGCAGCTTCGGCAATTAGCGGAAAAATTTCAGATCCAACAGTATACTAGGAGGTGTTTCATGAAAGCAGCAAGAGGCAGAGTCTTTAAATACGGTGATAATGTAGATACAGATGTTATTATTCCGGCAAGATACTTAAATACAACCGATTCATCAGAATTGGCAGCACATTGTATGGAAGATATTGATACGGAATTTACCAAAAAGGTAAAAAAAGGTGATATTATGGTTGCAGAGAAGAATTTCGGCTGTGGATCTTCCAGAGAACATGCTCCGATTGCAATTAAGGCATCCGGTATCAGTTGTGTGATTGCTGACACCTTTGCTCGTATTTTTTATCGAAATGCAATCAATATAGGATTACCGATCATAGAATGCACACAGGCGGCAGAGAAAATTGAAGCCGGAGATGATGTGGAAGTAGATTTTGACAGTGGAGTAATTTTCAATCATACGAAAAATGAGCAGTATCAGGGACAGGCATTTCCACCTTTTATGCAGGAAATCATTGATGCTGAAGGATTAGTTAATTATATCAATTGCAAATAGGAGGGCTGAATGGCGGTTTTATTTCAAAACACACGGAATGACAAGGAAATTGTATCCGCATCTAAGGCAATTTTAAACGGATTGGCATCAGATGGAGGACTTTATATTCCAACCGAAATACCAAAATTGGATATTTCAATGGAGCAATTAAGCGAGATGTCGTATCAGGATGTTGCATATCAGGTTATGAGTCGTTTTTATGAGGATTTTACGGAAGAAGAACTTCGTTATTGTATTAACTCGGCATACGACAGTAAATTTGATACAACGGAAATCGCACCTGTTGTAAAAAAAGACGGAGTATATTTTTTAGAGTTGTTTCATGGTTCTACCATTGCATTTAAGGATATGGCATTGTCAATCCTTCCATACTTGTTAATCACATCTGCCGGAAAAAATAATGTGAAAAATGAAATTGTAATACTGACAGCTACTTCAGGAGATACCGGCAAGGCTGCATTGGCAGGTTTTGCAAATGTAGAAGGAACAAAGATCATTGTTTTTTATCCGAAAGACGGTGTAAGCCCGATTCAGAAACAACAAATGGTAACACAGGTTGGAGATAATACACTGGTAGTCGGAATTGATGGAAATTTTGATCAGGCTCAAACAGGCGTAAAAAAAATGTTTTCTGATGAACGGATGAAAGAAGAGCTGGATAAAAACGGATACCAGTTTTCAAGTGCAAATTCAATTAATGTCGGAAGACTGATTCCTCAGGTAGTATATTATGTATATGCATATGCACAGCTTTTAAAGAAAAAAGAAATTACGAACGGAGAAACGGTAAATGTAACGGTTCCGACCGGTAACTTCGGGAATATTTTGGCGGCATATTTTGCAAAACAGATGGGAGTTCCGTTCGGGAAATTGATCTGTGCTTCTAATGAAAATAAAGTTTTATTTGATTTCTTCCGAACAGGTTGTTATGATAAAAATCGTGAGTTTCTTTTAACATCTTCTCCTTCCATGGACATTTTAATCTCCAGCAATTTGGAACGTCTGATTTACATGACTGCAGGATGTGATGCAGAGCAGAATAAGAATTTGATGGAATCTCTAAATCAAAAGGGAAGTTATACAATTACAGATGCTATGAAAGACAGGATGAAAGACTTTTGCGGATTTTATGCAACAGAGGAACAGACTGCTGAAGCTATCAAAGAACTCTATGAAAAAGAGGGCTATATAATGGATACACATACGGCAGTTGCAAAAGCTTGTTATGATCAATATGTGTCACAGGAGAAGGACACAACCAAAACGATTATAGCCAGTACTGCGAGTCCGTACAAATTTACCCGTTCGGTTATGAATGCGATTGATGACAAATATTCTGCTGAAGATGATTTTGTATTAGTAGACAAATTAAATAAATTAAGCAAGGTAAAAGTGCCTGCAGCAATTAATGAGATTCGTAATGCCGAAATACGTCATCGTACTATTTGTGAAGTAGATGAAATGCCGGAAATTGTACGCGGATTTTTAAAATAAACAGATATATCGGAGCTAATAAAGCGTATCCAGTGTTCACCGGCCTTTAGAATTTTGTATAATCACGACTCCAAAGACAGATGTTTTTGGAGTTTGTGTTTTTCTTTGTTTGCTCATGAAATGATTGTACAATCAGGAGTGAGTCGGGATAGTTAGGAGAATGAAATGAAAAGAGAATCATTATATCAGTATGTGGACCACACACTGTTAAGACCAACATCCACCTTTGAAGAAATAAAACGTTTATGTACGGAAGCATTGACCTTTCATATGGCATCTGTCTGTATACCGGGCTGCTTTGTGAAAAATGCCCATGAAAAATTCCCGCAGTTGACAATTTGTACAGTAGTGGGTTTTCCGCTGGGATATTCTTCAATAGAAGCTAAGATGGAAGAGACCAGACAGGCACTTTCGGATGGTGCATCCGAAATAGATATGGTAATCAATCTTGGCTTTATAAAAGAAAAAAGGTATACTGATTGTAAGAATGAAATTATTCGCATAAAAGAACTGACAGGCGACAGGATACTTAAGGTAATTGTAGAAGCATGTTATTTGTCAGAAGAAGAGAAAAGAGAAGTCTGTAAGATTGTGACGGAAGCGGGTGCGGATTTTATAAAGACATCCACCGGGTTCGGTACCGGTGGAGCACAGTTGGAAGATGTTATTTTGTTTAAAAATGAGATTGGACCAGAGGTAAAGATCAAAGCGGCCGGAGGAATCCGCACTATGGAAGATATGGAAGCATTTATAGAAGCCGGCTGTTCCAGAATCGGTACCAGCAATGCAATTGATATGTTAAAATGATGGGAGTCAAAGCATGACAGAAGAAGAATTGATCATAAAAGCGAGGGAGATGTTGGCATCTTCTTATGCACCGTATTCAAAATTTCGTGTCGGAGCGGCATTGCTTACAGAGAGTGGAGAGGTATTTACAGGCTGCAATGTAGAAAACAGTGCATACGGATGTACAATATGTGCTGAACGGGTGGCAATTTACAACGCAATCTCAAATGGCAGGTATCGTTTTCGAGAAATGGCTGTTATAAGTGACAGTGAGACTTATACGACATTATGCGGTTCCTGTCGTCAGGTTTTGTCGGAATTTTGTGAAAAAGATTTTTTGATCTTGTTATGCAATCATAAGGGAGAATATATCAAAGCTACACTAGGAGAACTTCTGCCTTTGCAATTTTCAAAAGAGCAAATGTAGATTCTTAATACAAATAGTTATCAATGTACAATATATTGGAGGAAATTACTGTGTCAACAAAAGCATTTTACAAAAGAAGTGAGATCGGACCAGGGAAAATCGGATTTTCAAGAACCAGATCAATCATCGAGGCAGCATTTTATGGAAACAATGTTGTAAAGATTAATTCCTTGAAAGAAGCCTATAAACTTGCATTGGAATCACCTGGAACGATTGTAACCGATATGCCGGTTTATCGAGGAGAAGAGTTCGGTCTTGACAGCAATGCGAGAGTACTTTTGTTTAATGACGGAGCGATAACCGGACGATATGCGGCAGCCAGAAGGATTACGGGAGAGCCGGGTGTAGATACTGCTCGTTTGGACAAGATTGTTATGAATGCAGTGTATGATACACGTTGGAAAAAATTATACCATGCAGAAGTATTCATAGGACTGGATCCGGAGTTTATGGTAAAAGCCCATTTACTGATACCGGAAGGAGAGGAAAATATTTTATATTCATGGATGCTGAATTTCCAGTATCAGTCGGAAAAATATGTGGAGATGTATCGCAATTCAAAATCTTATGAAAATGAATCCGATATCTATATTTTCTCAGATCCGCAGTGGGTCGGTACTGATCAGACGGATATCTCGGATCCGAATTGTCTGTGCTACTTTAATACCGAAACAAACTGTGCCGCAATTTTAGGTATGAGATATTTCGGAGAGCATAAAAAAGGAACTCTGACAATCGCATGGGCCATTGCAAATCGTAATGGATATGCATCCTGCCACGGTGGGCAAAAGGAATATACCTTTGAGGATGACAGCAAGTATGTAGTTTCCGTGTTCGGTTTATCCGGAAGCGGAAAATCCACTCTGACACATGCAAAACACAATAACAAATATAAACAGATAATGGTACTGCACGATGATGCATTTGTAATCAATACCGACACCTGTGCATCAGTTGCATTGGAGCCTACCTACTTCGATAAAACAGCGGATTACCCGGCAGATTGTGAAGACAATAAGTTTTTATTAACAGTACAGAATTGTTCGGCAACCCTTGATGAAGACGGAAAAATTGTAATTGTTCCGGAGGATGTGCGAAACGGAAACGGTCGTGCCATTAAGTCAAAGCTCTGGAGTCCGAACAGAGTGGATCGTATCGGAAGTCCTGTAAATGCAATTTTTTGGATTATGAAAGATCCGACTCTTCCACCGGTTGTAAAACTAAAGGGAGCTTCTCTTGCTTCTGTTATGGGAGCAACACTTGCTACCAAGAGGAGCAGTGCAGAACGCCTGAAAGAAGGTGTTGATCCAAATGCTCTGGTAGTGGAGCCATATGCAAATCCTTTTAGAACTTATCCTTTAAAAAATGACTATGAAAAATTCAAAAAACTGGTGGAAGAAAAAGAAGTAGACTGCTTTATTATTAATACCGGTGAATTTATGGGTAAGAAAATTCAAAAAGAAGATACCCTGGGAGTGCTGGAAGCGATCGTAGAGAAAAAAGCCGAGTTTAAGCAATGGGGCAATTTTTCGGATATTGAGATTTTTGAATGGGAAGGATTTATACCGGACTTAACAAATGAGCACTATGTATCACAGCTGAAAGCTCGTATGCAGGAAAGATTGAACTATGTAGTAAGTTTAAATACTGCAAAAGAAGGATATAATAAACTTCCGAAAGATGCAGCGGCTGCTATAAAGAAAGTGGTGGAAGAAGCAAACAGCTTATAGGGATAACGACAGTCAGATAATATTGTCATCTTTCCTATTTTTCGCTATAATAAATGAAATGAATAGCCTGAGATGTACGACACGCCTGTTATTTTGAACCTACATTTTTGATAAGGGATTCTCAAATCACTATTTGGATGTCGAGCCGCCTAGAGCGGATGACAAAAGGATACGTTGCGGAGTCCCACCTGGCATTTGCTGGGACTCAAAATACAGGGACGGCATTTCGGGTTTTTCTTTGTGGTAAAATTTTTGCAGAGAGGATTGAGTATGTCAGTTCGTGAAACAATAAATCATTTTGGCGGAAATGTAAAAAAACACCATCTTTCTGCTTATGCAGCTCAAGCTTCTTTGTTTATTATTATGTCTATTATTCCTTTTTTATTGGTGTTTGTTTCATTGATTCGTTATACATCTATTACAGAGCAGCTTGTTTTACAGAGTCTTCAACGATTTTTTCCAGGTCGTATTGCTCCGTGGTTAAAAAATATTATCGATGAAGTCTATCATCATAATCAGGGGAAAACACTTCTTTTTGCAGTTCTTTTTGCTGTATATTCTTCTGCAAAAAGCGTACACAGCTTGAGAAACGGATTGAATGTTGTTTATGAATTAAATGAGTCCAGAAATTGGTTTAAATTACGATTAAGAGCTATGATAGAAACGTTGGCGTTAGTGTTTCTGGTAGTATTATTGTTATTATTTGTCGTATTCAGCCATAAGCTGGAACGTGTAATCGGTGGAAGATCACCTCAATTTGCCTATTTTATGAGTGGAGTGATACGATTCCGGTTATTGATCATGTTTTTCTTTTTAATATTAATTTTTAGCTTTATTTACAAAATGCTGCCGAATAGAGTGGCCACTATCCGAAGTCAGATATTGGGGGCTGTAGTATGTTCTATATCGTGGTATATATTTTCATTCGGTCTTTCCGTTGTTGTAAACTATTTTAACGGTTTTTCTATTTATGGAAGTCTTACCACAGTGATCTTAGTGATGTTTTGGCTGTATTTTTGTATGTTGATCTTTTTGTTCTGCGGTGAGATTAATAATGAAATAGAAATTGTATTAGCTGCCCTGCATTCGGTTCGGGAAAGTAAAAGAAAGACAAAGCATAGAGATATTGATTTGCATGAAGAGATAGTTGTACAGGAGAAAAAAGATGAAGAATAAGTTAAATGAAATAAGAGAAAAGGCAATTACACAGATAAAAGCGTCTAAGCAATTATCTGATTTAAATGAAGCCAGAATTAATTTTCTCGGAAAAAAGGGAGAATTAACATCTGTTTTAAAGTCAATGAAAGATGTTGCTCCGGAAGACCGTCCGAAGGTTGGGCAAATGGTAAATGCCGTTCGTCAGGAGTTGGAAGAGGCATTGGCATCTATTAAAGAAAAATTAGAATCAGAGGCTTTGGAGAGAAAACTAAAAACAGAAGGAATCGATGTAACACTTCCGGCAAAAAAGAATAAAATCGGTCACAGTCATCCAAATACAATCGCCTTAGAGGAAGTGGAGCGTATATTTGTAGGCATGGGATATGAAGTGGTAGAAGGTCCGGAAGTGGAAATGGACTATTATAATTTTGAGGCTTTAAATATTCCCGCAGATCATCCGGCCAAAGATGAACAGGATACATTTTATATCAATAAGGATATTGTTTTGAGAACTCAGACCTCGCCGGTACAGGTACGAAAAATGGAGGAGGGAAATCTGCCGATCCGTATGATCTCTCCGGGAAGAGTTTTTCGATCCGATGAGGTAGATGCGACTCATTCTCCGTCTTTTCATCAGATTGAGGGGTTGGTAATTGATAAAAATATTACCTTTTCCGATTTAAAAGGCACTTTGGCTGAATTTGCAAAGGAACTGTTCGGACCGGAGACAAAAGTAAAATTCCGACCACATCATTTTCCATTTACAGAACCAAGTGCGGAAGTGGATGTTACCTGTTTTAAATGCGGTGGAAAAGGCTGTCGCTTCTGTAAAGGAGAAGGCTGGATCGAAATTCTGGGCTGCGGCATGGTGCATCCTCATGTTTTGGAAATGTGTAACATAGATCCGAAAGAATATACCGGATTTGCATTTGGTGTAGGGTTGGAACGAATTGCTTTATTAAAATATGAAATTGACGATATGCGTTTACTGTACGAAAATGATATTCGTTTCTTGAAACAGTTTTAGGAGGTTTAAAATGACAACTTCATTATCATGGATAAAAGAATATGTACCTGATTTGGAGGTGACACCTCAGGAATACATGGATGCAATGACCTTATCCGGTTCCAAGGTAGAAGGTTATGAGGTTTTGGATGCGGATCTGGATAAAATTGTGGTAGGTCGTATTGTATCGGTTTCTCCGCATCCGGACGCTGATAAGCTTGTAATCTGTCAGGTAGATATTGGTACAGAAACGATACAGATCGTGACAGGAGCACCGAATGTTGCAGAAGGTATAAAAGTTCCGGTTGTTTTAGACGGAGGTCATGTTGCAGCAGGACATGACGGTCAACGAGTTCCGGGCGGAATAAAGATAAAAAAAGGAAAGCTTCGAGGAGTGGAATCTTTCGGTATGATGTGCTCAATTGAAGAATTGGGATCAAACAGAGATTTTTATCCGGATGCTCCGGAGAACGGATTGTATATACTGGATGATTCTGTTGCTGTTGGTGAAAATGTCGCAACAATATTGGGATTGGATGATGTTGTAGTAGAATATGAGATCACATCAAATCGAGTAGACTGCTTTTCTGTTTTGGGAATTGCAAGAGAGGCTGCTGCTACCTTTGACAAGACATTTCATCCTCCTGTCGTTACAGAAACCGGAAATACAGAAGATGTAAATGATTATATCCGTGTATCGGTAGATGCTCCGGAATTGTGTGCTCGATATACAGCAAGAGTAGTAAAAAATATCAAGATCGGGCCATCTCCGAAATGGATGCAACAAAGACTTGCAACGCATGGAATTCGTCCTATTAATAATTTGGTGGATATTACTAATTATGTAATGGAAGAGTTTGGACAGCCGATGCATGCATATGATCTTTCTGCAATTGAGAAAAAGGAAATCAGGGTTCGTCGTGCGGAAAAAGGAGAAACATTTATTACTTTGGACGGACAGGAGAGAACTTTAGATGAGTCTGTACTAATGATAGCAGACGGAGAAAAGGCAATCGGGATTGCCGGTATCATGGGTGGAGAAAATTCTATGATTACCAATTCTGTGGATACAATGCTGTTTGAGGCTGCCTGCTTTAACGGTACTAATATTCGTCTTTCCGGTAAGAAGGTCGGATTGCGTACGGATGCATCTTCCAAGTTTGAAAAGGGATTGGACCCAAATAATACAATTTTAGCTATGAATCGTGCATGCCAGTTGGTAGAAGAGTTGGGTGTGGGAGAAGTGGTAGGTGGAATTGTCGATGTCTATACTGAGCCGATGAGCGAACATCGAATTCCGTTTGATCCGGATTGGATCAATCATTTGCTTGGAACGACTATATCCGTTGAGGATATGCTTGGATACTTTGAAAAAATCGAGTTGAAATACGATGCGGAAACAAATGAGATAGTGGCACCATCATGGAGACAGGATTTGTTGAGAGATGCAGATATTGCAGAAGAGGTAGCCAGATTTTATGGATATGATAAAATTCCGATCACATTACCTAGCGGGGCGGCAACAGCGGGAAAATTATCCGAAAAATTGACCTATGAAAAACTGGTGCGCGAAGTCGCAGAATTCTCTGGATTTTCTCAGGGGATGAGCTATTCATTTGAAAGCCCTAAGGTATTTGATAAATTATTGATTCCGTCTGACAGTCCGCTCCGCAATACAGTTACTATTTCCAATCCGCTGGGAGAGGATTACAGCATTATGAGAACGATTCCGGTTAACGGCATCTTGTCCTCATTATCAACGAATTATAATCGCAGAAATAAAGATGTTCGTTTATATGAACTTGGGAATATTTATCTGCCGAAGCAAATTCCGGTAACGGAGCTTCCGGAGGAACGTATGCAGCTGACACTTGGAATGTATGGAGAAGGAGACTTCTTTGATCTGAAGGGTGTACTGGAAGAACTGTTTGATCAGTTCGGAATTCAGCCGGAACGCGAATACAATCCGACCGGAACTATTTCCTTTCTCCATCCGGGACGTGCGGCAGAAGTATTTATAAATGGAAAAAAAGTTGCCTATATCGGAGAGGTACATCCAAAAGTTGCTTCGAATTACGGTATAAAAGATCGAATCTATCTGGCAGTGGTAGATATGCCGATATTGATATCTCTTCTTAATTTCGGACGTAAATATGTAGGGATTGCCAATTTCCCGGCAGTTGCACGAGACCTTAGCATGGTAGTCCCGAAAGACATTTTGGTCGGAAAGATCGAAAAAATATTTAAACAATTCGGAGGAGAATATCTGGAAAGTTGCACATTGTTTGATATTTATGAGGGAGAGCAGATTCAGGAAGGATTTAAATCTCTGGCATACACCTTAACTTTCCGTGCAAAAGATAAAACACTGGAAGAAAAAGAAATTATAGCTGCAATGGATAATATCTTGAAAGGATTGGAATCGATCGGAATTGAGTTGAGGCAGTAGGAATGAAAGTTAGTGATTTTAATTTTGATTTACCGGAGGAATTGATAGCACAAGATCCTTTAGAGGATAGAAGTGCATCTCGTCTCCTGGTAATGGATAAAAAAAACGGACAGCTCAACCATGAGATATTTCGCAATATACCAAACTACTTGAGAAAAGGGGACTGTCTTGTTTTAAATAATACCAGAGTGATTCCTGCCAGGTTACATGGATGTAAGATCGGAACAGAGGCTCACATTGAACTTTTACTTTTAAAAAGAAAAGAGAAAGATGTTTGGGAGACTTTAGTGAAACCGGGAAAAAAATGTAAGGTGGGTACGGAAATTTCTTTTGGGGACGGGCTGCTAACAGGAATAATCATCGGTATCGTGGAAGATGGGAATCGTCTGATTCGATTTTCTTATGATGGAATATTTGAAGAAATATTGGATCAGTTGGGGCAGATGCCTCTGCCTCCTTATATTACCCACCAGTTAAAAGATAAAAACAGATATCAGACGGTATATGCGAAATACGACGGGTCTGCAGCTGCGCCTACTGCAGGACTTCACTTTACGCCGGAGCTTTTACAGGAAATACGGGATATGGGGGTTTCTGTTGCAGAGGTTACTTTACATGTGGGATTAGGAACCTTTCGACCGGTAAAAGTGGAAGAAATTACCGACCATCATATGCATTCCGAGTTCTATATGATTACGAAAGAAGCAGCGGATACTATCAATCAGACGAAGGAAAACGGTGGGCGAGTTATATGTGTGGGGACTACAAGCTGCAGAACAGTGGAATCGGCTGCGGATGAAGATGGAAGATTGACAGAATCCTCAGGATGGACAGATATTTTCATCTATCCTGGGTATCAGTTTAAGGTATTGAATGGATTGATAACGAATTTTCATTTGCCGGAGTCTACTTTGATTATGCTGGTCTCTTCCTTGAGTACCAGAGAGCATGTACTGCACGCATATGAAGTAGCGGTAAAAGAGCAGTATCGGTTTTTCTCTTTTGGGGATGCAATGCTGTTGATTTAAAGTTAAAAAAACAGATATTGCAACTGAATATATAGAAACAGAAATACTTTTTGTACTGTACAGAAAGTATTTCTGTTTTTTCTGTATAGGATAAAAAATAGAGAAAGTTAGTTGCTTCTTTTGGGCAATATTGATAAAGAAAATTAAGACATATATAATTTTTGTATACAGTATTCATGAATAAAGAGGATGTCAGAGCAAGAAAAGACGGGGTAGTTGCTAATATCAGGCTAGAGAGTATGGAGAAGAGAAAATAAAAGATGAAAACATATATAATAAAAAAGAATCTGCAAAGAAAGAGCTTTGTATATTGCATTGGTAATTGGATGTGCACTGACGGTTGCAAACTATATAGTTGATATTTTTCCATATCGCATCCATGCGTATTCACCATACACGTTCTGGTTTGAATGCTTTACTATTTCAGAGTTTCCTAAAATTTTTTCCTGATCTTGCCACTTTTGGCAAGCATACCTTGTGTAAGGTATATTTATCGGGATCAGGCATCCGGATTTCTTAATCATTTTATTGTGAATGGACGCCATAAACAGTATTTCAGGAATGTGTTAATCGGGAATGCTATTACAGGAGGACTTGTAGTTGCCCTTCCTTTGCTTTTGAATATGTATTTGTGTTTTATGACTTTGCCTGCCAGACAGATTACAATTGTGTCAGAGGATTATTCAGGTTTCAACTTTAAGTATTCGCATACATTATTTCCAAAAATGTTCTACAGTCATTCTTTTCTGCATATGTGCTTTTATGTGTTTCTGGCATTTTTAGCAGGGGCGTTTCTGGCAACTTTTACATTGGCACTCAGTTTTTATATAAATAATTTGATATATATATATGGTTCCGTTTGGAATTGTTATACTGTTGGATATGATTAGGGTACCGTCGATTTCACTTATTAAAATTGTACAGCAATTGGGAAAGGCAACCAATATCGGTTTGATTATAGCTACATTTTTTATTTACCTATTTATAACGTTGTTTTTGTATAAAGGAGGGCTAAATCATGGCAGGAAATATAAAGGGAATTACCATAGAACTGAATGGAGATACTACCAAGCTGGATAAGGCTTTCCGTGAAGTAAATAAAGAAACAAGGACTATTCAAAGTCAGCTTTCTGAAGTGGAGAGAGCTCTGAAAATGAATCCGGGAAATACTGACCTCATATCTTCTATAGATGTACAGCCGGTAGACCGGATGTAGGTTCTTCTACCAAGAAAGATTCTATTGAACCAAACACACAGGAGATTTCCATTAAAGCAGTACCAAGACTGGATAATCATTTTGTAAAGGCAAGTATTTCAGATGCTAAATCTACGGCATATTCCTCTTGGTATGGTGCTGCACCGTATGAACCAACATTAGTAACAAAACCAGGAGTATAGGAGGAAGGAAAGTATGATAAAGACTGTAGAAATTGATGGTAAGAATGTGAAATTTGATACATCGCTATCATGGATGTTTGTATATAAAATGCAGTTTGGAACTGATCCCATTGATATCATTATGACAGCTATAAAGGCTGCTGTTTCACTTTTTGAAAGTGTAGGGAAGACTTTAACATCTACAGCTATTGATATGATTACTGATGTTCTATCTGAATTGAATGTAACAGAAGGATTGCAGCTTATATGGGCACTTGCTAAAAATGGAGATAAGGAAGTGGAAGAACCATCTACTTGGTTTCATCAGTTTGAGAGATTTCCGATGGATGAGATTTTGGGAAGTATTGTTCCTTCTCTCGTAGAAAGCTGCATCAGCACAAAAAAATTCAAGGCACTGTCTCAAGCAGTGAAAAAGGCAGTGCCAAAGAAAAAGCAAACCTCGAAAGCATCCTTACAGGAGGTTTAAGCAGGGGACTTCGTATGGAGGATACTGCTTCGATGACACTTGGGATGTGGATTGACTATATAACAGAGTGGAACAATATAAACCTACCTCATGAAGAAGGCACAAATAGGAGAGCTACACAGGAAGATTTTGATAAATTTTAACTACATAATTATATTTGGAACAAATTAATTGTTTAAATTTTAACAAAGCCATTGAACTGTACGTAAGAATATGATATATAATAGTTAAATATAGTTAATTGTAGTGTTGGAAAGGAGAATCGAGATGAGTACTAGTAATCGAAAAGTTGTTACCTGGATTAGTTTAATAGTTTTCGTTGTAATGTCAATCATGTTTTCTGCCCAGAATGCAATTGTGGCTAATGCACAAACTACAAAAAATGTATCAAAAGAAAAAGTAGCTATTGATTTTATCAAATCTGTGTATTCGGATTTTAGAACAATTAAAAACAATGATGCTTTTGATAAAGCAATACAAGAACAAGTCTCAGAGAAAGCCAGAAGTTTTAAACAACTACTGAAAGATAGAAAATATATTCATGAACAAGATGATCTTTCCTTTAATACTGAGGAACATTTGATTAGTGAAGAATATAAAAAGCCAAAAGTAGTTTTTGAAGATGAAAATTCTGCAAGTTTATTTATAGAGGCAGAATACCAGTATAAGGAAGAGTATGCAAAAGGTCCAAATGTAAAAGCGGAAGATAATGAGGATTTGACTTCTGGTATTCAGGTGTTTTATAAAGTAAGCATGGTAAAAGAAAATGGAACATGGAAAATTAAGGATTTGCAGTCAAACGATTTAACTGCAGGAGTTATGTTTCCAGAATGCATTTACAATGCAAATGAATGGGAAAATTCAGCAACTGTTAAAAAGAATAGCGTAAAGTCACTGTATAACTCTCAGCAGAAAAAAGAAGGATATAATGTAAAAGAAATTTTAGATCGTAGAAAACAGGAAGGTGAAATTTCCAAAAGCGATCAAGATAAAATCAATGAAAAAGGCAGTATTGAATCTAAAGTGTTAGCGGTTAAAAGGCATGGTAAATTCCATAAAATGTATGCAAAACCACTTAGAAACTATCAAAATAAGTGGTGGAATAAGCGTAACCCTAAATATAAAAACTGGGATTCTATGGGAGGCGACTGCACAAATTATGCATCACAAGTTCTGCATGCCGGCGGAGCACCTTATGACAAAACTGGTAAATTGAGATGGTATGCTGGCAATACTACATGGATCAGAGTCGTTGAACTAAGAAATTATTTACTAAAAAATACATACACTGGACCTTTTGGTAAAAAAGTTTCTAAGCGTTCAAGTTTAACTTGTGGGGATTTGATTCAACTTGGAAATTATCATACCGTAGTTATTTATAAAGGTGGCATGAATGATCCGTACGTGACCGCACATACATCAAATTATAAAGGCAAGTTCATAAAGAGATATGGAACGTCAGGGACAACGAATATTTTAGTTAAGGGATATTATGACTAATTCGTCAAAAGGGGTGTGTAACTATGAAGAATAAAAAAATAAAATTAATTACTACTTTCTTGTGTCTGATAGTAGTCTCTGTGATGCTTGCTTCTTGCGGCACCAAAAACACGGAATCCAATGAAAGTGAACCAACTAAAAAAGAGACTGTACAAGTGAAAGAAATATCCAATTTTGATAACGATGGAGAAAAAGTAGAGTCAACTTTACCAAGAACGCTTTATGAAACAAAGGATAAATTAGTGTTTTATACAACACAAGGAGTGTTTACTTACGATGTAGAAAAGAAAAAAGTATCAGAAGGCTTTGCCATTATAGACAGTGAATACGCAAAGGATGGAGAATCTACTGGCAAAATCCCATTGAATTTCCAGGGCGATGTTACATTTACTGCTGATATAGGCAAAGACCACAAGGAGATCTATGTATTCCCTCAAGACAGAAAATTTTACTATATATATAGTGTAGCAGACAGGAAAGTAACAAAAGTAAATGAAATGTATAAGAAAACGATAAGTGACGAGAAGGGACTTGGCAAATTAATAAAAAAACAGGAAAGAGGTTGGACTTCCGGCAATGGAGAAGCAAATATAAAAGACTACAAATATAAATCTTCTGTTACCGGAAAGGTATACAAACCTTTTGCCAAATAAAGATAACACCTAATCTTTATACTAAAATAATAAGCTAACAAGGAAAAGCACCTCGAAAGGGGTGTTTTTTATTGCTCATTTTATAGAAAGGAGGGCTAAATCATGGTAGGAAATATAAAGGGAATTACCATAGAACTGAATGGAGATACTACCCATATATTCTTTTCCCATATTGACAAAGGGAGAAGAAGTAACCGTACCGGTAGTTTTTTTAGATAGAAAGCCATATTTTGATATGGCTTCTTCGCACTGAATCCATCTAGCTACTGCCATTGCATAGTGTTCCAGTTGCTGAGTAGGAATAAGATGGTCGCATTTTCTTTTATGTAACCAATTCCAAGTTTTTTTGAATATTTCTTCTGCACAGATTTCCGTTCCGTCTTTTTGAACAGAAGTCATATAGTCACTTACCTTTGGCATTTCTATGCCATCAAGGCACTCAGTTTGATTTCCAAAGTCCATAGCTTCCAGTTTTCTTCCTCCCGGATTTCCATTTGCAATTTTTTCAGAAATAGCCTTTGGTTTTCTTTCGGCACCTGGTCTATTTCCACCACGATTTGTTCCGTCTTTTGCCATAAAATTTTCCTTTCTTTGATTCTTAAGTTTTTTGTTGTTTGATTTCGCTTTTTTTCTGTGTGAGACCCCACGCCCGTTCCCCAAGGGATAGATTCCTAGAGATAATCATCCCCCTAGGGTTAGTACAGAGACTTAAAGACTCCTGTACTTCTGTGATATTTGTTTTCGAATCTTTTTTCGTCTTCTTTAGTCCATTTATGCATCCTTCCGGCTTTTAGAAAATTTTCTAAGTCCGTATAGGATAAGAAGTAGGCTGAGAACATATTTCCAATGACGCAGTACCTTGCTGGATTTGCCTGTCTTGAAACACATACCGTTAGTGGTAGTCCTTGCCTGTTAGAGAAGGTGTCCAGTATTTCATAATGGTCTGTGCCTTCATCAATTTCCTTAAGAAAACTAAAATCAATATGTTTCTTTTTTCTTTTCATTTTATCCTCATTTATATTCACAGTTGTTAAGCCTTAAATTGATACAATCATAAGCACCACCTCCTTTGATGGGGCATTATGTGGCAAGAAAATATAGTAATTTCATATATTTAAAAAATATTCATATAACCGATATTACTTGCCACTAATTGCCCCCTAAGAAATCTTCAAATTCATCTCTTAGCCTAAAGCCTTTTAGCAGTGTGGTCTTCTCACCACCAGCCTTTGGTCTTTTCCTAACAACCTCAGCAAACTTCCTAAGTTCATGGTTGAAGTTTCTGCTGTTTTCAAAATAGCAACCATTTTGCTCACACCACCTTTTGTAGTGGTCATAGACTGAAGCTGTTCTAACTTCAGCCGTATCATCAGCAATCAGTTTATCCTCGGCAAACTGAGCAAATTTATCGCTATCATGGGCATAGCTTAAAGTGGCATCTTTTACGCATTTTGGCGGATTAATTCCATCTTTTTTAAGTAGATAAAAACCATCAACAAGCCAGTTTAGAATGGCACTTTTGGCTTCATCTTTTGAAAATTCTTCCTTTAAGGTTTTATCCTGTTCATCATCTTCAAAGTGTCTATCAAAAGGAATGATATGCACACGATTACTTGAAAATATGGTCATATCGCTGATGATAGGAAGGTAGTTGGTGTTGACATAGAGTTTGAACTGAGATTTAAAGTCAAAGCTGTTCTCATGAAGAAATCTTGCATTTAATGTGTCATTCCCAGTCATGTTTTTTACTTGGGCTGCATTAAGGCAAAGTCCACGTCTTGGCTCTGCTATATTGGCAAAACGAATACCAGCAAGTCTTGCAATGTCCTCAGATGGCTGAGAGCTGTTGGGATTGCTCTTGACAGCAATGGTTTCAGGTCTAACTGCTTTACCATAATCACCCATAACAAATAAGACACTTTCCATAAGCGTTCCTTTGCCATTTCTAGTAGTCTCACCATAGAGAAAAAACATACACTCATACTTGGTTTCACCAGTTACGGCATATCCAAGGGACTTTTTAAGAAATAGGGTTTTCTCTTTATCTGAACTCATGATTTCATCTACAAAGGAATTAAATCTTTCACTTTTTGCAAGTGGATCATAATCGACCATTGAAACCTTGGTAATGTAGTCATCAGCACTATGGTCACGAAAGATTCCATGCTTCAAATCAAGCGTTCCATTTCTGCAGTTAAAGAGGTAGATATTTTTATCAAACTCAGCCATTGGAATTGGATAGACGCTTTGTGCTTCCTTGATACAAATCTCTCTACACCTTCTAGTACTCCACTGATTCCAAAGTTTCACTGCATAAGACCTTTTAGCCTCATTTCTGATAGTGCCTGCGTGCTGAATAAGTGATAAGGCTAAATCTTTACAAAGTTCCATAGTTTTTAGAGTTCCTGTATCTTTAGTCCATTTGATTCCATCATAGAAAAACCACATTTTTCTTTCAGGAACGTACCTAAGAACCTCCTTAAACACATCGGCAAAAAGTCTGCCTTTTCCTAAATCACCATTTAAGTAGACCTTGTTATCTTCAGGATTTATTTCTTGAAGTTTAGTTAAGATGTCATTAAAATCTTCATCAGCAGTCCTATGCCATAAGGGCTTATAGAAGGTCTTACACATGGAAACTGCCTTTCTGATGGTTATGTTTCCGTAGGTATCACTACCTCTTTGTTCATCCCACTTAGGTCTATACAGAGCAGATTTTCTAAATAGCCTATCTATCTGATCCGTATCGCCATTGCAGTAGAAAGAAAGAATCGAACATAAGGCTGCATCTGCTTCACTTTGTGATGGAAAGCCAGTAATATCGCCATTCCAGAGCCTTGTAAATTTCTTTCCATTTACTGCATTTCCTGCCTTTTGAGTAACGGATTCATCGCTTAGATAGGACTTGACCTCTGAACTTTCTACAAAAGTTTCTGGCATAGTTTCTCTTTTCATGTAGGTATCAATAAGCCACTTGATGCCATCATCTTCCGTTACCAGCTCTCCTTGTTGATAGACATTTCCTGTTACTGTAAAGAACCTGTTTGTGACGCCACCCGGATAGACCTCTACGTTTTTTCCTTTTAGTTTGTAGGAGACAATGTCATATTTTTTGTAGTAATGACAGAGAATATGAAGTCCAGTTCCACTTGGACTATATTCAATGTAGGCATTCGGAAAATGCTCCAGTATCTCCATAGCCCAGTCAGAAATTTCTCCATTCTTTACGCAGTGATCAAGGTCAATAGCAATCATGTCCTCATCGATTCTTATGGCAAGACCATCATAGGTAGATAGCTTTTCTATTGCCTTATCAAAATTTGTAAAATCTGATGGCATATTTACTCTTGCTTTGTTTCCAGTAACTAGACTATAGGGCACTTTGCTGTTTCTTCTTTCCTTTGCATCTTCAAGTCTCCATGCTCCAAAGATTTCTTTTTCTTTTAAGTTTTTTGGTAAGTTTTCATAACTCATTTTTTCACTCCTTTATTTTTCTAATATTAGAAGGACATTTATTTCTCTTTTAAGAACCAATTTTTCCTTACAAATCACAGGCAAAGAAATTTGATGTTTTGTAAACCATCTAGGAAAATTTCTAGAAAAAAGTTTCTCTAAGGCTCCGTAAATTTTGTCCTTCTACTAGGTAGCCTTGGGAGAAGACAAAATCTGACGCTTTTATAAAAAATATTTTTCCTTGCATCTATAAGCGAAGAAAGAGCTATAATCGAACCCCTAAAAATAAAAAATCTCCCAAAACTACATGAGATAGCCTTAGGGAGTAGAAAAATTCATGAATATATGTTATTATAGTGTACAATGGAAATTTTTACGCAGTGGAGATGTATAATTAGATTTCCAGATGAAATTAAAAGAATTAGACAACGATGCTTTCTGATACAGCAAGACTTTGCTAAAGAAATTAAGGTGGCATTTTCTACTGTGAATAGATGGGAAGGTGGCAAAGCCTAACCTTAATGCTATGAAAAATATAAAAGAGTTCTGCTCAGAACATGATGTTGATTATTCAGATGTAGAAGAGCTTCTTACAAGACTTGGTATGGTTGGAAAAACTGAAATCAACAAGGTGTATGATATATCTGGAATAGAAAGATCATTAAGTAAAAAAAGTAGTCCTTATAATAATGCTGTAGCTGAAGCATTTAATAAGGTAATGAAGACAGAATTTGTATATCAGAAAAAATTTACAAGCTTAAAACAACTAAAATTAGAATTATCAGAGTATGTTTATGGGTACAACAACCTAAGGATCCATGGATCATTAGGTTACTTGACACCAGTTAAATATATAAGTTAGTACGTTCGATTTTAGATTGTACAAATAGGTGTTGACAATCTAGTAGATAGATAAAGAAAATTGTGAAAAGGAAGCTAAATATGAAAAAAATGAGAAAGTTTATGGTACTTTTGATAGTTACTATCACGATGGTGTCAAATATCGCCACAGCCTTTGCGACTGATGGGGGTGGAGGGCTGCCAAAATCGGTTAGTGATGACGATAAATGCCCTATTGTGGCAGGAGCTAACATTCCTGCAAGGCCAGTAAAACTTGGAGAAGGAGAAACGGCACAAAGTCTTACAAAAAATCCAGACCAACCAGATATCTATAACTTGCGTACAGACTATAAGGTTGAGAGAGTGGATGCTGATGGAAAATCCTCTTATAAAATCAACTACCAACCCTACATAGCTAGTGTTGGTGAATCTGCAACAAAAGAAGAAAAAGATAGGATAAGTAAGACAATTACCTTACCTAAATTTTCTGATTATTACATTCCTAAAAATGATGCAGGAAATAGAATTGAAAATTATAATATTAATTATGATATGATAGTAAAAAAAGCAAAAGATGGAAAAATAAGTGGTGACAAAGAAATTGGACTTAGGTATGAAGGGAGTCAAGAATTTCTTTATTATGGAAAAGAAAACGAAGTAACAGTCAAACACGTTTTTCAAGACATCTTAGACTTAAATAAGTATACAAATTTAGGTGGAGATGACCAAAAAGAAATAACTACAAAGCAAAAAGGTAACACTGCTTCTATTTTGGAAATAAAACCACTTGATGAAAAAGATAGAAAAGGCTTTGTTCCAGAACAAGATTTTATCAAGATACAAGTACCAAATGATACTAAAGATTTTGTTGTAGAATATCGTTACAACCGTGCCCATTTTGATGTAGTTTTTGACACACAAGGTGGAACACCACTTCCGGCTCGTACTATTTTTTATCAACAAGTGATTCCTAAAATTGCCGATGCAGACATACCTACAAAAGTAGGCGGAGACTTTTTAGGCTGGAAATCATCTGTAAACTTAAAGAAAAAAGATGGCACTACAATTACAGCTGGTGCATTAATTTCAGAAAAAGATTTAGATTCAGGGCTAATCATGCCAGCAGAGAAAGTTACCTTCACAGCTGTGTGGCAGGACAAGGAAAAAGCTGACTATGCAGTACAATTCTGGGCAGAAAAGGCAGACCATGCCGATGGTGCTTCTCTAGCAGATAAGTACGACTATGTAGGCACTCGTGTCTATAAAAACCAAGACACAGGCTCGAGACCAGACTTGGATAACGTGTCTATAAAAGACATAGTATTTCCGAACCTGGATCAAGCCCGCCTAGACAAGATATGGGCCGGCGAAAACTTGAATTCTGGCAGAAATCCTTATCTAAACAAGTTCTATGTCTACAACCAAGACTTAACAGATAAAGAAAATAAAGATCCTAAAACAAATGTCACAAAGACTGTATCAACCACAGGTAAAACAGTCTACAACATCTACTACGATAGACAAGTTTATGACCTTTACTTTACGAAATCTAACACAAACGCTAAAAGTTTTTATCCAGAAATATGGAAAAATGATAAAAAAGTAGGCGAAGAGGGGAATCCCTATCATTTTAAGGCACGCTATAACCAAAAGATGGTTGGCTTGTGGCCAGATGATATAAAGGAAGTAAGGGGATTTACTAGATATTACTCTAGTATAGGATGGTTACCAAATCTTAAGAATCCTAAAGTTATTTATAGGGACACTCCTCCCTACAGGCTTTCTGCTAACCTCTTTATAGATTGTCCTGAATTAATAAAACAAGATGGCTATGTTAGTGAAATAGACCTAGGCAATGGTCAAACAAAGCCAGCTAGCATTACAGACCTTTCCTTCGGGATTCAAGAAGATAATCACACACTACCCCACCACATAGACTTTTGGTTGGATGGTTTTGAGGACAATCAAGTGATAGATTATGATCTCTACACCATAAAATCAGATACTGACAGAGAAGAGTACAAGCATCTTCCTCCAGATCTCCAAGGTTTTACACAAAAGGAAAAAAGAGGAATAGGGTCAAGATTTTATAACGATAGTGATTTAGAAGACCTTAATGACGACCGTGAGGAAACAACACCTTTTCCTGAGGTATATTCTAAAGAATTAGATGACTATGGAGATCCTAAACAAAAGGGCAAGCTATACTTTATGAGTGAATTTCCTAATGATGATTCTAAACAATTTGACCAAAACGGCTACCTTAAATTTGAATACACTCGTAACAAGTATCCACTAAGATTTAACTACGACCCATCAAAGATTAAGGGCGATAGTGAGTTTAATTCTACAAACCAACTAGATACCTTCTACGAATTTCCTCTAAAGGCTCTAAGCCCTGATGCGGATACAGAAAAAAGCTACAATACAGAAAATCCGAAAAACATATTGGATAATCCGAAAAAGTTACAAGAATTAGGTCTTACAGACTTAGTATTTACAGATACTGATGGCAAATTAAAAGTTAAGCGTCCGGACAACCTTTCAGACCAAATGGTCTTTAAAGGCTGGGCATTAGACCCTGAAGGCACTAAGCTTATCTGGGAGAACCCGGGTGAAAAGATGCCTAACCACCCACTTAACTTATACGCAAAGTGGGGCGAGCCTGACTATAAATGGCAGGTAACCTTTGACCCTGATGGGGGAAAACTAGATCCAATAGATGAAGCAAAGATCACCACAACAAGAAAAACAATAAAAGAAGGTGACACAGGTGATAAGAAAGAAATCACCTACGCAAAAAAAGAAGCCAATGAAGATGATAAGCAAATCTTTACTGTCGTCCAAAGGCAAAAGCTAGTAGAACCTCAAAAACCAACCAAAAAAGGCTATGACTTCTTGGGTTGGGAGGTAATCCGCTACAATAAGGATGACAAAGGTAATTACACAAATGAGAAAGATATACAAAGATCCAAAGATTATCTAAAGGATTACAAAGTGCCAGAGCTTTACACCTTTGGCAATGATGTAGTATCTCCTCTCTACCTAAAGGCAATTTGGGTTCCAAACGACAGGGTTGATGTCAAGGTAGAACACTATTTCTTGGATAGGGAATTTAATTTAGACGGAAATAGAAAGCCAAATCCAGAAGTGGTAACACAAGAAGGTAAAAGAGTGGGGCGTATGGTTCCTGCAACTGCAATAAAGAAAACCGAGAAGTATCTACTCGCAACTCATGATGAACTCGATAAAAAATTAACAGGTGATTTAAAAGAACAATACAAAGAATATAATACTCGTACGCATGCAAACAACTCATTCTATCAAAACTTCAGGGTTGAACCAGAAAAAATTGTAGATTCAGCAACTGGAGAGATGGTATATAATCCTAAAGCCGCAAACAACGTCTTCAAATTCTTCTATATACCTATTAGGACTCGAGAGTATAAGGTTAATTATGTTGACGTAAGCTATAAGGGATCAGCAGACGAGAAAAAAGGTGCGATAATCCCACAAGAAACAGTTGTTAATGGCAACCGTGACTTTGACGCAAGAAACTACAAAAAAATCCCAGGTTGGGTCCTAACAAGCGATCCACAACAACAACTATCCTTCGATGTAAATGAAGAAACAAATGAATTAAAAGGCATCAACGGTACAGGTAAAAAAGAAATTACTTTCTATTATAGAGATGTCAGAATAATAGAAGTGTCGGGTAAAGAGAATCCACCAGAGGGTTATGTCAGAGTGAACTTCAAGGCTGGCGAAAACGGCAAACTCGAAGAAGGCGATAAAGCCAAAACTGTTAGCTACGACGTTGTAAAGGGCCTAGAATTTTCTAATATCCCAGTTCCTGATTATAATTCAGACAAAACTGGTGTAGAAATTGTACCTAATGAGGGCTATCAATTTGTAGGTTGGGAACGCCAAGGAGATTCAACAAAAGGTCTATTAAATGAGGCGGATCAAGTTTATGACAACTACACCTTTGTAGCGAAATTTAAAAAACCACAAGGCAAACTAACCATCAAAAAAGTCCTAGAAAACCAACCTGTAAAAAAACAGTCAATGATGACCAGGATGGCAGTTTCAGATCCATTGAAGTTTAAATTCAAAGTCACAGGACCAAAGATAAATGGATCTAAAAATAATGAGCCAACAGAATATACAGAAGTATTTGAATTGGTCGCTGGCGAAACAAAAGTATTAGAAAATCTATTTAACGGAGACTATAAGGTTGAAGAAATAGAAAACCATGGTTATACTCCATATTACATTGAAGGTGACTATGATAAGACTAGTTCAAAATTATCAGCAGATCCAATAAAAGTAAAATTGGAAAAAACTAATAATAAAAAAGACTATGAAAAGACCTTAACTGTAGTAAACAAAAACGTCAAACCGGGAGAAGCTGAAACTCCGAATAAAAATATGATAGATATTACAGTTAAGAAAGTTTGGAAAGGCGGCAAGAAGCCAGCTACTACTATTGAACTTTGGAGAAAAGGTCAAGGTTTAGATGGAAAGGCTATTGATGAAAAAGTGGAAGGAATAGGAGACTTTATTACAAGAGATGGAGGAGATGATGAGCAGTCTCATATCTTCAAAGACCTTCCAAAACACGACCCAAGTGGTAGGGAATTTGAATATTATGTAAAAGAAGAAAATGTTCCGGACAATTATACTAACAAAATAACTGGATCTATGGATAAAGGCTTTACAGTAACAAATACTTATCAGAAAGTAGATGTAGAAGCTAATAAAGTTTGGAAAGGCGATTTAAAAGAAGGTGAAACAAGACCAACTATTTACTTCAAACTTTACAGGAAAATCAAAGACGGTGAAGAAATAGAAGTCCAAGATCAAGAAGTGAAAAAACTTGAAAATGGTATAACAAAAGTAACTTGGAAAGACCTAGATAGATTTGATGAGAATGGCAATGAATTTATTTATTCAGTAAAAGAAGTTAAAGAAAACGGATCTGATTTTACTCCTGAAGGGTATACTAAAAAAGAAGATGGCCTAACCGTAACAAATACTAAAGATACAGTTGCGCCTTCAACTCCTGAGACTAATACAATCACTGTCAAGGCGACTAAGATTTGGCAAGGTGGGCCTGTAGAAGACCATGGTCCAGTTACTCTTCAACTTATGAGAAAAAGCTCTAAGCTTGATAGTAAGTACGAAAAAGTTGATACTAATTACACTATCTTAGAAGATGGAAGAACTTATGTTTGGGAAAATCTTCAAATTAAAGATGCGGAAGATCATCTCTACATTTATGATGTTGTAGAAGTTGGTGTTGGTTTAGATCATATTTATGAACGAAATGGTAACAAGTATCTATCAACCGTTAAAAAAGATATTGATAATTCAACAGATGACACTTTGGTTTTCAAGGTAGAAAATGCCTACCAAAAGCCACAAGTTCCAAATAATATAATTGCTTATAAGAAATGGGTGAATGTACCAAATAATATCACTAAGCCAAATGTATTTTTCCAACTTCAAAGAAATATCGATGGTGAAGTTCCTTACGATGTGGAAGGACAAAGGATTGAAGTAGGAAATGTAGTAAATCAGGATGGCTTCATAGAAGTAAACTTTGGCGAGCAGGACGAAAAAGATGAAAAAGGTAATCCATACACTTATTCAGTAAGAGAATTGGATATAAATGGAAATCCATTTGATAATTTAGATTATGAGACTACTGTGGATGGTCTTTATGTTGTAAACACATACAAAACCAAAGCCCCAGTTCCAGTTCCAGATCCAACTCCAGATCCTATGGTTCCTGGAGGGGACGATACACCATCAACTCCAGATAAACCGGATGAACCGGAAACTCCAAAACCAGAAAAACCAAGTGATGATCCAAAGAAACCGGCAAAGCCAAGCGATGATCCAAAGAAACCGGCAAAGCCAAGCGATAATCCACAAAAACCTGTAGTAAATACAAAATTACCACAAACAGGAGATAGTTCAAATGCAGGAATATTTACAGGATTATTAGCATTATCAGGTGGAGCATTAGCTATTCTTATATATTTGAGAAAACGCAAAATGAGAGAAGAAAACTAGATGAAAAAATAGACTTAGAAAAAATTGTAGCAGAATTATAGTTTCAATAATCACAAGAAAACGACCACACAGGAGCATTTCTACTCTTGTATGGTCGTTATTTCTTTTGTCCGCTTAAAGGTTGTCAGTTAAACTTGATTTCCATAAATCCCTAACTGAATGCTCCTTAAGGGGTGTTTTTTATTGCTCATTTTATAGAAAGGAGGTGCCCGTCCAAACCAATGCCACTACATTCTAACAGCCTAAGCAATGAGAGGACTATACCCTCAACTGGCTGTTGGGGAGTATAACCACTACACTTTTATATTAGGAGGAGGTGTCAATAAGAAGGTGATAATGTGAAAAAAAGAATTCATTGGAAGAAAATTGCAATTTTGAGTATTGGGATTATCATTATTGCAGGGGCGGCATTTCGTTTCCAAAAGGTGAATGACGGATATAAATTCTATTCGGACAGTGTAAAAAGTTATCTGGAGTATAAAAAATAACAGAAAAAAATGTGTATCGTCATCCATATGTAATGCGTCAGTCGGACGGTGCGTTGTATGTAGTAGGAAAAACCAGGGCAGAAAGATTTCTTGACAAAGAGGTACAGCAGGAGGTTATGATTTATTCTGTTTCGTTTGCGGCTGTTAATGTCGGGGATACGCCATTGGAAGTCAATATAGAACAAGATGCCTGTGTTTTGACAGATGGAATGAGAATAGGGACAATCCCATCCAATGCAATTTATGTAAGAAAAATATTAGTAAAAAAGCGAAAAACAAAAAAGACTCGGGTGGGTTTTGATATGTATCCAAAATTTCGGACACATATTAATGGATTAGGTTGACTATATGGATGCTATCTGTATTATACACATGGCATCCATTTTGTTTTTGCTTTTTTACATATTACTTTTGTAAAAACTTATTGATTATGTGAAATAGGTAAACAGGAGCGAAAGTAATTCGATTTTTATTCTTTTATTTTTAGATCGTAACAATTTGATCTAAAAAATAAAAAAAGCATAGACGATCATTGAAAAGAGAACTAATTTCTTAAGAATTAATATTGGGTTAATCGATGCCGATCATACAAAGTCGAGCAGTAACAGGAATGAGCAGATACACTGGGATATAATCGATTTTATGTGCTTAAACGGTATTATATTCATATGCGGATAAATAATTTACTCTCGATATATAGTTTTAGAGACTAACTTGCCGATTCCTATTTTGCATACAAGTTTTGAGATAAAAAATGATTTTACATTACAAAAATATATAATTTATCAAAAAATAGAAAAAATACTGAAAAATAATTGTTTTTATTAAAAAAATCTAGTAAAATATTCCTAACAGATCAAATTGTATTGGAGGAATTAGCATGAAGGTATACAGAACAGATCAGATTCGTAATATTGTACTTCTCGGGCATAGCGGTGCCGGAAAAACCACAATGGTGGAAGCTATGGGATATTTGTCTGGTATGACCAAACGAATGGGGAGTATTACTGACGGAAATACTATAAGTGATTTTGACAAAGAAGAGATTCGAAGAGGTTTTTCGATCGGAACCTCTGTAATTCCGATTGAATGGGGAGATTGCAAGATCAATATACTGGATACCCCCGGATATTTTGATTTTATCGGAGAAGTGGAGGAAGCGGTATCTGCAGCAGATGCTGCGATTATTCTGATTAACGGTAAGTCGGGTGTGGAAGTCGGAACGCACAAAGCCTGGGAGATTTGTGAAAAATACAATTTACCGCGACTGATATGTGTAACCGGAATGGACGATGACAATGCCAGTTTTCGACAGGCAGTTCTGGATATGCAGGAGATATATGGGAAAAAGTTGGCACCGTTTCATTTGCCGATTCGAGAGAACGGGAAGTTTGTAGGGTATGTCAACATTATAACAAAAGAGGCAAGTCGATGGACGGATAGTGGAGAGGTTGAGCCTATGGAAGTTCCGGATTACTCCAATGAAAATCTGGAAATTTTAAGAGAGACTTTGATGGAGTCTGTGGCGGAAACTTCCGATGAATTTATGGATCGCTACTTTAACGGAGAGGAGTTTTCGGAAAATGAAATTCGACAGGCATTGCGTGTTAATGTTTTAGACGGAAGCTTGGTGCCGATTTCGATCGCTTCTTCCATCATGGCACAAGGTGTATATACATTATTAGATGATATTATAAAGTATGTACCATCTCCGGATCGAAGACAGTGCAAAGGAATTAATGTTAAAACTAATGAAGTATTTGATGCGGATTATGATTTTGCAAAACCGAAGTCAGCCTATGTGTTTAAAACAATGGTAGATCCGTTTATAGGAAAATATTCTTTTATAAAAGTAAATTCCGGTGTTTTAAAAGGGGACGATATTTTAGTAAATGAAGAACATGATGTAGAAGAGCGACTCGGAAAGCTCTATGTTATGTGCGGAAACAAAGCGGTTGAGGTTGAGGAACTTCATGCCGGAGATATCGGAGCGTTGGCAAAATTGTCGAATGTGCAGACAACGGACACTTTGTCACAAAAAGGGAATCAGATAATGTATATCAAGACTGCGATATCAAAACCGTATACGGTAAAGCGGTATAAAGCTCAGAAAGAAGGGGATGAAGATAAAATTTCTCAGGCATTGGCAAGGATTATGCAGGAGGATCTGACCATCAGATCAGAATATGATAAGGCGAATAGACAATCTCTGTTGTACGGAATCGGAGAGCAGCAACTGGATATAGTGGTAAGTAAACTGCAGGAACGTTATAAAGTGGGAATCGTTTTAGATAGACCTAGAATTGCTTATAAGGAGACCATTCTAAAGAAAGCGGATGTAGATCACAAATATAAGAAGCAATCCGGAGGACACGGTCAGTACGGACATGTGAAAATGACATTCGAACCTTCCGGAGATTTGGAAACTCCTTATGTATTTGAACAGACGGTAGTGGGGGGAGCAGTTCCGAAAAACTACTTCCCGGCAGTTGAAAAAGGTTTGGCGGAGTCAGTGCTGGAAGGTGCTTTGGCGGGATATCCGGTAGTCGGGGTAAAGGCAACTCTATATGACGGCTCTTATCATCCGGTAGATTCATCGGAGATGGCATTTAAAACAGCAACGATTCAGGCATTTAAGAAAGGATTTATGGAGGCGACTCCGGTTTTATTGGAGCCTATTGTATCGATTCATGTGATTGTACCGGATAAATATACCGGAGATGTAATGGGAGATTTTAATAAACGTCGAGGGCGTGTTTTGGGTATGAATCCGACAGAAAACGGTTTGCAGGAAATTGTAGTAGAAGCACCGCAGGCTGTATTGGACGGATATAATACAACCTTACGTTCTATGACAGGCGGAGCGGGTACGTATTCCTATGAATTTGTCAGATATGAACAAGCTCCGAAAGAAGTACAGGATGCGGAAGCAAAAGCACATGAAGCATCATAATTTCTATACAAAGAGACAGGAGAAAGACTTTCTCCTGTCTCTTTGCCTTGCTCGGAATCAATCAGGTATCTTGACAAATATAGGGGTTATGATAAACTTTTATAAGTATGCAGAATTGGGTGAATTTATACCTATAATGCGAATAGAAGGGAGAAATCATGGCAATACCTTACAACCATAGAGAAATTGAAAAAAAATGGCATGATATTTGGGAAGAAAACCCGATCAATATTGATGATGGAAAAAAAGAGAAATACTATTGTTTAGATATGTTTCCATATCCTTCCGGAAACGGTCTTCATGTAGGACATTGGAGAGGGTATGTTATTTCTGATGTTTGGAGTCGTTATAAGATGCTTCAGGGTTATTACCTGATCCATCCGATGGGCTGGGATGCATTCGGTCTTCCGGCTGAAAATTATGCAATTAAAATGGGAATTCACCCAAGTATTTCAACAGCGGACAACATAAAAAATATCAAACGTCAGATTAATGAGATTGCTGCAATTTATGATTGGGATATGGAGGTAAATACGACAGATCCCGATTTCTATAAATGGACTCAGTGGATTTTTGTAAAGATGTTTAAAGAAGGATTGGCATATCAGAAAGAGATGCCGATTAACTGGTGTCCTTCTTGTAAAACCGGTCTGGCAAATGAAGAAGTGGTAGATGGAAAATGTGAACGCTGCGGATCGGAAGTTACAAAAAAGAATCTAAACCAGTGGATGCTGAAGATTACAAAATATGCCGATCGTTTATTGGCGGATCTGGATAAATTAGATTGGCCTGAAAAAGTAAAGAAAATGCAGGCGGACTGGATCGGAAAGAGTCACGGTGCAGAAGTGGATTTTGCAGTTGACGGAAGAGAAGAGTTTATTAAAGTATATACTACTCGTCCGGATACCTTATATGGAGCGACCTTTTTAGTGCTTGCACCGGAACACAGTCTGGCAAAAGAACTGGCGACAAAAGACACCAGAGAAGAGGTGGAGTCTTATATTTATCAGGCTTCCATGAAATCTTCTGTCGATCGGTTACAGGACAAAGAAAAAACGGGCGTTTTTACCGGATCTTATGCAGTCAATCCTTTAAACGGTGAAAAATTGCCGATTTGGCTATCGGATTATGTATTGGCAGATTACGGAACTGGGGCGATTATGTGTGTTCCCGCACATGATGATCGCGACTTTGAGTTTGCAACAAAGTTTGATATTCCGATCATACAGGTAATCGCAAAAGAGGAAGAAGAACAAAAACCTCTTACCGAAGCATATACACAGCCCTCCGGTATTATGATCAATTCCGGAGAATGGAACGGAATGGAATCATCCGTATTAAAAAAAGAAGCCCCTAAAATAATCGAAGCAAAGGGATTTGGGAAAGCGACTACTAATTATAAGCTTCGTGATTGGGTTTTTTCGCGCCAAAGATATTGGGGAGAACCTATCCCGATTATCCATTGCCCGGATTGCGGAGCAGTTCCGGTACCGGAAGATCAGTTGCCGTTATTATTGCCGGATGTAGAGTCCTACGAGCCGACCGGAACCGGAGAATCACCATTGGCAGATATAGAAGAGTGGGTCAATACTACCTGTCCGGTTTGTGGAAAGCCGGCAAAAAGAGAGACCAATACTATGCCTCAATGGGCAGGGTCCTCATGGTATTTCCTGCGTTATATAGACAGTAAAAATTCAGAGGAATTAGTATCCAGAGAAAAAGCGGATAAGTACCTTCCGGTGGATATGTATATCGGTGGTGTGGAGCATGCGGTACTTCATCTTTTATACTCTCGATTCTATACAAAATTTTTAAATGATATAGGAGTAATTGATTTTGATGAACCGTTTAAAAAGTTATTTAATCAAGGGATGATAACCGGAAAAAACGGAATTAAAATGAGTAAATCAAAGGGAAATGTAATTTCTCCGGACGATTTGGTACAGGAGTACGGTTGTGATGCACTTCGGCTTTATGAATTGTTTGTCGGACCTCCGGAACTGGATTCCGAATGGGATGAACGAGGTATAGACGGTGTATATCGGTTTATCAAACGTTTGTGGAAATTGGTCTTGGATTATAAGGATTCTGATATAAAACCGACAAAGGAACTGACAAAGATCAGAAATAAAATGATCTATGATATTACAACTCGTTTGGATACTTTCAGTTTGAATACGGTTATCTCCGGATTTATGGAGTATAACAATGGACTGATCGAATTGTCTAAAAAAGAGGGAGTAGATAAAGAGACGTTAGAAGCATTTGTGATTTTGCTGGCACCGTTTGCACCTCATATCGGAGAAGAGTTGTATCAGCAGCTTGGTCATACGGATTCTGTTTTCCATGCAAGTTGGCCTGCTTATGATGAAGAGGCAATGAAAGAGGATGAAATTGAAATTGCGGTTCAGATAAACGGGAAAACAAAGACAGTTGTGACCATTCCGGCAGATGCTTCCAAAGAAGAAGCGATTTCGGCAGGAAAAACTGCATTAGGAAGCAAGCTTTCAGGTTCTATTATAAAAGAAATTTATGTTCCGGGACGTATTATCAATATTGTAGCAAAATAAAAAACAGTTGCGACAGAATAGTGGAAAATTCCATGATATGCTCCCTTTATGATGAAACAGTGTTTATTATTTCACTGTCTCTCATAAAGGGGGCATATCACTTTTTCTGATGCAGCTGTTTATTTTTTGTCTTCTGTATGCATTTGACTGTAAAATCCTCTCAGAAGATAGATACAATTTTCTCTTTTTGCACCGGAAACTCCTTTTACAATGTCCTCTGCAAGAGTGCGACATGTAGGTGCTCCGCAGGAGCCGCAGTCTAATTGAGGCAGAGTTTTTAAAAACTCATCTACCTGATTCAGCTTGGTCATACTGTCTACCATATCTTCTCCCAGAAGAAAGACAGGTTCGTATTGTACCGGTTTTGTCCAATCGGCATCAATTTGACAGGTATGACGGAATAAATTGACAGAATCAGAGGAGGACGGAGCATTTTCCTCCAGTTTTTTTATTTTAGCCCCCGCAATATAAGGGTTTTCTATATTCAGGACTCCTCCGACACACCCTGCACTGCAACCGTTCAGTTCTACAAATTCCAAATCGTTCGGAATGCGTCCATCTTCAATTTCTTCCAATACTCTGATTACATTTTCAATTCCGTCTGCAGCTAAAAAATTGGATACCTTCATATTAGAGGCTTCTGAACAGGTAGTCCCCCATCCGATTCCGATCTTGGCCGCTCTGGAGAGAGGTTTCGGATCTTTTGAAACTTCATTCATTGCTACAATCAGTTCCGGATAAATATCCTTCATAGCTAAAGCATGATCAATTGCGGAACTGGGAATTCCAAGCGGAGATTTGATATATGCAATCTGTGCGGGACAGGGAGCAATATAGATCAGTCCGATTTTTTCTTACGAGAGTCCTGTCTTTTTTACTACCTGCTGCAAAGCGGCGTCAGTGGGAATTTCCGCAGGAGGGATTAGCGGCAGGAGATTGTGAATCAAATTCGGAAATCGTACACGAATCAGCCGTTCTACAGAAGGACAGGTAGAATTGATCCATGGTCGAGTGCCTGAATGCTCTTTTACATAGCTTCTCGCAACTTCGGAATAATATTCACAAGCATATCCGATTTCAAATACCTGATCAAATCCCATATGTAAGAATGCGGTCAGTAAAATATTGATATCGGTCAGATTGTTGACTTGTCCGTATATGGATGGATCCAACAGGGCGATTGTATGATCGTACTGCTCTATGACCTCGAAGTGATCCCGATGAGCCTGCTTTGCCTGATGCGGACAGTGCAGGATACACTCTGCACAATCAATGCAGAATTCTTTTATTATTTGTGCTTTTCCATTCCGTACCCGTATAGCCTGTGTCGGACAACGTTTTAAGCAGTGAATACATCCTTTGCATCGATCCTTTTCCAAATATACGGAATGATAAAATTTATTCTCCATAATTACTTTAATTGAATACACATAGTTACAGTTGTTCCAATTCCCAAGGCGGAATTAATTTCTATATTGTCACAGGATTTTTTCATATTCGGCAACCCCATACCTGCACCGAAGCCCATAGAAATCACTTTATCACTTGCAGTGGAAAATCCCTCCTGAAAGGCTTGTTCGATATCAGGAATACCGGGACCGTTGTCTGTGAGGGTAATGGTAATAGCTTCGGGAGAGATCTCAACAGTGATCTGACCGCCGTGGGCATGAATTACCATATTGATCTCTCCCTCGTACATTGCGATCGCAACTCTTCGAATAATATCCGGAGAGATATTCATCAGTTTCAATTTCTTTTTCAGATCACTGCTGGCATTGCCGGCATTTGAAAAATCATCCGGAAGAACAGTATAGGTATATGTTAAATTACTCATAAGACAGTATTACGCTTTCAATCCATTTGCATATAAAATACCGGAAGCTTCAAACAGATTGTATTCGGTTGACATGACACAGAGGTTATGTTTATGTGCCAGATCGCTAATCTCATCGGAAGGAGCCTTCCCTCTGGTAAAGATTACCAGAGACAAATCTTTGATCTCAGCAGTACGAATTACTTGAGTATTTACCAGTCCGGTAAGTAAGACGGAATTGTTATGAGCAAAAGCAAGCACATCACTCATCATATCGGCTGAAAAAGCGTACTCGACCTCTAAGTCCAATCGGGCACCAGGAATACAAACAGTTGCATGTAATAGTTCTTGGATTTGTTTTAATGTCATATGTTATCCTCCTAAATTGTTTTTTTAGAGTACCATATATCTGAGAAATGAGCAATTTGTTTGTTATAATTGTAAGATATTTTGACATTAATGCTTTAGATTGTTAAAATAATGAACGAATATAGTTTACGAACAGGTCGGAGGAGAAAAATGAACAAAATTAAGATGATAACCCCATTAGTGGAAATGGATGGAGATGAGATGACCCGAATTTTATGGAAATATATTAAGGAGGAGTTATTACTTCCGTTTATTGATTTGAAAACGGAGTATTATGATTTGGGTCTGGCATATAGAAATGAAACGAAAGACAGAGTGACCTTTGATGCGGCAAAAGCAACTGAAAAATACGGTGTAGCAGTGAAATGTGCTACAATCACTCCAAATGCAGCCCGTGTAAAAGAGTATGATCTGGATGAAATGTGGAAAAGTCCAAACGGTACAATCCGAGCAATTTTAGACGGAACCGTATTTCGTGCACCGATTATCGTAAAAGGAATCGATCCTTGTGTCCGCAATTGGAAAAAGCCGATCACAATCGCAAGACATGCTTACGGAGATGTATATAAAAATGCAGAAATGAAAATTCCTGCAGCTGGGAAGGTTGAGTTGGTCTATACGGCAAAAGACGGCAGTCAGATCAAAGAATTGATCCATGAATTTACCGGAGAGGGTGTTGTTCAGGGACAGCATAATATTACAAAATCGATTGAAAGCTTTGCGTATGCGTGTTTTAACTACGCATTGGATACAAAACAGGATCTTTGGTTTGCTACAAAGGATACTATTTCAAAAAAATACGATCATACATTTAAGGATATTTTTCAGGATATTTACACAAGAGAATATGAAGATAAATTTGCAGCGGCGGGAATCACTTATTTTTATACTTTAATTGATGATGCGGTAGCCAGAACGATGAAATCAGAAGGCGGATACATTTGGGCATGCAAGAATTATGACGGAGATGTAATGTCGGACATGATTTCTTCTGCATTCGGTTCTCTTGCCATGATGACATCTGTATTGGTATCTCCTTCCGGAGTATATGAGTATGAAGCAGCGCACGGAACAGTACAGAGACACTATTATAAGCACTTAAACGGAGAAGAGACTTCTACCAATTCGGTTGCAACTATCTTTGCATGGTCCGGTGCATTGAGAAAACGAGGGGAAATTGATGAAATATCGGAACTGACAACATTTGCAGATCAATTGGAAGAAGCTACCATTGCAACTATTGAATCGGGCAAGATGACAAAAGATCTGGCATTGATCACAAGTATAGAAAATCCGACGGTATTAAATAGCCTGGATTTCATAAAAGCAATTAGGGAGAATATAAAGAGATAATGATTTTATCCTGTCATAACATTGGAAAATCCTTTGGAACAGAAACAGTTCTGAAGGATGTTTCTTTTCATATAAATGAATATGAGAAAGCAGCGATTGTAGGGATCAACGGAGCCGGAAAATCCACATTATTGCGGATGATTACCGGAGAGTTGTCCCCTGATATCGGAACGGTTACATTGGCAAAAAATAAAACATTGGGATATCTTGCACAGCATCAGGATTTGTCCGCCGAGAGAACTATCTATGAAGAAGTGCTGGAGGGGAAAAGAGAACTGTTAGACATGGAGGCTCGATTACAGGAGATGGAAAAGCAGATGGAGCATTTGTCTTCTGAACAGTTGGAAGCACATATGAATGCTTATCATCAACTCCTCCATATTTTTGATTCCCGAAACGGATTCGGATTGCGGAGTGAAGTGAACGGAGTTCTAAAAGGTTTGGGATTTGATGAGTCTGAGTTCGATAAAAACTGCGACGCACTGTCAGGAGGACAAAAAACAAGGGTCAGTCTTGCAAGATTATTGGTAACCCATCCGGATATTATTTTACTGGATGAGCCTACCAACCATCTTGATATTGAATCTATCAGTTGGCTGGAAAATTTTTTGTTGAATTATAAGGGGACAGTTGTAATTGTTGCACATGACCGCTATTTTTTGGATCGGATTGTGTCAAAAGTGATTGCTGTTTCTCTTCACAGAGCGGAAGTATATACCGGGAATTACTCCGAATATGCAAAAAAAGCGGCAGAAAGAAGAGCGGAGTACCTGCATGCTTATGAAAATCAACAGCGTGAAATTAAGCATCAGGAGGAAGTGATTGTCAAACTGAGGCAGTTTAATCGTGAAAAATCTATTAAAAGAGCTGAAAGCAGAGAAAAGCAGTTGGAAAAGATGGAAGTGTTGGAAAAACCGCAGGCAGAACATTCTGCTATGCAGATTCGTTTGACGCCTTCTGTGATAAGCGGAAACGATGTATTAACAGTAGAAAATATAAGCAAATCTTTTCATCGGCAAACACTATTCTCTGGTATAGAATTTTCTTTGAAACGTGGGGAACGCGTTGCTTTGATCGGTCAAAACGGAACCGGAAAAACAACCATATTAAAAATTATAAATGAAGTTTATATGCCGGATACCGGAACTATTCGTCTGGGAAGCAATGTTATAATCGGTTATTACGATCAGGAACAACAGAATTTAGACGGAAACAAAACAATTTTTGATGAAATTTCGGATGACTATCCGACTTTGACAATTTCCAAAATACGAAATGTTTTGGCGGCTTTTTTATTTACAGGAGAAGATGTTTATAAAAGAGTATCGGATTTATCTGGTGGAGAAAGAGGTCGTGTGGCTCTGGCAAAATTGATGTTATCCGATGCTAATTTTCTGATATTGGATGAGCCTACCAACCATTTGGATATGGAGTCTAAGGAGATATTGGAAGAGGCATTAAATGCATATGAGGGGACTGTCTTTTTTGTTTCACATGATCGATATTTTATCAATAAGGTTGCGACAAGAGTTTTAAACCTTCATCATCATATCATTACTAATTATCTCGGAAACTACGATTATTATATAGAGAAGAGAGAGGAACTGGAGGGAGAAAGCCATGTGTCTGTGGCAGAGTTCAAAGAGGAAGGATTAGAATCTGCCGGAAAAGATGCGTGGGAAGCGACAAAAGAGAAGCAGGCAAAGGAAAGAAAAAAGCAGAAACGAATTCTGTTTTTGGAACAGGAAATTGAAGAACTGGAAGCAAAAATAGCATTATTGGATGAGGAATTCTTAAATCCGGACTATGCTTTTAATTCCGTCAAACTTCAGGAATTAACAAAAGAGAGAGAAAATTTAGACAAACAACTTTCTTTAGACTATAGCGAATGGGAAGATCTTTTGCTATAATATAATCGGTATAAAAGAGTTATTTTGGAGGAATTAGTGTGCAAAAAGTAATTTCACAGGCGGTAGTAAGGAGGATGCCCCGATATTATCGTTATTTAGGCGATTTGCTGGATGAAGGTGTAGAGCGTATCTCGTCAAATGAATTAAGTGATCTAATGAAGGTAACTGCATCTCAAATACGTCAGGATTTAAATAATTTTGGCGGATTCGGTCAGCAGGGCTATGGATATAAAGTACAGTTTTTGTATGATGAAATCGGAAAGATTCTCGGTCTGGATCAGAAACATAATATTATAGTAGTCGGAGTCGGTAATTTAGGTCAGGCTTTGGCAAATTATGTTAAATTTGAAAAAAGAGGTTTTGTTATTACCGGTCTCTTCGACGTAAATCCGGCACTTAAGGGTTTTTCTGTCAGAGGGATTGAGGTTCAGATGATGGAGGATCTTCCTGAATTTTTAGATAAAAATAAAGTAGATATTGCAGCATTGACTATGCCGAGAGAAAAAGCGGCGGAGTCTGCGGATTTATTGGTGAAGCATGGGGTAAAGGCTATTTGGAATTTTGCTCATTTGGATTTAGAGCTTCCAAATGATGTTGTAGTGGAGAATGTCCATTTGTCTGACAGCCTTATGCGGCTGTCTTATATGCTGGATGACAGAAATAATCATAATTAAATGAGGACTCATACGCTTTGCCTTGGCAAGGCGTATTTTGCTAGAGGAATTCTATGAAACAATTATTAACATGTCGGGAAATGGCGGAGTGTGATCGATACACTATGGAGGATGTCGGACTGTTATCCCCTGTGCTCATGGAACGGGCCGCTTTATCTGTGGCAGATGAGATCGAACAAAAATGTATAAGTTTTCGGTATCGTACAATCCGTGTCGTTTGCGGTAGCGGTAACAACGGTGGAGACGGAATTGCTATTGGTAGAATATTGTTTTTAAAAGGTTATTCGGTAACCGTAATTATGGCAGGCAATATAGAAAACTGCTCAATAGAATGCAGACGTCAGATGGAGATTGCCCGGAAGTATCAGATGGAGATTCAAACAGAGCCGGACTATACACCTGTAGATATTCTGATAGACGCAATCTTCGGGATTGGATTAAATCGTACTTTATCACCATACTATGCAGAATACATCGCTTCATTAAATAAAACAGATGCAAAATGGAGGATTGCGGTAGATATACCATCCGGTGTCAATGGAAATTCGGGAGAGATATATCAAACTGCATTTCATGCTGATACCACTATTACATTTGCATACGGAAAACCGGGACTCTTTTTGTATCCCGCATTGGAGTATGTGGGGGAGATACGGATAAAGGATATCGGCATCTATTTGTCTCCGAATGTTCATTCCGACATTTGGCTTCTGGAAGATGTCGATCGTCAATTTTTTCCGAATAGACTCCGATACAGCAATAAGGGTACCTATGGAAAGATTTTAATTATTGCGGGGAGCAAGTCGATGGCAGGAGCTGCAATTTTTGCGGCAAGAGCGGCTTATGCATCCGGAGCGGGACTGGTAAAGGTCGCTACGCCGGAGGAGAATAGAATAATTATACAAACAAGTATTCCGGAGGCAATGCTGGTTACCTATCAGGGGACGGATTTTTCAGAAGTAACGGAAGCAATGAATTGGGCGGACACAATTGCAATTGGTCCGGGTATCGGACGAACAGAGGCAAGTGTTACTCTGCTTCAGACGGTTTTCTCTCATTGTAGCAAACCGATTGTAGTAGATGCGGATGCAATATCGATTTTATCAGAACATGATACGATCTGTTTTCCCGAAGACTGTATTATAACTCCTCATATAGGAGAAATGGCCAGGTTTTGTCACTGTCGGATTTCGGATATACAACAGGATCCACTTCATGTTGCTCTTCAAATTGCAAAAGAGTATAATATCACTGTTGTTTTAAAAGATACCAGAACGGTCATTGCTTCTTCTGACGGTCGGATCAGACTCCATACCGCCGGAAATGACGGCATGGCAACCGGAGGATCCGGAGATGTTTTGACCGGTGTAATTGCGGGCTGGCGAGCGAGAATTGCCAATTCGTTTGATGCGGCATCTTTTTCGGTACTGGCACACGGTTTGGCAGGTGATCAGGCAGCTTTACAAGTAGGAAAAGACAGTATGACTGCCAGTCATTTACTGAACGGACTTCAGACAGTTTTGAAGGAAGGAATACAAGATGAAACAATATAGCAGGGTGCATGCAGATGTTGATTTGGATGCATTGGAAGATAATGTTGCCCTGATTCGAGACAATATTCAGTCTTCTACTCAGATCATTGCCGTAATAAAAACAGACGGATATGGTCATGGAGCAGTTGCTTTGTTGACGGTATTGGAGCAGGAAGAAAAAATATGGGGATATGCAGTTGCAACCTTGGAAGAAGGCAGGATTTTGAGAAATCACGGCACAAAGAAGCCGATTTTGATTTTGGGATATTCTTTCAAGGATCAATATGAAGAAATATCCCGACTTCAGATTCGACCGAGTATTTCCAACTATGAGGCGGCAGAGCATCTGTCCGGTATAGCGCAAAAGCTACAGATAACGGTGCCGGTTCACATTAAGATCGATACCGGAATGAGTCGTATAGGATTTCAGGTGACGGAAGCGCAGGCAGATATCATTGCGGAGATTTCCAAACTGCCGAATATATTCATAGAGGGGATTTTTACTCATTTTGCGTCGTCAGATGCAAAAGATAAGACATTTGCCGAAGGTCAATACAAGCAGTATCAGAAGATGCTTGACTTTCTGTCGGACAGGCAGGTGGGCATTCCGTTTCATCATGTGTCTAATTCTGCAGCGATTATTGATCTTCCAGAATACAATTTAGATCTGGTAAGAGCCGGTATTATTCTGTACGGTCTGGCACCGTCGGATGAAACCAACTTTTACAAATGGGGATTTCGCCCTGTTCTAAGCCTGAAGAGTCAGATTGTTCACATAAAAGAACTGGAGATCGGCAGGTCAGTTAGCTATGGTTGTACTTATCAGTTAAAGAAGAAAGAAAAGATTGCTACTGTTCCGGTTGGTTACGGAGACGGATACCCACGGTCGCTTTCTAATAAAGGATATGTCTTGATCCGTGGTCAAAGAGCTCCGATTCGGGGCAGAATCTGTATGGATCAATTTATGGTAGATGTTTCTCATATAGAAGGGGTATCCTGTCAGGATGAAGTCACATTGATCGGAACTGATGGAAAAGAAAGTATTACACTGGAGATGATCGGTAACTGGTCCGAGCGTTTTAATTATGAGTTTGCCTGTGATCTGGGAAAAAGAATTCCACGTAATTTTTATAAAAAAGGCAAATTAGTGATGCAACAGGATTACTTTGAATAAAAGAGATGATATTCGTTATTAAAGGAAGACAAAGGATAGGAGAGAAAAATGGAAGAAGTTCCGAAGGCTACAAAATCTTTTTTTTCAATTTTTAAACGCAATAAACAGGCAGACGATGCGGAGGCTGAAAATTCGACAGAGCAGGAGATCATGACAATGGTGACAGAAGGTCATGAAAAAGGAGATCTGTTGGATTCGGAAGCAATGATGATTCATAATATTTTTGAATTTGGGGATAAAGAAGCAAAGGATATTATGACGCACAGAAAGAAAATTGAGGCAATTGATGCTTCCTGTACACTCGGCGAGGCTTTGCAGTTTGTCTGTCATAAGGCTTTTTCGAGATATCCTGTATATTTGGATGATATGGATAATATTATTGGTGTGATCCACATCAAAGATCTGTTGCCTTTTATAGCAAACGGCTGCAGCCTAGATACTTCTATCCGTGATTGTGAAAATTTAATTCGTTCTATTCCATTTATTCCGGAAACACGAAATATAGATAATCTGTTTCGATTTATGCAAAAGCAAAAATCACACCTGGTGATTGTAGTGGACGAATACGGACAGACGGCCGGATTGGTTGCAATGGAAGATATTCTGGAAGAAATTGTCGGTAATATTTTGGATGAGCACGATAAGGAAGACAGTTTGATCCTTCCTCAAAAGGATGGAAGTTTTCTGATGGACGGTGAGGCGGAAATCGAAGATGTACTGAACGCACTGGGAGTGAAGTCTGAGGATTTGTCGGAAGAATTTGATACACTTAACGGATATCTGGTATCGCTGATTGACAAGATTCCTTCTGACGGAGAATTGCTTGAGGTGGATGCAATCGGATATCATTTTGAAATTTTATTGGTTGAAAATAAATTAATCCGAACAGTTCGGATTAAGAAAAAAGAGTAGTTCTTTTGACTTGTCAGTCATAGAGCGGATATGGTAGTATACAGGGAACAATCGTTCTAAAAATGAAAGGAGATTTAGTATGTCAGGACATTCAAAATTTGCAAATATTAAACATAAAAAAGAAAAAAATGATGCAGCAAAGGGAAAAATTTTTACGATTTTAGGTCGTGAGATTGCAGTAGCAGTAAAGGCGGGCGGTGCAGACCCGGCCAATAACAGTCGCTTAAGAGATGTAATTGCAAAAGCAAAAGCAAATAATATGCCGAATGATACTATTGAAAGAGGTATTAAAAAAGCGGCGGGTGAGGCAAACTCCGTCAACTATGAATATGTATCCTATGAAGGATACGGGCCGAACGGAACTGCAATTATTGTAGATGCTCTGACAGACAATAAAAACCGTACGGCAGCCAATGTAAGAAAT
Source organism: uncultured Clostridium sp. (assembly GCA_947253885.1). GTDB lineage: Bacteria > Bacillota > Clostridia > Lachnospirales > Lachnospiraceae > SY8519. Next base: position 84,140 of record CAMYAO010000007.1, read on the forward strand.
GCATTTACAAAGGGAAGCGGAAATGTCGGAACACAGGGATGTGTTTCCTATATGTTTGATAAAAAAGGACAGATATTAATTGATAAGGAAGCATATGAGACAGATCCGGATGATCTGATGATGTTGGCATTAGATGCCGGTGCAGAGGATTTTGTGGAAGAAGAGGACAGCTATGAAGTTTTAACGGATCCGGACAGTTTTTCAGTTGTACGACAGACATTGGAGGATGCGGGAGTTCCTATGGCAAGTGCCGAGGTTACCATGATTCCTCAAACGTATGTAACATTGACGGAAGAAGCGGATATTATTAATATTAATCGTACATTGGATTTGCTAGATGCAGATGATGATGTACAGCAGGTTTATCATAACTGGGATGAATAATCTGTTTTATAAGGGAGAGTGACATGGCTACGAGTAAAAAAAAGTCTCGTTCAAAATCCACACCAGCAAAAAAGAAATCATCTGTGAAAAAGAAACAGACAACATCTGATTTCCCATGGAAGACAGAGCTTATCCTGTTTGCAGTTCTGGCATTCAGTATCATTTTGTTTATCAGCAATATAGGATTTGGTGGTTTGCTCGGAAGAGGACTGCGATATCTGTTTTTTGGATTGTTTGGATTTTTTTCATATTTTGTTCCATTTTTTGTTTTTTTCTTTTGTGCCTTTTGGCTTTCTAATTCAAAACAGTCAAAGGAAATTTCCAAGAAGCGAACGATAAAAACAGTAGGAGCATCTATGCTTCTGCTCTTTTTATGTATGCTTGCACATTTGATACATTTTCAAAGACGTACTCCTGATTTTCTTCAGATTTTTAAGGAATGTCAGACACTCAGATCGGGTGGAGGCTTGATCGGAGCATTTTTAGGTAGGGGATTTACTGTATTGGTCGGCTTACTGGGTGCATATGTGATTGCTGTCGTAATGATTCTGATTTCGCTTATGTTATTGACAGAAAAAACTTTCTTTCTTCTTATAGCGGAAAAAGGAAAGACAGTTTTGGAAGAACTCCATGCTGCGAGAGATAGCCAAAAACCTTTCAATCAAAAGGAAAAACAAAGAAAAGAAGAAAGAATCAGACGGAGAGAAGCAAAAAAAAGAGCAAAAGAAGAGTCGAAAAAAAGAGTGGATCAATGGGAAACAGAACAAATTCCGATTCCTTCGCCGGATCAGGCGGTTTCTGATAAAACCATATTGTCGGAAGAACCGATCGCCCCTGTCATTCATACACCGAATGAGTCCGCAGAACAGAAGCGTGTACCGTCTCCTGCCCGAAGCCTGGTAAAAAAGCAGACGGCAAAGGGAAAGCAGGAGGAAGCATCCTTGGAGGATACCGAACGCGAGATACGTCAAACGGAGACTCCACATATGGATTATGTTTTCCCACCGTATGATTTATTGAATCCGCCGGATTATTCAGGAGGAGACTCCAGAAAACATCTGGAAGAGATGTCAAAACGTCTTCAGATGACTTTGACAAATTTTGGTGTAAATGCAAGAGTTACAGACGTTACATGCGGACCGTCTGTGACCAGATACGAAATTCAGCCCGATATCGGAGTGAAAGTAAACAAGATCGTAAATCTTGCCGATGATATTAAATTAAATCTTGCAGTAGCGGATATTCGTATAGAAGCTCCGATACCCGGAAAAGCGGCGATCGGAATTGAAGTACCGAATAAGGACAATGTGACGGTCTCTTTCAGAGAGCTGATTGAGTCGAAAACGTTTCAAAAAAGTAAATCAAAACTGGTATTCGGAGCGGGAAAAGACATATCGGGCAATATAATAATTGCAGATATTGCAAAAATGCCTCATTTAATGATTGCGGGTGCTACCGGTTCCGGAAAATCGGTTTGTATTAACTCGATCATTATGAGTATTCTGTATCATGCCACACCGGATGAAGTGAAGCTGATCATGATCGATCCGAAGGTGGTAGAGCTGAGCGGATATAACGGAATACCGCATTTGTTACTGCCGGTTGTGACAGATCCCAAGAAAGCGGCAGGAGCACTTAATTGGGCTGTCAGAGAAATGACAGAACGCTACAAGAAGTTTGCACAATATCACGTCAGAAATATACAACATTACAATGAAGCAATAGAATCTTTTAAAGACACAGAGCAGGAACCACCGGAGAAAATGCCGCAGATTCTGATTATTGTAGATGAGTTGGCAGATTTGATGATGGCAGCACCGGGAGATGTAGAGGGAGCGATTTGCCGACTGGCACAATTGGCACGTGCGGCGGGAATACATCTGATTATTGCAACACAAAGACCAAGTGTAAATGTAATTACAGGACTGATTAAAGCCAATATGCCGAGCAGAATTGCTTTTTCCGTTGCCTCCGGAGTGGATTCCAGAACGATCCTCGGGACAAACGGAGCAGAAAAGCTGCTTGGAAAAGGTGATATGCTGTATCATCCGCAATCACTTCAAAAACCGTTGCGTGTACAGGGATCATTTTTGTCAGATGAAGAAGTGAATTCTGTTGTTGCATATATTATTGAACATAATAAAGAAACACAGTACAATGCAGATATAGAACAGCAGGTAGCAACCCATTCCGAGTCTTCGTCTTCCTCAGACGGAATACAGAAAGATGACAGGGATGTTTACTTTGTCGAAGCAGGTCACTTTATTATTGAAAAGGATAAAGGCTCGATAGGAATGCTTCAAAGAATGTTTAAAGTGGGCTTTAATCGGGCTGCCAGAATTATGGATCAGCTGGAGGAAGCAGGTGTCGTAGGACCGGAAGAGGGTACAAAGCCTCGCAGAATTCTTATGACGGATGCAGAATTTATAGAGTATGTAAATGCAAACAATTTGGGAGGAACAAGAGATGAAATCTGACATTGAAATAGCACAGGAAGCGATGATGGCACCGATATCCGATGTTGCGAGATCCTACGGGATATCAGAAGAGGATTTGGAATTATACGGAAAATACAAGGCAAAACTGTCAAATGAGGCATTGGAGAAGTTACAGTCTCATCCGAATGGAAAGTTGATTCTGGTAACCGCTATTAATCCGACTCCTGCCGGAGAAGGCAAGACAACAACCAGCATCGGATTGGCACAGGCATTTGCAAAGCTTGGGAAAAAAGCAGTAGTAGCATTGAGAGAACCGTCTCTCGGTCCTTGTTTCGGAATAAAAGGAGGAGCTGCCGGAGGCGGATATGCACAGGTTGTTCCGATGGAGGATTTAAATCTTCATTTTACAGGAGATTTTCATGCCATTACCAGTGCAAATAATTTACTGGCGGCAATGTTGGACAATCACATTCAACAGGGAAATGTGCTCGGGATCGATCCGCGGCAGATTGTATGGAAAAGATGTCTGGACATGAATGACCGTGTACTAAGAAATGTAGTAGTTGGAATGGGGTCTAAAATGGACGGAATGGTTCGTGAAGACCATTTTCAAATCACCGTTGCGTCTGAAATTATGGCAGTTCTTTGTCTGGCGAATAATCTGAAAGACTTAAAAGAACGTCTCGGCAGAATTATTATTGCATATAATTTTGAAGGAATACCGGTTACGGCAGAGGATATTCATGCAACGGGTGCAATGGCGGCATTATTGAAAGATGCAATAAAACCTAATCTGGTTCAGACTCTGGAGCATACACTTGCAATTGTACACGGTGGTCCTTTTGCCAATATTGCACATGGCTGCAATAGTGTTTTGGCAACTAAAACAGCCTTGAAGCTTGCTGATTATGCGATTACGGAAGCTGGGTTCGGAGCAGATTTGGGAGCGGAAAAGTTCTTTGATATCAAATGTAGAATGTCAGGGTTAAAGCCGGATTGTGTGGTTTTGACGGCTACGGTCCGTGCTTTAAAATACAATGGAGGTGTCTCCAAAGAGCATTTGTCAGAAGAAAATATGGATGCCCTGAGATCCGGAATTGTTAATCTGGAAAAACACATGGAGAATCTTCAGAAGTACGGCGTTCCAGTTGTAGTGGTGCTCAATGCTTTTGTTACAGATACAGAAGAGGAGATTGAATTCGTAAAAGAGTTCTGTAATGACCATAATTGTGAATTTGCAATTTCCAATGTGTGGGCAGACGGTGGAAACGGCGGTATTGAGGTGGCTGAGAAGGTTATCGATTGTCTGTCGAAAAAAGAGAGCCGTTTTGCTCCTCTGTACGATGATGAACTGTCTCTTAAAAATAAAATAGAAATGATTGCTTCCGAAATATACGGAGCGTCTGGTGTGACATATTCCAATGCGGCGAATAAAGAATCAAAAAAATTAGAGGATCTAGGATTGGGGAATCTTCCGATCTGTATGGCAAAAACACAGTATTCTCTTTCGGATGATTCGAAGAAACTGGGGCGTCCGAGTGATTTTACAATTCAGATTCGTGAGGTTTACCCATGCAAAGGTGCCGGATTTATCGTTGCGATTGCCGGTTCCATTATGACAATGCCCGGTCTTCCGAAAGTGCCGGCAGCCAATCATATAGATGTAACAGATGACGGAAAGATTATCGGTTTATTTTAGAGGAGACCTATGGCTATTTTAATAGATGGAAAAAAGATATCAGATGAAATAAAAGAAGAGTTAAAAGAAAAGGTTGCCGACTATGCAAAACAGAATAGAAAAGCATGTCTGGCGGTAATAGTTGTAGGAGAGGATCCTGCATCGGCAGTATATGTCCGCAATAAGAAAAAAGCGTGTGAATATATCGGGATTGAATCTCTTTCTTATGAATTGGAAGAAGAGACGACACAGGAGGAATTACTGGAGTTGATTGACCAGTTAAATCATGATGTTCATGTTAACGGGATATTGGTTCAGTTGCCTCTTCCGCCTCAAATTGATGAAGTTGCTGTAATCCATGCGATTGATCCGAAAAAAGATGTAGACGGTTTTCATTTGGAAAGTATAGGGGCGATGGTATTAGGCAGTAACGGATTTTTGCCTTGTACTCCTGCAGGAGTTATTCAGTTATTGAAGAGAACGGGAATATCGATTGAGGGGAAACACTGTGTCGTATTGGGGCGAAGCAACATCGTAGGGAAACCGATGGCGATGTTGATGCTTCGGGAAAATGCAACGGTAACCGTTACACATTCTAAAACAAAAAATTTACAGCAAATCTGCAAGATGGCAGATATACTGATTGTTGCAATTGGAAAGCCAAACTATATTACGGATGACTATGTGAAAGAGGGAGCGGTGGTAATTGATGTCGGAATTCATCGTATAGACGGAAAAAAGCTGTGCGGTGATGTGGATTTTGATAAGGTTGTATCAGTGGCTTCTGCAATTACACCGGTTCCCGGAGGAGTGGGACCGATGACTATTGCCATGTTAATGGAAAATTGTGTAAAAACAATGGAGAATTAAGTCTGATTTGAATTCAATAAACTGTCTATGGTATAATTTTTACAGCAGTCAGTTGAGGGAAAGGAGTTATATGAAGCGCGTTTTATTAAAATTAAGCGGAGAAGCATTGGCAGGAGAGAAAAAGACTGGATTTGACGAGGCGACCGTTCGCGTAGTTGCAAAACAGGTTTTAGAGTTGACAAAACAGGGGATAGAGGTCGGTATTGTAATCGGAGGCGGCAACTTCTGGAGAGGAAGAAGCAGCGATGCGATCGATCGCACCAAAGCGGACCAGATTGGCATGCTGGCAACGGTTATGAATTGTATATATGTATCAGAGATTTTTCGTTCAACCGGCATGAAAACAGCAGTACTTACTCCATTTGAATGCGGATCCTTTACCAAGCTTTTTTCAAAAGACAGAGCAAATAAATATTTTGATCGCGGAATGGTTGTATTTTTTGCAGGTGGAACCGGTCATCCTTATTTCTCAACAGATACGGCAACACTTCTCAGAGCTGTTGAAATTGAATCAGATGCGATTTTATTGGCGAAATCTATTGATGGAGTATATGACAGTGACCCGGCTGTAAATCCGAATGCAAAAAGATTTGATACTCTTACAATTCAGGAAGTATTGGATCAGAGATTACAGGTGGTGGATCTTGCGGCAAGTGTTCTGGCTATGGAAAACAAGATGCCGCTCTATGTATTTGCATTACAGGAAGAAAACAGCATTATCAAGGCAATTACGGGAAAATTTAACGGTACAATTGTTACTGCTTAATATTTGGAGGAAAATATGAACGAAAGATTAGAAGTATTTGATAAAAAGATGACTCAGACACGAGCGCATTTGGCGGATGATTTCGCCTCTATACGTGCAGGTCGTGCCAATCCGCATGTATTGGATCAAATCCGCGTGGACTATTACGGAAGCCCGACTCCTCTTTCTCAGGTTGCAAATGTTTCCGTTCCGGAAGCACGTATGATACAGATTCAGCCTTGGGAAAAAAATATGTTATCTGAGATTGAAAAAGCGATTATGATCTCTGATATCGGGATTAATCCGATCAATGACGGAAAATTAATCCGTCTGGTGTTCCCTGAATTGACAGAGGAAAGACGTAAAGAATTATCAAAGGATGTTAAGAAAAAAGGGGAAGAAGCAAAGATTGCTATTCGGAATATTCGCAGAGATGCAAATGATCAAATGAAAAAACTGGGAAAATCAGAGGATATTTCAGAAGATGAGATCAAGAACCTTGAAGCGGAAGTACAAAAAGTAACAGATGCTCATATTAAAAAGGTAGATGAGGCTGTAGAAGAGAAGACAAAGGAAATTATGACAGTGTAACAGATTTCTTTTACGCAGGTAAACGGGACGTTTTATTTTGATGTCCCGTTTCATCTGGTTATGGAGGATTTTATGTCGGATGTGAGCAATTTAAAGATACCGAGACATGTTTCTATTATCATGGACGGAAACGGTCGTTGGGCAAAAAAAAGAGGAATGCCGCGTACATTTGGACATACGCAGGGTGCAAAGCGTGTGATGCAGATTGTAGAGGATGCTGATGCGCTCGGAATAAAGTATCTTACGGTATATGCGTTTTCAACTGAAAACTGGTCGAGACCTTCCATGGAAGTAAAGACCTTAATGAAGCTGTTTCATAAATATATTAAAATCTGTCACACAAAGGCAATGGAAAACAACTCCTGTATTCGATTTATCGGTGACAGAACTGCATTGGATCAGTCTTTGCAGAAGCAAATAGAGACAGTAGAGAGGGATACGCGGGACAACACCGGAATCCACTTTCAAATTGCAATTAACTACGGCAGTCAAAACGAGATGTTGCGTGCCATGAAAGAGATGCTCTGTGATTATAAAGAAGAGAGATTTTTACTGGAGGATCTTTCGAACAACCTGTTTGCTTCTTATTTAGACACAAAGGATATTCCGGATCCGGATCTGATGATTCGTACAAGCGGAGAATTAAGATTGTCAAATTGGATGATGTGGCAGCATGCTTATTCTGAATTTTATTTTACAGATACTCCATGGCCTGATTTTGATAAACAATGCTTAATAGAAGCGATCAAAGTTTATACTTCACGAGACCGTCGTTACGGAAGTGTTAAGGAACCATTGTAAAGAAAGGACAGATGTTATGTTTCGAACTCGACTTATCAGCGGAATCATACTGGTACTTATAGCGTTGCTTGTTATTACAAGGGGCGGTGGAGTTTTACTGGCGGTATCCGCTATATTATCTCTTATAGGATTATTTGAATTATATCGCGTGTTTTCTATAGAAAAGACACCTCTTGCCGTAATCGGCTATATAGGGACATTGTTATACTATACAAATCTGCACTTTCATTTTTTGAAAGATACTATGATGATCGTAATCTTTCTGATATTGGCTTTTATGTGTTGTTTCGTGTTTACATATCCGAATTATCACAGTCGTACTGTATTGGCTGCATTTTTCGGAGTATTTTATGTCTCTGTTATGTTATCCGGTATCTATACAACCAGAATGCTTCCATCAGGTATTTATCTGGTATGGTTGATTTTTATTTGTTCCTGGGGATGTGACACCTGCGCTTATTGTGTTGGAAAATTATTCGGAAAACACAAGATGACACCGAAACTGAGCCCGAAAAAATCAGTAGAGGGTGCAGTAGGAGGGGTTGTCGGAGCAGTATTGCTTGCGTTGATCTACGGCTTTGTATTCCAGAATCACATGAAGGTATCAGTACATTATATTCTTTTTATGGCATTGATCTGCGGAATCGGTTCTCTGTTTTCAATGGTGGGGGATCTGGCAGCTTCGGCAATCAAGAGAAATTACGACATAAAAGATTACGGTCATTTAATACCCGGTCATGGTGGAGTATTGGATCGTTTTGACAGTGTTATTTTCACTGCACCTTTGATTTATTATTTGTCTTTGTATATCATCAGATAAAAGGAAATAGAAATGAAAAAAATTGCAATTTTAGGTTCTACCGGCTCAATCGGAACACAAACACTTGAGGTGGTCTCTTTACATAATAATATTCAGGTAGTCGCGATGTCTGCCGGGAGGAATATTACCTTATTTGAGCGACAGATTCGGAAATTTCAGCCAAAGATAGTTTCAGTAGCAGATCAGGAGACAGCCGTTCAACTACAGGAGCGGATATCTGATCTGTCTCTGACAGTACGATATGGGATAGAAGGAATGATAGAAGTTGCTACACATACCGAAGCGGAGCTGGTGGTCACGGCAGTAGTGGGAATGATCGGAATCCGTCCTACGATTGCAGCAATCCGGGCCAATAAAGATATTGCATTGGCAAATAAGGAAACTCTGGTATGTGCAGGGCATCTTATTATGCCTTTAATAAAGAAACATAAGGTACAATTGCTACCGGTTGACAGTGAACATAGTGCTGTCTTTCAGTCTTTGCAGGGAAACGATGCCAATCCGATCGAACGGATTTTATTGACAGCAAGCGGAGGTCCCTTTTTGGGGAAAACCTGTAAAGAGTTATCTGAGGTTACTGTTGAGGATGCATTGCATCATCCGAACTGGTCTATGGGAAAGAAAATCACAATAGATTCGGCAACTCTTGTTAATAAAGGATTGGAAGTGATTGAGGCAAAATGGTTGTTTGATGTAGATGTGGAGCAGATTCAGGTGGTTGTTCATCCGCAGTCAGTCATACATTCGGCAGTTCAATACCGGGACGGTGCAGTCCTTGCACAACTTGGAACTCCGGATATGAAGATTCCGATTCAGTATGCGTTATATTATCCGAAACGACTGCATTTGCCGGAAAAGAGATTGGATCTTTTTGCTTTGAAATCACTTACTTTTATGGAGCCGGATGAAAAAGTATTTAAAGGAATTGCATTGGCACGAAAGGCTGTTTCTATAGGGGGAAATATGCCGACGATATTAAATGCTGCAAATGAATGTGCCGTGGATCTGTTTTTGCATCAGAAGATCTCATTTTTGGAGATTACAAAGCTGATTGAAAGCTGTATGGAGCAGATTCCGTTTGCAGAGAACCCTACCATTGATGAAATATTGGAAACAGAAAGAGCCGTATATCAATTAATAGAAAGTAGGTAATATGATTGTTTTAAAATATTTAATAGCTTTTATTGTACTATCCGTTGTAATTTTATTTCATGAATTAGGACATTTTTTATTTGCAAAAAAGAATGATATTAAAGTAAATGAGTTTTCTTTGGGTCTCGGACCGACTCTTTTCGGTTTTCAAAAGGGAGAGACAAAATATTCCGTGAAAGCGCTTCCGTTCGGTGGGGCTTGTATCATGGAAGGAGAAGATGATGAAAGCAGTGATAGCCGTTCTTTTCAATCAAAATCCGTATGGGCAAGAATCAGTGTTGTATTTGGAGGACCGTTATTTAATTTTATCATGGCATTTATCTGCGCGGTGATTATGCTTGGATCTTTTGGATATGTAAAACCTGAATTGAGCTCTGTGATGAACGGTTATCCTGCGCAGGAAGCCGGATTGCGGTCAGGAGATGAGATTACTTCGATTGACGGCAGATCAGTTCATTTTTATAAAGAGGTAACATTATATACGATGATGCATCCGGGAAAACAGATTCGGGTATCTTATAAACGTGGGGAAAAGAATTATACTACAACGATCACTCCAAAATATTCGCAAAAAGAGGGACGCTACCTGATGGGATTTACTTCTGACGGGAGAATGACGAAAACCGGATCGTTCGGCACTATGAAAAATGCAGCTTTGGAAGTGAAATACTGGATTCAATATACATTTGGAAGTCTGAAGATGCTGGTTACACGACAGGTTTCGGTAAAACAGATGACCGGACCGGTCGGACTGGTAAAATCAATGGGTGACTCTATTGCAACCAGCGGACCGAATGCATTAAAGTACAGTGTTTTAAATATTTTGATTTTTATTATTTTGCTATCTGCCAATTTGGGAGTTCTAAATTTACTTCCTTTACCGGCATTGGACGGAGGTAGACTGTTATTTCTGATTATAGAGCTGATCCGTAGAAAACGAATTCCGCAGGACAAGGAAGCAGTGGTTCATTTCATAGGGATTGTGTTATTGTTTGCACTTATGATTGTGATTATGTTTCAAGATATTGTAAGATTATTTAAAGGGTAACAAACATGAAAACGAGAGAAATTCAAATCGGTTCTGTTAAAATCGGAGGAGATAATTCGATTGCGATTCAATCCATGACCAATACAAAGACGTCAGATGTATCTGCTACAGTGCAGCAGATAAACGAATTAGCGGCAATCGGTTGTGATATTATTCGCTGTGCTGTTCCGGATATAGAGGCGGCAAAAGCATTTGCGGAGATCAAATCTCAGATTCAGATTCCTCTAGTGGCAGATATACATTTTGATTATCGTCTGGCACTTGCAGCGATGGAGTATGGGGCTGATAAGATTCGTATCAATCCGGGGAATATAGGTGGAAAGGATCGTCTTCAGGCAGTGGTGTCGGAAGCAAAAAAAAGGACAATACCGATTCGAGTGGGGGTAAACAGCGGTTCTTTGGAAAAAGAACTGATTGAAAAATATGGTGGAGTAACAGCGGAAGGATTAGTAGAATCAGCATTAGATAAGGTTTCTCTTATAGAACATTTCGGTTACGAAAATATTGTAATCAGTATCAAGAGCTCAGATGTGTTGATGTGTGTGAAAGCACATGAATTGATTGCGGACATAACGGACTATCCGTTACATGTAGGTATTACAGAGGCAGGAACAATCACAAGCGGAAACATAAAATCGGCAATCGGTTTGGGACTGATCCTGCATCAGGGAATCGGAGATACGATCCGGGTTTCTTTGACCGGTGATCCGAAAGAAGAAATACAGTCTGCAAAATTAATCTTAAAAACACTCGGTCTCAGAAATGCTGGAATAGAGATTATTTCCTGCCCTACCTGTGGCAGAACCAATATAGATTTGATTCCACTTGCAAACAAGGTAGAAAAACTGGTGGCAGATATACCGTTAAATTTGAAAGTGGCTGTTATGGGTTGCGCGGTAAACGGACCGGGAGAAGCCAGAGAAGCAGATATCGGAATTTGCGGTGGAACTAAAGAGGGACTTTTGATCAAGAAGGGTCAGATTATTAAAAAGTTGCCGGAAAGCCAGTTATTACAGGCATTGAGAGAAGAATTACTTCATTGGAGAGATGATTCAAAATGAAATTTTTAGAGGTTTTTGAGGGAATCCAATTACAAAAAGATTTGAAAGAGATTGTAAAGGAAAGTGATGTGTTACATGTAACATCCAATCGAACACAAGATTCTATTACGGTTACAGTAACTTTCCGGAGACTGATTCCAAAGAAAGAGATTTTTCGTTTAGAAGAATCTCTTTCTGCTATGCTCTCAAAGCAAAAAGTGGTTTCTATTCAGATTATCGAACGTTTTCAACTTTCTGCTCAATATACGGTAGAATTATTAACTAAGGCATATTGGGACAGTATTTTAGAATTTTTTCAAAGAAAAAGTCCGCTTATCTATAGTATTTTAAAAAATGCTTCTGTTACTTATCCGCAGGAGCATCAGCTGTGCATAACTTTGGAAGATACTTTTGTTGCGCATCAACGGGAAGAAGATATTTTTCAGTTCTTATATAAAACTTATAATGAAAAATGTGGAATTCATACAGAAATTGAAATTTTGTATGAAGAGAAAACAGAGAGTAAATATATAAAAAATTCTAAAATTCAATTAGAAAACGAAATTTCTCATATTACCAAACGCCTTATTGAAACGAAGCAAAAGAAAAAAGAAGCGGCGGAACATAAAAAATCGGAGCAGAATGAAAAGGAAAATTCTAAAAAAATCTATAAGGAATATCGAACACCTGTAAGGTCTTCGACTCCGGCAGATGTGATATATGGAAGAGATTTTACAGATGATGCCGTCACTATGAATTCTGTTCAGGAAGATTACGGAGATGTGGTGTTTCGCGGGAAAATTTTTGCTTTAGAGACCAGAGAACTTCGAAACGGAAGAAAAACAATTGTCACTTTCAATCTTACAGATTTTACAGATTCGTTCACTGCAAAGATCTTTATTACAAATGAAAAGCTCAAAGGCTTTTTAAAAGATGTTAAGGTAGGGGGCTTTTATAAGATCAAGGGAAGCATCAGTGTGGATAAATTTGATCATGAAGCAACTATTTCGCATGTAGAAGGACTGAAAAAGATTCCGGATTTTACCACAATAAGAGAAGACCATGCTCCTGTTAAGCGTGTGGAATTGCATTGTCATACAAAGATGAGTGATATGGACGGTGTATCAGAGGCGGAAAAGATTATTGAAAGAGCTGATTCTTGGGGGCATCAGGCGATTGCTATTACAGATCATGGAAATGTTCAGGGATTTACAAATGCAAATCATGCAAAGATCGGCAAGGATTTTAAGATTATCTATGGAATGGAAGCTTACATCGTAGATGATACAAAGGGATTGGTTCAAAATCCGAGTGGACAGAGCTTTGAAGACTCCTTTGTTGTATTTGATCTGGAAACAACCGGTTTCAGTCCAAAAAACTGCATGATTATAGAAATCGGTGCAGTAAAGGTTCAAGGTCAAACAATAGTGGATCGTTTTTCAACCTTTGTCAATCCCCGGATTCCGATTCCCTATCGAATTGAGGAATTAACTTCTATCAGTGACAATATGGTAATGAATGCTCCTACGATAGAAGAGATACTTCCGGAGTTTCTGAAATTTTGCCAGAATTCCGTTATGGTGGCACACAATGCGGATTTTGACATGAGTTTTCTTCATTTTAATTGTAAAAAACAGTCATTACCGATTCCACAAACGGTATTGGATACCGTTACATTGGCACAATTTTTAATACCGGATATGACAAGATATAAACTGGATACACTGGCAAAAAGACTGGGAATTGTAAATCAACATCATCATCGTGCAGTGGATGATGCCGAAGCAACGGCGGAAATTTTTATGAAATTAGTTCATATGTTAAAAGAACGACAGATTTTCAATCTGGATGAGTTGGCAAAACAACAGATGGATACAGAGAGCTTTGTTCGAAAGGCACATCCAAATCATGCTATTATGTTGGCATTAAACGATGTTGGTCGTGTCAATCTGTACAAGCTGGTTTCCGATTCACATTTGAAATATTTTTATCGGACTCCACGAATCCCTAAAACTGAATTTATGAAGTATCGGGAGGGGATTTTATTGGGTTCTGCCTGTGAGGCGGGAGAGTTGTATTCGGCACTGGTGGGAGGAAGATCGGATGAAGAGATTGCAAGAATTGTTGAATTTTATGACTATTTAGAAATTCAGCCACTTGGAAACAATGCATTTATGATTGATTCTGATCGTTATGCTGTTTCATCAATGGAGGAAATCAAAGTACTTAATCAGCGTGTAGTGGATTTAGGACGCCAATTCAAAAAGCCTGTTGTGGCAACCTGTGATGTTCATTTTTTGGATCCGGAGGATGAGATATACAGAAGGATTATTATTGCCAACAAGTTTAAAAATTCGGATCAGCAGGCACCGTTGTATTTACGCACTACAGATGAAATGCTCAAAGAATTTGAATATCTTGGCTCAGATATTGCAGAGGAAGTAGTAATTACGAATACAAACAGGATTGCAGATATGTGTGAAAAAATTTCACCGGTTCGTCCGGATAAATGTCCACCGATTATTGAAAAATCCGATCGACAGTTACGTGATATCTGCTATAATAAGGCTCACGAACTATATGGACCGACACTTCCCGATGTGGTAGTGGAGCGTTTGGAGAGGGAACTCACCTCTATTATCTCAAACGGGTTTGCCGTAATGTATATTATTGCTCAAAAACTGGTGTGGAAATCGAACGAAGATGGATACCTGGTAGGCTCAAGAGGCTCGGTAGGTTCCTCTTTTGTTGCCACTATGGCGGGAATCACTGAGGTAAATCCTTTGAGTCCCCATTATCTGTGTCCTAACTGTTTTTATGTCGATTTTGATTCGGAAGAGGTAAAACAGTATGCCGGTCGTTCCGGCTGTGATATGCCGGATAAGATCTGTCCTGTTTGTGGAAAGCCTCTAAATAAAGAGGGATTTGACATTCCGTTTGAAACTTTTCTCGGATTCAAAGGAAACAAAGAGCCGGATATAGATCTGAATTTTTCCGGAGATTATCAGAGTAAAGCGCATAAATATACGGAAGTAATATTTGGAGACGGGCAGACATTTCGTGCGGGAACTATCGGCACGCTGGCAGAAAAAACGGCATTTGGTTATGTGAAAAATTATTACGAAGAAAGAAACCGGCAAAAACGAAAATGTGAAATCGAGCGATTACTGAAGGGCTGTGTAGATGTCAGAAGAACAACCGGACAGCATCCGGGTGGGATTATTGTGTTACCGCTCGGAGAAAATATCTATTCTTTCACTCCCATACAACATCCTGCGAATGACATGTCAACTGATATTATTACAACACATTTTGATTATCATTCTATTGATCATAACTTATTAAAATTAGATATTCTGGGACACGATGATCCGACTATGATACGTATGCTTCAAGATTTAACCGGTATTGATCCGCTGGATATTCCTTTAGATAACAAGGAGGTTATGAGTCTGTTTCAGAATACAAAAGCTTTGAAGGTGGAACCCGAGGAAATTTTGGGATGCAAATTGGGAGCACTGGGAATTCCAGAATTCGGCACTGATTTTGCAATGCAGATGTTAATTGACACACAGCCAAAAGCGTTTTCTGATTTGGTTCGAATTGCGGGACTGTCACATGGTACCGACGTATGGCTCGGAAATGCCAAAACACTGCTGGAAGAAGGAAAAGCCACCATTTCTACTGCTATTTGCACTCGAGACGATATTATGATCTATTTGATTCAGATGGGTCTGGAAAGTGAACTTTCTTTTACAATTATGGAAAAGGTTCGAAAGGGAAAGGGATTGCAGAAGGAGTGGGAAACGGAAATGAGAGCCCATGGAGTTCCGGAATGGTATATATGGTCCTGTAATAAGATTAAATACATGTTTCCGAAGGCACATGCGGTTGCTTATGTAATGATGGCGTGGCGCATTGCATATTGTAAAGTGTTTTATCCATTGGCATACTATGCAGCTTTCTTCTCTATTCGGGCAAAAGCGTTCAGTTATGAGTTGATGTGTCTTGGAAAAGAGCGGTTAGAGCACAATATTGCAGAATACAGTTCCAGAAAGGATGAATGGTCCAATAAAGATGAGGATACATTTCGCGATATGCGTATTGTGCAGGAAATGTATGCCAGAGGATTTGAGTTTGCTCCTCTGGATCTGTACAAAGCCAAAGCCAGACATTTTCAGATTATCGATCATAAGATTATGCCGAGCATCAACAGCATTGACGGAATGGGGGACAATACGGCAGAGCAGTTGGAAGAGGCGGCAAAGCACGGCCCGTTTCTTTCAAAAGAAGATCTGAAAAAGAGGGCAAAGGTAAGTACCACTACCATTGAGTCAATGAGCAGGATGGGATTACTGGAGGATCTGTCGGAATCCAATCAGTATTCTATTTTTGACCTGTAGGATATAATTATAAAGAAAGAAGAAACAGGAGACAGGAATGAGAGAATTGTCAGAAATACGGGATGAAATTGATAAAATAGATGCTGAGATTGTACGATTATTTGAAAAACGAATGGATCTGACAACGGATGTGGCATCTTATAAAATCAAAGTTGGAAAGCCGGTATTTGATCAGGAAAGAGAACGAGCAAAAATTTCAAGTGTGCAGAGTCTGACACATTCAGATATTACGGCGCAGGGAGTCAAAGAATTGTTTGAACATATTATGTTCATCAGTCGGACAAATCAATATCAGCTTTTAACACAATCTGATCCGTCCAATTACAGTATCTTTGATGCCTTGCCGTCAGTCAGTCTCAAAAATATTCCTGTCTATGTGAAAAGAGGTCTGGAAACATTGGCAACAGATATCTACCCTGAAATAAATCAATTACAGATAATAGAAACTGAAGAAAATCTGTTGGATATTTTAGAACAAAACGAGCATGCATTCGGGTTGTATGAAATTCCGGCAGATGATGCTGTTTTTTCTTGTTATAATCAGATAGCAAATCATAATCTGTGTATTGTTCAATGTCATTATATGGATCATTTACGAAAAAAAAGGGTAGTATTGCTAAGTGCACGAAAACTGACATTGGAGGGTGCAAAACAGATTACACTGTGTTTTGAAGCGTCTCATGAGTGCGGAAGCTTATATCATTTATTATTACACTTGATCTATAACCGAATCAATCTGAATCGAATCGGTTCAATGATCTGTTCTGACAACCCGAAGAAATACCGTTTTTTTATCGATATGGAGGGAGATGAATCAGAATCATCCGTTCAAAATGCTATACTCGGATTAAAAGGGGAAGCACAGAATTTCAGCATATTGGGGATATATTAAAATGAGATATAAAAAATTATTTTTAACAGACATTGACGGAACTCTGGTTTCCGACAAAAAACAGATATCAGCTGGTAATAAAAAGGCAATTCTGCAAGCGCTTTATGAAGGAAATGCTGTTGCAATCTGCACAGGAAGGGCACACGCAAGCGCAGAGTTGGTTGCAAAACAGATTCCGTTTCAACAAAAGGGATGTTTTATCATCTCTTTTAACGGTTCTATTATATTTGATTGTTACAAACAGCAATTTATCAGTCGAAAAGGTCTTTTATTTGAAGATACCGCTTATCTGTTCAAAGAAGCGCAGGCATGGGGAATTCATGTACAGACTTATTCTGAACATGAACTTTTAACTTTAAAACGGACACCTGAGATGGAAACTTATATCCACATTACTAAAACACCGTATCGCATTTTGAATTCTATACAGGAATTGAAGGGGACGGCAATGCCGAAGATTTTGCTGTCCGCTTCCAATCAGCGTCTTTTAGAGTTTCAGGCGGCACACCGTGCATTTTCGGATCATCATCTGACCACTGTATTTTCCGACTATGAATATTTAGAATATATGCCGGAGGAGGTAAGTAAGGGGCAGGCGCTGGAGAGATTGGCGAAGCTGCTTGAACTTCCGCTTTCTGATACAGTTGCAATCGGAGATCAGGATAATGATATCTCCATGATCCGATCTGCCGGAGTCGGGATCAGTATTGCAAACGGAATAACACCGTTAAAAGAAACTGCGGATTATGTTACGACAGCTACCAATAATGAAAGTGGTGTGTCAGAAGCACTTTATAAATTTGTTTTGGAAACAGATTGACAAACGTCGGGAGACTGTGATATTATGCTAATGTTGTAATCAAAACAAAGCAGAGTATCCGCTCTCACCCTGGCATTATAATGACCAGTGGTTTATAAGCGCAACGCTTTTGGTTGTATTGTATGTGGATAGTCTGACTATCCATTTTTTCGTTTAACGGAGGTATCAGCTATTAATAATAAGTTAATGATTAATGAACAAATCAGAGATCGAGAGGTACGTGTAATTGATGCGGATGGGAACCAGTTAGGTATCATGTCCTCAAAAGAAGCCTATCAGAAAGCACAGGAAGCTGAGTTGGATCTGGTTAAGATTTCACCGAATGCAAAGCCGCCTGTGTGTAAAATCATTGATTATGGAAAATATCGTTACGAGCTTGCCCGTAAGGAAAAACAGGCAAAGAAAAACCAAAAGATGGTTGAGATCAAAGAAGTACGCTTATCGCCAAACATTGAGACCAACGACCTAAACACCAAGATCAATGCAGCAAAGAAGTTCATTGGTAAAGGAGATAAAGTCAAGGTTACTTTAAGATTCCGTGGTAGAGAAATGGTTCATGTTCAAAACAGTCGACATATTTTGGATGATTTTACAGAAGCACTGTCTGAAATTGCGGTTGTAGAAAAAGCCCCTAAAATGGAAGGGCGCTCAATGAGTATGATACTTAGCGAAAAGAAATAAGGAAGATTCAGGAGGATTTTATCATGCCAAAAATGAAAACAAACAGATCTGCTGCTAAACGTTTCAAGAAAACCGGAACCGGTAAATTAAAAAGAAACAAAGCATATAAAAGCCATATCTTAACTAAGAAAACCACAAAGAGAAAAAGAAATCTTAGAAAGGCTGCTATTACAGATGCAACCAATGTTAAGAATATGAAAAAGATTTTACCATATCTATAGGATTTTCAGTTAGGAGGATATTTCAATGGCAAGAATTAAAGGCGGATTAAACGCAAAGAAAAGACATAACAGAACTTTAAAATTAGCAAAAGGTTACAGAGGTGCCCGTTCAAAGCAGTACCGTATTGCAAAGCAGTCTGTAATGAGAGCTTTGACATCTGCATATGCCGGACGTAAGCAGAGAAAAAGACAGTTTAGAAGACTGTGGATTGCCCGTATTAATGCAGCTGCTCGTTTAAACGGTTTATCTTACAGCAAATTTATGTATGGCTTAAAATTGGCAGATGTTACCGTAAATCGTAAGATGCTTGCAGAATTGGCTGTTAATGATGCAGAAGGATTTGCTAGTTTGGTAGAAATCGCTAAATCAAAATTAGCTTAATTTTTTAAAAAAAAGTATTGCAATCTGATATTTTCTGTGATAATATCAATTGCATATGGTTCATTGGTCAAGCGGTTAAGACGCCGCCCTCTCACGGCGGAAACAGGGGTTCGATTCCCCTATGAACTGTTGACTGTTTAAGAACAGCCCAACCCCGAAAGGCATTCACAAATATTTGTGAATGCCTTTCGTAATATTTGCACGAAAGAAGGTGAACAGATGTCTCGAAAGGAAATTTATGAAACAAAAACAGAACAGCTATTGATCCCAATTATGGAACAGTACGGGTTTGAGTTAGTGGATGTGGAATTCGTAAAGGAAGGCGACACTTGGTATTTACGTGCCTATATTGATAAGGAAAACGGCATAACAGTAGATGACTGCGAGTTGGTTGCACGTGATATGAATGAAAAGCTGGACGAATTGGATTATATCGAGGAGTCTTATATATTTGAAGTCAGCTCGCCGGGTTTGGGAAGACCTTTAAAAAAGGAAAAAGATTATCAGCGCAGTGTGGGAAAGGAAATAGAAATCCGCACTTACAGAGCAATTGACAGACAAAAAGAATTCTTTGGTATTTTGATAGATTATACAGATACAGATGTTACAATAGAAATGGAAGATCAGCAGAAGAGAACATTCCTCAAGAAGGAAATTTCATTGATTCGATTGGCATTTCATTTTTAATTATCAATATTTTATATGCACGGGAGCATATAACGACAGGAGGAAGGCCGAATGGCAAAATCTAGTAAAAAAGATCAAAATGAATTATTACTGGCATTGGATTTGATTGCTGCTGAAAAAAACATTGATAAAGAGGTTTTTATTGAAGCAATCAAAAATTCTTTATTGACTGCTTGCAAGCAGCAGTACAGTGAAAACAATAAAATTCCTGTAAATGCAGAAGTAATAATGGATCCGGATACTTGTGAATATCATGTGTATTTAAAAAAGGAAGTGGTGGATGAAGTAGAACAGCCTGTAACACAGATCAGTTTGGAAGAGGCTCGTTTGAAAGACGGTTCCCTGGATATCGGAGATATTTACAATGAAGAGATTCAATCAAAGGAGTTCAGCAGGATTGCGGCACAGAATGCAAAACAGATTATTACACAAAAGATTCGTGAGGAAGAACGAAATGTTATACTGGCAGAGTTTAACGGACGTCAGAAAGATGTTGTAACAGGAATTGTACAACGCTATATTGGCAGAAATGTTTCAATCAACCTGGGAAAAGCAGATGCAATTCTTTCTGAAAATGAAATGATACCCGGAGAAACATTTCAACCGACACAGAGAGTAAAGGTGTATATTCTGGAGGTGAAATCCACTAATCGTGGACCGAAAATCCTGGTATCAAGAACTCACCCTGAATTTGTAAAGCGTCTCTTTGAGGAAGAAGTGGCAGAAGTGCGGGAGGGTTTGGTAGAAATCAGAAGCATTTCCCGTGAAGCCGGCAGCCGAACTAAGATGGCAGTCGCATCGTATGATCCGAATGTGGATCCTGTAGGAGCTTGTGTCGGAATGAACGGAGCACGTGTCAATGAGGTGGTTGCCGAGTTAAATGGAGAAAAGATCGATATTATTAACTGGGATGATACACCGGCAGTGTTAATCGAGAATGCATTAAGCCCCGCAAAAGTGGTATCTGTTATTGCTGATACAGAAGAAAAAACAGCAAAAGTAGTAGTACCGGATTATCAGCTTTCTCTTGCGATCGGAAAGGAAGGTCAGAATGCACGTTTGGCTGCGCGTTTGACCGGATATAAAATTGATATAAAAAGTGAGACGCAGGCGCAGGAAGCTGAGGATTTTATCTCTTATGAATCGGAAATGGAAGAGGATGAATTTGATGATGAATTAGAGTTTGATGACGAGGCTTGATCATGAAAAAGATACCAATGCGTAAATGTATTGGCTGTAATGAAATGAAAGCCAAAAAAGATTTGATCCGTATCGTAAAAAGTACGGAAGGAACTGTTTTTGTGGATTCAAATGGAAAAACGGACGGAAGAGGCGCATATCTGTGCAGATCAATGGAATGTATGGAGAAGAGTTTAAAAAACAAAGGTCTGGAACGTTCTTTTAAATGCGGAATCACAAAAGAAATAAAGGAACTTTTGATAAAGGAGATGGAAACAGCTATTGCAGAATAATAAAATTTTAAATACACTTAGTATGGCACAGAAAGCAGGAAAAGTTGTCAGTGGTGAGTTTTCCTGCGAGAATGCAGTGAAGTCCGAAAAAGTGTATTTACTTGTTATTGCAGTCGATGCATCTGATAATACGAAAAAGAAGATGACCAATATGGCTTCTTTTTATCATGTTCCGATTTGTTTTTTTGAAACAAAGGAACATATCGGTCGTTGTATAGGAAAAGAGTATCGCTCCATGGTTGCTGTGCTAGATAGAGGTTTCGCAGAATCCATTCAAAAGAAATTAACCTGTTAATTAATAAGCACACAATCGGGAGGTATTATATGCCAAAGAAAAGAATACATGAACTAGCAAAAGAGATTCATAAACAATCTAGTGATATTGTTTCTTATATCGAAAAAATCAGTTCAAAAAAAGTGAGTCATATGAATACTATTGACGAGGATATGGTACAAAAAGTTATCTCTCATTTTTCAGAATCAAAGTCTGGAGAAGCGACAAAGCATATGGAAAAGAAAAAGTCTTCCACTTCTGTGGTTTTCAAACCGGAAAACAGCAGAACTGGAAATCGACCAGGAAGACCGAACCGTTCTAATGATCGAACTCATAGACATTCTAATCAGAATAATCAGGGACATAAGCGAAATGACCAGAGAAATTCCGAGGGAAAGCAATATGAAAACAAAGAAAAAAATAACCGTAGTTTTCAAAACAATAAAAATCTGTCTCTTATACACATCTGACGCTGCCGACGATATGCAGTGTGTAGAT
>CAMYAO010000008.1 GCA_947253885.1 uncultured Clostridium sp.
CTTACAAGCAGGGGGTCACAGGTTCGAGCCCTGTTGGTCCCATATTATTTAAATTTTATATATGGGCGGATTCCCGAGTGGCCAAAGGGGGCAGACTGTAAATCTGTTAGCGACGCTTTCGAAGGTTCGAATCCTTCTCCGCCCATTTAACTTCATAACGCGGGATGGAGCAGTCTGGAAGCTCGTCGGGCTCATAACCCGAAGGTCACAGGTTCAAATCCTGTTCCCGCAACTCAATGCCCAGTTAGCTCAGTTGGTAGAGCAGAGGACTGAAAATCCTCGTGTCTCTGGTTCGATTCCGGAACTGGGCATTATCTAACTAATTTTATTTATGTTAGAATGGGGTATTAGCTCAGTCGGTAGAGCACTTGACTTTTAATCAAGTTGTCCGGGGTTCGAATCCCCGATGCCTCATTAAGAAAAAAGGCTCAAATCCTTAGCTTATAAGGGTTTGAGCCTTTTGCGTCATAAAAATAACATGGAGAATTGTAAATTTGGAAATGCTTCTAATGGATTTCTCCGGTAAGGCAGTACTGCCGACAAACATAATAGATATGAAAAGACGTCGGAGAAATTCAGAATGGAAGGAAATTAAATCTGCAAAGAAAGATACAGCAGTAGCAAAATATAAAACTTTTATCATATTCTTCATAAATTATTTTCTCCTGAAGTCCAAAAATTATTCTCGTAACTACAACACATAGAAAGATATTTTGTATATTGAGGGCAAATATGATAGACTGATGTTGTAAGTACAACGAATGAGGGAATAACAATGAAGAGAGAAATTGATTATAAGCTGTTGGCAAAATCTGAATTATTTCAGGGAATTGAAATAGAAAATATACCGTCTCTATTAGGGTGTTTAAGTGCTACCAGTAAACGTTTTAAAAAAGGAGAATATATCTTTCATGTAGGAGAGGTCATCACAAAAGTCGGGTTTGTTTTATCCGGATCCGTATTGATTGCAAAAGATGATATTTGGGGAAATCGAAAAATAATAGAAAGAATCAGAGCCGGATATGTATTTGGAGAAGCATATGCAAGTAAGGGAGATGAACCGCTGAAGATACATGTGGAGGCTACAGAAGAGACAGAGGTACTGTTTTTAGATGCAAACAAGATCATTCGCACCTGTTCGGCAAGCTGTTCTTTTCACACAGGTCTGATTCATAATATGTTGAGTCTTGTGGCAGGTAAAAACTTACACATGATGCAGAAAATGGATTGTCTGACAGAGCGTACAATTCGAAATCGTTTATTATCCTATTTATCAATTCAGGTAATAGAAAAGCAGTCCAATAAATTTACGATTCCGTTTAATCGACAGGAGTTGGCGGATTTTCTGTCAGTAGATCGAAGTGCTTTATCGGCAGAATTATCGAAAATGCAAAAAGAGGGGATTATAGAGTATTCTAAAAACCATTTTGTTATTAATGATGTTACAGAGACTTTTTAAGCGAGATGCTATAATAAATGTGCTGAAAGGAGATTGTATGAAACAGATATTCACAAAGGATTATGAAACCGAGGTTCTACAATCGGAGATACCGGTTGTGGTAGATTTTTATGCAGATTGGTGTACATTCTGTAAGCGTATGGCACCGATTGTTGCGGAATTGGAGTCTGATTACGAAGACAAGATAAAATTTGTATCGTTTGATAATGATTCTGACAGAGATTTTGCAAATTCATTGGATGTAATGTCTTTGCCTACCTTTATTTTTTATAAGGGCGGAAAGGAAGTTTCCAGAAACGGAAGTATAAGTATCGATGATTTTGATGAAAAGTTGGAAAAATTATTACAGAAATAATACAAAGATTAAGAAAATATGAAATTTATAAAGCGATGATAAAAAAGAGAAAAAGCCTATAAACAGTCTTTTTCTCTTTTTTATGGATTTTAAATATTAAAATAGATTGAAAATATATTACAAATATGTTACAATGATTCGGCTGAGAGAAAAGGAAGATTTTTTAACTTACATAATAGATATAGAGAGTTATTGATTGTAAGTAACTTTATATAGGAGGCATTTTTTATGTTAAGAAAAAAGGTGGCGGCTTGTTTTATTGCATTTTGTACCGTATTTTCAATTGTTCCGGCACAGAATACATTGGCGGCAAATTCTGTAGACACTTCCAAAAAGATTCACAAATTTGTGACAGCAGCGGTAAAAGTGGCAAGAGATGACAGATATGGTTATAGTCAGGGAAATCGATGGGGAGACAGCTATGATTGTTCATCATTGGTGATCCGTTCTTTAAGGAAAGCAGGTATTTCGACAGGAAGTGCTTACTGTACTTATAATATGAAATCAGGCTTACGAAAAAAAGGTTTTATTTTTATTCCGGGAAGAAAACTTCATATGTCCGGTTCCTCCCGTTTGAAAAAGGGAGATATTTTATTAAGAAGCGGCCATACGGAAGTTTATGCGGGAAACAATATGCGTGTGGGGGCTCATAGAAACTATGACGGAAGACGCGGAGATTCGTCAGGAAGAGAAATCAGTGTAAAAAAATATTATAATTGCAATTGGTCCGGAGTATTAAGATATGTGGGAACCGGTAAAAAAATAACGGCTTCCAAATACAAAACCGGGAAATATATATTAACTTGCCGACGGACATTATATAATGCACCTAAGAAGACAGCAAAGCCGTATTTTAAACTTCCTGTTAAGACAAAGATCAGGGTAATCAAAGTAAAAGACGGATATGGGAAGATAAAAATAAATGGAAAAACCGGCTGGATTGTTTTAAATAGAGCGAAAAAAGTTCATTAAAAAAAGAACTCTAAACGGATATGAAAGATAAGTATCAATCTGTTTAGAGTTCTTTTTTATTTAAATCAGCATTTTTCCGGTTCCGGATAATCTACACCGAATGTTTCCACGGTTACTTTTTTCATTTGCTGTGTAGCACGAGGCCGATCACTGTAATCGGTTTCACATTCAGCAATCTTATTGACAATATCCATACCTTCGATAACTTTACCGAAGCCTGCATATTCACCATCTAAATGAGGAGATGTTTTGTGCATTACAAAGAACTGACTTCCGGCAGAATCAGGGATCATAGTACGTGCCATAGATAAAACACCCGGTTCATGTTTGAGATCATTTTTAAAACCGTTGTTTGAAAACTCGCCTTTGATGCTGTAGCCGGGACCGCCGATACCGGTTCCTTCCGGATCACCACCCTGAATCATAAAACCTTGAATCACACGATGAAAGATGACACCGTCATAAAAGTTTTTTGATACCAGAGAGATAAAATTATTTACAGTATTTGGGGCAATTTCAGGATATAGTTCCGCTTTGAATACATCACCGTTTGCCATTTCAAAAGTTACAATTGGATTTTGAGCCATAAACGTGACCTTCTTTCTCAAAAATTTATTAATCTGACAAAACTCATTGTATCGAAAAACAAAAAGCATTACAAGGACTATAGAGAAACATTGCAATTTAAAGTGATTTTTCATATAATTATCTGAATAGGTGGATATATAATATGGAAGAAAAAAGAGCGAAATCAAATGTTGAACTGTATATGGAAGAATCTGCAATCGCACCTGAGATTTTGTCAAGTAAGCATTTGCAGAATTTTACTTCACCGGCTGAGCTTCATGAACAGCTGATTTATACGATAAAAAAATATCATCCTTCGGCTGATATTACTATGATAGAAAAGGCCTTTACAATTGCCAATAACGCACATGAAGGACAGGTGCGAAAATCGGGAGAGCCTTATATCATACACCCCCTGTGTGTGGCGACAATCCTTGCACAGCTGGAGATGGATAAGGAAACCATTGTCGCCGGACTGCTTCATGATGTGGCGGAGGATACGGTGATGACCCTGGAAGAGATAAAAGAGATCTTCGGGGAGGAAGTGGCGTTGCTGGTAGATGGCGTAACAAAACTGGGACGTCTTTCTTATGATGCGGATAAAATAGAGATTCAGGCGGAAAATTTAAGAAAAATGTTTCTTGCTATGGCAAAAGATATCCGAGTTATTATCATTAAATTGGCGGATCGACTTCACAATATGAGAACATTACAGTTTATGAAGCCGGAAAAGCAAAAAGAAAAAGCAAGAGAGACGATGGAAATCTATGCTCCGATTGCACAAAGGTTGGGTATTTCCAAAGTGAAGGTGGAGTTGGAGGATCTGTCTTTAAAATATCTGGAGCCGGAGGCCTATGCTGATCTGTCTGAGAAAGTTGCACAGAGACGTTCTGTTCGGGAGGCGCATATCTTACAATTAGTGGCAGAGGTGAGTGCGCTGATAAAAAAGGCGGATATTGAAGCCAGTATTTCGGGACGTGCCAAGCATTTTTTCAGTATCTATAAAAAGATGGTAAATCAGAATAAAACTTTGGATCAGATCTATGATCTGTTTGCAATTCGTATTATTGTAAAGGATCTGAAATCCTGTTATGCAGCACTTGGTGTGATTCATGAGGCATATAAGCCGGTTCCGGGACGTTTTAAGGACTATATTGCCATGCCTAAGCCGAATATGTACCAAAGCTTACATACCACTCTGATTGCAGGAGACGGACAGCCTTTTGAAGTGCAGATTCGAACCGAAGAGATGCATCGTACCAGTGAATATGGTATTGCGGCACATTGGAAATATAAAGAAGATGCAAACGGAGGCGGAATCCAGGGAGAAGAGCAGAAGTTGTCATGGCTTCGTCAGATTCTGGAGTGGCAGCAGGACATGTCTGACAACCGGGAATTTATGAGTCTGCTGAAGTCTGATCTGGATTTGTTTTCAGATTCTGTATTTTGTTTTACTCCGTCAGGAGATGTAAAAAATCTGCCTACAGGTTCGACTCCGATCGACTTTGCATATTCCATACACTCTGCAGTAGGTAATAGAATGATCGGGGCAAAGGTAAACGGTCGTCTGGTCACTATTGATTATGCAATCAAGAACGGAGATCGTATTGAGATTCTGACATCTCAAAATTCAAAAGGACCCAGCCGGGATTGGTTAAATATCGTAAAAAGTACTCAGGCAAAAAATAAGATTAACCAATGGTTTCGCAGTCAATTCAAAGAAGAAAATATCATTCGAGGAAAAGAACTTCTGCAAAATTATTGTAAATCAAAAGGTTACAATCTGAGTGATTTAAATAAAGGAAAGTTCCAGGAAGTAGTACAGAGGAAATACGGTTTTAAAGACTGGAATGCCGTTTTGGCATCAGTCGGTCACGGAGGTTTGACAGAGTCCCAGATCATCAATCGAATGCGGGAGGAGTATCGTAAAGAGCATGTAAAACATATTACGGATGAATCTATACTTGCAAAGGGCGGAGATGACGCAAAGGAAGCTCCCAGAGAAAATCAGGATGATAAAAAGCATCAGAGTGGGATTATTGTAAAAGGACTTTCCGATGTATCTGTTCATTTTTCAAAGTGCTGCAGTCCGGTTCCGGGAGATGAAATAGTAGGATACGTTACAAGAGGAAGAGGGGTGTCGATTCACCGTACGGATTGTGTCAATATTATGCAGATGCCGGAGTGGGACAGAGAACGTCTGATAGAGGCGGAGTGGCAGCACGGTTCATCAGAGGAATCCATGTCTCAGGGGCGTTATCTTGCGGAATTAAAGATATTCGGAAATAACAGAACCGGATTGTTGGTAGATATAACAAAGGTACTGACCGAAAGAGGAATTGATATTAATACTATAAATTCGCGTGTCAGCAAAAAAGGGATTGCAACGATTACGATTGGATTTCGGACAAAAGGAAAAGATGAGTTGGCAGGGTTGATTGAGAAGATACGTCAGATTGAAAGCATATTTGATATTGTGAGATCAACCGGCTGACAGAAATAGAACAGTCAGGAGAAAAAGATGGCAGCAGATTTAAGAATAGAAGAATATACTGTTGGTCCGGTTATGACCAACTGCTATTTTATTGTAAATGAAGATACCAAAGAGACATTGATTATTGATCCGGGTGATGAGGCACAGCATCTGGCTTCCAGGATTGAGTCAGGACAGTTAAAGCCGGTAGCAATCCTTCTTACACACGGACATTTTGATCATGCCGGAGCAGTTGCAGAACTGCGGGCAGAGTTTGATGTGCCGGTATATGCATATGAAGGGGAAAAAGAGACTCTGGAAAATCCGCAGATCAATCTAAGTGGAATGAACGGATACACAGAAATCTATAAAGCGGATATCTTTTTGAAAGATGAGCAGGTAATAGAGTTGGCAGGTTTTAAGATTCGTGTCTTGTTTACACCGGGTCATACACCGGGAGGTTGTTGTTATTACTTTGAAGAAAATAAGGTTTTGGCAAGCGGAGATACATTATTTTGCGGTTCTGTAGGCAGAACGGATTTTCCGGGAGGAAGTATGTCACAGCTAATAAGAGGGATTAAGGAAAAACTGTTGGTATTACCTCGTGATACAGTTGTACTTCCGGGTCATGAGGCAAGAACAACAATCGGTTACGAGTGTGAATATAATGGATTTTTGTAATGCAGTAGAGGTTCGGATCAGTGAGCCTAATTATGAATATGACATCTATTCTTTAGTGAAAGCCTTTTTCCCGAAATCAGAGATCACTATGGAAACAGACGGAATAGAGATTTTATCCGGTCATAAAACTATAACAATTGAATATCAATTGGATGATAAAACGAAATTATATACTAAAGACTGTCAAAACGGTGCTTCCGGAGTACATTTCGGAAGCATCTGTTTTGCGTTATATGAGGACTTCCAAAAGCAGTCGGAGTTGAAGGTACGAACTGATTTCGGTGTGCGACTTGAGACAAAAAACTGTTTAAAAAGAGGGCTGTATAAGTTGTTGTCAGATGATACAGAGGCATCTTTACCATGGGGAACCTTGACCGGAATCCGTCCGACAAAGATTTTAATGAAACAACTGGAAGAGGGAAAGTCGGATGATGAGATTTTATCTCAAATGGAAAGTGAGTATTTTGTGGGAAAAGAGAAAGCACGGCTTGCGTTGGAAGTGGCAAAGTGCGAATATCGGTTATTGCAGCAGCTGGATTATGAGAAGGGGTATAGTTTGTACATCGGAATTCCGTTCTGTCCCACGACCTGTCTGTACTGCTCTTTTACCTCCTACCCTCTGAGTTCCTGGAAAACGAGAGTGGATAAATATCTGGAAGCATTGTTTCAAGAAATAGATTTTGCGGCAGATGTATTAAAAGACCGCCGGTTAAATACCATCTATATCGGAGGGGGAACTCCTACTACCTTAGAACCGGAACAGATGGATCGATTGTTGACGAAGCTGGAAGACTCATTTGATTTTCAATACTTACTGGAATTTACAATCGAAGGCGGAAGACCGGACAGTATTACAAGAGAGAAGTTGCAGGTGATGAGAGATCATTCGATCAGCCGTATTTCCATTAATCCGCAGACGATGCAGCAGGAAACCCTGCAACTCATCGGGCGCCATCATACAGTTGAGAATACGATTGAAAGCGTTCAGCTTGCAAGAGAGATGGGATTTACCAATATTAATATGGATTTGATCGTAGGGCTTCCGAAAGAATCGCTAGAAGAGATATCCGACACATTATCAAAGATCAGGCAGCTTCAGCCGGATAGCCTGACCATTCATTCATTGGCTGTAAAAAGGGCTTCCAGATTGAAGACAGAAGCGGAATTTTATGCGGATATGGCAATGGAGCAGACCGAACGGATAAACGAATTGACTTCAGATGCGGCAAAAGAGATGGGATTGCATCCCTATTATTTATATCGTCAAAAAAATATGGCGGGAAATTTTGAAAATGTGGGGTATGCCAGAGACAGTTGTGAAGGAATTTACAATATCTTGATAATGGAAGAAAAACAAACTATAATGGCACTTGGTGCAGGATCGGCTACAAAGCTGGTAATACCGGATTCCGTGGATGTTCCGGAGGGAAGAAAGCGGATTACGCGGGTAGAAAATGTAAAAGATGTGACCAATTACCTGGAACGGGTAGATGAGATGATAGAAAGAAAACGAAAAGAAATGGAGGCAATTGGATGGCTTTAATAAAAAAACCGGTAACCGGAATGAAAGATATTTTACCGGATGAGATGGAAGTAAGAGATTATGTCAGCGGTATTATTAAAGAAACCTATCGTGCATTCGGTTTTACTCCGATTGAAACACCTTGTATGGAAAGTATTGCCAATCTGAACAGCAAGCAGGGAGGAGAGAATGAACAGCTGATCTTCAAGGTTTTAAAAAGAGGGCAGAAATTAAACCTAGAGACTGCAAAAACAGAAGCAGATCTGATAGACTGCGGACTTCGTTATGATCTGACCGTGCCGCTTTGTCGTTATTATTCCAATCATGCAAATGAGCTGCCGTCTCCGTTTAAAGCCCTTCAGATGGGAAATGTCTGGAGAGCTGATCGTCCTCAGAGAGGTCGGTATCGTCAATTTATGCAATGTGATATCGATATTCTGGGGGATGCCAGTAATCTTGCGGAAATAGAACTGATATTGGCAACAACTACCACTTTGGGAAAAATCGGATTTGAAAATTTTGAAATTCGGATCAATGAGCGTAGAATCTTAAAGGCGATGGCGGATTACAGCGGTTTTCCGGCAGAACAATATGATTTGATTTTTATTATTTTAGATAAAATGGATAAAATCGGATTGGAGGGAGTATCGGAGGAACTGGAGAAATCCGGATTTGATCGAGAGGCAATTGAAACATATATTGCTTTGTTTCGCGGAGTGGAGCAGGCGGAAAATGGGATACGTTACCTGGCAGAGACTTTGAGCGATTGTCTGGAAGAAAGTATTATCTCAAACTTAAATGAGATTATAGACAGTGTAGAAGCGACCAAACAGGCAAGCTTTAAAATAGTATTCGATCCGACTCTGGTACGGGGCATGTCATACTATACCGGTACGATTTTTGAAATTGCGATTCCACAGTTTGGCGGAAGCTGCGGAGGAGGCGGACGTTACGATAAAATGGTCGGAAACTTTACCGGTCAGCAGGTTCCCGCATGCGGCTTTTCTATCGGGTTTGAACGTATTATCCTCCTGTTAATGGAAAATGGCTTTCAGATTCCGAAAAAAGCTGAGAAAAAGGCATATTTAATAGAGAAAAACTATCCGGCAGACAAGCTGAGAAACGTTATCAAACAGGCACAAGAGGAACGAAGTCAGGGACATCAGGTTTTGATTGTTCGAATGAATAAAAATAAAAAATTTCAGAAAGACACCTTGACAAAAGAAGGCTATACAGCCTTTGAAGAATTTTTCAATAGAGATTAAGGGGGAATATATGGCAGAGTCTATGCAGGGATTAAAGAGATCCCATAGATGTACAGAAATATCAAATAAGATGATAGGTGAAACTGTCACGGTTATGGGCTGGGTGCAGAAGCGCCGTAATCTGGGAAGTCTGATCTTTGTAGATATGAGAGACCGATCCGGACTTCTACAAATTGTATTTGATGAAAACAGTGTAGGAACAGACGGATTTGAGAAAGCGGGAACTATTCGAAATGAATTTGTTCTTGCGGTAGTCGGAAAAGTACAGAAACGTTCTGCTGCCGTAAATGAGCAGCTTGTAACGGGTGATATTGAGATTGTAGCGGAGCAACTGCGGATTTTATCCGAATCGGATACACCTCCGTTCCCTATCGAAGAAAATCTTCAGACTAAGGACGAGCTTCGTTTGAAGTATCGCTATTTGGACTTAAGAAGACCGGATCTGCAAAGAAATCTGTTTTTGCGCAGTAAAGTAAGTCATCTGATCCGTGAGTTTATGATAAAAGAGGGCTTTATGGAAGTGGAAACTCCGATGCTCAATAAATCGACACCGGAGGGAGCAAGGGATTATCTGGTTCCGAGTCGTGTACACCCGGGTAATTTTTATGCATTGCCACAGTCTCCACAGTTGTTTAAACAGTTATTAATGTGTTCCGGTTTTGACCGCTATTTTCAGATCGCAAGATGTTTTCGTGATGAAGATCTGCGTGCAGACCGTCAGCCGGAATTTACACAGGTGGATATGGAGTTTTCCTTCGTGGATGTAGAGGACGTAATAGAAACAAATGAACGTTTGCTGCAATATATCTTTAAAGAAGGAATCGGAGTAGAGGTTCCGATTCCGTTTCCTCAAATGAGCTGGCAGGAGGCAATGGATCGTTTTGGCTCGGACAAGCCGGATACCCGTTTTGGAATGGAGCTTACAGATGTATCAACGGTTGTGGAAAACTGCGGATTCGGCGTGTTTACCGGTGCAATAGAGGCAGGAGGAACTGTTCGGGGAATCTGTATCCCGGGCAAGGCGTCTATGGGACGGAAGCAGATTGACAAACTGGTAGAATTTGCAAAAGGATATGGAGCAAAAGGATTGGCATATCTGGGGGTGAATGAAGACGGAACTTATAAATCTTCTTTTGCAAAATTTATGTCAGAAGAAGAACTGTCTGCATTGGTTGCGGCAATGGGAGCCGTGCCGGGAGATTTGTTGGTGTTTGCGGCAGATCGTAATAAAATTGTCTGGGAAGTTCTGGGAGCACTTCGTCTGAAGATGGCGAAAGATATGGAGCTTCTGGATGAAAATCAATATAATTTCTTGTGGGTAACGGAATTTCCGCTATTGGAGTGGTCTGACGAAGAGAAACGTTATATGGCAATGCACCATCCGTTTACCATGCCGATGGAGGAAGATTGGCATAAGGTAGATGAAAAGCCGGGAGAAGTACGTGCAAAGGCATACGATATTGTCTTAAACGGCACAGAACTTGGTGGAGGAAGTGTTCGTATCCATCAGAATGAGATTCAGGAAAAAATGTTTGAAGTCCTCGGATTCTCGAAAGAATCCGCGTGGGATCAGTTCGGATTTTTATTGCATGCATTTCGCTACGGAGTTCCGCCGCATGCAGGACTTGCATACGGGCTGGATCGTCTGATTATGCACATGGTTCATGCCGAATCTATCCGTGATGTCATTGCATTCCCTAAAGTAAAGGATGCATCCTGTCTGATGACAGAGGCACCGGGCTGTGTAGCGGAAACACAGTTAAAGGAACTGGGATTAGAGATTAGCGAAACAGAACTATAAAGAAAAGGGAGATGTTCGGAGGACATCTCCCCTTTAATGATAATAAAATAATTATTTCTGAAAAAGAAAAGGTCGCAGACAAACTGATAGGTCTCCCCTTTACCGGATTAACCGGTAAGAAGGGTACCTATTCAACATATCTGCGACCTTTTGGAATATTTGAGAATCTTATTTGACTTTAACTTTAATAATAATTGTTTTTTTAGCAGAAGCGTAATTTTTATCGCCCTTTGCTGTTACAATCAATTTAATTTTATAAGTTCCCTTTTTGGTCTTCTTAGCAACTGTAATTTTACCATTTTTTGCATGGATGGTCAGTTTGGAGGAAGATCCTTTTTTCACTTTTGCATAAGTAATCTTTCCGATTGCCTTTGAAACCGCTACTTTGGATGTAGTCTGTTTTTTCTTTTTCAGTGCTTTAAATTTCACTGTCTTTGCAGTAGTAGCCACTTTGAACTTCTGAGCAGCCTTTTTGACGATCAGTTTTGCCACTTTGGAGGTTGCTCCCAGATGGTTGGCATCTTCTTCGACAGTAGCTTTTACATAGTATGTTCCGGCATTTTTTACAGAGGAAGCAGAGATGGTCTTCTTGCAAGCGGAATCTTTGTAGTATTGATAGCGAACTGCTCCGGTACTTCCCTTTACAATTGCTTTACCGATTTTAGCAGTCTTTTTGTTGTAGGTAACTGTTTTATTGGCAAGTGTAATGGTAGTTTTTTGTTTGTCCGGCTGTGGATTTACTGGTTTAAAAATATTATCGGATGTCAAGTTTACATAGAATGTTTTGTTTGCATAACCGAGAGCACGAATGGTAATTGTCCAAAAGCCGGTACCGTCGCTTCCCTCCGGAAGCTGAAATCTTGCAGACTTTGTCAAAGCGAGCTGAATACCGTTTGTTTTGTGCATCCAGTTGTCCGCAGCAAATTTGGTACCGTAGGTTGCTTTCACCGGTGCTCGTCTGTCTTTAGAAGGATCTTTATCACCGTAGTATTTCCAGATAACGGACTGCATTCTGGAAGCAAGATCACCATAGGCGTTTCCTGTCAGGTCTACTCGGATAAATTCTCCGTAACGACCTATTTCATTGCCGGTCTTAGGAGTAACGGTAATATTCTCATCGTTAACGGATTTCTGACCGATACCCTTTAATCCGGATCCTTTGCCGGTAGAAGCTGCAGAGAAGGAGAAAGTGCCGTCAACGTTTTTGGTTACGGTTTTCAGTCCATTTGTATTTTTATCAACATCTGCTGTCACACTGTAAGATTGTAATTCTTTTTCGCTGTAGCCACCCTGTAACGTCTCTCCGTTTGCGACAGTAGTATAAGCTTTTTTAAAGGCTTCGGTATTACTCTTTTCAACACGAACCGGAACATATTTCAATCCGTTCACTAAATAATAATCCATTTTGGTGGTAGAACCGTCTTTTTTTGTAATTGTGCCTTTTTCGAGCTGAATAGAAGAACCATCGGTCAGATATAATGTTTTTCCGTCTTTATCCCAATGAGATCCCGAATAGCTATTTCCTTCCTTGTCAAAAATTTTCATTGAAGTCTGGAAAGAACCTCGGTGTACACCGTGGTTTGCAGTAGCTCTCGATACGGCATCAAAAGCACCTAGATCCGCTTCGTTATGGCTGTCTAAAGAATTGGATGTTGCAGTGGAAGATCCCTCCAGAACCCCTTCATTGGCATAGTATTCATTCCATGGAACAGAAGCATACATGTAGTCATATTCTACAACTTTGATGGTTGCTGTTAACGGTTTGTAGCCTTCGGAATACAGTGTAACGGTGTAAGTACCCGGCTTTAGAACACCGTCTTTGTAAAACTGATTAAAGCGGGTAACATTTGCAGCATTGCTTCCTACAGATTTTCCGGAATTTAAAGAAATTTCCACTTTGTTGTAGTGATGACCGCCGGTAGCGCATTCCCCGAAAAGGTCGATCCAAGGCAGAGTACCAACTGTGGTCTTGCCGTCTGAAATAGTAGCGGCATATAAATTTGTCAGATAGTCGTTCCAGGTATATCCCTCCACTTTATCATCCAGTTGTATGACAAAGTTGTCCGTACCGTATCTGGAATTGTCTCTCCAGGATGCAGAAGCGAGCTTCGGTGTAACTTTCTCTTCCTTATTTGTTAAATTTACTCCATCCAAGCTTGTAATTGCACCGCTGTCATTTTTTACTTTGTGTACAACTGACGGAATATCTTTTACATGATGACTCTTAAATTCGGTGGCACTTGTTACAGCGTCATATCCGGAAGTGGTGTCGACTCCCATATTTTTATACAGTTGTGCCCAGGTGGTAGTCGCGGTATCGGCAAAGGATACCGTTGGCATCATTGACAGAACCATTGTCAGAGACATGGCACCTGCCAATAAGGATGTTACAAGTTTTTTCTTCAATGTAGTTCCCTCCTAATTTCTAAAACTCCTTTTTGATTGTAAATAAATAACTATTATTACTGAAAAATAATAATAATTATATATAAATAATCATTATTAGTTTACACTAAAATATTTTAGACATAGATTCTGTTTCCGTCAATATATGAAATAAAAAAACAGGATAAAATTACAGAAAAATGTGCATTTATCACAGAACAATATTGCAGTTATATAAGAACTGTGTTATATTTCAAAGGTTAGAAAATGCTAACGTTTCAGGGGTATATAAAGGGGTATATCTAACTGAATCAACAAGAGAGAAAGAGAGTGAGAAAACAATGAAACAAAGGAAAAAGCGGTGGGATCTGATTGTAATCGGGGTGATCGCATTCGTAGCTGTAATTATGTTTGCAGTGTTATACGGGACACAAAAGAAGGGGGCAAATGTAGTGATCAGAATTAACGGAAAGCAGACTGCCTCTTATCCGTTAAATAAGGATCGGGTAGTTACCCTGCATCCGGATGACGATGAGACCAACACAATAACGATCAAAAACGGAACAGTTAAAATGACAGAGGCAAATTGCAAAGATCATATTTGCGAACATCATCCGGCAATCAGCAAAGTCGGAGAAAGTATTATTTGCCTGCCACACAAGTTAGTGGTGGCGATAGAAGATCAGTCCGGGAAGGATTCGAAATCACCGGATACGATTGCGCAGTAGAGGTGTCAGGGATGAAAACAATAAGAAGAATATCAGCAGTCTGTTTACTCGGAGTGTTGTCCGCATCGATCGCGGGTTGCGGTCAAAACAGCGACAGCAGTACAACTGCTAAACTGTCGGATAACGCGGAATACAGAGAAGAAGTCTATGCCATGGATACTCATATGGAGTTAAAGGCATACGGAACTAACAATAAAAAGGCGGTTAAGGCGGCAATTTCAGAAATAAAGAGTATTGATAAGGAGTTATCCGTTACCAATGTGGAGAGTGAAATCAGCCAGCTCAATAAAAACGGAACTTATACATTTACAAAAGATGCGGCATATCTGTTAAAACATGCTCTGAGTCTATATCAATCGACCAAGGGGCAGTTTGATGTCACCAGCTATATTGCAACAAAGACATGGGGATTTACTACAGGAAAATATAAGGTTCCGTCCGTATCCAAAATTGCCTCAATTAAAAAACTGATAGGATCCGACCAGTTGATCTACAATGAAAAGACCGGAAAGGTATCCTTTAAAAAGAAGGGGATGATGCTGGATTTCGGAGCAATAGCAAAAGGCTATACCAGTCAGCGCTGTATGGAAATATTCAAAGAAAACGGGATTAAGAGTGCCGTGGTTAATCTGGGCGGAAATGTTCAGGTACTTGGACAGAAGCCGGACGGTTCAAATTGGAATGTTGCGGTTATGAGTCCGGATAAAAAGAGTTATATCGGAGTGGTGCAGACACATGATATGGCGATTATTACTTCCGGTGGATATGAGCGTTATTTTAAGCAGGCGGGAAAGACCTATATACATATTATGAACCCGAAAACCGCATCACCGGCAGAAAGCGGTCTTGCATCCGTTACGATTGTATCAAAAGACGGAACGGTGTCGGACGGTTTGTCTACCAGTTTGTTTGTAATGGGAAAAGAGAAAGCGGTCTCCTACTGGAGAAAACATAAGTCTGAGTTTGATGCCATTCTTTTGACAAAGGACGGAAAACTCTATGTGACAGAGGGAATTGCAAATATTTTTAAGACAACAGATAACAATAAGGTTGAGAAAGTGACAGCCTGACAGCATGAAAATAATCTGAAAGGAAAGGAAAATGAAGAAAGTACTGGAAAAAATGGCACCCTACAGAAGTCTGGTGCCGGCGGCAGTTGTAGCATCTGCGGTAGTAATCGGAACATCCGGTTATGTTGCAAAAAAATATGAAGTGAAAGCAGTAGCTGAAAGCAGTAAAAAAACTACAACAGACACTGGTTCAAAGCTTAAAACCGGTAAACTGCGAAAATTAAAAAAGCATTCAAAGACAAACAAAAAAGCAAGTAAACTCAGCAAGGTGGCGGAAGGAACGTATAAGGACGGAACTTATACCGGATCGGCACAAGGATATGGCGGACCGATTCAGGTTGAGGTCGTTGTAAAAGGCGGAAAGATTTCAAAAGTGACGGTACTGAGCCATTCCGGAGAGACACCGGGATATTATTCTAAAGTTATGGGACTTCCGGGGAAAATTGTATCTGCCAACAGTACCAATGTCGACACGGTATCGGGAGCAACATTTTCTTCCAACGGAATTATCAATGCCGTGCGTAATGCGTTGGCAAAAGCCGGCGGAAAAGAGAAGCCTTCCAACAGTACGGCAGGAGCGTCCAAACATCCGGCGGCAAAAAAAGTGAAAAAGCCTAAAAAGGTAAAAGAACCGACCGGCTATAAGGATGGAACTTATTTCGGGACGGCTCCCGGATACGGTGCGGAGAGCGGAAGCGGAGAAAAAATTAAAGTCAAGGTAGTTGTAAAACACGGAAAAATCTGTTCGGTTCAGGTTGTAAATCATTCTGGAGAAACACCGAGCTTTTATACAAAGGTAACCGGATTGCCGAATCTGATTGTAAAGAAGAATTCTACCAATGTCGACACGGTATCGGGAGCAACATTTTCTTCCAACGGAATCATCAATGCCGTGCGTAATGCATTGGCAAAAGCCGGCGGAAAAGAGAAGCCTTCCAACAGTACGGCAGGAGCGTCCAAACATCCGGCGGCAAAAAAAGTGAAAAAGCCTAAAAAGGTAAAAGAACCGACCGGCTATAAGGATGGAACTTATTTCGGGACGGCTCCCGGATACGGTGCGGAGAGCGGAAGCGGAGAAAAAATTAAAGTCAAGGTAGTTGTAAAACACGGAAAAATCTGTTCGGTTCAGGTTGTAAATCATTCCGGAGAAACACCGAGCTTTTATACAAAGGTAACCGGATTGCCGAATCTGATCGTAAAGAAGAATTCTACCAATGTCGATACGGTATCGGGAGCAACATTTTCTTCCAACGGAATTATCAATGCCGTACGCGATGCATTGAAGGATGCGGCACTTTCCAAAAAAGCAAAAAAGGATATACAGAAAAAAAATACCAAGAAGAAAATAAATAATCTTCCGAAAGATGGAAAATATGAGGATTATACAGGGAAGAAATTTAAAGAGGGAACCTACTATGCAACGGTAAAGGTAGAGCCGAACCGGTTCAACCAGTTCACGGCATATGATTTGAAGATAGGATATAAGATCAGTTCTACCGGAAATTGGATTTCTGACATAGATTCTGCTACACAGATCGGTGATCCTATAGATAACAGAAATGATATGTTTATCGATATGGCAAAAACTCCTATTTTAGAGAAGCTACTGTCCATCGGGAAAGGATCTCGAAAAATACCGATAGAAGTCGGACAGGCAGATGTAGTCTCAGGTGCGACCTGTACATCGAAATCCATTTATGAGGGAGCAAGGAAGGCGTTATCAGAGGCAGAAATAAAATAGATTGGAAATAAGGATGAAAAATAAAACATTTTATCTTCGTGTTATAAATGCGGTTGCGATCATTGCACTGTTATTGGCATATCAATTGATCGTAACCACAAGAACGAAAAATGATGAAATTGCAAAACTAAAGGCGGATGTAGCAAATGCAAAGGCAGGCGGACAAAGCGCCAACAGTGCAAAGCCTGCGGGGAAAAGCAAGTTAAAAGACGGAACCTATGAGGGTTCGGAAAAAGGATATGGTGGAATTGTTAAAATAAAAGTAACTGTGAAAGACGGAAAAATCGCAAGGGTTGAAGCGGTGGATCATCATACAGAGGATGAGGCATACTGGTCGATCGCAAAGGAACTATTGCAGACCATTGTAGACAAACAATCGACTGATGTCGATGCGGTAACAGGAGCAACATTTTCATCTAACGCAATTATCAATGGAAGTATAAAAGCATTACAGAAAGCGGAGAAATAGGATGAAAATAAAGAAAAAAACCTTTGGATATATCCGAACCTTAACAGATGTCGTGATTCGTGCAGTATTCTTTTTTATATTCCCGGCGGTTTGGGCGACTGCATTCGGAGGGGTTCGATATCTGGTAACAACAATTGAAAAAGGGCAGCCGATTAATTGGGGGCAGCCCTTTTTAGTGGCATTGTATGTGGTACTTGGATTTACGATTGTATTCGGACGCTTTTTTTGCGGATTTGCCTGTTCCTTCGGAACGTATGGAGATGCATTATATGCTATCTCTTCTTTTATCAGAAAAAAACTGAAAAAAAAGCCGTTGAAAGTGACCGGAAAGATTCATAACCGATTAAAATACGTGAAGTTTGCGGTATTGCTGATTGTGATCTTTTTTTGTTTTATAGGAATGGAAAAAAATGTAATCAACTCCAGCCCTTGGACGGTATTTTCCAGATTTCAGGCGTATGCACTCCCACAAAAAACACTGATGTTAGGAATTGTATTTTTTGTTATAATCTCAATCGGAGATTTATTGGAATCAAGATTTTTCTGTCGTTTTCTGTGTCCGTTGGGAGCAATCTTTTCTCTGATGCCGGTTCTGCATTTTTCTGCAGTGAAACGGGATCGTCCGAATTGTGTAAAGGGCTGTAAAGCCTGTGAGGTAAAATGTCCCGCCGATCTGGAAATTGTATCGGCAGCGGAAGGTTCGGCACCGCAAATGGGAGAATGTTTCTCCTGCGGAAAATGTACTGATGTGTGTCCAAAGTCTCATTGCGGCAGTATGGTGGTTACACGGGGTGTAAAGGGAATTGTTTGGAACATAGTGCGTGCAGCAATCTTTTTCGGTATTTGTATGTTTTTCTTTTGAAAATATTAAGTGAAAAGGAATTCGATAAGATAGGATATATTGCGGTTCAAAAAGTAAGAAATATAGATATTTGTTCTTATAAAAGCATATAAAAAAAGCTCCCGAGGTCAATGGGAGCTTTTTCTTTGAGAGTTACAAAAGAAATTTGTTTTGTTTCAATATCAATAATCTATCATAAAATCGCTTATTCGTAAAATTGAAAAAAACGATTTTGTAAATCAGAAAAAACGATATATAATAGGGGGAGAAATGTATTAAGATAGGAGATACACATGGAATTGAGAAATGTGAAGACCTTTATAAAGGTAGCGGAAATGGAAAACTTTTCAAAAGCCGCATTGGAACTGGGATATGCACAGTCAACCGTTACAACACAGGTGCAGAGTCTGGAGCAGGAACTGCATGCGGTATTATTTGAGAGAATCGGAAAACGGGCACAGCTATCTGCAGCAGGACAGGAGTTTTTAGAATATGCCTATACGCTGCAACGTTATGAAGCAATGGCAATTGAACACTTTGCAAAGGATCAGGAGCCGAGGGGACCCCTGTCCGTCGGTGTCATGGAAACAATGTGTGCCTCTAATTATGCCAATATTTTTACGACTTATATGAAGCAGTATCCGAAAGTGGAATTGAAATCCGTTGTGGCAACTACGCTGGAATGTATGGAGAAATTGGAAAAAGGACAATTGGATCTGATTTTGACAGTCGATAAAGAACTTCACAATCCCAATTGGACAATTGCATACGGAGTGCCGACGGAAATCTGTTTTTTTTGTTCTGTACAGCACCCGTTAGCAGGAAAAAAAGAAGTTGATCTGAAGGAAGTGGTCAAAGAAACGTTTATTCAGATTGAAGAAGGCTGCAACTACCGGGAAGCCTTTGAGCAACATGTCTCGAATCAAAACATGGAACTTTCCAAAGTGATTGAACTGGGCTATACCAGAATGATTATTGATGGAGTGGCAGACAATCTGGGAGTATCTCTTTTGCCGATGTTTACATTAGAGAATGCAATTCGTGCAAACAGAGTAGCAACGTTTACGGTAAAGAATTTTAATATTTCGATGCAGATGCAAGTAGTGCATAAAAAGAATCGCTGGATGAGTCCGGCATTAAAATCTTTTATTGAGAATACAAAGGAATTTATTGTTTAGAATGTATTTTGGGAAGTGAGTCGTTATGAATAAAAAAGATATTTCGGAGATAAAGAAACTGTTTACAAGAGAGAAAAGCTGTATTACCAGAATTGCCGGCTGTTATGTAAGTGCGGAAAAAGAGAAGATACTGCAGTTTAAAGAAGCGTTTTCATCTGTTCCGGAAGAGGAGATGTATAAGTATTTCGATATTTTCCGGAAAGGTTTATCCGGAACAATCGGAAAAAATCTTTTAAATATGGAATTTCCTCTAAATCAGGAATTGGAGGAGGGAAAGCAGACAGAACTCCTGGCGTTAAAGGACAGTGAATTAAAAAACGAGGAATTGCTGGATGCTTTTTACGATAAAATGATAGAAACATATATTCATCCGGAAAACTATCTGATTCTGCTGATTCACGGTATCTATGATATTCCGCTCAAAACAAGCGACGGGATAGAAAATGAAGATGCATCTGACTATGTGTATTCCTTTATCAGCTGTTATCTGTGTCCGGTGCATCTGACAAAAGGCGGTCTTGTATATAACGCTGAAGAAAACAGAATTACGGATCGATTAAGAGACTGGATCGTTGATATGCCGGAACAGGCATTTTTGTTTCCTACCTTCAATGACAGAAATACCGATCTTCACAGCTTGTTGTACTATACAAAAAAATCGGAAGTGATTGCCGAGGAGATCATGGAGGATATTTTGGGCTGTGTTCAACCGATTACGGCAGGGATTCAAAAAGAATCTTTCCAGGCAATTGTGGAGGAAGCATTGGGAGACGAGTGTGTGTATGAAGTGGTTCGCAATCTTCATGAAACAATCCATGAGATGATAGAAGAGGAAAAGGACAATCCGGATCCGGTTGTTTTGGATAAAACAGATTTAAAACATTTATTGCAAAGAAGTGGAGCGCCGGAAGAGGCTTTAGAGGTTTTTGAAGAAAAATACACGGAGCATATGGGCGATCATCAGAAAGTACTGGCAAAAAATATTACAGAAACAAAGAAATTTGAGGTGACCGCAAGTGATGTGATTGTAAAGGTAAATCCGGAACGTGCAGACCTTGTGGAAACAAAAATTATTGACGGAAAGCGTTGCTTGGTTATCGAATTAAATGATGCGGTTGCAGTAAACGGAATTCACATATTACCGGAGCGAGAAGAAAATGAAGAAGGAAACGTATCTGAGACTGTCTGAGTTTATACGGTCTTCCGGAAAAAGAGAGAAGATCGTTCAATGGCTGAATCGGTGGATTACCCGATTGGTGTCTGTGCTATATGTCGGATTACTTGTGATGCTGGCGGTACGATCGGACAGTAGGATCTGGAGGGCGATTGCAGTTCCGGGCTTGGGATTTTTAATCGTTACCGTAATGAGAAAATGGATAGGAGCAAGACGCCCTTATGAAATATGGCAGATCCGACCGCTGATTGAAAAAGATACTGTTCGTAAATCGTTTCCGAGTCGGCATGTATTTTCCGTATATGTGATAGGAATGCTGGGCGTATGGATACAGCCGGAAGTAGGAGTGATCCTGTTTCTTTTAGGAATTGGTTTGGCAGGAATCCGCGTGATTTCAGGGGTGCACTTTATTCGTGATGTATTGGCGGGTGCGGCATTTGGAATCTCATGCGGATGGATAGGATTTTATTTGATATGAAACATATTTTAGT
Organism: uncultured Clostridium sp.; assembly: GCA_947253885.1. Lineage (GTDB taxonomy): Bacteria > Bacillota > Clostridia > Lachnospirales > Lachnospiraceae > SY8519. Next base: position 21,173 of record CAMYAO010000008.1, read on the forward strand.
GACAGGCGCCGCCCACGGAATCGGTCGGGCGATAGCAGAGGAATTTGCAAAACAACAGGATACTCAGATTTTTGTAAATGCAAGAACTGCAGAAAAAGAATTGATGGAACTGGCAGAGTCTATCTGCGGGATACCTCTATTGTATGATCTGTCAAAAGATCGGGAAGTGGAGAAGATGTTTCGGGAAATCGCAGCTTATGGAGACATTGATGTTTTGATCAACAATGCCGGCATCTCCCATATCGGCTTATTGCAGGATATGACAATAGAGGATTGGAATCGGGTGATTGCAACTAATCTGACTTCTGTATTTTCCTGTTGCAAAAGAGTGATACCGGCAATGGTTCGAAAAGGAGAAGGGAGGATTGTAAATATTTCTTCTGTTTGGGGAGTTGCGGGAGCATCAACAGAGGTGGCATATTCCGCATCTAAAGGAGGAATGAACAGTTTTACAAAAGCTTTGGCAAAGGAATTGGCACCGAGTCGTATTACGGTAAACGGAGTTGCCTGCGGAGTGATCGATACGAGAATGAATGCCTGTTTTTCAGAGGAAGAGAGAGTACAGTTGAAAGAAGAGATTCCTATGGGACGGTTCGGAACAGCACAAGAAGTGGCGAAGCTTGTTTTTGATCTGACACAGCATTCCTATTTGACCGGACAGATCGTGACATTGGACGGAGGATATCTGTAATCTGCAAGTACCGCGCTCTGCTACTTTTGAAGATCTGGCAGAGAGGCTGGGAATCAGTGAGGAGAGATTTATCTGTTGTCAGTCTCAGGAGGAATATGCATTGAGACGGCTGGATTGTAATCTGAGAAAGGCGATCAGAAAGCACAATGTCAGGCAGATAGAGGATTGTATTTCTATCTATAAAGAAAAAAATTATCCGTTTTTCGTTTGTAAAAAACAACATTATTATACCCATTTAGAATTGTTATTGATACAGATGATTATTCAATGTGATATCGTGCTCGGAGAGATAGAAGAGGCAAGACTCCTGTTAGAAGGTATGCATGATTACAGTGAACGGCTGGATATGGACTGGGAAAAGCAAGAGATGCTGTGAAAACGACAAAGCATGCCACTGTGCTAACCAGCCTGTTTTCTGACCAGAACGGTCAGATGAAAGGATAAGCTCATCATAAAATAGAAAAAAACGGAATTACATAGCATTTGGAGAAAATCCATTTTTTTATTCACAAAAATAAAAAAAAAAGGTATCATAAAGGATAACGATTATAAAGGAGTGGAGAAAATGGATATAGTAGTATTAGCAGGCGGACTCAGTACAGAACGGGATGTTTCCTTTGTAACAGGGGAAAAAGTATCAGATGCCTTAAAGCAAAAGGAGCACCGGGTAATCCTTCTGGATGTTTTTATGGGATACCGGGATGCACCTTGTGATGTAACCGGGATTTTTGAAAAAGCAACAGAAATTTCCGTTCAAGTGGGGGAAATTTCTACAAACAAACCGGATCTGGCAAAGGTAAAGGCGATGCGAAAGGATCAGTCGGACTGCTTTTTCGGACCGAATGTAATTGATATCTGCACACAGGCGGATATTGTATTTATGGCACTCCATGGAGAAAACGGAGAAAACGGTAAGATTCAGGCGGTGTTTGATCTGTTCGGTATCAAATACACCGGAACGGGATATTTAAGCAGTGCATTGGCAATGGATAAGTCTTATACGAAACAACTGTTTCAGCTCCATCATATTCCTACTCCTAAAGGTATGTGGCTTTACAGAAAAGATGAAAAGGTTATCCCACATGACAGGGGATTTTCCTATCCGGTTGTAGTAAAACCGATGTGTGGCGGCTCCAGTATAGGAGTATCGATTGCAAGAAATGAGCAGGAATATAATGCTGCAGTAAAAGAAGCGTTTGAAATGGAAGACGGAATTATTGTAGAAGAATACGTAAAAGGACGGGAATTCGCGATCAGTGTATTAGAAGGAAAGGCACTTCCTATTATTGAAATTGCACCTTTGGAAGGATTTTATGACTATAAGAATAAGTACAAGGTGGGATCGGCAGTAGAGACCTGTCCGGCGGAACTGTCGGAAGCAGTGACATTGCGTATGCAGGAGATTGCGGTAAAAGCAGCAGACGTATTGGGGCTGGATACTTATTCCAGGCTGGATTTTCTGTTAAATGAGCAGGAAGAAATCTTTTGTTTAGAGGCAAATACACTTCCGGGAATGACTCCGACCAGTCTGCTTCCTCAGGAGGCTGTAGCAATCGGAATAGAGTTTCCGGAACTGTGTGAGCGGTTGATTGAAATTTCTATGAAGAAATATGAAGAGGGGCTCAGTGTATGAAAGGTTTGACGATTCGGGCTGTGGCAGAAGCCTGTAACGGAACATTCTTCGGATCGGAAGAGGTACTGGAGAAAGAGATTGATCATGTAGTAATTGACAGTCGGAAAGCGGAAAAAGATGCACTGTTTATTGCGATTAAAGGAGAGAGAGCAGACGGTCACAGTTTTATTCCGCAGGTATTCGCCGCCGGTGCCGCATTGGTGGTCAGTGAGAAACAATTGGAGAATCCGGATGGACCGTATATTCTGGTAGATTCTTCCGAACAGGCATTAAAACAGATTGCGGAATATTATCGTTCGACTTTGGATATTCCTGTTATCGGTGTGACCGGAAGTGTAGGAAAGACCAGTACAAAAGAAATGATTGCCTCGGTTTTGGAGCAGCGTTTTTCTGTATTAAAAACAGAGGGAAATTTTAATAATGAGATCGGCATGCCTCTTACACTGTTAAGGATTCGCTCTTATCATGAAGTGGCGGTTGTGGAGATGGGAATCTCCGACTTTGGAGAAATGCATCGTCTGGCAAAGATTGCAAAACCGGATATTTGCGTATTAACCAATATCGGACAGGCACACTTAGAAAACTTAAAAACAAGAGACGGAATCCTTAAAGCTAAATCGGAGATATTTGATTTCATCAAGGAAGATGCAACTATTATACTGAACGGAAATGATGATAAGCTGTCTATGATTCATCAGGTAAAAGGTATTACACCGTTACGCTATTTCGTAGAAGACGGAAGTGCAAAAAGACAGGCGGATCAGTGTTATCAGGTAATTGCAGAGAAGATAGCAGATCATGGTCTGGAAGGGATTAATATGACATTATCATTTGAGGATACGGCTTATTCCGTAAGAGAGCCGATTCCGGGAATGCATAATGTATATAATGCCTGTGCAGCAGCCCTGATTGCAAGAAAGCTGGGGTTAACAAAAGAAGAGATTTTACGAGGGATTTCTTCTGCAAAAACGATTTCAGGACGGACGAATATCCTAACATTGAAAAACGGAATTACACTGATCGATGATTGTTATAATGCAAATCCGATTTCCATGAAGGCTTCCATAGAAGTATTGGCAAACTCTTCCGGAAGGAAAATTGCGGTTTTGGGAGACATGGGAGAACTCGGAGAGGAAGAGGCGGAGCTTCACAGAGAAGTGGGACGTTTTGTTGCCGAAAAGGGAATTGATGTGTTGTATGCGACCGGTGATTTATCCGGATATATGATAGAGGCTGCAAAAGGAATAGAATGTAAACGGCATTTCTCAACCCGAAAGGATTTAGTGGCAGAACTGTCCGGTATTCTTCAAGAGGGAGATATTGTTTTGATAAAGGCTTCCCATTTTATGGAGTTTGATAAGATCGTATCTGCCTTACAAAAATAAAAACCTTCCGATGTTGTGAAATATGAAATGTACCCTCTTTACCGGACAAAACCGGTAAGAAGGGTACATTTTAATATCAGAAGCTTTTTTATTTATATCAGAAGTTTATTTTTTTCAATACTGTTTTCAATGATCTGTTTTGTTTTGGAACCCAGTAATTTTTTTTCACTGCGATCCAATTGATCTGTGAAAATAGGATCACAGTATTCGATGATTACATGGGTCGGACGGACGCCCAATCCGTTTTCTTTTGCGATGGCAGCAGTGTTGGTAATAGCCATCGGAACAATGGGACAGCCGGTTTTTTCTGCAATCTTGAAACTTCCTTCTTTAAAAGGAAGAAGAGAGGTTCCTTTGTTTCTGGTTCCTTCGGGAAAGATACAGATGGAAATTCCTTTCTTAATATAAGAGATTGCCGTTAAAATGGTCTGCAAGCTCTGCTTGACATCTTCTCGGTTCATAAAGAGACAATAAAGACGTTTCATCCAGGTTTTCAGCAGAGGGACTTTTCCGATGCTGTCTTTTGCAATGTAACCGGTTCGATTCCGGCAAAGGGAATAGCCGATAATAATATCAAAATAACTGCTGTGGTTGCATGCATAGAGTACCGGTCTGTCAGCAGGAATTTTTTCCTGCCCGATAACGGTTACTCGAATACCGCATATTTTATAGATGACACGAAATGCCCATTGTACCATTCGTAAACTGGAATAATCCCGTTTTTCGGGATACTTTTTTCCTATCAGATACTCCACTCCTAATACGGGAATGCCTAAAATTAAATATAAAAATGCAAATAGAATGGATAAAATTGCTCGAATCATATGGTTCCTCCTAAAATTATTATGAGCTTTGAGAAAGCCCGTTCCTTAGTATATCAGATATATCCCTGAAAATATTACATAAATGTTACAATCTGTTTCAAAAAAATATCTTTTTGTTGAAAAATGTCACAAGTAGTGATATAATTGATACAAGTCAGCAAAAAAAGAGTATTTATGAATATAAGGAGTTTGGTTACATGAGAAAAAGATTGGTCATGTTTGCATTGGCGGGCTTGATGCTGTTTACCAGTACACCGACGGCAATGGCATCCAAGTATGATGACAATGTAAAAAAGATTGAGTCTCAGAAAAATGCATTACAAAAGCAGATTGATGCATTGGACAGTGATTTGGTTGGTGTTTTGGCTGATATGAATATTGTAAAGAAAGAGATTTCTGATACAAAAAAAGAATTGGCTGAATCTAAAGAAAAGCTTGCAGCAGCAGAGAAGAAAGAAGAAAAGCAGTATAGTGATATGAAGAAGCGTATCAAGTACATGTATGAGAATGATGAAACTTCTTATCTTTCCGCTATTTTAGAGTCAAAGAGTATTTCAGATGTTATCAATAAAGTAAAGTATTTTTCCGAGATGTATTCTTCTGACCGTAAGTTGTTAAAAGAGTATAAAGAGACAAAGAACGAAGTTGCCGAACTGGTAGAAAAGGTTCAGGATAAAAAAGATACTTTAACAGAGACACAGGAATCATACGAAAAGCAGAAAGCGAAGCTGAAGAGTACGCTTAGTGAAAAGAAGAAGAGTATGAAAGACTACTCTGTGAAATTAAAGAAAGCAAAAGAACTTGCAGCAGAGTATGCGAGAAAAGTTGCAGAGCAGCAGGCAGAGGCAAGACGTCAGGCGGCGGCAGCGGCTGCAAGACGAAGAGCGGCAGCGGCGGCAACCAGCAGTCAAGATCGTTCGGATAACAGTTCGGATGATTCCAATAACTCCGGCAGTTCTTCCAACAGCAGTTCTCCTTCTATCGGAACTACCAATGCTTCAGGAAGCGGAAGCGCAGTAGTTTCTTACGGAGCACAGTTTGTCGGAAATAAATATGTCTGGGGTGGAACCAGTTTGACAGACGGATGTGACTGTTCCGGATTTGTTATGCAGGTGTACGCACACTTTGGAGTATCTCTTCCAAGAACTTCTCAGGCAATGAGAAGTGTAGGACGTGAGGTATCAGCATCGGATATTCAGCCGGGTGATATCGTATGTTATTCCGGACATGTAGGAATCTATGCAGGAAACGGTCAGTTATTAAATGCCAGCAATTCCGCACCATATCCAAGAGGTGGTATTAAATATCAGAGCTGGACATACCGCTCTTATATTACCATCCGTCGTATTTTCTAGTAAAATAAAACTTATAAAAACTTGAATGTCTGAAATCAGTCATTCAAGTTTTTTTGCATAACAGAGAGTGTTATGAGACAATATCATTGAGGAGCGCCGAGAATTGTTTTATAATAGCTGAGTTGTTAAATGTATATGGTAAAGTTAGGAGTATAGAAATGAAAGTTTCCACAAAAGGACGCTATGCATTACGTCTCATGATCGACCTCGGGATGAACGGTGGAATTGATGAGTATATTTCATTAAAAGATATTTCGGGACGTCAGAATATATCCGTGAAGTACCTGGAACAGATTGTAACACCGCTTCATCGTGCCGGATTGGTTCGAAGCATTCGAGGTGCTCAGGGAGGCTATCGCTTGACCAGAGAGCCTAAGAAGTACACAAGCGGAGATATACTGAGATCCATTGAAGGGAGTTTTGCTCCGATTGCCTGTCTTGAGGGAGATGTCAATGAATGTCAAAGATATGAGGACTGTGCAACAGTCGGATTTTGGGAAGGAATGTATCGGGCAATCAATGACTATATGGAAAGCGTTACGCTACAGGATTTGATAGAAGAACATTATAAGAATAGAAATGCAACCTGCAATGATAGATAGTGCAGGTTGCATTTTTTTGACTTTATTTGGTAGCTTTAATTAAAAATAACGGAACCGGATTGTAAAACTCATCTTCCGTCAGATAAATACGATTACTGATAGAAAAATCAATGGAAACGGAACTGAAACCGCTGACCTCCAACGCCTGAAGATCCCATGACGGACGGTTGCGATAGCTGATCGGAAGTTGCGCCTTGATATGGTCACATTCTCCGAGTAAAGAGGTATCTATTTCCTGATGAACATGATTATGAGGAAGCTTGTCTGTGCCGGAAAACTGTTCCAGTCCGTAATTGGCATCAATATTTAATAGCAATCCGCCGGGTTTTAAGACACGATACCATTCCATATATGCAATTTCCGGATGAGGAAGTGTCCAGGTAAGGTTTCTTGTTACGAGTACATCAAAAGTTTCTGCCGAATATTGAATCTGTTCTGCATCCATAATATGGAATTCAGGATAAATTTTCAGCTTTTCGGAGGATCTTTTTGCCTCTTTGATCATAGAAGAAGTAAGATCAATCCCTGTAACGTGATGTCCCAGCTGTGTGAGAAAGAAGCTGAAGAAGCCGGAACCACATCCCACATCCAGAATCCGAAGTTGTTTTCCCTTTGGCAGATTGTTTTGCAGTTCCTGAAACCAGCGCAGTCCTACCGGGCTTTGTAGTTCTTTTAATCTAAGGTTACTGAAATCATGGCTTCGCTTAGACCAATAATTACAGACTTGTGTTTTTGTAGTGGGTTCCTTTATATATTCCTCCGATTGAGGGGCAACGACTGATTGTTTCATAATAATTCCTCTTCTATCCTTTGATTTTACAGTTTTCTACTCCTAATTTTAGAAAACACCACTTTTTTTTACAACCTGCAAGGGGGGTTAAAACATAGAAATAGTGTTGTTTCAGATAAAAAATTTTGGTAAGATAAAGCAAACTAAAAACAAATTTCAATTTATAAAAATTTTTTTCAAAAGAGAGAAAGGGATAGTAATATGAAAAGAAAAAGTTTAAAAAGAGCACTTTGTATGCTTTCGGCAACCATGTTGGGGGTTGTGGCGATTACCGGATGCGGAACAGACAAATCTGCTTCTTCTCAGAAAGTATTAAAGCTGGGAGATACGACTTTTAATGCGGAAAATGATGAAAAATCCGTTAATCCGCACGACGGATATTCAGGGTGGGCATGTATTCGTTACGGAATCGGAGAAACCCTTTTTAAATATTCGAAAAGTATGGAGTTGCAGCCATGGCTTGCCAAGGACTATAAGCATATAAATGATAAGACATGGGTGATCAAGTTAAAGGATAAGATCAAATTTACAAGCGGAAGATCTTTGGATGCACAGGCGGTAAAAGAGTGTCTGCAGGATCTGATCAAGATCAATGAGCGTGCCAAAGGCGATTTGAAGATTGCAAGTATCAAAGCAAAGGGGCTTACTTTGACTATCAGGACAACAGAGTCTGTACCCGCATTTATTAATTATCTGTCAGATCCGTACGGCTGTATCATTGATATGAAGGCAGGAGAAAAGGATCGTATCGTAGCAGGTACCGGTCCGTATAAAGCGGTAAGCGTAAAAACAGATAAAGGAGTTTCTCTGGAGAAAAACACTTCTTATTGGAACGGTACTCCAAAACTGGACAAAATAGAAGTAAAGACGATTACCGACGGAGACACCCTGACTCTTTCACTTCAGTCGGGAGAGATCAACGCGGCATATGGTCTGCCTTATAACAGCTTAAAATTGTTTAAGAATGAGAAACAATACACGATTTCTTCTGCTGATACGTCCAGAACTTTCTTTGGACAGTTCAACTATAAAACAAAAGCATTGCAGGATAAAAATGTTCGTAGGGCAATTGCGGCAGCTATGGATAAAAAGAATTATGTTTCTGTTTTATTAAACGGAAACGGTGTGGTTGCAAACGGACCGTTTACCGCTGAATCAACTGCAAGTGATACCAAAGTAAAGGCGATTGCATATAATCTTTCCAATGCGAAAAAGTTATTGGAAAAAGCGGGATATAAAGACACCAACAAAGACGGATATGTAGACAGGGACGGAAAGAATCTGACTCTTCGCTGGCTGACTTATCCAAGTCGTCAGGAGCTTCCGGTACTGGCAGAATCCATGCAGGCATCTTTAAAGAAAATCGGGGTAAAACTGGTTATTACCAATACCGCTTCTTATCAGAATTTTCTGGATAAGGGAAAATGGGATATCTATGGAGGAGCATTTGTAACGGCACCGACAGGTGATCCCGAGTATTTCTTTACGACACATGCATTGAAAGCTTCTACCAAGAACAGAGGCGGGTATCACAGTGCAAAGCTAGAAACATTGGAAAAACAGATGATGAAAACTTTTGATTTAAAGAAAAGGGGAGCTCTGGGTATACAGATGGCACAGACGATTTTAGATGATCAGGCATTTGTATTTGCTTCTCATTTGAAAATGTCAATCGTAACCGGCAGTAAGGTGACCGGATTAGAGGCTCATCCATCAGATTACTACGAAATTACGGCAAATACAGATATTCAATGAAAAAATTTATAGTAAAACGAATATTACAGTTACTGCCCATCTTAATAGGAATAACTGTTTTAACCTTTCTACTGCTCAGTGCTTCCGGCACTGATGCAGTAGATGTGTTAGAGCATAATACCGGAGGAACGTGGACGACAGAACAAAAAACAGAAGCCCGTAAAAAACTCGGGATCGATCAGTCACTTCCGCAGCAGTATGTAAATTGGGTTAAAAAATTTATAAAAGGAGATATGGGGAACTCTTATATTTCAGGAGAACCCGTATCTTCTGTTTTGAAAGAAAAAGTACCGGCGACGGTACTTTTGATGATATGTTCTATCATAGGTACTGTGGTAATATCCATACCACTCGGAATTCTCGCAGCGATAAAGCAAAATCGCTTTCTTGATTATTTTATTCGGATCGGAACTTTTATAGGAAATTCTCTTCCGAGTTTTCTTGTGGCATTGTTATTAATCTATCTTTTTTCTTTAAAACTGGGAATATTGCCGGTAATCGGTCAGACCGGAACATTGTCCGGGGTGATATTGCCGGCGACAACTCTAGTCATTGCAATGAGTGCGAAGTATATTCGACAGGTTCGTACTACCGTGTTGGAAGAACTGGGAAAAGAATATGTGACGGGAGCAAGAGCGAGAGGAATTGCAGAGAGAAAGATATTGTTACATAATGTATTGAAATCATCTGCAACGGTTATCTTGACGATGTTGTCTTTGTCTATTGGTTCTCTTTTAGGAGGAACAGCAGTAGTAGAGACTATTTTTATGTGGGATGGTGTCGGGAAAATGGCGGTAGATGCTATTTTAACAAGAGATTTTCCGGTGCTTCAGGCTTATGTGGTATGGATGGCAATTATTTTCGTATTGATCAATCTGGTGACGGATCTGCTGTATCATTTTCTGGATCCCCGAGTGCGTTTACAGAAGGGAGGAAAGTGATGATAAAGAAGAAAAAAATTCGTATATTATTTATATTGGTTCTTTTATTCTTATTGTTGGCGGCATTGTCCAGATATCTGACGCCTTATGATCCCTATGCACAGGATTTATCTTCTGCACTTCAAAAGCCGAGTGCAGCTCATTTATTCGGAACGGATCGATATGGGAGAGATCTGTTTTCCCGGGTAATTGTGGGGGCTCAGAGTACCGTTTTTTCTGCTTTGATACTGGTTTTAATCACTTCTGTGATCGGGACGGTAATAGGGAGTATCAGCGGATATTTCGGAGGTGTGGCAGATACGATTCTGATGAGAATATCGGATATCTTTCTGGCATTTCCGGGTATGGTATTTGCAATAGCGGTTGCCGGGGTGTTGGCCGGCGGATTAAAGACTGCTGTTCTGGCACTGGTAGTCATCTCCTGGCCGAAGTATGCGAGGATGTCAAGGAGTCAAGTACTGGTAGAAAAAGAAAAAGCATATTTTATTGCAGCAAAGCTGTCGGGAACTTCGCCGGTAAAATTGATATGGAGACACCTGTTTCCGAATATCATGGGAATTATGACGGTTACGACGGTTTTAGATATAGGAACTATGATTATGGAAATAGCGTCACTTTCCTTTTTAGGAATGGGAGCAACTGCTCCTTTGGCAGAATGGGGAGCAATGATGAGCAATGGAAGAAGTATGATACAGACCAGTCCATGGGTAGTATTGGCTCCCGGGTTGGGGATTTTTATTTCAGTTGCATTGTTTAATTTATTTGGAGATGCATTGCGTGATCATCTGGATCCGAAAGGTGTAACGATCAGGAGAACAAATTGGAAAAGGAAACAATATTAGAAGTAGAAAATCTGACAATTGGATATGGCGGACATACCGTTGTACACGGAGTTTCCTTTTCTATGAAAAAAGGAGAGGTTTTGGCATTGGTCGGAGAGTCCGGAAGCGGGAAATCCACAATACTGAAAGCAATTCTGGGAGTTTTGAGCGGAAATGCATGTATGGAATCGGGAGATATCCGTTGGAGAGGATGCTCGATCCTCCATAATAAGGATTTTCGCGGAAAAGAAATTGGAATGGTGTTTCAAAATACCATCGATTCCCTCTGCTCGGTAAGGAAGATTGAGGATCTGGTCTATGAAATGGTATTATGCCATGAAAATAGAAGTAAACAGGAGATTCGGAAAGATATTTTGGAATTATTTGAAAAACTGGATCTGTCTGACGGTGAGACAATTTTATCTTCCTATCCGTTTGAACTGTCCGGTGGTATGGCGCAAAGAGTCGGGATTGCAATGGCTACTATGCTTCATCCGAAGTTACTGTTGGCAGATGAACCGACCTCTGCATTGGATGTAATTGCGCAGGCACAGGTCATAAAAGAATTAGAGGCGTTGATTCAATTAGAGGAGATGGGCTTACTGTTGGTAACACATAATATAATGCTGGCGGCAAGAATGGCATCCAAAGTTATAGTATTGCAAAATGGCAGGATTATGGAAAGCGGCAATATTAAAACCGTATTCACAGATCCGAAATCAGAGTATACAAAGTTGTTATTACAGTCGGTACCGAAATTAGAATGAAATTACTGGAAATAAAGAATCTGACAAAAAGTTTTGATAAAAAAAGACATGCGGTCAACCACGTGTCCTTTTCGATAGAAGAGGGGGAGTGTCTTGGACTGGTTGGAGAGAGCGGAAGCGGAAAAAGTACGATCGCACAGTTGATTACGGGGATTCATTCTCCGGATATGGGAGAAATCTATTTAGAAGAGCAGCCGATCCATCAGTTACGGGGAAAGGCAATGCGTCAAATTTATACCCGGGTGCAGATGGTATTTCAAAATCCGATTCCGTCTTTTGATCCGAGAAAGACGATCGGATACGGGATTACAGAGAGCTTGAGAAATAACGGGATTAGAAAAGAACTACGACAAAAGCGGTTAAAGACATTGCTGCAGGCTGTGGAGCTGCAGGAAAAACTGGCAGACCGTTATCCACACGAGCTTTCTGGAGGACAGTGTCAGAGAGCGGCAATTGCACGTGCGCTGGCAGTTCGACCGAAGTTGTTAATCTGCGACGAAGCTACTTCCGCGTTGGATGTTACGGTACAGATGCAGATCATGAATTTGTTAAAGCGACTGCAAAAGGAGTATCATCTTACGATTCTGTTTATCAGTCATGATCTTGCCGTGGTGAATCAGATGTGTCAAAATCTAATCATTTTAAGAAACGGAACAATTGTAGAATCGGGAGATACGAGGCAGATAATTGAACATCCTGAGGAAATATATACCCGGATGTTGTTAGAGGCAGTAAATTTATAAGAGGGGTTTCTTTTTCTGATTTTTTTTACTATACTAAGCATATTATGTTTTATTTATTACTAGAAAGGAAAGTTCAATGAGTCAGATACATAAGCATGTGGATGAACATGGACAAACCCACCTTCATACCCATTCAGAAGAAGAAACTATCCGAATCCGCAATCGACTTGCAAAGGCGATCGGTCATCTTCAGGCAGTGAAGCAGATGGTGGAAAATCAAAGAGACTGTACGGAAATACTGATTCAGTTGTCAGCAGTCAAGTCGGCAATCAATAATACAGGTAAGCTGATCTTAAAAGAACATATTTCCAGCTGCATTGTGGAAGCGGTAGAAGAGGGAAATTTTGAAGATCTTGAGGATTTAAATAGAGCGATTGATTCGTTTATGAAGTAGAAGGAAGCAGCGTCGGCTGCTTTTTTCCGGTCGTGGATAACAATCCGATAAAGAGGAGACAGGACAATGAAGAAACATATATTGGTAGTGAATGATGACGGAATTCATTCTCCCGGAATTCTTGAGTTGGCAAAGATGGCTCAGAGATTCGGAAAGGTAACCGTGGTGGCACCGAAACACCAATGCTCGGCAATGTCTCACAGGATTACGATCAACCAACCGATTACTTATTATAAAGAGGAGCTGCCGCTAGAGGGAGTCGAGGCATATGCAGTGGATGGAACGCCTGCAGATTGTACCAAGCTGGCGGTCTTACATCTGTTGGAAGAAAAGCCTGATTATGTTTTTTCCGGAATTAATTACGGTTGGAACGTGGGGATCGACATTCTATATTCCGGAACAATCGGTGCTGCTATGGAAGGTTTATATCGGAAAATTCCTTCCTTTGCATTTTCTCAGGATAAGGATGCACCGTTTGATGTATTTCGCCACTATGGGGCGAATGTGGTATCGGAACTGATGGAAAAAGAGATTCAGAAAAATCAGATATGGAATATTAATTTTCCGAACTGTGATATAGATGAGGTGAAAGGAATTGACTGGGAAACCGGGTTGTCTCATGAGGAGATTATCGGTGTAGAATACTATTCCCAATCATGTATAAAGGAAAATGAATATCTTCTGACGCCGGAAAACTATTTTCATCGGCAGGGAGAGCCGGACAGTGATATTGATAAGGTACAAAACGGCTATATTACAATTAGTAAGATCGACAATAATGTGTTATAAAAAAACAAGGGGAATCGGCAGGTAATCGTTTCCTCTTGTTTTTTCTTTTAATTGATGGCGCCCATTCCCCGTTCATTTGTGCGGATACGGACTGCTTCTTTTAATTCATAGAGAAAGATCTTTCCGTCTCCTGGCTCTCCGGTATAGGCAACTTTACGAATTACCTGAATAACTTTTTCCGCCCAGCTGTCGGTGGAAAGTACGATCTCAAATTTCAGTTTCGGAACCATCTGAATGTCTATTTTCTGCCCACGGATATAATTGGTATGTCCTTTTTGAGTACCGCAACCCATAACCTGACTGATTGTCATACCATGGACATTGATTTCATTCAGAGCATCTTTTAAATCCTCATATACTTCTTCACGAACGATCGCATCGATTTTTATCATGGTACACTCCTTTCATATTAATCAAATCCGTTAAAGGACGGATAGGCTTCTTCTCCATGTTCCGTAAAGTCCAATCCACGCTTTTCTTCCTCTTTTGTAACACGGAGAGGAAGAAACATAGCAATGATTTTGGCACAAATAAAGGTTCCGACTGCCGCAACGGCGATGGTGATTACGATGGACAGCACTTGTGCAGGCATCAGATGACTGCCGCCGTAGAGAAGACCATTTGAAGCAATATTCGGATTTACCTGTTTATTTGCAAAAATACCAACGGCAACTCCGCCCCAGATACCACCGACACCATGACAGCCAAATGCATCCAAGGTATCATCATAGCCGAATTTTTTCTTTATAACAGAAGTGAAAAAATAAGCAATCGGGCTGACTGCGGCACCAATTATGACAGCAGACCAGATTGGAACATAGCCGGCTCCCGGTGTAATTCCGACCAGACCGAGAATAGCTCCGGTTGCAGCACCGACAGCAGTCGGTTTTTCCTGAATGATGATATCTATTATCATCCAGGAAATCATTGCGGCAGCAGCACTTACATTTGTAGTAATCAGGGCATGAGCGGCAAGACTGCCGGAGGATAAGGCACTTCCGGCATTAAAACCGAACCAGCCGAACCATAGCAGAGAGGCACCTAATAAAATATACGGAATATTGTGAAGACGATAACTTACCTGAGTATAGCCCTGTCGTTTTCCGATTAGAAGCGACAGCACCAGACCGCTGATACCGGAGCTGATATGTATCACATTTCCACCGGCAAAATCAAGGGATCCCAATTTTTCTCCCAAGAGTCCGCTATGTCCCCAGACCATGTGTGCAAGCGGATAATATACGACAAATGACCATAGGAGAAGGAAGAAGACCAATGCTTTAAATTTCATTCGACCGGCTAGCGAACCCGTGATCAGCGCAGGGGTAATGATTGCAAACATCATTTGAAATCCTGCGAATGCCAGTGCCGGAATTTTCGGAGCATAGTCGCTTTGCAGATGTTCCAGGCCCCTCAGACCGATATTTTGAAAGTCGCCGATGATCCCCAGATGATCTCCGGAAAAACTGAGGGAATATCCGCAGATTACCCAAAGCAATGATGCAAGTCCCAAAGCAAAAAATGACATCATCATTGTATTCAATACATTTTTTCTCCGAACCATTCCGCCATAAAAAAATGCAAGTCCCGGAGTCATAAACATGACCATGGCAGAAGAAATTAATAAAAACGCAGTATCTCCTGTACTCATAACTACCTCCTTTTGTACACTCTCAATGTAAATAAAAAAAGACGCCTGAAATAATTTTCAAGCGCCTTTGCTTACTAGGTATGCTAGAATTTTTTTTTTGATTTGTCAACACTTTTTTTCAAAACAGATTTAGTATATATTGGAATAAAAAGGAAGAACAGGTAATAATTTGTAGGAGAAGCGGCAGATGGAACAGGTAGTATTAAAAGGAAATAAATATGGGATTAATGTGATCCTGCACCCGGATTGTGAATTCGAAGAACTGCGAAGATCCGTACAAAATAAGTTCAAAGCGGCTGCAGATTTTTTCGGAAAAGCAAATGTGGCATTATCTTTTGACGGAAGGGATCTGTCAGAGGAAGAGGAGAGCATTTTATTACAGGATATTGATCAAACAGACACGGTTACTGTGATATGTGTAGTAGATAACAGTGAAATTTTGGAGGAGGTATATAAGGGGAAGACTGCATTGCTTGCAAGAGAAGTACAGTATCCGAGAGTAGAGCATCTCACAGAGGTGCCGAAGGATGCCACTATAGAGTGTATGCATGAGGTACTGGTATTGGGAGATATCGGACAGGGAGGGAAATTGATTGCCGAAAGTCATGTAATGGTACTGGGAACTATATGCGGAGAGGTTGTATTGAAGGAAGACAGCGTATTACTTGCGGCAAACCCTCTCAAGGGAACAATATGGTTTGGAGAGGTATGTTATAAACCGGAGACATCGGTTAGAAAGGGTGGTTTATTCAAGCGAAAAAAAGCGGAAACAAATCAGGGATCGATTGTTACTCTACGTTGTGAAGACGGAATGATTCGAAAAGGGACGCCGGAGGAGCTAAAGGGGTTATTTCCTATTTGACGCAAATTGTGATAGAATGGGGATGGAAGGAGTCGGTGGTATGTATAAAAAAGGAGAATACATTGTATATGCAAGTAAAGGAGTTTGCCGGATAACTGACATTACGGAGTTAGATATGATGGGGAACCGGATTTTCCGAAAATACTATATTTTAACCCCGTTTTGTGATGAAAATGCAACTCTTTATTTACCTATTGACAATGAGAAGGTAACAGTACGCAGAGTGATTTCATCAGAAGAGGCACAGGCTCTGATTGAAGAAATCCCGGATATACCGAGTTTCAGTGTGTCCGATGAGAGAAAACGTGAAGTGGAATATAAGGAAGCAGTAAAGCTTTGCGATTGTCGAGTTTTGATCAGTATGATGAAAGCACTTTTAAATCGCAAAGAGGGTCGTCTTGCTATTGGGAAGAAAGTAACGGCCTTAGATGAAAAGTACCTGAAATTAGCAGAACAGGAATTACTTTCAGAACTGGCGGTAGTGCTTGCCGTTCCGGTTGAGGATTTGAAAGAGAGTATTTTTGCAAAATTGTTAATTTAATTTAGGAAAAGCCCGGCAGAGATGTCAGGGCTTTTAGTGACTTAGGAGAGAGTTATGAAGGAAGCGTTTTTTACCGGGGACAGAAGTTTTTATAAAAGTCTGTTCGCAATGCTGATTATGGTGGCATTACAAAATATTGTGGCATATTCTGTCAATATGGCGGATAATCTGATGCTTGGAAGTTACAGTCAGGGTGCATTGTCGGGAGCAGCGACGGTCAATCAGATCTTTTTTATGGTTCAGCAGATTACTCTGTTTGTAGGAGATTCTCTGATTGTTTTAGGAGCACAGTACTGGGGCAAAAAGGACACAGAGCCGATTCGAAAACTGAGTGGGATTGTACTTCGTCTGGCGTTGATCTGTGCAATTGTGATTTTTATTTTATGTGCAGTCATTCCGAGACCGCTGATGCTGATTTTTACGACGGATGAAGTCATTATCCGGGAAGGAATGCGCTACCTGTCGATTATAAAATATACGTTTGTACTATTTATTCTTTCGAATGTATTAATGGCGATTCTGAGAAGTGTCGAGACGGTTCGAATATCTTTTTATATATCGATTATGTCGTTGATCGTAAATGTAGGGATTAACTATGTTTTGATCTTCGGTCACTTCGGGTTTCCGGAGCTGGGGATTCGAGGAGCGGCAATCGGTACTTTGATTGCAAGAATTATGGAATTCGTCATTGTAGTAATGTATATATGCAAGGTAGATAAAAAAATCGAGCTGAGAAAGATGAAGCTGTTGGAGCGAAACCCGCAGTTGAAGAAGGATTTTACCAAAATGGCAATCCCGATTGCGCTGTCGCAGATTTTTGGGGGGATTTCTGTTCCTATGTAGTCTGCTATTCTGGGACATCTGTCTGCTGATGCAATCGCGGCGAATTCAGTCGCAACCACATTTTATCAATATTTAAAAGTAGTCGTAATCGCATTGTCTGCGACCTCCTCCGTTATGATAGAAAAAACAATCGGAGAAGGGAAAATGGACAGGGTTCGTTTCGATGCGAGAACATTGGCGGTGATCGATGTCGGAATCGGTGCGTTGTTGGCATTTTTGTTATTTATACTGCGGACGCCGCTGCTGTCCGTATACAATCTCAACGGAAATGCTCTGCAGCTTGCCGGTCAGCTTCGGAATTATTCGCGGTGGCGGAGATCCGAAGTTTACGGTGTGGATGAATATTATCAGTGTCTGGGCGATTGTAATGCCGCTCTCATTTTTGAGTGCATTTGTCTGGCATTGGACGGTTGTGGCTGTGGTAATCGTGACACAATTAGACCAGATTTTTAAGGCAATCCCTATGTTTATTCATGTCAGATCATATAAGTGGGTAAAGAAGCTGACACGCTAGATGGACAAAGATTTTATTTTCTGATAAAATTAATAGTTAATTGATAGAACTGTTCTGAAAACTTATTGGAGAAATCAAGTGCTATGGCAGAAAATAATAAAACAAAAAAGAAAATAAAATCACGTGTAAAGTATGTGAAGCAGATGCAGCAAAAGCATCCGGTCAGTGAAAAGGAATATCGCAGACGTCTTGCGATTGCAAGACGAAAGGATTTCACAAAGCGATTTCTGACAGTTTTTTTGATCATTGTAGCGATATTGGCAGTTCTGATAATTGCTGTTAGTGTGGTGTTTCAAAAGAAAGTCGGAAAATCTATCTTTGCGGTAAAGAGTGAAGCGGAGAAAGTGGTAAGAGACAGTAAGGTGTCTGATTTCAAACTGACAACTCCGTCCAAAATCTACAGCAGTGACGGAACGAAGATTGCGACCGTTTCTTCGGAAGGAGAAGAAGGAACATATCTTAGCTATGACAAAATTCCGAAAAATGTAGTAAATGCATTTATTGCCGTAGAGGATCAGTCGTTTTGGAAGAACAACGGTACCGATTCCAAGGGAATAGCTCGAGTTTTGATCCGTTATATTACAAGCGGTGGAAGTGTCTCCGCAGGAGCCAGTACTATTACACAGCAGTTGACAAAATTAACATATCTTTCCAGCGAGAAGACAATTGCACGTAAGGTAAAAGAGATTTTTATTGCACGAGGTCTTGCTGAAAAATATTCCAAAAAGCAGATTATGGAATTCTATGTAAACAATTGCTATTTCGGAAACGGAGCTTACGGAATCTCAGACGCTTCGACGATGTATTTCCGCAAAAATGTCAGTAAACTGTCTGTTTCGCAGATTGCATATCTTTGTGCAATACCGAACAGACCGGAACACTATAATCCATACAAATATCCTAACAATATAATTACCAGAAGAAATAAAATCCTGAAGGATATGATGGAGGAAGGATATATATCAAAGAGTGATTATGAGGTGGCAATTAAAGAGACCATTCGTGTGAAAAGGAAAATCACCACAAACAATTCCAAAGTATATGATTATGAAACTACTTATGCGATCAATTGTGCCACTCGTTATCTAATGAAAAAGGACGGATTTGAGTTTAATACAAACTATTCTTCCGTTTCAGAATATCAGTCTTATCAAAAGGCGTATGCAGCCGCTTACACCAAGGCGAGAAGAAAGCTTGCCCGTGGCGGCTACAAGGTAAAGACGACGATTGATCTGCAGAAGCAGAAACAGTTACAGGATGTTTTGGATTCTAGACTTTCGTTTAATACCTTGAAAAACAATAAAACCGGTGCATATCGATTCCAGGGAGCCTTGACGGCGATTGATAATGATACTCACAAGGTGGTGGCAATCGTAGGAGGACGTTCACAGTCAAAATCCACGACAACCTATTCTTTGAATCGTGCATATCAGAGTTATCGTCAGCCGGGATCTACCTTTAAACCGATTGCAGTATATACTCCGTCTCTAGAAAAGGGGTATACGAGATACTCTTCTGTAAAGAATGTGGATGTATCGGTTGCAAAACGTATGAAGTCTATTTCTTCTATTGTAGATATGTCCGGAAGTTATATGACGATGCAGCAGGCATTGACAAAGTCGGTCAACGGATGTGCCTACTGGTTATTTGCAAAGATCACGCCGTCTTACGGATTGAGTTATATTAAAAAGATGAATTTCTCTCGTGTAGTTCCGACAGATGCAACGTTCAGTGCGGCATTGGGAGGTTTAACCTATGGTGTATCTACACTGGAAATGGCAAATGCCTACAGTACACTTGAGAATGACGGAGAATATACAGAAGCGGACTGTATCGATTCTATTTCGGATAATTCCGGAACCAACATATATACAGCACCGTCTTCTGTCAGTGTATATTCCAAGACCGCATCGCAGACGATTACGCAGATGATGAAATCGGTTATTACAAGCGGTACGGCGAGCAGTATGGGATGGTACGGTTCTTCTTCCACAGAGGCGGCAGGAAAGACCGGTACGACCAATGGAGGAAAGGACGGTTGGTTCTGCGGATACACACCATATTATACAGTTGCTGTTTGGGTAGGATATGATACTCCGCAGGAATTATCTAGCTTATACGGAGGTACTTATCCGGCACATATCTGGAAATCCGCTATGCTGCAGCTGATAGACGGAAAAGAGACAAAGTCTTTCAGCAGTACCCCTCGCTATGAAGATGAGGCAAGCAAGTATCGTTCTTCCAGAAGATCCAACAATCAGGGAACAACAACTACCACACCGAATACGGGAACCCAGAACAACGGAACTCAGAACAATGGAACAGGTAATGCCAACGGAACTCAAAACAACAGGACCGGCACTACCAACGGAACTCAGAATAATGGAACCGGTACAGCCAATGGAACTACTCCGAGAACCGGAACCAATACGAGACCGAATACAACGAGACCAAATAGAACTACCACAAACAGAACAGGAAACCGTTAGGTTTGTGAATATCTTGAAAGAGGAATGAGATGGAAATATATCAGGTACCTGCTATTTCCGCTCCTGTTCAAGGCATAGTAAAAGTGCCCGGTTCGAAGAGTATTACGAATCGGGCACTTTTATTAGCTGCATTGGCGGACGGAACGACAATACTGACAAATACGTTGTTTAGTGAAGATGCAAATTATTTTTTAAATTGTTTGAAAGCTCTGGGGTTTACCATTTCGGTCGACATGGCAAATCACAGTGTGGAAGTAGTCGGCTGTAATGGAAAGATTCCGAAAAAAGAAGCCGGTATTTATGTAGGAAGCGCCGGTACGGCAGCCAGGTTTTTAACGGCGATGCTCGGATTGAGTGACGGTATTTATGAAATCTCTTCAAGCGAACAGATGGAAAAACGTCCGATGAAGCCGCTGTTTTTACTGCTGGAACAACTGGGAGCTGAGATTACATACTTAAAAGATACATATCATTTACCGATAAAAATAAAGGGAATATCCATTCGGGACCAGAAACAGATCTCATTGGATATTTCAAAGAGTACGCAGTTTTTAAGTGCATTGTTGCTTGTTGCGCCTTTGTTTCCGAAAGGAGCTGAGATTCAGATAACCGGGGATAAAAAGAACGGTTCTTACGTTGAGATTACTAGAAAAATGATAGATTCTTTCGGAGGAGAAACAGTGTTTGACGGAAGCTGTTATAAAATTGCACCGAAAACTGTTTATCAAAAGAAAGAATATTCGATTGAACCGGATGTATCGGCTGCCTGCTATTTTTATGGAATTGCCGCTATTACAGGAGGACAGGTTACTGTTGAGAATGTGCGGCTGTCTATGATGCAGGGAGACCTCAGATTTTTAGAGGTTTTAAAAGAAATGGGCTGCCGAGTAGAAGAAAGCGGAATGGGAGTAACAGTAACGGGACCGAATGACAGAATTCTGAAGGAGATAGAAGTTGACATGAATAATTTTTCTGATCAGGCTTTGACATTAGCTGCAATTGCTCCGTTTGCAGAGCATCCTGTAACGATCCGGAATATTGAGCATATTCGACATCAGGAGTGTGATCGTATGCGGGCAATGGAGGTAAATCTTACCCGTGCTGGAATCCGGACACAGGTAGAGAAAGATAAAATTGTGATCTGTCCCGGTACTCCGAGTGCCTGTAAGATTGAAACATTTGAAGATCATCGGGTTGCAATGGCGTTTTCTTTACTTGGTCTGCGAGCAGAGGGTATAGAGATTTTAAACCCTTCCTGCTGCAAAAAAACCTTTCCGGAATTTTTTTCGGTATTGGAAAAATTAATAAAGGTATAAAGATGAGATAGATACTTTATTGACAATATTTCCCATATTGTGTATTATTGTAGAAATAGTTGCAAGCAATTTAATTCCATACAACTATAACAATGGATAATATTCATTAGAAGGGTAAAAGTTTTATGTCAGATAAGTATGATTCAATAAGATTAGATCACCAGCTGTGCTTTCCTCTTTATGCAGCTTCCAAGGAGATTGTAAAGAGGTATAAGCCGTTTTTAGACGAGATTGATCTAACGTATACGCAGTACATTGCCATGATGGTTATGTGGGAACACAAGCAGATCAATGTAAAGCAACTTGGTTCGTATTTGTTTTTAGATTCCGGCACATTGACTCCTGTTCTGAAAAAGTTGGAGCAGAAGGGATTGATTACAAGAGAACGTGACAAAGAGGACGAGAGGGTCTTGGTTGTCACAATTACGGATAAAGGAGAAGCTTTAAAAGATGAGGCTATCAAGATTCCGCCTGAAATGGTAAAATGCATTAATCTGAGTCCGGAGGCAAGCAAAGAATTATATGATTTGTTGTATCAGATGTTAGATCATTCTGCAAATTAAAAAATTGTACAAAGACAAAGGATGTGCGATCTTGCAATCTTTTGTCTTTTCTTTTGTGAGGAGACAAATGTTCAGAAAAACAATAACAGAGGCAGAAGCCGATACCAGAGAAAAACTTATAATAGATATTCGGTCAAAGGAAGAGTTTGAAAAGGAAACTTATCCGGGAGCTATCCATATAGAGGCAGACAGATTGGAGCAGTCTTATTCAGAACTTTCGAAGGAACATCCGATCTATCTGATGTGTCAGATCGGTCAAAAGAGCGATGATATGGCAGAGACACTTTCTGCGGAGGGATGGGAGTGCTATAGCATTATCGGAGGATTTCAGACATATCTTCGGGATCAGCTCACCGCTTTTTTACAGAAAGAGGAAGAAGTAGAGGTGCGAGCAAAGGAAGCGGAAAGAAGTATCGTAAAAAAGTTTCGAAAGGAAATTTGGAGAAAGTTTACAAAAGCAATTAATGAA
Source organism: uncultured Clostridium sp. (assembly GCA_947253885.1). Lineage (GTDB taxonomy): Bacteria > Bacillota > Clostridia > Lachnospirales > Lachnospiraceae > SY8519. The sequence continues at coordinate 43,911 of CAMYAO010000008.1, forward strand.
TATCAGCTTGTGCAGGATGGAGATAAAATAGCTGTTTGTATTTCCGGAGGGAAGGATTCTATGTTGATGGCAAAACTGTTTCAGGAGTTGTATCGTCATGGAAAAACCAATTTTGAATTGGTATTTCTGGTAATGAATCCGGGCTATAACGATATTAATTATCAGACCATTGTGGACAATGCAAAGTTGTTGAATATTCCGATTACTGTTTTCCGGTCAGAAATTTTTGATATTGTAGCGGAAGACGACAACAATCCCTGCTATCTGTGTGCCCGCATGAGAAGAGGATATCTTTACAGTCAGGCGAAGGAGCTGGGTTGCAATAAGATTGCACTTGGTCACCATTTTGATGATGTGATTGAAACAATTCTGATGGGGATGCTGTACGGGGGACAGGTTCAGACAATGATGCCAAAGCTGCACAGTACCAACTTTGAGGGCATGGAACTGATTCGTCCGCTTTATCTGATTCGGGAGGCGGATATTAAACGTTGGAGAGATTACAACCGATTACACTTTATTGCATGTGCCTGTCGGCTGACGGAAAGCTGTGCCTCCTGCGGAGGAGCGGATCGGGGCTCGAAGAGAGGAGAGATAAAAGAATTGATCGCGCAATTGGCGGAGAAAAGTCCGTTTATCGAAAAAAACATTTTCCGAAGTGTGGAAAATGTGAATCTGAAAACGATTATTGCTTATAAAGACGGAAAAGGAAAGCATCATTTTTTGGATAATTATGATGAGAATCTTTAAAAACATTGACAACAATCTAATTGAGTGATATTATTTAGATAGAAAATAAATAAAGGTGAAAAGGAGGTATTTTAAAATGAAAAAATTTGTATGTTCTGTATGTGGTTATGTTCATGAGGGCGATGCGGCACCGGAAGTGTGTCCGGTATGTAAGGCACCGGCTTCCAAGTTTAATGAAGTGGCGGAGCCGCTGTCCGGAAATCGTTATGCGGGAACTAAAACAGAGAAAAATCTGTGGGAAGCATTTGCCGGAGAGTCTATGGCTCGGAATAAATATACCTATTTCGCTTCTGTTGCCAAAAAAGCAGGATATGAGCAGATTGCGGCAATCTTTTTAGAAACGGCAAATAATGAAAAAGAACACGCAAAACTATGGTTTAAGGCTTTGGAAGAGATTGGAACGACTCCTGAGAATCTTTTGCATGCGGCAGAAGGGGAAAATGCCGAATGGACGGACATGTATGATCGTATGGCACGTGAGGCGGAAGAAGAAGGATTTCCGGAATTGGCAAAACAGTTTCGCGGAGTTGCTGCCATTGAAAAGACACATGAAGAGCGCTATCGGAAATTGCTTCACAATGTAGAGACTAGAGCAGTATTTGAAAAGAGCGGAGTAACCTTATGGGAATGCCGCAACTGCGGTCATATGGTAGTCGGAGTCAAAGCCCCCGATGTATGTCCGGTGTGCGATCATCCACAGAGTTTCTTTGAGGTGCGAAAAGAAAATTATTAAAATACTGTAAAATCAATTGCGATCTATCTGAAAACTGTTAAAATATAGCATATAAATAAATTCTCAGAAAGGTCGTGTAATTATGAGAGCAATTAAAATTTTCTTTAAAGTATGTACTTTTTTTGCATTCCTGACAGGCGCATTCTATTTTGTATATCGGTTTTTAAAAAAACAGAACAAGAATATTGATTTTCATGAAGAGGAAGTAAAAGCGACTTATCACAAAATGGCGGACAAAGCCAGTGATGCATTTAACAGTGTAAAAACTTCTCTTCACAGATAGAACCTGAAAAAAGACTTTCCGATTTTGGAGAGCCTTTTTTTCGTTTTGAAGTGTGCTAGCATAAAGTGCAACACTTTAAAGTGATAAAACAATGAAAGTAGGAGAAGTTATGATTGCAAAGAGACTTAGAAAATCCCTAGATGAGGGTGTTTGTATAAGAGATATTTTTGAAGAGGGTAAAAAACTGGCAAAGATATACGGAAAAGAGGAAATATTTAATTTTACGATCGGAAATCCGAGTATAGCCCCTCCTGCGATTGTAAATGAGACAATAAAAGAGATCTTAGATACAGAGCCGGCTCTTTCTTTGCACGGTTACCCTGCAAATGCAGGACACCCGGATGTAAGAAGCCATGTAGCGGATTATTTAAATGCGAATTATCGGACCTGTTATGAAACGGACGGGATTATTATGACCAGCGGAGCTGCCTCTGCTATTGTTCTTTTATGTCATACCTTATTGGATGCAGGAGATGAGGTTGTGACCTTTGCCCCTTATTTCTGGGAGTATAAAAGCTATGTAGAGACGGTTTACGGAAAGCTGGTTCCTGCACTGTGTAATATGGAAACATTGCAGCCGGATCCGGAGACGTTTCTGGCAGCGATATCGGATAAAACAAAATTTGTATTGATCAATACTCCGAATAATCCGACCGGAGCAGTATATACCGAAGAATCCATTCGGAAGATTGTGAAAATATTAGAAGAAAAACAAAAAGAATACGGACATCCGATTTATCTGGTTTCGGATGAGCCTTATCGAAAACTTGCCTATGACATTGACGTACCATATTTTACCGATTATTATAAGAATACAATTGTAGTATATTCTTATAGCAAGACGTTGTCGGTACCGGGAGAGCGAATCGGCTACATGGCATTTGAACCGAGGATAGATGATTATGAAGATATGATTGCAGGGGTAACTGCTTCTATGCGTTATCTTGGATATGTTAATGCACCTTCTTTACAGCAGAAGCTGTTGCTGAAATGTGTAGATGCATCTGTGGACATTCGGATCTATCAAAAAACGAGAGATATTTTGTACCGGGGATTGACGGAGATCGGTTACACCTGTATTCATCCGGACGGAGCGTTTTATTTATTTATGAAAGCTTTGGAGGAGGATGATGTTGCATTTTGTGAAACGGCAAAGCAGGAGCGGATTTTAATGGCTCCGGGAACTGCTTTTTACGGTTCGGGATGGGTGCGTATTTCTTATTGCGTAACAGAAGAGACGGCAAGGAAAAGTCTTCCGGCATTTGAACGGCTTTATAAGAAGTATCATAAATAAGATTTGGAGGCATATTAAATGTGCGGAATTGTTGGATATGTAGGAAGTCATCAGGCAGCGCCTGTTTTATTAGACGGATTGGCAAAGCTGGAATATAGAGGGTATGATTCTGCCGGAATTGCAGTAGAAGGAGAGAACGGCATTCAGGTTCAAAAGGCAACCGGAAAGTTAAAGGTGTTGAGTGAGCTGACACATGACGGAGCCAGTTTGCCGGGAACAGTCGGAATCGGGCACACGCGTTGGGCGACACACGGTGCTCCGACGACGGAAAATGCGCATCCGCATGTGAGTCGCGGAGGTGAGATTGCGATTGTTCATAACGGGATTATCGAAAACTTTATAAAGATTCGTCAGAAAATGGAATCTAAGGGATATCAGTTTGTATCCGAGACGGATACCGAGGTAGTGGCACATTTACTGGATTACTATTATAACGGAGATCCGTTGCAGACTATCATTAAGGTAATGCATCGGGTAGAGGGCTCTTATGCATTCGGTATTTTGTTTCATGATTTTCCGGATAAGATCTTTTCTGTAAGAAAGGACAGTCCTTTAGTGGTCGGAAAGGGAGACGGTTATAACCTGATTGCTTCCGATGTGCCGGCGATTTTAAAGTATACACGCAATGTGTATTATATAGAAAACGAGGAAATCGCCGTTTTATCAAAAGAAGGAATTGAGTTTTATAACATTGATAAAGAACCGATTGAAAAGCAGATGCACACAGTAGAATGGGATTTGGAAGCGGCAGAGAAGGAGGGCTATGAGCATTTTATGCTGAAGGAAATGTATGATCAGCCGAGAGCAGTAAAGGATACGATCTGTCGTTATATCCAAAAAGATGAGATATCTTTGGATGCAATCGGAATGTCGGAAGAGGAAATACTGTCCATTCGCAGTATTCATATTGTGGCATGCGGATCCGCCTACTATACGGGTATCTGCAGTCGTTATATATTTGAGGAGATGGCAAAGATTCCGACCAATGTGGAGTTGGCAAGTGAGTTTCGCTATCGAAATGCGATTATAAACGAGAAGGATCTGGTGATCGTTATCAGTCAATCCGGTGAGACTGCCGATTCTAAGGAAGCTCTGAGACAAGCGAAGAAGCGGGGAGCAAAGACATTGGCGATTGTTAATGTGGTTGACAGTTCGATTGCACGGGAAGCGGATAATGTCCTTTATACTCTGGCAGGCCCGGAGATTTCCGTTGCGACGACAAAGGCATTTTCAACGCAGTTGATTGTAGAGTATGTACTGGCTTTGAAATTTGCAGAGGTACAGGGCAGGATTTCCAAAGATGAGGTGGCACAGTATATTCGGGATATGCTTCGGATTCCGGATCAGCTGGAGCTGTTATTATCTCACAGAGAGCATATTCAAAAGTTTGCAATGCGGTATATTGCGGCAAAGGATGTATTTTTTATCGGACGAGGATTGGATTACGCACTTTCGATGGAAGGAGCATTAAAGCTGAAGGAAATCTCCTATATACATGCAGAGGCCTATGCGGCAGGAGAGTTAAAGCACGGAACCATTTCGCTGATTGAAGACGGAACACTGGTAGTGTCTGTTTTAACACAACCGGATCTCTACAAGAAAACCATCAGTAATATTGTAGAAGTAAAATCCAGAGGAGCTTTTGTGATGGCGGTTACGACAGAAGGGAATATTGAAGTGGAGGAGGCAGCGGATTACGTTATCTATGTTCCGGAAAACAGCCGCTATTTCAGTTGTTCTCTTGCCTTGATTCCACTCCAGATGTTTGCATATTATGTGTCGGTCGGCAGAGGTCTGGATGTAGATAAACCGCGAAATCTGGCAAAATCTGTAACAGTTGAATAGATTAGAGGACGAAGTTGTGCTTGACAACTTTTAAACAGTCCTTTAATATTCAAGATAAATTATTAAATTTTTTTAACCAAATGAAGCTTGGAGGAGACAAAATGAGTACATTCGATAAGGTAAAAGAGATTATTGTAGATACCTTAAATTTCAGTGCGGATGATGTACAGCCGGAATCTGATTTGTTCAAGGATTTAGGTGCAGATTCACTGGATGCTGTAGAGTTAAATATGGCACTTGAAGAAGAATACGGTATTACAATTCCAGATGAGGAAATGCCAAACCTTACTACTTTAGAGAAAATTGTTAAATATATTGACGAACACGCAGAATAAGAGGTTAGCAATTCCTAAGGGGCTTGCTTCTCTAATATGGAGAGCTTTTTTCTCTATATTAGAGAAGCAAGCGTCATTGGATGTTGGAGGGAATGTATGGAACTAAAGAAGAGTGAGATTGAAGAGTTGATGCAGAAGTTTGATGATTCAAATATTGCCGAAATGGAAATAAAGACAGAGGGTGTAGAGATTGTATTGAAAAAACAGCGTCCTGAGCCGGCACCTGAGAGACCGCAATTACCGCCGCCAATGCCAATGTTTATGCCAATGCCGGGAATGGCACCTGCCCAAATAGAGACTGCGCCGACACAGAATACAGCACCTGCCCGAGTTGCAGAAAAAGAGGTGGAGACATGTGAGGGAACGCTTGTAAGTGCACCGTTGGCAGGAATCTTTTATCAGGCGGCAAAGCCGGGAGAAAAGGCATTTGTAGAAGTGGGACAGAAAGTGAAAAAAGGGGAAACACTCGGACTGATTGAAGCAATGAAGGTAATCAATGAAATTCCGTCTCCCTGTGACGGAGTAGTCGTGGAAATCCTAATTGCAGATGCCGAGTTTGCACAGTATGATGCACCGCTGTTCCGCATAGAGGAGAGTGCAAATGTTTAAGAGGATATTGATCGCAAACCGCGGAGAAATTGCCATGCGCATTCTCCGTTGTTGTCGTGAATTGGGAATTGAAACTGTTCTGGTTCACTCTACGGAAGATGCGGAGTCTATGCCGGTGGATTTTGCTACGGAAGCGGTATGTATCGGACCGGCACCGGCGGCACAGTCGTATTTAAATCAGGATGCCATCCTTCAGGTGGCAAAAAGCTACGGATGTGAAGCTGTTCATCCCGGGTTCGGTTTTCTTTCAGAAAATGCGGATTTTGCAGAAAAATGTGAGGAAAATAATATTATCTTTATCGGGCCGAGTGCACAGATGATTCGTGGAATGGGGGATAAACAAAGTGCCCGCAGTTTAATGCGAAAAAGCGGGGTACCGGTAGTGCCCGGATCGGACGGACTGGTCACTTCGGCAGAAGAAGCAAAAGAAATTGCAAATAAAATAGGATATCCGGTCTTATTAAAGGCATCTGCAGGAGGAGGCGGACGCGGCATGCGTACGGCATTTGATGACAGTGAAGTGATTCATGCCTATGAAAATGCAAGTGCGGAAGCATTGGCGGCATTCGGGGACGGATCTATGTATTTAGAGAAACTGATCCTCAATCCGCATCATATTGAATTTCAGATTCTGGGAGATTCTTATGGAAATATTGTCCATCTCGGAGAGAGAGACTGCTCCATGCAGAGGCGAAATCAGAAATTGATAGAGGAATCACCTGCTAAAATTCTGTCGCCGAAGTTGAGAAGTGCTATGGCAAAGGCAGCGGTAAAGGCTGCGAAGGCAGTGAAATATTTCAGTGCGGGAACAGTGGAATTTGTTTTGGATCAGCAGGGAAATTTTTATTTCATTGAAATGAATACCCGTATTCAGGTGGAACATCCGGTTACAGAGATGGTTACGGGAATCGATCTGATCCGTGAACAGATTCGGATTGCGGCAGGGCAGAAGTTATCTGTGTCGCAGACAGATATTCACTTTACCGGACATGCAATTGAGTGCAGAATAAATGCGGAAAGTCCGGAGAGGGGATTTGCACCTTCTCCCGGACATATAGATTTTCTTCATATGCCGGGGGGAAACGGGGTGCGTGTAGAAACCGCTCTGTATCAGGGCAGTGATGTAAGTCCATGGTACGATTCCATGGTGGCAAAAATTATTGTACATGCTCCGGGGCGTTTAGAGGCAATCAGACGTATGAGAATGGCATTGGAAGAAGTGATTATTAACGGAGTGGACACAAATGTGGAGTTTTTATATCTGTTGATGCATAATCCGGAGTATATGCTTGGAAATATTGATACCTCCTTTATCGGGAAAAATACACAGGCGATTTTAGACTGGAATAAAGAGAGCAAAAAGTATTAAAGCAGGAGAGGTTAGGATATGAGTATTTTTGAAGGGAGAAAGCGAACGCTGTTATCCTATAAACGTATGCGAGAGCATATAGTAAAGGGATCGGAAGCAAGGAGTTTTTTGGAAAATCTGTTCGATCCCGGAACATTTCGTGAGGCCTATGAGGATATGGAGACCTCCGATCCTTTAAATTTTCCGGGCTACCGGAAAAAAGTAAAGGAGCTGGCAGGAACGACGGATCTGTTGGACGGTTGCGTAATGGGTTATGGAAAAATTGAAGGCATTCCTATGTTTGTAGCATCTCTTGACAAGGACTTTTTAATGGGAAGTATGGGGACGGTAGTAGGAGAAAAGCTGACCAGAACGATAGAGGCTGCCACAAAGTATGAGTTGCCTTTAGTGATCTTTTCCATGAGCGGCGGAGCCAGAATGCAGGAAGGATTGTTTTCTCTGATGCAGATGGCAAAAACATCCGCGGCAATTGAACGATATCGGGAAAGTGGCGGATTTTATATATCCATTTTGATGCATCCGACGACCGGAGGTGTCAGCGCAAGTTATGCTAATTTAGGTGATGTGATTCTGGCGGAGCCGAATGCCCTGATCGGATTTGCGGGACCGCGTGTAATTGAGCAGACAATCGGAGAGGAGCTTCCGGAAGGATTTCAGCGGTCGGAGTTTCAATTGGGGCACGGATTTGTAGACAAAATTGTAGAGCGAAAGGATATGCGTAAGACAATCGGTCAGTTATTACGCTTGCATAAGAGAAACAGGAGTTAGGGATGAAGAAAAGAAGTGCATATGAACGTGTTCTTTTGGCGCGAGATAAGTCCCGTCCGAAAATCTCGGATTATATTGAGGCCTTATTTGAAGATTTTATAGAACTTTCAGGAGATCGGCTCGGAAAAGAGGATGCTTCTATTATGGGAGGAATCGGATTTTTCGGTAGCATACCGGTTACGGTAGTAGGACATCGGAAAGGGAACGATCTGAATGAGAATTTAACTTATAATTTCGGAATGCCGGGCCCGGAAGGATACCGAAAAGCCTTGCGTCTGATGAAACAGGCAGAGAAGTATCACAGACCGGTTATCACGTTTATTGATACACCGGGAGCTTATCCGGGAATGGAAGCCGAAGAAAACGGAATCAGTGTTGCAATTGCGGAAAATCTTGCAAAAATGAGTTCCTTAAAGGTACCGATTATCGCAATTGTAACCGGAGAAGGCAACAGCGGGGGAGCTTTGGCAATCGGAGTGGCAGATCGGGTTTGGATGTTGGAAAATGCGGTTTATTCCATTTTATCACCGGAAGGATTTGCCAGTATTTTATGGAAAGATGCTTCCAGAGCGAAGGAAGCCTGCGATGTGATGAAGATGACCGCACCTGAATTATTGGAAGCGGGATTGATCGATCGTGTTATTCCGGAAGCCGAGGACGGGATTCAGTCCGATTTTACATCCGGAGTATCTGCCATGCGAAAAGCACTTGCAAAGGAATTAGAGTATTTAATGAGTTTGTCAGCAGAGGAACTGGTGGATGCTCGTTATGAAAAATTTCGACATATTGAAGGCAGTCACGGTCCGGTAAGGAGGGTTACAAAGTAATGAGCGGAATCCGAATTATTGGAATGGGAAAAGCTCTTCCCAAACATAAAGTAACAAATGAAGATATGAAGCAATTCATGGATACGGATGATGAGTGGATTCGGACACGAACCGGTATTTCCACTCGCTATCATAGCATAGAAGAGACACATGCGGATTTATGTGCAAAGGCGGCAGAAGCGGCGATGCAGTCAGCGGGAGTTAACGTTGATCAGATCGGACTGCTGATTGTTGCGACGATTACAGCAGATTATGCAACTCCGTCGGCAGCGTGTGTAGTGCAGCAAAAGCTCGGGATACCGAGCGATTGTCCGGCATTTGATATCGGAGCGGCATGTTCCGGTTTTGTATATGGACTTCAGATTGTAGATTCCATGTTTGCCAATCATGCTTATAATACGCAAAAGCCGTATGCATTACTGATCGGGGCGGAGCAGTTATCCAGAATATTAAATAAGTCCGATCGTGCCACCGGAATGTTATTCGGGGACGGAGCCGGAGCGGCGATTATAAAAAAAGAAGAATCCAATCGGTTTTTTTGTAAATTGGGGGCAAAGGGAGACGTAGATGCCCTTTGGACACCGGGTGCTATGCGAGAAGATCCGTGGATTCATATGGACGGAAAGCAGATTTTCCGATTTGCGGTATCCATTATGAGTCTGGGACTTAAGGATATGGAGGCAGCGAGCGCTATTCCGATTACGGAGTTTGATTATATTGTTTGTCATCAGGCAAATATCCGGATTATTGAACATGTCCGGAAAAAGCTGAAATTACCGCAAGAAAAGTTTGTGATCAATATTCAAAAGTACGGAAACACCTCCGGAGCAAGTATTCCGATGGCATTGGCGGAGCTATATCAGTCCGGGAAGTGTACTCCCGGAACAAAGGTAGTTTGTCTGGGTTTTGGAGCAGGATTAACTTGGGGAAGTGCTTATTTGGAATTTTAAAAAAGGTAAAGCCCCTTTTGAGATACGGAGAAAATAGAATGAAACGATTAAATGAACTACTGAATATAAAATACCCTTTTATCCAGGGGGGAATGGCGAATATTGCAATCGGTGAATTTGCTGCGGCAGTTTCCAATGCGGGAGGTCTGGGACTGATCGGAACCGGAGGTATGGATACTGCAAAATTGGAAGAAAATATCCATATTGCAAAGAAACTTACAGATAAGCCGTTCGGTGTAAATTTAATGCTGATGAATCCTTATACGGATGAACAGGCGGAGCTCCTGATGCGTGAAAAGATCAAAGTCGTTACCACCGGTGCGGGAAATCCGGGAAAATATATGGCAATGTGGAAAGAGCACGGTATGACAGTAATTCCGGTTGCGGCAGGAGTTGCTCTGGCGCAGAGAATGATACGTCAGGGCGCAGACATGATTATTGCAGAGGGAACAGAAAGTGGCGGTCATGTAGGTGAAATGACTACAATGACTCTGGTTCCGCAGATGGTAGCAAATGTAGATGTTCCGGTAATTGCAGCCGGAGGAATTGCAAGCGGGGCACAGCTGGCAGCGGCATATGCGCTTGGAGCAGTAGGGGCACAGCTCGGTACCTGCTTATTGACAAGTGATGAATGTCCGATTCACCAAAATTATAAAGACGCATTATTGAAAGCAAAAGATAATGCAACGGTTGTAACGGGAAGAAGTGCCAATGTACCGGTAAGAGTGTTAAAAAATAAAATGACCAGAGCTTATTTAAAGCTGGAAAAAGAGGGTGCAGACAGGGAGGAGCTGGAGAAGTTTACATTGGGTTCACTTCGAAAAGCGGTTTTTGACGGAAACACGGAAGAAGGTTCTCTGATGGCAGGTCAGGTAGCCGGACAACTGAAAGAGATTCGTCCTCTTGCCGAGATTTTTCAATCTATGGTAGAGGAAGCAGATCAGGTTATTGCAGGATTAAAATAACCATTGTAATACATTGGATAGGAGAAAAAGTATGAAGCTCGCGTTTTTATATGCAGGCCAGGGAAGTCAGCGTAAGGGAATGGGAAAGGATTTGTATGAGTCTTTTCCGAGTTTTGCAACTGTAGTAGATCAGGCACAGCCTGGTTTTGATTTGAAGAACATGATGTTTGAGACAGATGTGGACATTTTATCTCAAACAGAACATGCACAGCCGGCTTTAGCGGCATTTGCGGCAGGTGTGACGGCTGTGTTATATGAAAACGGAATCCATCCGGAAATTACCGGAGGTCTCAGTTTGGGAGAATATTCCGCACTTCATGCGGCGGGAGTATTTGATGCGGATACTTTGATACGTATTACCGCATTTCGTGGGCGCGAGATGGCGAAAGCGGCAGAGGGGGTAGATACTCTGATGTGTGCTGTAATCGGACTGGATGCCGCAAAATTGGAGGAAGTTGTAAAAGAGGCGGCTTCTGACGGAATTGTGGAAATTTCTAATTATAATGCCAAGGGACAGATTGTAATTGCCGGAGAGCATAAGGCGGTTCGGAAGGCGGAGGAACTGGCAAAAGAAGCGGGAGCGCGCCGCTGTATGGAATTGCGTGTCAGCAGTGCATTTCATACCTCATTTATGAAACCGGCAGGTGATGCGATTGAAATTTATTTCAGCAAGGTTCCGTTCGGAGAAATGCAGATACCGGTTCTGTTTAATGCGACAGCAAAACCTCTTCAGGAAGGGGAGACGATAAAAGAATTACTGGTCAGACAGGTGCAATCCAGTGTGCGAATGGAAGAGATGATCTATTACCTGAAAGATCAGGGAGTCGATACGGTTGTTGAAATCGGCCCGGGTAATGTATTGTCCGGCTTTATCAGAAGAACAGTGGATGGAATCACAACATATTCCATTAATGATGCGGAAGACCTGTATAAGGTTCTGGAGGCATTGAAAGGAGAATAGTATGGATGTAAGCAATCAGGTTGCCGTGGTAACCGGCGGAAGCAGAGGAATCGGTCGTGCTACTTGTATTCAGCTGGCAAAGGCGGGGGCGCATGTGGTAATCAATTATGCGGGCAACGAAGGGGCAGCGAAAGAAACGCAAAAGCAGTGTGAACAGTACGGAGTACAGGCTGTGCTGGTACAGGGGAATGTTGCCCTGGAGGCGGATGTGGATCGTCTGTTTGAGGAAGCACTTAAGATTAACGGGCGAATTGATATATTGGTAAATAATGCAGGTATCACAAAGGATAATATTTTGCTTCGTATGAAGACGGAGGAGTTTGACGATGTAATCAATGTGAATCTTAAGGGAGCCTTTTTATGTATGAAAAAAGCTTCCCGCATTATGCTCAAACAGCGCTACGGACGCATTATTAATCTAAGTTCTGTTGTCGGTTTGCGGGGAAATATCGGTCAGTTAAATTATGCCGCATCAAAGGCGGGAGTGATCGGAATGACCAAGTCTCTGGCTAAGGAATTGGCGGCCAGAAATGTAACCGTAAATGTAATTGCACCCGGAATGATCGCAACGGAAATGACAGAGGAGATTGCAGATGCAGCAAAAGAAGCCATTTTATCCACGATCCCGATGGGAAAGCCGGGAGAAGCGGAAGATGTGGCAAATGCAATCGTATTCTTTGCAAGTAAAGAAGCCGCATATCTTACCGGACAGGTATTATGTGTAGATGGAGGTATGGCAGTATGACAAGACGTGTAGTGGTGACAGGTCTGGGAGTGATTTCTCCGATTGGAAATGATGTAGCATCTATGTGGCAGTCCGTATTGGATGCGAAGTGCGGAATTGATAAAATTACGCATTATGATACAGAAGGTCGGAAAGTGACCCTGGCAGGTGAGATCAAGAATATGGACTATGATGCCTATATCGATAAACGTGAATTAAAGAAAATGGATCCGTATACTCAATTCGGAATGGTAGCTGCCATTCAGGCATTTCAGGATGCGGGGATCGCACCGGTGGAAGAAGGTGAGGATACCTTTGAGTCTCGTGGAAACTGGGGTTGTATTATGGCATCCGGTATCGGAGGAATCGGAACGATCGAAGCAGAGCAGATCCGTGGAACGGAAAAGGGATTTGACCGTGTTTCTCCGTTCTTTATTCCGATGGCTATTTCCAATATGGCGGCGGGGCAGATTGCTATCAAATACGGTCTGCACGGTCATACAACCTGTGTGGTAACAGCGTGTACATCGTCTGCCAATGCGATAGGTGACGCTTTCCGTCATATTCGGGACGGTTACGGAGATTTGATGCTGGCGGGCGGAGCTGAGGCGGCAATTACCCCTCTTTCTATCGGTGGATTTACTTCTTTGAAGGCACTTAGCAAGGCGGAAGATCCGAGCAGAGCCTCTATCCCTTTTGATAAGGAGCGTAACGGTTTTGTAATGGGTGAGGGAGCCGGTGCACTGGTATTAGAGGAGTATGAGCATGCGAAAGCTCGCGGTGCAAAGATCTACGGTGAAATCGTAGGATACGGGGCGAACTGTGATGCACATCATATTACTGCTCCATTGGAAGATGGAAAAGGTGCAGCATTATGTATGAAGCAGGCACTGGAAGATGCCGGTATAGAGCCAAAAGATGTAGATTATATCAATGCACACGGAACCGCCACTCCGATGAACGACCGTTGCGAAACAGCAGCAGTAAAGCGTTTGTTTGGGGAGGATGCAAAGAAAGTAAAAATGAGTTCGACCAAATCTATGACCGGACATCTGCTGGGAGCATCCGGAGCGGTAGAATCTGTCATTACAGTAAAGGCCGTACAGGAAAACTTCCTTCCTCCGACTATCCATTATCAGCTTCCGGATGAGGACTGTGACCTGGATATTGTTCCGAACAAAGGATACGAGTATCCGATTCAATATGCCATTTCCAACTCCTTCGGATTTGGAGGTCACAACGGTACAATCGTATTTAAGAAGTTCAGTGAATAAAGCAGATATTGATAGAAGTACATTATAATAAGGAGACAATATGCAGTTAAATTCAAATGAAATTGAGGCAATTCTGCCACATCGCTATCCATTTTTGATGGTGGATAAAATTGTAGACTGTGTACCGGGGCAGTATGCGGACGGTATTAAGTGTGTGACTGCCAATGAAATGCAATTCATGGGGCATTTTCCGGGAACACATGTGATGCCGGGAGTGCTTGTGCTGGAAGCATTGGCACAAACGGGTGCAGTTGCGATTCTTATGGAAGAAGAAAACCATGGAAAAATCGCTTATTTCGGAGGGGTAAAAAATGCGCGTTTTCGCAAACAGATCGTTCCGGGAGATGTGATAGAGCTTCATTGCGAGATTATTGCCAGAAAAGGACCTGTCGGATTTGGCAAGGCGGTAGCAAAGGTAGACGGAAAGCCGGCAGTTACTGCGGAACTTTCTTTTGCAATCTCATAACGACAACCGTATGAACGGATAAAAAGGAAAACTAAATGACAATAGATCAAGCATTTAATGACGTATATACCAAATTTAAAATGCACTTTTATCGCGAAATATTTAGTACTTTTAATAATCGTGAAGCAACATTAACAACGGTAGAGACTTTTTGTATGGAGGTGATTCATGCAATGAACCGACCGACGATAAAGGAATTTGCCGATTTTATTCAAATCTCTCCGCCGAATGCGGCATACAAGGTTAACAATCTTGTTCAGAAAGGATATATAAAAAAAATCCACTCCAAGGTGGATAAACGGGAGTATCACCTGGAGGTTACACAGAAGTATATAGACTACTACAATGTATCGGCAGCCTATATCGATGAAGTCATGAAACGGGTGGAAAATCATATGCCTGTAGAGGAGAAAAAGCACTTCTTGAAGGCACTTCGTTTTGTGTCTGAGGAATGTATGAGAGATGTCCCGAATTTTAACGGAATAAATTAGTTAATACTTGACTCTGCTGGAGGTAGTCTGATACCCTTAGTAGAGTCAAATTTATTTTAAGGAGGCAGTAGCGTGTCAAGAGAAACAGTGATTGTAATTGATTTCGGCGGTCAGTATAACCAGCTGGTAGCACGAAGAGTACGAGAGAACGGTGTATACTGTGAAATCTATTCTTATAGAACGGATCTTGAGCAGATCAAGAAATTAAATCCGAAGGGCATTATTTTAACAGGCGGACCGAACAGTTGTTATGAAGAGGGAGCGGCAACTTATTCAAAGGAGTTGTTTGAGCTCGGGATACCGGTACTCGGGCTTTGTTACGGTGCACAGCTTATGCAGCACTTGCTGGGTGGTAAAGTGGAAAAGGCGCCGGTTCGGGAATACGGAAAAACAGAAGTATTTGTGGATACAAACAGCAAGCTGTTTGAAGGAGTATCTCAATCGACAATCTGTTGGATGAGCCACTTTGATTATATTTCCGGGAACGGCTCCCGTTTTACAATTACCGCTCATACTGCCGACTGCCCGGTTGCAGCTTATGAAGACGCCCAAAGCGGTTTGTACGGAATCCAGTTTCATCCGGAAGTGCTTCACACTGTTGAGGGCAGCAAGATGCTTTCCAATTTTGTATACAATGTATGCGGCTGTTCCGGAGATTGGAAGATTGACAATTTTGTTAAGTCAATGATTGAACAGATTCGCGAAAAGGTGGGAAACGGAAAAGTACTATGTGCACTTTCCGGAGGTGTAGATTCTTCGGTAGCGGCGGTTATGCTTTCCAAAGCGGTCGGAAATCAGCTGACTTGTGTTTTTGTAGACCACGGTCTTCTTCGAAAGGATGAAGGTGATGAGGTGGAAGCCGTATTCGGATCGAAGGGAAATTACGACCTGAATTTTATTCGCGTAAATGCCCAGGAGCGTTTTTACGAAAAGCTTAAGGATGTGGAAGATCCAGAGGCAAAGCGCAAGATCATCGGAGAAGAGTTTATTCGTGTCTTTGAAGAAGAAGCCAAGAAGATCGGTGCAGTAGATTATCTAGTGCAGGGAACGATATATCCGGATGTCGTAGAATCCGGACTCGGCGGAGAGTCCGCCGTTATTAAATCACATCACAATGTAGGCGGATTGCCGGATTATGTTGATTTCAAGGAGATTATCGAGCCGCTTCGTGATCTGTTTAAGGACGAAGTCCGTAAAGCGGGTCTGGAATTGGGAATTCCGGAATATCTGGTATTCCGTCAGCCGTTCCCGGGACCGGGACTCGGTATTCGTATCATCGGTGATGTCACGGCGGAGAAGGTGAGAATCGTTCAGGATGCAGATGCTATCTATCGGGAAGAAATTGCCAATGCAGGACTTGACAGAGAGATTAATCAGTATTTTGCCGCTTTGACCAATATGAGATCGGTCGGAGTTATGGGAGATGAACGAACCTATGATTATGCAATTGCTCTTCGAGGTGTGAAAACGATTGACTTTATGACGGCGGAAGCTGCCGAGATCCCTTTTGAGGTATTGAATAAGGTGATGAGTCGTATTATTAATGAGGTCGACGGGGTGAATCGGGTAATGTATGATATTACGAGTAAGCCACCGGGGACGATAGAGTTTGAATAGTCCCAAAAAAATTAAAAACCTTGTAAAATCAATGGTTACAGAAGATGAAAAATTGTAACTGGGATTAAAATGGGAACATTTGTAAAAAAGAATAAATTGAATAATAGTTCCAAGTGGTTTACATTTGGACAAAAAATTAGACCGTAGTTAAAAGCTGCGGTCTTTTTGAGCATATATTTTTATTTTAAAAATCTTGATTTTTTAATATTATATAGGTTGTTATAAATTGGATCAATAATTAAGGTGAATAAAATATTGAGAAAATATAAAAATCATAACAGGATATTTGAAAAAACATTTAGATTATATAACAAACAAGTAATTTATGCGACAATAAAATGTCGGTTTGAATTCTAGTATTGTCGCAAATATGATATAATAATTATAATAGAGGAGGACTGTAATGAGCCGATATATTGAATCAGAAACAATTGAATTAAAAGAAAAATACACAGATACGATTACAAAGGAAATAGTATCTTTCCTTAATAGTGCAGGAGGATCAATTATTGTCGGAGTAAAAGATGATGGTGTTGTAGTTGGTGTTGATAAAGTTGATGAAATTCTTAGAAAAATATCTGATATTATAACAACTAAAATAGAACCGAACCCACAAGATGAAATCAGTTCAGAACTAAAATTTGATGAAGGAAAAACTCTAATAGTAATTCATATAAATAAAGGTCATCATTATATTTATTGTCAAAAGAAATATGGATTCTCTTCTACTGGTTGCACAATACGAATCGGAACAACCTGTAAAGAGATGACACCGGAACAGATAAAAATTCGATACGAGAAAAAATTTATAGATAACGAGTATATGCTTAAGAAAAAATCAAATTCATCAGATTTATCGTTTAGGGAACTTAAGATATATTATTCAGAAAAAAATTATCATCTGGAAGATAAATCTTTTGAAACGAATTTAAATTTAAGGAATGAAGCCGGAGAATATAATTTATTGGCAGAACTATTATCTGATAAAAATAATATTCCATTTATTTTTGTGAAATTCCAAGGAAATAACAAAGCTTCCATATCTGAAAGAAGCGATTATGGTTATGGATGCATATTAACGACTTATGTGAAAATAAAAAACAGATTGCAGGCTGAAAATATCTGTATTTCTGATACGACAGTAAGACCAAGAAAAGACACCTATTTATTTGATTTTGACTGTGTAAATGAGGCAATTTTAAATGCTTTAGTTCATAATGATTGGACAATTACTGAGCCACAGATTTCAATGTTTAATGATAGGCTGGATATATTATCACATGGTGGACTTCCTAATGGAATGACAAAAGATCAATTTTTTGATGGAATAAGTAAGCCAAGAAACGCAACCTTGATGAGGATATTTTTAAATATGGGACTAACTGAACACACCGGACATGGGATTCCAACCATTGTAGAAAAATATGGGAAAGATGTTTTTGAAATTGAAAATAACTATATTAGATGTACTATTCCTTTTGAGCAAAGAGTAATTGAACAAATGGACAATAAAAATGTCGGTTTGAATGTCGGTTTGAATGTCGGTTTGAATAAAACTGAGAAGAAAGTCATCGAGCTTCTAATAGAGGATCAAAGCCTTACATCAATTGAACTTTCAGAAAAAATAGGTGTAACAAAGAGAACTATCGAAAGAGCATTTAAATCTTTACAAGAAAAGAACGTGATAGAAAGAATTGGATCGAAGCGTGATGGAAATTGGATCGTAGTCAAGTAAGAAAAATATATTTCAAAATTAAGGTTTATAGTTGTGCTTTGTTTCAATATATTGAATGATTTTATGATTGAGATAATATTGGCGAGCGCTATATCTATTTGAATATCTAGATTTTTTGATTAATAAAAAAAAAAAAAATTCTTAATATAAGTTAAGAATTTAATTATGTATATATTACTTTTAATTAAATATAAAACACATATAAAATTATTTTTTAAGAGATATTTCTAAATATGTATAGAATTTATTATTAAAAAAAGTACTAATTAATATTAGATTAAAAATAAGACAATAAAGAATTAAATTGCTGAATTGGAATACGAGATTCCAGTTTGCAAGTTTTAATTCTAGTTCAGCATATCCCTTGCAAGAGTAAATTCCAGTAATTCAAGATATCTTGAAAATTTTGGAACTTAGTTTTGCAAAAGTTGGTCAAACTGGAATTTACTATTAGAAACAAGTTGTTTTTAGCTTCATATGCTGATATTCTTTTTTTGAGATTAAAATCTTCTGAAAAAAGGGTCACGTTAAGCGGAGGTCGAATTTTATATCTTTTTTCGCAAGTTTAAATTCCACCCCTCATCCGGTTCAATATTTCTTCCGAATGGCGCTACATTATCTTATTTTTTCAGCAATAGAGGTGTTAGATTAATCTCATTAGCGGGAATGGATTCTATTCCTAATTTAGCAAGAATATCCCCGCCATTAATGAAGCTGAACAACTGGTGTGCAGACTGGTTATTCAGCTTTTTTCTGTTGTATGAATTGATATGACTCATCATAAGAGTGATATCATCCTGGTTCAGGTTATCGAAGGAAGTTTTCTTAGGTAAAACACGGCGAATCATTTCGTGAGTAACCTCACATCCGCCCTTTTGATCTGAACGCTGTGGATCACAGTAAAAGATATGTGTTCTACGCTCATTATCCTTGTTGAATTCAATTGCCGGAGGATTTGTAAATTCGCTACCTCTGTCGGTTAAAATCACCTGGAAGAGTCTTGTAAACACTTCATGGCCCAACTGATCATATAACCAATCAAACACTTCAGTAACTGATTTGGTAGTATTGTTATCGCGAATAAAAGCAAGCATCAAACTGCTATTTCTGAAATATATGGTAAGCAAGACTTTGCCGCCCTTACGACCTTCTACAGAATCCATCTCCACTACGGGAATATCCGGATTTGCAGCAAGATAAGTTTCGAAATCTTCGTAGGTACGTCCTACATGGCATTTCTTGTCTACTCGTATAGCCTTCTTGTGAGAACGTGTACGATAACGAACCTTTCTAGGAAGATCAACATTATCAACGGATAAGAGACCAGCGTCAATGTAGTTATAAATTGTTTTCTCATCCAACATGATATCATCTGCATTATTTACACATATCATGTGAATAGACTGACCAAGCTTAATAAGCGGTAAAACAATAGCATCTACACGCTTTAATTCCTCAGGTGATATAGCTATTCCCTGACGACTCTCAGAACGTGTTGTTTCATAGTTTTTCTGCGCTGCTTTGGCAGAATAAATATATTTCTCTAACTTGCAGGATTGTCTCTGAAGGCATCCATTGCAGACGTAGTATATACATCAAAGAATTGCCATAATAAAAAGCCTCCTGTGATTTAGTGTATATCACAGGAGACCCATTCGGAACCCTTCATCTGCTTTTTACAGAAAAACTTTCATACTCTCCGCTAATCATATATATGTGAGGTTACAAGATAGTAACACTCCAAGAGATCAATCTGCGGATATGAATCATGTGGAGTATCTTTGGAAAAAACGATTTGGATTATTTTCTACACCAATAGAGAGAATAGATTTGTATCTTCAACATCCAGAGAACTTGGTAAATAGTCTATCCATGGGACATTTGCATTAGCAGATTTTTAGGGACAGTAATTCCTGTGATTTTATTCGGGACAGCTTCTTTTGTGGAAAGAGCATCAAAATGGAAAATGAGCGAAGCTCAAATAAATGAAGCATTATCTTATTTCAAAGTTTCGTGGGCAGTAGGATTTGGCTTGATAACTTTTGTTCTTGCTTGCATAGGAGCATTTGTTGCAACAAGGATACTCAAAAAGCATTTTGAAAAAGCAGAAGTGATTTAAATAGCAATTTCTAAGAATCATCAGGAGAAAATCATAGATCTGGTTTGATCTTAACAATTCTGAACATTTGACAATGACACAGATACTCGTTCTGATTATCATTAATTATCCTGCGGATTTTACTTTTTGTTGGAGTAATTTTAATTTTTTATTATTTAGGAGATGAGAGCATCAAGTATAACCGGAACAATCTGTTGTGGTGATCCAATTTTATCGATGCTCTGTTTTTTTAAGATACGATAAACAGTTTTCTGCGAATGATATAATAACTGCCCATCATTAAAACTGCAGTAATGAGCCAGGAAATCAGATAAATGTTCAGCAAGCCGCTGAAACTTCCTATTAACGGGAAGAAAAATAGTACAAAAATAATTCTTACAGCACAAGTTCCGAATACTGTAACAATAGAAGGGAAAAGTGATTTTCCCATTCCACGTAAAGTGGCGGCGGTGACTTCATATGCGGGCGGAATAAATTCCAGAACTCCAATTTTAAACAGTCGTATGACTGCATAGTAATATGCCTTTGGATCCCGAGTAAAGAGATGAAGGAAGAAACAGCGTCCAATGCCAAATATAAAGCACATAATTCCGGTTGTAAGAAAGGCGGAAAATAAGGACAGACGGTATATTTTTTTGCAACGATCAAAATTACCGGCGCCGAAATTTTGCCCGGTGAAAGTTGTTGAGGCCTGACAAAAAGCGCTGTTCATATAGAATACAAAGGTTTCATAATTTCCGGCGGCGGCAGACCCTGCTACGGCAGCAGATCCGAAGCCGTTAATTGCAGACTGGATGACAACATTGGAAAATGAGAAAACCATTCCCTGAAGTCCTGCAGGGAGACCGATTTTGATAATCTTAATTACATATTCACGTTGTAAGGACAGTTTGTGTAAATGAAGTTGAATAATATCATCTGCGTGTCGGAGGAATTGGATAACAAAAAAAGCACTGATTCCATCGGAAATGACAGTTGCAATTGCAACTCCGGCAACACTTAAATGAAATACAATTACAAATAATAGATTTAAAACAATGTTTACAACGCCTGCAAATAAAAGTGCATAGAGCGGTTTTCTGGTGTCACCGATGCTGCGAAGTACGGCAGAACCGAAGTTGTAGGTCATAAAAAAGGGCATGCCGCAAAAAAATATGCGCAAATATAACTCCGCCATATTTAAAACATCGGTAGGTGTATCGATCAATAGGAGTAAAGGTCTGGCAATTGCCTGACCGATTATCAGCATGGCAAAACCGCTGATAAGTGCCATTGCCATGACGGTATGAACTACATCTTTTACATCTTTTTCTCTTTTTTGCCCGATCAAAAGAGATATTACAACGTTGGCGCCAACGGAGAAGCCCACAAACATATTGATCAAAAGGGAAATAATAGCACTGTTTCCACCCACTGCAGCAAGGGCCAACGGTCCTGCAAATTGTCCGGCTACTGCGGTATCAGCAGAATTAAAGAGCTGCTGCAGGATACTGCTGGCAGCTAAGGGGAGTGCAAATATAAAGAGTTTCTTTAGTAGAGGTCCGTGGAGCATATCCATTTGGACACTTTCTGTATGTCTGTTCAAATGATCCTTCTTTCTATTTCATCTAAATAAATAACATATCTATTATATCGCAGATAATTTGCTTGACAAATATTACAGAAAAATCTCTTAGGATATACATTCATATTTTTAAATTAGAGTTGTAAATAGAGCTGTCAGGGGACTCTATAAAAGCATTTCAAATAATATACATATCCTTGATATAGCTCGGTCGGTTAAATAATGGGATGGGCAGAAAAATTTTTGGCATAATAAATAATAGACAGTATGTCCATATATTAAATATACAAATTACAAAAGGATTGAAATGATTTTTCTGTTATGATAAGATACAAATAAATAAATACAAATTTTTGTAATCTAAATTTTGTTATTTGGATATGTAAACAAATTTAACCAGATTGGAAGAAAAACAAGGAGGTATTATGAAGTACAAAGTCAAATTTCAGTTAGATAAACCGGAGTTTCGATCTGATTATCGCAGGACTGTTATCAGCTTTTTTAAAAAGGCAATTTCAGACTATATGGATGGAATGTTTTATACGGATATCTATGAAAACGGAGCGCATAAAAAATCATTCGTATGGTCTGTGCGGTTTCCGAATCCGAAGTTTCATAAAGAGAAGATATCACTGGAATCAAATGAAATAGAGATGACATTAAAATTTGCAGATGCGGAAACGGCACTGATTTATTATTCCGGCTTGTTAGAGATGAAAAATAAAAGATTTCCGGTTGGCAATGAAAATTTTATGATCTTAGAAAAAATGCAAATGGTTCGTGAAAATGTTATTAACGGAGGATATGCAATTTTTAAAGTTCTTTCTCCTATCTGCTTGAAGCAGCATTTGAAAGAAAATCAAAAGGATTGGTACATCAATGTAGAAGACAGCGGATTTGAAACAGAACTGCAGAGAAAGTTGATGGAAGATATGCCGGAACTGACAAAAGAAATAGAGAATATGGTGTTTCATTTTGACGGATTGAAAAAGGTAATTATTCCGGCTTATGGAATAAAATTTCCGGCAACAATCGGAATATTTACGGCGGAAGGAAATGATAAGATTTTAAATCATATGCTGCAACATGGAGTGGGATCAAAACGCAATTCCGGTTTCGGATTGATTGAACAGATTCAATGAGAGAGAAGGTGAAAAGGTGATAGTAAAAGGCGAATATGAAATTGGCGGAAAAATATATAATCGATGCTTAGAAGATTCAGATTGGCGTTATTCTGCCGCTGCAGTCGGAATGATGCGATTTTTTCGACACAGAAATATTTCTTTTTATACAGAAGGGCGAAAGTTATTCTACAATTATGAAGAGATTGACATAAGTAATGATCGGGTAGAAGAACAATATTTAGATTTTGTGGAACGCCGTTTTAAAGAAGGTATGCATCATATGGCGTTGAGAGATCTCTATGAAAAAGAAGGGCATTCCGAAGAGGATTGTAAGGCAATCAATGCAAAATTAACTGCCAATACTGTTATGAAAAAAATCTTTAAGGGTTACAAGGCAGATACGTTAAGTAAAGAGCAGTTGTATGCTCTGATAGAAGAAAACAGGTATGCTATGATTCGGGATACGTATGTAAATTCTATAAGTGGATATCGGAAATTTATAAATATTGCCTGCTACCGAAAGACGGAAATTGAACGTTGCCGTCTGTTGGGGTTTTATGTAGACACGGGCAGAAAGACAAAATCTTTGGGGTTTCAATTTGATAAGTCTGCAGCGACTGTAAATGATACGATCGAATTTGATTATATTCCATTTGCTTTTTCAAAGGGGAGGGAATCGATTTTTATCAATAATAATCGTCAGATGGAAGAGCTGTGCTCAACTAATGATAAAGCGGATGATTTTTTCGAAGGATTGATAAATGAAAAGAAAGTAAGTTGGAATTCGATTTTCTACAATTACTATAAGGGAAGTCGGTTTTTCGATCAAGATGTGGAAATTATCTTAAAAGGAACCGAGACAGATCATTACGAGACTGTTTTTGTACGAAAAAAAGCGATTTTGATCTTTGATGAGTTGATGGAGGGGACAACTAAGGGAGAATTAAACTATTTCGAGATGCTTCTGAAAAGAAGCATTAAGGTCAATGATAAATATTATTTGAATTTATCGGAGCAGATAACAACAACTGTTTTAAACGGTCTTATTTTGGACGGTTTGATTGAACAGATTTTTAAGTTGGAAGCAACGGATAGAAATGAAACAAGCTACGGTTTTGTGATTGGTCAGTTAATAAAGGTGAATCTTGTTTTATACAGACATACAAATCGATTGGAGGGTGGAATGGAAAAAAATACATATTTAAATGGGGCATATGCTTCGGCAAAAGAGGTTGTTTCAAAATTAAAAAGTCGAAATTTAGATAATAAGATTAAAGGGTATCGACAGCGTTTGATCAGTTCGATTGTAGCAAATGACTATGATCGTTTTATTGAAATAATGCTTCAGTTGTCGTCTTATACTGAGACAAGTTTTGGATTTTTACATCACTTAATTCACAATTTTGAAGCAAATAAAAATTTAGCTTATGAATTTATTCATGTACTAGAGGATTTTGATAATAACAGAGAGGAGAAGAAATAAATATGAAAAATCAAGCATTGACATTGACGGTTATAGCAAATATGACATCTAACTATGGAGAAGGATTAGGGAATATCGGAAGTGTACAAAAGGTGTTTCGCAATGGAAAGACCTATGCGATACGTTCCAGAGAAAGTTTGAAGAATGCAATCATGGTACAAAGCGGAATGTATGATGATCTGGAGGTAGAGGTGGATAAATCGGTCAATCAAAAAGCAGTTTCAGAGGAGATAAATGCAGGAAATCATCGGGCGTTAGAAGGTGGTTATATGAATACGTCAAACGGGACGAAGATTCGCAAAAGCTCCTTCTACTTAACAGATGCAATTGCTTTTCATTCATTTATCAATGAAGCAAGATTTCACAATAATCTCTTTTTGGCACAGACTTATGCGAAAAAAAATGAATTCAGCCTTCAGGATAAAGCAGGTGAGGCGGGTTTGATGCCTTATCAGTATGAATATGACAAGTCTTTAAAACGTTATAGTATTACGATTGATCTGGATAAGATCGGAGTAGATGAGAATTATAATGCGGAAGCAGATACAGAGGAAAAGATTGCCCGTGTATCCGCTTTATTAGATGCAATCCGAACTCTTTCACTGGTGGTGAGAGGAAATATGGATAATGCAGAACCGGTTTTGATTGTAGGGGGAATCGGAAAACGTAAAACACATTATTTTGAAAATGTAATCCAGATGGACAATTTGAATCTGAAATTGGGAGAGGATTTGAAGAAAAAATTATCAGAAGGATATCATGTAGGCTTATTGGATGGATATAATTTTGGAAATGAAGAGGAGATTAAAGCGGAGTTGAATCCTGTTTCTATAGAATCTTTTTTTGAGAATTTAGATAAAGAGGTGAGAGCTTATTATGAAGGTATTGCGAATTAAATTGACGCAGAGTCAGGCATCTTACACCAGAGAAGAGACTGTGAACAATCGTATGACCTATCCGTTTCCGCCATATTCCACCATTATCGGAGCCTTGCACAATGCATGTGGGTATACGACGTATCATCCAATGGATATTTCTGTTCAGGGAAGATACGGAGCAATGCAGAAAGAGATATATGTAAATCATACATTGCTTAATTCCACAATGGACGACAGAGGGATATTAGTCTGGCTATGTAATTCGAATTCTCTTAATACGGCGTATGTTGAAGTGGCAGAAGCACAGGCAAACGGAAGCAGTTTTGAAAGCGGCAAGACAATTCGAGTGATAAATGAGCCTCTTTTGCAGCAATATCGTGATTTAAAAGAAGCATCAAAACGTTTTGATATAGAAAAAAAGGAAATGATTGATCCGCTTGATAAGCGTTGGAAAGAGGAGAAGAAGAAGTTAAAATCCGATCTGAAAGCTTTGGATAAAAAGAGTGAAGCAGCTCAAGTATTAAAACAGAAAATAGCGGAAGAAGACAGGAAAATGAATGAAATAAAAGAAGTCTTTGCGGATCGAAAGAAAGTGGAAGTGGAGGAGCCGTATCGTCATTTTCGAACTTTAACGAAAGCACCCTGGACACAAGAAGTTTTATATGATTTGGAATGGGTGATTCATGTCCGGGCAGAGGAAGAGATTTTAGCAGATATTGTGGAGCATCAATATGACTTTGTTTCTTTGGGAAGAAGTGAAGACTTTGTTGAAATACAGGATGTATCATATGTAGAAATGGCAGATCATGTAGAGGAGGAGTATGCATTACATCCGGGATATGGAATGCTGGTACATGTAGATCATATTGATTCCAACTATTCATTTTCTGTATCCAATAAAGAGAAAAATACAGAAGGTACACTTTATTACGTTGCGAAAGATTATCAATTACAAAATGGGAAGAGAGAGTTCAGGCGTATCCCTTGCGTATATTCTTCCGGATATGTGATAGATGATGAGAGTGAAAAGATTTTGTTTGATGGAACATATTTTGCAGATTTTAATTAGAGAGGGAAAAAGATGAGAGAGGAGTTCTTACCTGAAAATTATGAAGAATATCTGGCAAAACCGGAAGAAAGCTTGTATGAGCATACTCGAGAATTGTTGGAAAGATTAGACGACTTACCGGTCGATCTGAATGAACAGGACAGAAAGATTATGCGTTTAGCTTGTATTTATCATGATATCGGGAAAAAGAACCCTCTTTTTCAAAAAAGAGTATCTGCAGCCAAAAGAGTATACTTTGATGAAGAACAAGAAGTAGGACATAATATTTTATCTTTTTTATACTTACTTACAGAATTGGAATCAGATTTGAATAAAGAGGATAAATATCTTTTATATCATATTGTATTAAATCATCATTATTACGTAGATAATCTGGATTATATTTTAGGTCATGAAGATTTATTAATTAAAAATTATCAAGAGGCATTTCACAGGACTCCAAAAAAGATTTCAACAAGATTGCAAAATACACTGAAAACACTATTGGAAAAACCGGATACCAGAACTCTGTTACTGAAAGGTTTTCTTCATAAATGTGATTACGCTGCAAGTGCTCATATTCCGCTTGAAATTGAAAATAAAGATTTATCGGAACGATTGGAAGCAAAAGAGTACACATGGAATGATATGCAGTTATTTGCAAAAAAACATAGTTGTGAAAACATGATCATAATAGGATCTACCGGTTTAGGAAAAACAGAGGCATCCCTGTTATGGCAGGGAAATCAAAAAGGATTTTATGTCCTGCCGTTGAAAACCGCTATTAATGCGATGTATGAGCGAATTAAAACGGATTTTTATCCGGAAGCAAAAGATTATACCAGATATTTGGGATTATTACATGGTGATACTCAGAAAGTATATTTTGATGACAAACAGATTATAACGGACGGAGAATTGTTTGAATATAACAGTTTGACTAAAAGCAAAGCATTGCCTTTAACCGTATGTACGCCGGATCAGATTTTTAAATTTGCATTTCGCTATAGTGGATATGAGGCAGATTTGGCGACCTACAGCTATTCAAAAATTATCATAGATGAGATTCAGGCATATTCACCGGATTTGCTGGCAACACTCATTTTCGGTTTGCAAAAGATAAGTGAAGTGGGAGGAAAATTTGCAATCACAACTGCCACATTTCCACCCATGATCCGAGATTTTCTGTTTCAGGGAAAATATGATAAAAAAATAGACTTGTCTGTTGTGGAAGGCACATTTTTAAATAACCAGATACGCCATAAGACCGTATTACGGGAGAAGAGATTGAATGCGGAAGACGTAGCAGAGTTTTACTATGAACATGAAGAAAAAGATTCTGTGAAAATTTTAGTAGTAGTAAATACCGTAAGACGGGCTCAGGAGCTATATCATAGCTTGAAATCGGAAATGCCGAAAACGGAATTGAAGGTGCTGCATTCCAAATTTATTACAAAAGACCGGAAGATTAAGGAAGAAGAAATTCTTTCAGACGGAAGGATAGATTGCAAGAAACATGTAATTTGGATTGCAACTCAGGTGGTAGAGGCAAGTCTGGATATTGATTTTGATTATCTGTTTACAGAGTTTTCGGATTTGAGCGGTTTGTTTCAACGAATGGGCAGATGTAACAGGAAGGGAAAAAAGGAGATTACAGAGCCTAATATATATGTTTATACGGAAATTTTGTCCATATTGATTTGTAAAGAGCGTGCGGAAAGAGGCTCTGCCAGAGAAGGGTTTATTTACTATTCTTTATATAAACTGGGGAAGGACGCATTGCAGAATTGGGCGGATGTATCAGAGTCAGAAGGAAAAGAAATGACAGAAGCCGATAAGGTTGAAATGATAAATCAATACTATACAACAGAATCTATTTCAAAGATAGAACTGTCAGAAAATTATGCATCTTACTTAGAAGATTATCGTAAGAAATATAATAGGCTATGCGAT
Source organism: uncultured Clostridium sp. (assembly GCA_947253885.1). GTDB lineage: Bacteria > Bacillota > Clostridia > Lachnospirales > Lachnospiraceae > SY8519. The sequence goes on from CAMYAO010000008.1 coordinate 72,076, forward strand.
TTGGTTCCATGTGAAATAGAGCGAAAAGATGTTGATTTTGAGTTTCGAAATGTTATTTCCAGACGGGCACTGCCTTATACAATTTATGTAGATATGCCGGAAGAATTAAGAGAGATAAAGGAAGCGATAGATTCTTTCATGAATAAGGAGGAGAAAGTAAGAAGAAAAGAGGAAATAAAACACCTTAAGGATAAATTTATGGAGTATACACTTTCTGTATATCCATATGAAATGGGTTCGGAAACATGTAAATTGGATTATTGGACAGAGGTAGAAGTTTCAACAGATAAATCTGAATATAATTCGGAATATGGATTTGTCAGGCTGAAGGAAGGGGAAAGCAAAGGTGTCTTTTGGTAGAGAGGAAGTCCAATTGGAAAAAATTACCGGAGGAATGATATATTATTATTTTGTCTGCAAACGGAAATTATGGTTCTCCATACATGGAATTTCTATGGAGGAGGAAAATGAGAATGTTCAGATTGGAAAGTATTTAGATGAATCCAGCTATGAGAAAGAACGTAAGCATATTTCAATTAATGATGAAATAAACATTGATTTTGTGAAAAAATCAGGTGTAATCCATGAAATAAAAAAGAGTAGAAAAATCGAGGAGGCTTCTATTTGGCAGGTTAAATACTATCTGTATTATTTAAGATTGAGAGAGGTAGAAATCAGGGAAGCAAAAATTGATTATCCGTTGCTCAAAAAGGTAGTTGACGTAGGATTGGATAATAGTGATATTCTCACGATTGAAGCCATATTGATTGAAATTCGCAAGTTATACCGGACAGATAGACCGCCAAAGATTTCATTGAACCGAAAGTGTAAAAAATGTGCTTATTGTGATTTGTGTTTGGTTTAGAGGATAGACATGAAAAACAGTTTATATATTTATCAAAATGGAGAATTGAAGCGTAAGGATAATACTCTTCAATTTATCAACAGTAAGGGAGAAAAAAGAGATATTCCTATTAATAGTATTTCTGAGATCTATTGTTTCGGGGAAAATACGATCAATACAAAGTTAATCAATTTTTTATCTCAAAATCAGATAATCCTGCATTTTTTTAATTATTATGATTTTTATTCTTCCAGTTTAATACCGAGAAAAAGTAAGATATCCGGAAAATTGTTGGTGCATCAGGTAGAACATTATAGTGATGAAGATAAGCGATTGAAGCTAGCCAAGCAGTTTGTGCGTTCTGTGGGACAGAATATCTATCGAAATGTGCGTTATTATAACGGACGTGGAAAGCAGCTTACAGCAGAAATGTCTTCCATATCGGATTTGGTCGGGCAAATAGAACAGTGCAGCAGCATTACTCAATTAATGGGGATTGAAGGAAATATTCATAAGACATATTATAGGGCATGGTCGACAATTATAGATCAAGAAATTGATTTTGAAAAAAGAGTGAAACGCCCACCGGACAACATGGTCAACACACTGATTTCTTATGTAAATACTTTAGTATATACAACTGTGTTGGGAGAAATTTATAAAACGCAACTAGATCCTACTATAAGTTATTTGCATGAGCGGGGAACCAGCCGATTTTCACTTAGCTTAGATATTTCAGAAATTTTCAAACCTCTGATTGCAGATAGATTGATTTTTTCTATTTTAAACCGTAACCAAATTCAAGAAAAACATTTTACAAAAGGACTGGAATATCTTCATTTGGATGAGAAGGGATCCAAGTTAATTTTAGCGGAATATGACAAACGTTTACGGCAAACTATCCAGCACAAAGAGCTCGGGAGAGCCGTAAGTTATCGATACTTGATTCGATTGGAATGCTATAAGTTAATGAAACATTTATTTGGAGAGAAGGAATACGATCCCTTTGTTATGTGGTGGTAATATGTATGTGATACTGGTCTATGATATAGCAGAAGCAAATAATGGGCAAAAGCGATGGAACCATATATTTAAATTATGTAAGCAATATTTGATTCATGTACAGAATTCGGTTTTTGAAGGAGAGATCTCAAAGGCAGACCTATTTATTCTGCAAAGTCAGATTGAAAAAGAGATTGATCCAGAATTAGATTCTGTTCTTATTTTCAAGAGTAGAAATGAGAGATGGCTTGATAAAGAAATTTTGGGAATGGAACAAGAGGATGTTTCTTTTATCTGATTGTCGACCTGTGTTAATGTAAAAAATAGGATAGGTTGACAAAAACCTAGAGATTATATGTTTAAATGGAATTTAAAACAAATATACATAGAATTTTTAGAAGAAATAAAGTGATCTTTGAGAGGTAGACAAAATGAGGCAGTGAAAGCCTTGGGATAGGCGGTCGAAATGAGGATCGCATTTGAATATAACCAGAGTGGAATTTAAAGCTTATAAGCCCCTGCTATATGGGCTTATTTTGCGGCATTTGAATATAACCAGAGTGGAATTTAAAGGGAGCGCATCCAGCTTCGCCGTGTTGACGAGCTCCGATTTGAATATAACCAGAGTGGAATTTAAAGGCAGTATGGAAGCGGCGGACTCACGATCCACGCACATTTGAATATAACCAGAGTGGAATTTAAAGCAGCATGATAATGTTTTGTATTCTTGGTGGGCAGTATTTGAATATAACCAGAGTGGAATTTAAAGTGCGCACCGGTCTGAATTACTGGAGCAGGCAAGCGAATTTGAATATAACCAGAGTGGAATTTAAAGACAAAATCAAATTAAATTTGATCAGAAGAAAAGAGATTTGAATATAACCAGAGTGGAATTTAAAGGTATCGAGTTTTAAAAGATTCAGCGAAGAGCGCAGCATTTGAATATAACCAGAGTGGAATTTAAAGTGTGCACAAGACCACTCTAACCATTTTTTGCCCTCAATTTGAATATAACCAGAGTGGAATTTAAAGTCGAGAGAAATAACAGTCGGATATCAGCTGATTTCATTTGAATATAACCAGAGTGGAATTTAAAGTTAAATGGCAGCCTTGCGGCAATGAGGGCGACCGCATTTGAATATAACCAGAGTGGAATTTAAAGGAAAGAGACAACACTTCTAGTGAATCAGA
>CAMYAO010000009.1 GCA_947253885.1 uncultured Clostridium sp.
ATCATACTTTTTTAGATATAAAAGCAAGTATATAAATCTAACTAACTATATTAGTATATAAAATCATTTCTTCAAAAACAAGCCCTGAATAAGAGGTATCTATTCAACTCAATTCCCTAAAAAGATAAAAAAATTCATAAAAAAGTCAAATCACAATCAAACTATTGAAATCATTATATAGACATATTAAAGTAAATTGGGTAACAATTATTAATCACAATCAGTATATCCTTTTAAAGGATAGAAGAAAGGGATATGAGACTATGAAAATATCATGCATGTCAAATTAAGTCTGATTTATTTTACAGACAGATTGTGTGATTAAAAAAAGTACATGATTGCAATAAGGAGGGATATCTAATGTACGTTATGTCAAAAAAAGGATCAAAAAAAGGAGGGGGTATGGGTACGACACTATTCAAAAAGACGTTCGCTTTTGTTCTATCTCTTGCTGTTATGCTTAGCTGTTTGGGGATGCCGGTGCATGCTGCAGAACTTGATAAAACATTAACAGTAAAGAAGGTTGAGGCAGGTGCAACAGTAAAAGGCTATAGGATTGTAAGTGAAGACAATGGTGAGTGGGTAGTAGCAAACACGGGTGTTAAGATTAAAAATCCATCGCAGCCTACTGCCAAAGAAATCTTTGATATTGCAAAAAATGAAACGCTGTTAGGTGATTTGCAAAAAATCGATTTTGCGTCGAACAGTAGTGGGGATTATGTAGCAAGTAACCCTAGTGCAGGAATCTATCTTGTATTAGTAACACCTCGGGCAGGTAGCACAGGCGTTTATACACCAATGATTGTTAGTGCTGATTATGTTCAAGATAAAGGTGGAGATAAATCTTCAGTATTGGATGTAAAAGGAAAAGATCAACTTACAATTGGAAGTACAACTTATGCAAAAAAATCAAAGCCTACAGTAAGTAAAACATTTACTAAGCCGGCAAATAGTAATGTTGCAGGTGATGCCGCAAACTCCGGAACTAATAAGATAGGCGATGTTATTGATTTTAAAATTAATACAGCTATTCCGCTATACACAAGTGATTATACTAATCCTAAATTTGATATTAGTGACACACTGTCCAAAGGTCTTAAACTTAAAGGCAATACCGTTAAAGTATATAACGGGGAAGTAAATGACAGCAATCTGATTAAGGAAGAGAGCGATTACCCTGATGGAAGCGGTAGTACTGTAAAAAAGAAAAATTATGAAATCACCTACACGGCAGATAAAGCCGGATTTAAGATTAGCTTCACAAAAGATTACTTATTATCAAATGCTGATAAGAGCAACATCAATGTCACATATAAGGCTGAGTTGGTTGATGTTGCTGGTACATCAACATCAGGATTTGAGCCAAACACAAATAAAGCTGAAATAGATTATTCTACCAGCCCAAAGACTAATGATGGAAAAGATACAAAGAAGACCAATCACTACACATTTGATATCAATGGTAACGTTGGAACTCAATTATCCACAACTAAAAAGAAAGATGAAATTGTAAAGGTTGGTGTAGATGACGCTGGCAATACTCAGACGCAAACTATAACAGAAGAGAGCGTTACATCAGAAGCTGGTAAAAAAGCTGGAGCTAAGTTCAAATTGTACAAAAAGGATGGCTCTATTGATCAAACAGCCGCTGCTTATAAGAAAAAAGAAAACAAACTCCTTGTTAAGAGAGGTGTTGATGCATCTGATTCTGATAAGGTGGGTGCTGAAGCTGTAACCGGTGATGATGGTAAGATTCGATTCAAGGGTATTGACGCCGGCGAATATGTACTTGTAGAAACTCAGGCACCAACAGGCTATGCAAAGAATGAGACAGTTGTTCCGGTAGTTGTTAGTGCTACATTGAATGCTGATGGAGAACTTACCTCATATTCAGTCAAAATAAATAATACTGAAGCGGCTACGTATGTTGCTACATACGTAGATCATAAAGTAAAAACAATAATAGGAAAATATAAGCCTCTGCACTTTAACAACTATAAACTTGGAACACTTCCAAGTACAGGTGGAATAGGAACATACCTGTTCTACATTGTGGGTGCTGCATTGCTTGCATTTGCAGTAGTAATGATTATTAAAAAAAACAGAAATAATAGAGTAAGTGTAAAATAAAGGAGTTTTGCGATAAGGGTTTATATAAACCCTTATCGCATTGTAATATGTTTTGTTTAGCAAGACAAAGGTATGCATTTTGTGAATATATTTTCTAAATTAAAAAAATATAAAAGTAATATTGGATTTATTTTGCTGATTGTCGTCGGTCTATCCATTGTTTTATATCCTACTATAAGCAATTGGTGGAATCAGAGATTTGCGAGTCAAATGGTAAACGAGTATGACAGATTAACAGAAAGCAAAGACATTGATTTTAAAACTGAAATAACAAAAGCAAGGCAATATAACAAAAATTTATCACCTAAAAGTGTGCCGGATGCATTTTCTGCCAAAGAACACAAGAGAGATATAGAATATGAAAAATGTCTTAATATAGCTAATAATAGCATGATGGGGTATGTAAAAATTCCGAATATTGATGTTGAGTTGCCAATATTTCATTACACAGATGAAGAAACTTTAAAAAAAGGTGTCGGACATCTGTGCGGAAGCAGTTTGCCGATTGGTGAAAAAGGAACACATGCGATTTTATCGGCACATAGAGGATTGCCTAGTGCAAAATTATTTACAGATTTAAATTTACTGAGGAAAAAAGATAAGTTTTATCTTCATATTCTAAATAAGAAGATGGCATATGAAGTAGACAGCATAAAGATTGTAAAACCGAACCAGACATCATCTTTGCAAGCAGTAAAAAACGAGGATTATGTTACTTTAATGACCTGTACACCATATGGAGTTAATTCACATAGACTTTTGGTAAGAGGTCATAGAGTTCCTTATAAAGAAAATTCTGCAATAGAATCAAGAAAAAATATGAACCATCTTGTTAAGATAGTCCTGTGCATAATTATTGGTTGCGTCGTAGCGCTTGTTGTTGCGAAAATATTGGAAAAGAGAAAATATATTGACAAAAAAATTGTATTTAGAAAATGGAGACGAAAGTAGAACGGTTAAAAAATCTTACAACAACATTCATTATTTTGTTGATGGTTGCGGGTGTTGGAATTTTGCTTTATCCTACGGTGAGTGATTTATGGAATAGACAATGGAATAATCAAATGAAGTCGGTTTATGATGACTCCGTTAATGCATATTCAGAAAAGACATTAAAAGATGAATGGTCAAAGGCAAAAGCATACAATGCGCATCATACAGTCAATACAGTGAGGGATGCTTTTGATAACGATGAGTATATTAAAACGCATCCGTATAGTGATTTATTAAATCCCAGTAAAAATGGGATTATGGGATATGTTGAGATCCCAAAATTAAATCAGGAAATAATTATATATCACGGGACAAGTTCAAAATCCTTAGAGCGTGGCTGCGGACATGTGGAAGGAACTAGTCTTCCTATAGGTGGTAAGAGTTCTCATGCTGTAATTGCAGCACACAGAGGATTGCCAGGAGCAAAATTGTTTTCTGATCTTGACCAAATGAAAATAGGGGATAAGTTCTATTTTAAGATTTTAGATAAAAAGTTAGCATATAAGGTGGATCAAATAAAGGTAGTAAAACCTGAAAATGTAAAATTTCTCGATATTGTTAAAGATAAAGATTATGTAACACTTCTCACGTGTACACCATATGGAGTTAATACTCATAGACTTATAGTTCGTGGTCATAGAATTCCTTATGAGGAACATAAAGGGATAGATTCTCCATTGAGAAGTATATGGGATTTATGGCAATTTAAGCTAATAATGGCACTTGTTTTAATTGCATTAGTCATTGTTTTTATACGGTTTTATAAGAAAAGACAATATTGAATTAAGGAAGAGAAAATAATGAAGAGTACTAATATGATAAAAATTAAAAAGAATATATTTATGATAGTGCTTTTTTCGCTGTTCATATCATTGTTTTTAATTGTGAATGTTTTAGCTGAATCACGAAATCTTGTTCCGGATGTGGATGCTACAAGGAAGGATTCTGTTACGATAAATTTCCTATACCATAAAGATAATGATAATTGCGTAGCTATTCCCGGAGCTACATTTGAGCTATATAAGGTTGCAAATCTAAAGACAAGTGGAGGAAGTGCGACTTATACAGCAACAGAAAAATTTGCAGGTGCAAATATTAAATATAACGGAATGACTAAAGAGGATTCTGTTTTAGCGGCAAAAGAATTATCAAAAATTGTAGTGGATAATAATTTGTATGGGCAGCCAGGTACTACAAATTCAGAAGGAAAAGCTGCTTTTAGCGGATTAACACATGGCATTTATTTGGTAAGACAGACTGATGCAAAGGGAGACGCAAAAGCATATAAGTCGTTAGAACCATATTTGATTCTTGTACCGGAGGTAGTAAGGACGAATGGAACAAATGAGTGGAAATATGATGTTGTTTTGGTGCCGAAGCCTGCTGTTATAAAGAAAACTGTTGAACCAATAGATGTTAATTTTCGTTTGAAGAAAGTATTAGATAATCAGTCTTTAAAAGACGGGATGTTTAGTTTTCGCCTAAAAGAAACAGATTCTAATTGGAGTGTTAAGAAAAACGGACTGTCAAGAACTGTAAAAAATGATGAGAATGGGGACATAATATTTAATCTGAGTATTCAAAAAGCGGGAACTTATCGTTATCTTGTAAGAGAAGTAAATGATAGGCAAAGAAATGTAATATACGACAAAAAGAATGTAAAGGTATCAGTTGAAATATATGAAAATAGAGAAGGACAACTTAAGGTAAAAGATATTAAAGCATCAGGAGATGGAACCTTTCACAATAAGATAAAAACTGGAAATCTAATAAAAACCGGCGATACTGCCAACCTCATAGGTTTTATTATGGCTATAGTATTTTCGCTAATAGCTATGATTGTATTAATTAAAAAGAAGAGAATTAGATAATGGATTCTCGGTAGTAAAACGAGGGAGAGTAGATTTTAGGAGAATAAGCTCATGAATAAATTAAATCAAAAAATATATAAGAAAGGCATTGCATCAATATGTGTTGTTATACTGTTAATTTTGAGTATAGTATCGGCGACTGGAGTATTTTCTTCTGGTGCTTTAGCATATAGTTCTGATAAAGAGGTGGAGTTTAAGATTTCTCCTAAGAAAGATACATATGGTATTGATGAGGAATTTTCTGTAGAAGCAGAATACAAGAATGATAGTGGTCAAGCATGTGAGTTTGAGGCTGATGTTGAGTATCCAAAGGAAGATTTGAAGCTTGTTGAAGAGAACGAGTTAAAGTCTTTTAGTCTTAAACCGAATGATACTATTACGCTTACCTATAAATTTAAAGTTAAAAAAGAAATTTCAAACCCTTATGAAGACATTAAACTTACGGTAAATGAAAAAGAGAAAAAAACTATACCGTTATATAAAAATAGACTCAGGAATCATAAATTATCCACAGCAAGAGGAAACAGCAGCACAACATCGTTCAAAGTTATAAAAAGATGGTCGGATGGAGCGGGGAATCACAAGGATGATTCCATTTCTGTAACTTTGCTTCAAAATGGAAAGCCATATAAAAAGGCTACGATAAATCAGAATTCAAATTGGTCATATACCTTTAATTCTTTGCCTGCCTTTGACAATGATGGACAAAAACTTGAGTATAAAATTCAGGAACAAGAGTTTGAGGGATATGACACAGACTATGGACAGGTGAAAGCTAAAGGTGGAAGCACAACAGGAGAGACTTATTACGAATTGATTGATTATGATGAAATACAGTCAAGTGATGATATAGTTATGGTGATTTCAAAATATGGCAGAAGTTATATTGTATCTGCAAGTGGAGAAAGTTTTGATTGTGGAGAAAGTGCAGAATTCAAAGATAGCGACCAGTTTGTACTTACAAATACTTCTTTATCTAGTGATTCAATTTGGGAAATTGAAAAATTTTCAGGTGTATTTACCGCATATAATAAAGGTTCATCTTCTTATTTAAATAAAGATTTAGAAGGTGAGCATAAACAACGTAGGAGTACATATATGGAATATGATAATGACTACTACTCGGATGAATATCGGACAGTAAGATTTACCGATGGTGAGGGTGAATATTTAGGGATTCACAGAGGCAGATTGGTAAAAGAAAGACATGCAAGTTCTAAAGTAAGATTTTATAAAAAGATTACAGAAACAAATACAATTCCTAAGATGTATGTACAAACTATAACAAATGATAAGGTTAGTATAAAAAAGCAGATTGATGCATTAAAGGATAATGAAGGTAGCAATAAAAATCCTGATACAAATGTTAAAGGTAAAGATGATTATAGGCTATATTTAGATGTAAGTGGCGGAGTGAGAGAAAAACCCATTGATGTTCTCCTCGTTGTAGATAATACGTCTTCGATGGAAGATTCATACTACTATAAAGGGGAAGAGAGTACAAGAGAAATAGTCGCAAATGAACTTGTTAATGGGACTGGTTCCACGAATAGTGGTCAGAGTAAATCAGATGGCATTATTTCGGAAATAATGAGATTAAATCCTAAAAATAAGGTTGGCGTTATTACATTTTGTGGTGCTGGAAAACACTCGGAAGGTCTTATTTTTCCAGATGATAAAGATCGATTTACAGAAGCTGTTTTAAATTGGAATAGCTTATCTGATACAGGTGGAAGTGTTCCTTATGTAGATGTTAGCCATAAAACTGGAAGCGGAACAAATTATATGTCAGCTCTATTAAGAGCAGATGAATACTTTTCAAATTCAAAAGTTTTTGATGATGGCAATGATAAATATATGATTTTCATTAGTGATGGAAGAGCAAATGACAGGATGGATTCTTTAGGAGATGGTAGGTATGAGTATGTAATGCATAGTGGTCAAGATGTTAATTTTTACAAGAACTTTTTTGTATCAAGTAATCCAGATGTAAAATCATTTTTTATCGGTATAAAACATACAGGTGACAGTTATCCGGAACTTGAGCAAATGGGCGGGGGATTATATTCAAATGGTGGAAATTATTATCCAGCCAGCGATGGAGATGAACTTGCAAAAGCATTTAGCCACATTAAGGAGTCTCTATACCCTGATGATGTAAAAATTACGGATGTATTTAGTCAATATGTGAATTTGAATTTAGATGAACCAGATTTAAAGGTTGAGAGGACTTACAAGGATTCATATGGCCAAGAACATAAAGAGGTTGTATGGAAGCATAAAACTAGTATAAATGCAAACGGTGGAAATTTAGGGAATAAGCCTTATGGTGCTACAGATTGTGTTCAATATGTTAAATATACACCATCGAAAAACAATGATTCTACAGGTAAAATCGAATTAAAATTCAAAAAAGGTTACAAAATTGGAAAAGACAATAAATTTATTATTTCATATAATGTAAAAGCAAATAAAAAGGCTAAGACGAAACTAAGAGAGAGCCAAGGAAGGTATCCTAATAAGGGGGATTCAAATACTGACTTTGCTAATAATGATACATCAAGCAACAAGAAAGGTTTTTTTGCAAATAAAGAAGCATATGTTGAGTATAAAACAGCAAATGTAGAATTGAAAAAGAAGATGTATAGGAAACCTGTAGTTCAAACATCATTGGATATTGGCTTTACTAAACTGGATCGATTGGATGAAAACATAACTCTTGATGGTGCAGTGTTTAAATGCTTCAAAGCTAATGGAAATATCAGTACTCCCGTAAGTAGTTGGACCAAAGGAACACAGATTGGTGATGAAATAATTTCTAAAAACGGTGGAAAGTTTGAATTAGAGGATATAAAGGAAGGGTGTTATATCTTAGAAGAAACAAAAGCACCTGCAGGATATGAATTAAAACAAGAAACAAAGACATGGTATATTTCATATAGCATGAGTCATGGGATTACAGTTTTTGATTCCAATGGAAAAAAGTTTGATGTAAAAAATAAATTCCCCGATAACTCTATTAGAGATTATAATTATTGCATTGTAAATTCAAAATTGTATGAATTGCCAAAAGCAGGTGGAATGGGTACGTATGCTTTCTATCTTACAGGTTCTTTCATTCTTGTTATCTCGATAATAGGCTTAAGAAGGAAAATTGCAGCATAATAAAGAAATTAGATATTTAGAAGAAATAGGGTATGAAATTTTATCATATTTTGCCAACAATTACGTTTTGTTGCTATAAATACTATTTACTGAATAATGCGGAAAGCTAAGTAATTGCGTTTAAAGTTATTCCCTTCTTTTCCTCTAATTGTTGAGATATGGGCAGTTTTTAGTAGATGGTTTTACAAATCTATAAAGAAGAGGAGATTTGATTCTTCTCTTCTTTTTGCCATTAAATTTGAATGACGGCTGAACACAGTCATAGTAGAAGTTTAAACATGGGCTTGGCATCCTAATAATGATAATAATTTTAGGAGGACAAAATGAAAGAGTTAAAATGGTTGAAATTTGTGGATGCTGAGAAGTATAGACTAGAATTTAATGAAGCAAGGCGATTATATGCAAAGAGGCTTTAATGGGGACAATGTTGTTACAGATTTTGGACAGCCAGTTGAAACCACGAATAAGTCCCTTACACTTGAAAGCCTAACGGATTATGTTGATAGTAATAATGACCTAAGAGAGGAATATAGGAATGGCGGAAGGTAAAAATCAGATAGTAGATTTTGACTTAGAAAAAATTGAAGTAGTAGATGAAATTTAATACTAGGATTCGGAAATAGGCTTCGGCCTATTTTTTGTTTGCATTTTTGAAGTACGAAGGGGGGGTGAATACTGCGACAGTTAAATCTTCAAAAAGGTGATTAACTATAACAAGGCAAGACAAAACAGATATGGAGTCTGAATGTGGCGGAGCTGATCTATAAAGTAAGATACAAAACGGCTTCTTCCTGCGGAACGGATCAAACCGGCAAGATCAGAGCGATTATGAATATCGCCAGCTATTCCAATACGGTGCCCGGAGAGGAGGGACTGCATAAACATTCGGTGTTGAGGTATGACAACGGAAAATCATAGAGTTTTCCTTCGCCGAAGGTAAGGGGACTTTTGTATAACATTGTTCTGAAAAAGACAGACAGTCACAACAACGGTCTGGAAGGAGTGGGTTTTCGCTTGAAAGAGAATGACGGGGTGATCCGTGAGGCAAGTTCCGGAAAGGATGGAACCGTTATTTTTAAAGGTCTTTCTTATGGCAGTTATACACTGTCGGAAGAGCAGGCTCCAAGCGGATATTTGAAGGGAAATCAGGTATGGAAATATAAAATCCCGGAAAATGCACCGAATACCTTAAATGGAAAGCTGATCGCGGATCGGGAGCATCAGATGCCAACTTATGTTTTGTGGACTGAGGGAGAGAATGATCAGGGACAAAAGAAAAAGAATGTATCGGTTGTGAACGAATCGGTTCCGGTGATATATGCGGAAAAGTGATATTAGTCCTTCGAAGACGCAATATTTAAAGAAATAAAAGAGAAGACTGTGGTACAATAGGGTGTATTTATAAAATCAGAAACGTTCTATAGTGAGAGAGAAATTAATGAAGTTTTATTTTGCACCCCTTGAGGGAATTACTGATTTCAGTTTTCGAACCGCATACCATCAGTATTTTCCCGGAATTGATAAATTCTTTTCGCCATTTATTTCTACGGGAGAGGGATTTTTAAAACGAAAGAGAGACAGGGAGGATATTGACCCCTGTCATAACCGTCAGATTAATTTAGTGCCGCAATTGTTGACCAATCATTCTCGCGGATTTACAGAAGCGGTAAGACAGTTGTCCGATTACGGATATCATCAGATTAATTTGAATATAGGATGTCCGTCCGGTACAGTAGTAGCAAAAGGAAAGGGATCCGGACAATTGAAGGATCTGGAAAAACTGGACCGGTTTTTTGAAGAAGTTTTTCGGGAGCTTTCTGATAAAACGGTGGAGATTTCTGTAAAGACCAGAATCGGGATTCGGGACAATTGTGAAGCAGAAGAATTAATTCGACTGTATAACCGCTATCCGCTTCATGAACTGATCATTCATCCGCGTTATCAAAAGCAGTTCTATAAGGGAAAACCCGATCTGGAAACATTTGAACGAATGCTGGAAGAAAGCGTACATCCGGTTTGTTACAACGGGGATATTGAAAGTGTGGCAGATTATCGTCGGATTGAGAAGCGCTTTCCAAAGATCAAAGCAGTTATGATAGGGCGCGGATTATTAAAAAATCCTGCCTTGATCCGTAAGATACAGGGAGGAGCTCCGGCACAGAAAGAAGAAGTAATTGCCTACTATAAAAGTCTGGAGCGATTTATTCTAGAAACTTTGCCTGAAGAGCAAAAAAATCATTTTCACTTGAAAGAATTTTGGTCTTATTTCGGGAAGCTGTTTGAAGGAAGTGATAAACTGGTAAAAGAAATTTTAAAGAGTAAAGATGCAGCATCCTACAATGGAGCAGTGGCGGTGCTGTTCTCCCGATGTGAGATCAGAGAAGAGAAGGTTTGATATACTGATCCTGATTTTGGTTTAAAAAGTCGGCGATTTCCTGTAGTGCCTCATTGGTAAAAGGGAATTGCATCGTGGTCTTTTTTTCGGTAGTTGTTTTAAAATTGTAGGGGCCCTGCCAGATTGTTACTAAAAAACAGCAGGAGTCTTCCTGTTCCAACCGCTCTATCCGATAATTCATTCCACAGCTGCTGCCATGAAAAATTTCACTTTTATAAAAATTTATATTATAAAGACTGCTTGCCTGAATCATAGTTTTCTCCTTTTAAGATAGTATAACATAGAATCGGGAAGAGTGAGGACAGGGATTTCGGAAAGAATACCTGTCTTTTTTATTGGAGATGAAAACAATTGAAGGAAATTATGATAAACTTAATAAGTATATGTATTTGATAGACAGCGGCAAAAGAAAGGAAGTATATGAAGATTCTACTGGTGGCAGTCAATGCAAAGTATATCCATTCGAACTTGGGAATCTATTCTTTGGCAAGCTATGCAAGAACTGCAGGTGTAGAGGTTTCGTATTGTGAATATACTATTAATCAGCGTCTGGATTATATTGTGGAAGAAATTTATCGCCAAAAGGCGGATCTGATATGTTTTTCCTGTTATATATGGAATATAGATCTGATCTGCGAGGTTATGAGAGAGTATCACAAGTTAAAGCCGAGGACAGTTCTGTGGGCAGGGGGACCGGAGGTTTCCTTTGAAACGGAACTGTTTTTGAAGGAGCATGAGATGGTAAAAGGCGTTATGGTAAATGAAGGAGAGGAGACTTTCTTAGAGCTGTGCAGATGCTATGAGAAAGATCCGAATCCTTCCGATAAAGCCTTGAGCGGGATCAACGGAATCATTTTTCATTCCGAAAAGGGAATTTGTATGACGGCGCAGCGGTCGCCGATGGATATGGATAACTTGGTGTTTTGCTATTCTGATATGGAGTCGTTGGAACATCGGATCGTTTACTATGAGACCTCAAGGGGGTGTCCGTTCTCCTGCAGTTACTGTCTTTCTTCTATAGAAAAGACCATGCGTTTTCGCAGTTTGAATCTGGTGTTTCGAGAACTTGATTTTTTTCTGGAAAAAAAGGTGCCACAGGTAAAATTTATAGATAGAACTTTTAATTGTGATCCGCGTCGGGCATACGAGATATGGAAGTATCTGTTGGAGCATGATAACGGAATAACCAATTTTCATTTTGAAATTGCAGCGGATCTACTGGAGGACAGTGCAGTCGCTCTGATGGAAAAAATGCGTCCGGGTCTGATTCAGTTAGAAATCGGGATTCAGACTACAAATGATGCTACGATTCATGCGATCAGAAGGCGTATGGACTTACAAAAGGTCTGTCGTGCTATTAAAAAGGTAAAGGCAACTCAAAAAGTACATCAGCATGTAGATTTGATAGCAGGCTTGCCGCAGGAAGGTTTTGTGCGTTTCGGACAATCTTTTGATGAGGTATATCGGCTATATGCACAACAATTGCAGTTAGGGTTTTTAAAAGTCTTAAAGGGCTCTTATATGTATGAAATGAGGGATCAGTATCAACTGACTTATCATGAGCGGTCACCTTATGAAATCTGGGCGACGAAGTGGCTCAGTTATGAGGAGGTGCTGGTGTTGCATGATATAGAAGAACTGCTGGAAGTCTATTATAACAGTGGTCAGTTTGTGAAATCTGTCCGTTTATTGGAACGGTATTATGAGAGCCCTTTTGAAATGTATCGGCAAATGGGCGTATATTATAGAGAGCGGGATTATTTTGCAATTAAGCACAATCGTTTGGAGCGGTTTCGTATCCTTTTGGATTTTTTTGTGGAGTTGCACAAGCCGTCCGGAGAGGAGCAGTCATGTTTTAAGGAAGCTTTGACATGGGATTGTTACACAAAGGAGAATCTTAAGAAACGTCCGGAGTGGCTGGGAAATATATCGGTGGATAAAAAAACACAGTTGCAGTATTTAAAAGAGGAGCATTTAGAAAATAAGTATGTAAATATACTGTATTTTAAATATGATTGGCTGAATTGGACGGAGGATCAGCCTTTTCCGAAGAGACAGTTGTATTATAAGGGGATGCTGTTTGACTACCAAAACAGGGATGTTCTGACAGCAGAAGCAACCGTAACAGAAACAAGTTTACAGATATAAAGGGATATTGTATGGCAGTAAAAAAACGAACAAAAGAAATTTTAGCACGTTTGGACGAGGCATACGGAACCGGAGATCATATTTACCTTCATCATGACAATACTTGGCAGCTGCTGATAGCTGTAATTTTAAGTGCACAATGTACCGATGATCGTGTAAATATTGTTACGAAGGATTTGTTTGTAAAGTATGATTCTTTGGAGAAATTTGCAGGAGCAGATGTTTTTGAACTGGAAAATGATATACGTTCTATCGGCTTTTTTCGAAACAAAGCACGAAATATCATTGCCTGTTGTCAGAGGCTTCTGACAGAATACGAGGGAGAGGTTCCTTCTTCTTTAGAGGATCTGACGTCTTTGGCAGGCGTCGGAAGAAAAACGGCAAATGTAATTCGCGGAAATGTTTTTCGGGATCCGAGTATTGTAGTGGATACCCATGTGAATCGGATTTCCAGAAGACTGGGGATTTCAAAGTCAGATGATCCGGTAAAGGTGGAGCAGGAATTAATGAAGGAGCTGCCGAGAGAACACTGGATTCGTTATAATATGCAGATTATTACGTTCGGTCGGGCAATCTGTTCCGCACGTGCGCCGAAGTGCAGTGAATGTTTTTTGTCGGATATTTGTAAAGCAGATGATAAAAGGATCTAGTTAGGAGAATGGATTGGAGTATTTGGTTGTAGATTTGGAAATGACAGGATTAAAGTCTACCAGAGATCGTATTCTGGAGATAGGTGCTGTGATAATTCGGGACGGGCAGTTGGCAGAAACGTATGCCACCTTTGTCAACCCGCATATAAAGCTGGAAGATAAGATTGTAGAACTTACCGGAATCACAAATGAGATGGCGGAGAGCGGACAGGATATAAGCAAGGCATTGGATGAGTTTCTCGCCTTTGCCGGAGATCGCATTCTGATCGGGCATAATCTGTATTTTGATTACAGTTTTTTGAAGCAGGCAGCTTTAAATTTAAACAGGAATTTTGAAAGACGGGGAATTGATACACTCAAGATAGCAAGAAACTTATTGAAAAAGCCGGAAAAAAAGTCTCTGGATTCTCTCTGTTCATATTTTCATTTGGAAAGAGAGCATGCACACAGAGCTTTGGATGATGCAATTGCAACGGCTAAGTTGTTTTTATTATTGAAAGAACAATATGAAGAAGAGCAGGAAGAAGTTTTTGCGGCATATCCGTTGCAATATAAAGGGAAAAAGCAGACGCCGGCAACTCCCGCACAGAAGAGAGACTTGAATAGTTTGCTTTCCTATCATAAAATAAAGCCTAGTCAGGAAATTGATTTTCTAACCAGAAGTGAAGCTTCCAGGTTATTGGATCGGATATATGCAAGTTATGGGCGTATTCCAAAGGAGGAAGTATGAGTCAGGAACCGAAAAAAGATTGGGAAAAGATTGCAAAACGACGTAAAACAATTGCAGTGATTATTGCAATCATTGTTATTGCAGCAATGGTAGTGCCGATGGTTATACCGGTGCTGGTATAATGATTTGCAGAATGAATAAAATGTGGTAGAATAACAAAAATGTATTTTTGTTAATACAATATATAGGAATGAGGTAAAACATGAAAATAGGAAAACTTCCGGAGTCTGTATTAAAGAGAACCGTTTTTAAACAATTACATACAAAAAGACCTGAAGTTTTATTCGGGGCCGGAGTCGGAGAGGATTGCGCAGCAATTCAACTGGCAGAGGATGAGATTTTTGTGTTATCGACAGATCCTATTACAGGAACCGCAAAAGATATCGGTCATTTGGCGATTCTGGTAACGCTGAATGATCTTGCGACAACTGGGGCGGAACCGGTTGGCGTTATGATGACACTGCTCTTGCCGGAGCGTATTCGGGAAGTTCATATCAAAAAGATGATTGAGCAGATGGAGGCACAGTGTCGGAAATATAATGTGCAGATTATGGGCGGTCATACGGAAGTTACCAAAGTAGTTACACAGCCTGTCATCTCTATTACAGGAGTGGGAAAAGTAAAAAAAGGACAGTTTATAGAGACCGGAAATGCACAAATTAGAGACGATATCGTCGTGACAAAATGGGTCGGACTGGAAGGAACTTCCATTATTGCAAAAGAAAAAGAAGAGCAGTTGCTGTCTTATTATAATAAGGAACTGGTGGAAACGGCAAAGAACTTTGATCAGTATTTATCTGTGATATCGGAGGCCGCCACCGCCGTGAAGTTCGGTATCCATGCTATGCACGATGTAACCGAGGGTGGAATTTTCGGAGCTCTCTGGGAGATGGCAGAGGCATCGGGTATCGGACTGGAAGTAGATCTTCATAAGATTCCGATCAAGCAGGAAACCGTTGAGATATGCAATTATTTTGAAATCAATCCATATGAATTGATTTCCAGTGGCAGTATGCTGATTGCAACTTCAGACGGAGTGACTCTGGTTCGGGAGCTGGAAAAAGCGGGGATTCATTCCGCTATTGTAGGAAAGGCGACAAAGGGAAAAGATCGTATCGTATACAATGGGGAGGAAACCCGATATTTGGAACCACCGAAAACAGATGAAATATATCAAGTTGTATAAAGAGCAGTAGGAGTAATCATGAGAGAAAAGATTTTGACTTTTATCGAAAAAAACAGTCGTATTGATATTGAAGAACTGGCGATTGTTCTTGGAGAAGATGAACTGGCAGTTGCACAGGAAATTAAAAATATGGAAGAGGAAAATGTGATTAGCGGATATCATACTCTGATCAATTGGGAAAAGACTTCCATAGAGAAGGTTTCGGCATTGATTGAAGTTCGGGTAACACCGCAGAGGGGTATGGGATTTGATAAATTGGCGGAACGCATCTATAATTATGCAGAAGTAGAAGCCGTATATCTGATTTCCGGAAGCTATGATCTGTTAGTTTCTCTGGAGGGAAAAACGCTTCGTGATGTTGCAAGCTTTGTTACAGATAAATTATCCACATTAGAAAACGTTTTAAGCACACAAACCAATTTTGTATTAAAGAAATATAAGGATCATGGAACTATCATGGTCGAAAAGAAAAAAGATGAAAGGGTTTTGATGTAGCTATGAGAAATCCATTATCAAAAGTAGTTGAAGGCATCCAGCCTTCCGGTATTCGAAAATTTTTTGACATTGTAAGCGAAATGAAGGATGCTATTTCGCTGGGTGTCGGAGAACCGGATTTTGATACCCCGTGGTTTGTGCGAGACGAAGGTATCTACTCCCTGGAAAAGGGAAAAACGTTTTATACATCTAATGCAGGTTTAAAAGAATTAAAAATAGAAATTTCAAATTTCTTAAATAGAAAATACGGATTACAATACCATTATGAAGATGAGATTTTTGTAACAGTCGGAGGAAGTGAGGCCATAGATTTGGCATTTAGAGCAATGCTGGATCCGGGAGATGAGGTATTGATTCCTCAGCCAAGTTATGTTTCTTATTTACCATGTGCAACTCTGGCAGGAGGAGTTCCGGTACCGATCGAACTGAAGGCGGAAAATGAATTTCGTTTAACCAGAGAGGAGTTGGAAGCAGCTATCACTCCGAAAACGAAAATACTGGTATTACCGTTTCCGAATAATCCTACGGGAGCAGTTATGGAGCAGAAGGATCTGGATGCAATCTATGACAGTATCATAGAGCATGATCTGTTTGTTTTGACGGATGAAATCTATTCTGAGCTGACTTATTCCGAGAACGGACATGTCTCGATAGCGACAATGCCCGGGATGAAAGAGCGAACCATCTATATTAACGGACTTTCGAAATCACATGCCATGACAGGTTGGAGAATCGGCTATGCCTGCGGACCGCAGGTAATCATCTCACAGATGTTGAAGATTCATCAGTTTGCGATTATGTGTGCACCTACGACGAGTCAATATGCTTCCGTAGCAGCATTGCGTGACGGTGATGAGGCGGTAGAAGAGATGAGAGAGCAGTATAACGGCAGACGGCGTTATCTGATGCATCGTTTTAAAGAAATGGGATTGTCCTGTTTTGAGCCGTATGGAGCCTTTTATTGTTTTCCATGTATCAAAGAATTTGGTATGACTTCAGAGAAATTTGCAACTCGTTTGTTAGAGACACAGAAGGTGGCAGTGGTTCCCGGAACCGCATTCGGGGCATGTGGAGAGGGATTTTTGAGAATCTCTTATGCCTATTCTCTGGAAAGTCTGAAAGAAGCATTGGATCGGATAGAGGTTTTTATTACAGAGCTTCGAAAGGAAGGGAAGTAATGGCGCATTTAAATGTGGTACTGTTTGAACCGGAAATTCCCTCTAATACGGGGAATATCGGAAGAACTTGTGTGGCTACCGGAACTCATCTTCATCTGATAGAGCCGTTGGGCTTTCATTTAAATGAAAAGTCGATCAAGCGTGCGGGAATGGATTATTGGGAAAATCTGGAAGTAACAAGATATATCAATTATGAAGATTTTTTAAAAAAAAATCCGAATGCTGTTATTTATATGGTGACGACCAAGGGACAAAATATTTATTCTGAGGTAAACTATGAGGAAGACTGTTTTCTGATGTTCGGAAAGGAAAGCGGGGGGATTCCGGAAGAAATACTGGCGCACCATAAGGATCACTGTGTACGTATTCCAATGCTGGAACATATCCGGTCATTAAATTTAGCAAATTCAGTTTCAATTGTATTGTACGAGGCCTTGCGACAGACCGGATTTGAACAGATGCAGACGATGGGGCATTTGACAAAATTTGAGGATTACATTGAATAGGAAGGGTTTTTATGTCTTTTGTAGAAGCAAAAAAATTAGTACATAAATTTAATCGTAGAGATGCCTCGGGAGAGGTCTGTGAAGAGATAAAAGCCTTAGATGAAGTGGATCTGACAGTGGAATCCGGAACTTTTGTGGCAATTCTGGGTCATAACGGTTCCGGAAAATCCACATTTGCAAAGCATTTAAATGCCTTGTTGGAGCCTACCTCCGGTTCTTTGTATATCGACGGCAGAGATGCTGCGGATATAAAGAATTTATATGCAATCAGGGAGATGGCGGGAATGGTCTTTCAGAATCCGGATAATCAGATCGTGGCATCCGTAGTTGAAGAAGATGTTGCATTCGGACCGGAGAATATCGGGATTCCGACAGAGGAAATCCAAAAAAGAGTGATAGATGCTTTGGAACGGGTAGATATGAGTGCCTATCGCTATCATTCTCCAAATCGTTTGTCCGGAGGTCAGAAGCAGCGGATTGCAATTGCAGGAGTGGTTGCAATGCAGCCGCGTTGTATTATTTTTGATGAATCAACTGCGATGCTGGATCCGGACGGAAGAAAAGAAGTATTGAAAACAGCCAGGGATCTCAATAAGAATCAGGGCGTTACTATTATATGGATTACCCATTATATGGAAGAAGTAACAGAGGCGGATAAGGTATTTGTTATGCATTCCGGAAAAGTGAAGCTGGAGGGAACGCCAAGAGAAATTTTCAGTCAGGTGGAGAAAATATTGTCTTACGGCTTAGATGTGCCTCAGGTAACGAAGCTTGGCTATGATTTGAAAAAAAGGGGACTTGACATTCCGGACGGAATATTAAACAGAAAGGAACTGGTGAATGCATTATGTCAATTAAAATAGAGCATGCCAGTTATACATATGGAGCAAACGGTCCTTATGAAATTCATGCATTAAGAGACATCAATTTAACAGTGAACGATGGAGACTTTATGGCAGTCATCGGTCCGACCGGGTCAGGAAAATCAACTCTGATTCAGATCATGGGAGGATTGGTGGTACCGACGGAAGGTTCCATCTCTTTTTCGTATGATGATAAGCGAAAAATCGGAATGCTGTTCCAATATCCGGAATATCAGCTGTTTGAAACAACTGTTTGGAAGGATGTGGCATACGGACCGGGAAATCTCGGATTTTCGGAGGAGGAAGCACGCAAGGCTGCGAAGAAAGGTCTTGAAATGGTGGGATTGGATGAGTCTTTGTGGGAGATGTCCCCATTTGAGTTATCCGGAGGACAAAAAAGAAGAGCTGCTCTGGCAGGTGTGCTGTCTATGGAACCGGAAATCCTGATTTTGGACGAACCGACAGCAGGACTTGATCCGATCGGTCGGAGAGAATTGTTTGAATTGATCACGAAACTGCATCATCAGGAACAGATTACGATAGTGATGATATCTCATAGTATGGAGGATGTGGCGGAGTTTGCAAATCGTATTGTGGTTCTGCATCATGGAGCGTTGCTGTTTGACGGAACTCCTTCAGAAGTATTTGTACATCAGAAAGAGTTGGAGAAAGCACATCTGGCACTTCCGGAAATGTCTTATCTGATGCAGGATCTGAAGCAGGCGGGGTTTGATGTGGATACTTCTGTCACAACATTTGCACAGGCAAGGGAAGAGATTTTAAAAAGATGTTAAAGGATATTACATTAGGGCAATATTATCCGAGAGATTCCATTATTCACAAGCTGGACCCGAGAGTAAAGCTTTTGGGAACACTTATCTATATTATTTGTGTTTTTTTATTTCATGGTGTTATCGGATTTCTATTTGCAAGTTTTATTTTAATAGGGCTGATAAAATTGTCGAAGGTTCCCTATCAGTTTATGCTTAAGGGCGTAAGAGCGATATGGTTATTGATTGTGATTACGGCAGCGGCAAACTTGTTTTTTTCAAACGGACATGTGGATTATGTTCGTTTTCATGCATTTCACATTTCGGATACCGGAGTACATAATGCGATCTACTATTCGATCAGATTGGTGTATTTAGTAATAGGAAGTTCCATTATGACATTAACGACGTCACCGAATAAAATGACAGACGGACTGGAAACAGGACTCAGGGTACTGAATCGAATCCATTTTCCGATTCATGAGATGGCGATGATGATGTCGATTGCACTTAGGTTTGTTCCGATATTGGGGGAAGAAGCGGAGAAGATAAAACGTGCACAACAGGCAAGAGGCGCAGCATTTGATAAGGGAAATCTGCTTCAGAGGGCAAAGAGTATGATCCCGATTCTGGTGCCGTTGTTTGTATCTTCTTTTCAGAGAGCACAGGATCTGTCTCTGGCAATGGAGGCCCGTTGTTATAAGGGAGGAGAGGGAAGAACAAAAATGTATCCCCTTTCTTATAAAAAATATGATAAAATTGCCTATAGTATTTTATGGCTGGTATTAGTAGTGTTTTGTATTTTATTTAAATATGATATTCCGTTTCCGTTTTAAGGAGAATTATTTTGAAGAGAATATTCCTGCGGGTGGCTTATGACGGCAGTCGTTACAGCGGTTGGCAGTTTCAACCGAATGCCGTTACAATTGAAGGTGAATTGAATAAAGCAATCCGGATGCTGACCGGAGAGTCTGTTCGGGTAATCGGAGCCAGCAGAACAGATGCAGGGGTTCATTCCTTGGGAAATGTAGCTGTATTTGATTCCGAAACAAGAATCCCGGCAGAAAAAATAGTATATGCTTTGAATCAATATTTGCCGGAGGACATTGTGATACAGGAGTCAAAAGAGGTGGCGGATAGCTGGCATCCAAGGCATTGTAACAGTAAAAAAACATATGAATATCGTATTTTGAACCGTACTTTTCCGAATCCGACAAGACGGGCGGATACCTATCATTTTTATCGCAGACTGAATGTTGAGAAAATGAAGAAAGCGGCTTCCTGTTTTATAGGAGAACATGACTTTCAATCTTTTTGCAGTGTTCATACGGATGTGGAGAGTACCGTACGAAAAATCTATACATGTGAAGTAGAACAGGAAGATGACATTATTAAAATTCGTATTTGCGGTGCAGGTTTTTTATACAATATGGTCCGAATTATAGCGGGGACTTTGATCCAGGTAGGAACCGGGACAATTCCAAGTGATGCTATTCCATATATCTTAAAACGAAAGAATCGTTCTGCAGCAGGACCGACGGCGCCGGCAAATGCTCTGACGATGATCGGAATCGAATACGAAGAAGAACCATACAAAGTGGGGGAAGATTAGATGAAAAAAAGATGGATAACAGGTTTAGGAAGCAGTATGATAATCGCATTGGTATCAACGGGTTGCAGTTCTCCGCTTTCTCTTTTTCAGAGTAAGCAGACGGGAAGTAAAACCGGAGGAAAGCCGGAGACGGTAGTAACAGGATTATCCGACAGGATGAATGTAAAGGCGGGAACGGATAAGGCTTCGCAAACACTTAAAATTACACCTGCAAACGGGAGCAGAAAAGTTTCTTTGCAGTTGTATAACAGTAAAACAAATGCTTATCAAACTGTTTCGACAACAGTGACAGCAGATACCCATCAGGATACTGTTCAGGTAAAATTTCCAAAGAAATATTTAATGAAAACAAATTCAAAGTGGAGGATTGTGATTCCGGAATCAAAGAGCGGATCTTCTTATGTCAGCCAACCGGTTTCTCTGGTGGCATATAATACAAAGAAACTTGTATTACCTGCAACCAATGTGTGTGTCTATCGAGTAGAGGACGGACAGATGTTTTATGCTTTGAAAGAAAATAAAAAGGTGAGACAGGCAAGTACAACAAAGATTATGTCTGCTGTTGTAGCCTTGGAGAGCAATCGTCTGGCAAATGGAAAAACTGTCATTTCAGAGGAGGCGATCTGTCAGAAATGTGCCAACATGAGGTTTAAACCGGGAGAGGTTTATAAAAATATGGATCTTTTGTATGCAATGATGCTCCCTTCTTCCAATGACAGTGCCTATGCATTGGCAGAGGGAATTTCCGGTTCTTTTTCTGAATTCATTTCTGCCATGAACCAGAAAGCATTTGATATGGGATTTCAAAAGACCCATTATCAAAATGCAAGCGGATTAGATGTAAAAAAGAAAAATCAAGGAACAACAGCGAAAGAATTGTCAAAGCTTATGGGATATGCGTATCAGAATCCGCTGTTTCGTAAAATTTTGATGACGAAAAAGTATAAATTTACCAGTGTAGACAAGACAAAAGAAAAAAAGGAGGTCTACACAACGGATAAATTACTGGGGAGCTCCAAAGAATTTCGTGGTGGGAAAACAGGATATACAGATTTGGCAAATTTCTGCTTTTGCTCTGTGTATAAAATTCAGGGAAAAACCTATGTCATATCCGTGCTTGGAAGCGGCTCCACACAATACCGGTTTATGGCGACGGAAATGCTGTATCATCATTTAAAACAATGCTTAAAGAGCACATGGTAGGACGTCAGATTTCTCTTGACAGAGAAAAAATCCTATACTATACTAAGTAAGTCTGACGAAGTGTCGTCTTGTTTTTGTTGCACAAAAACAAGTTTACATAATCATTTACGGGTGGGACCGTAAAATGGACTGTCTCTCAGGATTTTGATTCTCCACAAATCGGCCTGAGCCGGGCAGCGGATAATGCAGACACATTATTCACAAGTAAATCGCGTTTTCTTTTCAGGTGTCCGGACATTCACCCGAGGAGAAATAGCAATATTATTTCCAGGGAGGAATTATCAATGAATAACAAAACATTCATGGCTAATCCAGATAAAATTGAAAGAAAATGGTATGTAGTTGATGCAGAAGGATGTACATTAGGACGCCTTTCTTCTGAAATTGCAAAGGTGTTAAGAGGAAAGAACAAACCTGAATTTACACCACATGCCGACTGCGGTGATTATGTGATCGTAGTAAATGCCGAGAAGATCAAAGTTACAGGTAAAAAATTAGACCAGAAACTTTACTATAGACATTCCGATTATGTTGGCGGATTTAAAGAGACCACATTGAAAGAAATGTTACAGAAACATCCGGAGCGTGTTATCAGCTTCGCTGTAAAAGGTATGCTTCCAAAAGGACCTTTGGGACGTCAGATGTACAAAAAATTATTTGTATATGCCGGACCGGAACACGGACATGCAGCTCAGAAACCTGAAGTAATTACATTTTAATCAGTGGAGGTAAAAAGACATGGCTAATACTACCAGATATTATGGAACAGGAAGAAGAAAAAAATCTATCGCACGTGTTTACCTTGTACCGGGTACAGGTAACATTACAATCAATAAAAGACCAATTGATGAGTATTTCGGACTGGAGACTTTAAAAGTAATCGTTCGTCAGCCATTGGAGGCTACTCAGACAGCTGATAAATTTGATATTTTAGTAAATGTAAAAGGTGGTGGATACACCGGACAGGCAGGAGCGGTTCGTCACGGTATCGCAAGAGCTTTGTTACAGGCAGAGGGAGACTTCAGACCGGTACTTAAGAAAGCAGGATTCTTAACTCGTGATCCACGTATGAAAGAGCGTAAGAAATACGGTCTCAAAGCTGCTCGTCGTGCACCACAGTTCTCAAAGAGATAATTCAAACGAATATCAGAAACGAGCAAATTTCCCCGAAAACATCGAGTTTTCGGGGATTTCTTTATATTTTAATAATTCCATCAGACACCACAAAAACACACGAAATTTCAGCGGTAACTAACACATAACCAACAGGTAACTAACACAGAAAACACTGTCTTGTGTAAGACATATCAATGAATTATACTTTTACGGATGAAATGTGTTTGACTGTTGCTAGAAGTGGTTCAGCTGGGTATGTATCATTCCAGGCTAATGGATGCGTTGTGGGTGATAGTGCAAAAATACTTAAATTGAAAGACAAAAATGCAGAGAATGAACTTGTATATTTGTTTTTGAGAACGATTTTAATGGCGAATAAGTATAAATATACATACGGACGTAAAGTCACAGAAGCCAAATATGCTAGTGAAATAATTGCATTACCGACTAAAAATGGAGCTCCAGATTGGGATTTTATAAAAAAGTATATGAAATCCCTAAAATATAAGAAATTGTCTACAAAAAACAAAGCAATAGAAAAGTTAAGTATTGTATCGTGGGAAACATTTAGGTTTGGAGATTATATTTCGGACATTTATAAAGGTAAGGCAATAAATAAAGATGATTTGATAATAGCTAATTCAAAGGACGAATATATTAGATATATAACTCGAACAGGAGATAATAATGGCTGTGAATTATTGGCAAAATATGAAAGCATTGATAATCAGTTTATAGAAGAAGGAAATGCTATCACAATAGGAGATACTACTGCTACATGTTTTTATCAAGAGGAATCATTTATAACAGGTGATCATATGGTTGTAATTAGAGCTGACTGGCTCAATAAATATACAGGCTTGTTTATGGTTACATTACTAACTAACGAGCAATATAAATATAGCTATGGTCGAGCATATTTAATGGATAGAATTAAAGATACAATGCTAAAACTTCCAGCTAAACAGGAAAAAGGAATTACACTTCCTAATTGGGGATATATGGAAAAATATATGAAATCATTGCCATATGGTGATAGATTATAGGCATAAAATACACTTTATTAAAGATGGTTCTTAAAATTGCAAAGAAACATAATTCTCAAAGTTGTAATATTAAAAAAGAAAATTCTAAAAAGATTGTAGAAATTTGGAGTTATATATGATTTATTATTATTGTCCAGAGAAAAAGTTTGGGAGGAGACAGGATATTTTAATAATGACTTCTAAAAAGCTTTTGACATTTATTGATTAAGATGCTACTATTATTATATAAAAGGTGCTACCGATAGACGGTTAGTCCAGTTTTATAAGTTGATTAAAGTAATCGCCTCAGTTGACCAGACCGGGGGCGATTATTTTTTTTGTGATTTATTACCGAGTGTATATCCAAGTCCAAAGCAAGTTAAGCCAAAGCTTAAAACTGCAATGAGACCTTCAAGAGTCAACATTGGCATCCCTCCTTTGTAAGATTTCATACGAGATGATTTCTATGTAATCAGAGGGTCACAGTCCCTCTGCTGAAGGACTAACCGCCTACCGTGTAGGGTAGCACCAAAAATATCATAACAAGAATTGAAGTGGATGGCAATTAGAAAATAGCAAGTTTATAAAATTAATAAGGACACCAATCCTCATCCATAGCATCAGCCCATTCCTGTAGTTCTCCGTTGAGAGCTAATGCAGCATAAGTAATTGGCTCTTCAATCGCCAGATTGTCAATCAATCTCTGTGAGTTAGGAGTAGTGTGTAATCCTTTTTCTACATCAGCGCAGGATAAGAATAGCAAGGTATTATCGGCGAATGCAATATCAATGCCGTTCTTGAATTGGTTGTAGTAAGCAAAGTGTATTTTCATAATGAGAGTCCTTTCTTTATTCGTTGTTAATTGGTATCAGGAGTGTTTTGGGGGAGTCGTGGACAGCCCTAGGCAGTCTATCGTATACAACAGGTATGCAACACTAATTTTCACAAACCCTGTATTGCTGGGTTTTTCAAGATATCTAAACGTTAACAAAGAGATAGTTCAATATCATCAGAGAATACAGAAGACCCAAGGAAAATCAACATTCCTTGGGTCTTTTCTTTTTGTCAAAATCTATGAATTTGTATCTAATAGTAACAAGCTAGTAACACACTAGAAACACAAAAATAAGACCTGACAGTGTGTCAGGTCTTTGATTTTATATCTTGTTTATAGCTTCAAGTTTGAATGGTAATTCAATATGTGTGTAAACTGTTTCTGTGACACCTTGACCTTTATGACCAACAATCTTCTTGATGATTCTTTTATCAACACCTGCTTCTTGCTGAATGGTTTCCTGTTGTATGCATTTGGGTTTCCTGCCTTGGTGATATCAACATATTTGACCATATCCCTTTTATCAGCAGTCACAATTTCATGCATCACTGCATAGTCATACATCAGACCAAACATGATTTTCATCTTCTTCAATGTTGGTGTGTTCTTTCCTGATTCATCAACAGCCTGTTGAAGATGGTCAAGTTTGATTTCCACAAACTTCATGTTATGTAACTTTTCGCATGACCTGAAGGATGCATTATAACCTTTACAGTTAGATTCAGACACTTTTGGAAAATGCACTTCAGACCACTTTTCAAATACTTCAGCAAATGTGATTGTATTGTGATGCAGGTCATAAGGGTCTTTGTTATAATCTGCAAGTGCAATCATTGCTTCCTTCCTACTTTCATAATAACCAACAAAAGCATAAATTGGATATGACTTCTGTTTTTCTTCATCAAATGTCCATCCTGTTGTTTTTCTTGCAACCCAAGGTTTCCTTCTATTTCCTGACAACTTATAGACACTTCCAAAACCATTTGGTAAACGCATAAATACACACTTCCTTTCTTAAAATTGAGTGACTTTAACAAAGGGTTGTGATATATTTATGTTGGTAAAATTTGTGTGTATAACACAATCCTTTGATAAGACCTGACTACTTCCAATAGTTGGGTCTTATTTTTTTTGTTCTTGGTGTTCTTGGTAAAACACTACTACTATATATTTATATTTTTCTTAGTTCCTTAGTGTTTCATCTTTCTTTTCTTAAAAGTATTATAGATAAAGTACCAAGAACACAAAGAACAGCTAGAACATTACAGACTTTACTTCCTTCACAATGTCATAAATCCATCCGATTCCAAACAGTCCAAAGGTAAAAGTGTAAAGAATTCCCAAACCAATTTGACCTGATGCATATCTTTGGACACCTAACCATCCAAGAAATATTGTTGCAATCATCATTTCTTTGCTTGTTTTCATTTCTTTCTTTTCTTTTGGTGGAACATAAACAGCTTCTGAAGAAGTTTGTCTACTATTGGTAGAATATGATTGTGTGTTGACAAAGCTGACACCTTTGATTGGTGTGTGCATAGTTGTTGTCTTTCTTCCTTTTGAATTCACAGTGATTCTTCCTGCTTTACTTCCAACAGATATTCCAACAGAATTCTTATTAAAATTCAAATTCACACCTTTACCAAGTTTTACAGTTTTCCTGAATCGCATTGACATATCATCACATCCTTTCTAAAACTTTTGTCTGTTTTCAATGACCTTTCCAATAATTTGAACAGGTTTTTCAATAATGTCTTTGTTGGAAAAATACATTGGTGCATATGCAGGATTGAATGATTGAAGAACAATTCCATCATCCTGTTTCAACAGTTTCTTCACACAAGCACTATCACCATTCGCTTGTGCAATGACCACATCACCTGAATCTGCATCAGACTGTTGTTTGACAATTAGAACATCACCTGCTTCAATCCTTGGTGACATAGAATCACCTTTGACCATAAGACCAAAGAATTCACTTGTCAGATAGCTGATTGAAATACCAAAGTAATTTGCAAGTTTGGTCATGGTTGTATTATTTGGTGTGAATTGTTTCCACTTAGATGATGAACCTGCACCAAGTCCTGCTTCCCTTTCTAACTGTCTTTTGGATATCTTTCTTTCCTTACATAATTCATTAATTCTGTCTATAAATTCCATAGCAATTCCCCTTTCTTAAAAATACGCAGAACAAATTATATAAGAAAGGTGGGTGAAAATTATGTCAGAATTTGAAAAGCAGGTCAGACATGCATTGATTGATAGGGATATGACAATGACAGACCTTGCAAATGAACTTGGAATCACAATTTCTTATGTATCTGATTTGGGACGTGAAGGGTGACGTCGCCCGAAGAAGTCGTAAAGTTTCGATCATAATGGCCGGAACGGTATCCCTGGCGCTCAGCAGAGCGCTGGTACTTATCAGCCCTGACCAGCTCATCAGCCTCATGATCCGGCAGAGCGTTGAGTGTCTCCTCAACACTGTTTCTGACCAGATCCTTAAGATTGTTCTTTATGAGATCTTCGTTTAACTGTATAATGTTACTAGACATAGTTTATTGTCTCCTTCGTATTATTTTGTGTGCTAGCTTAATTTTACCAATGGCAATAGACTGTGTCTATTTTGTTATTCATTTGAATTTGCGAAACTTATTTTACCTTATCAACTGTATCAGCAATTGCCGGAAGCTGCGGTATACATTCGCAGAAAAGTATTTATGGAAGAACAGGGATTTGAAAATGAATTTGATGAGTTGGATAAAAATTCTACCCATGTTTTAGTGTATGATTCCGGAAATCCCGTTGCAACCTGTAGATTTTATTACAATGAACAAAGACGGAGCTATGTAATAGGACGAATTGCAGTGTTAAAAGAATTCAGAGGAAAGAATTATGGGGCAGAGTTGCTGAATGCGGCAGAAATTGAAATTGTAAGAAAGGGTGGAACATGCATAGAATTATCAGCACAAGTCAGAGTGACTGACTTCTATGAAAAAAACGGATATGTGGCATCGAAGGAACTTCATGAGGATGAAGGATGTCCTCATGTATGGATGAGGAAGATATTAGGCTCATGACAAGTAAAATTTTTTGTGTTGAAATGTATGTTATAGAAATTATATAGAAGGAAGAGAAAAAGGATGAGATTAAAAAATATTTTAATAGCGGTAGAAAATATAGAACGATCAAAGGAATTATATCAAAGACTATTCGGATTGCGGATAAAGAATGATTTTGAGGAAAATGTTATTTTTATGGGCGGTTTGGTATTACAGGAAAAGGCGATGTGGGAAGCCTATACAGGCAGACTGTTCAGAAGCGGGAACACATCGGAATTATTTTTTGAGACATCGGAATTTGATGCTTTTTTGGAAAAATTAAACAGTTTTCCGGAAGTGACCGTTATAAGAGGCCCTATGGTAAACGCCTGGGGAAAACGAGTGATTTTGTTACAGGATCCGGACGAGCATTGGATTGAAGTGGCAGAGGAATAGAAATATTGTATATCAGCCAACAGGGGAAGTGAACTCTTGAGTCCGGAGGATCTATTTTCAGTTGCTGACAGAAAATAAATAGAGTTATAATAGGGACATGATTATTAATACAGGGCAAAGAACCGATATTCCGGCATTCTATTCAGAATGGTTTTTCAATCGAATAAAAGCAGGGTATGTCTGTGTCCGAAATCCGTATAATCCGAATCGGATTACTCGATATACATTGGATTCGAAGATTGTGGATATTTTGTCTTTTTGTACAAAAAATCCACAACCGATGCTTGCGCGATTAGAGGAGATACGGGAGTTCGGTCAATATTGGTTTGTTACGATCACCGGATACGGTAAAGATATTGAACCGAATGTTCCGAATACGGATGACGTTGTTCGGGCATTTTGGCAACTATCAGAGATGGTTGGAGTTGACTGTGTGGTATGGCGTTATGATCCGATATTACTAACGGATCGATATAACTTCGGTTATCATTTGAAAAGATTTGAAGAAATCGCGAAGCATCTGCAGGGAGCTGTGGATACGGTGGTAATCAGTTTTTTGGATTTGTATGCCAAAGTGGTACGAAATTTTAGAGAAGTCAGAATGATTACTCGGACAGAAAAGGAGCAATTGGGAAAAGCTCTGATTGAGATCGCACAAAATTATGGAATGCGGGTTAGGACCTGTCATGAAGGATGTTTGTTGGAGAGATATGGAGCGGACTGTAACGGTTGTATGACAATACCGATTTATGAGAAGGCAATTCAAAAGAGATTAACAGTGCCGGCTTTTCGACCATCCAGGGAAGGATGTGCATGTTATCTGTCAAATGATATCGGAGCCTACGATACCTGTATGCACTTATGTAGGTACTGTTATGCAAATAATCAGGAGATGTTTGTAAAACAGAATTATAAAAAACACAATATACACTCATCTCTTTTAATCGGAGAAATAGGAGAGAAGGATATTGTGATACAGGCAAAACAGGAGTCCTGGATAGATCGGCAGATGTCTGTTTTTGATTTTCTGTCAGAATAAAAAAGAGAAAAAGGGGATGCTTTTTGAAAGAAAAATTGAGTGTAAAACAATATTTAGTGCTGTCATCTATGTTATTCGGATTGTTTTTCGGTGCAGGAAATCTGATTTTTCCAATCCATATGGGGCAATTGGCCGGTAATCGGTTCGCTTTGGCAGCTGGCGGATTTTGTATAACAGGAGTGGGTCTGCCCCTTTTGGGGATTGTTGCAATTGGGGTTTCCGAGAGTAACGGCTTATTTGATCTTGGAAGTAAAGCAGGAAAAGGATTTAGTTATTTTTTTACAATTGTTTTATATCTGACAATCGGTCCGCTGTTCGCAATTCCGAGAACGGCGACAGTGTCTTATCAGGTAGGGATTGCCTCCTTTGTGCCGGTGGGAAGAGAGAAATTCGCATTATTTCTGTTCTCTTTATTATTTTTTACAATTGTATTGATTTTTTCACTGAGACCGTCCGGTATTATGACTTGGATCGGAAAATTGTTAAATCCCATTTTCTTAGTATTTCTTGCCATTATAGTAGTGGCAGTATTTGTAAAGCCGATGGGAGGAGCGGCAAATGCGGCTGCTATCGGAAGTTATGCAGATCGGAGTTTTATCACCGGTTTGCTGGAAGGATATAATACAATGGATGCCCTGGCATCTCTTGCATTCGGGATTATATTGATAGAGTCCGTTCGACGCTTGGGGATTACCCAACCGGGAAAAATTTCGATTGTCACGATGAGATCAGGGGTGTTGACGGTTTTGCTGATGGCAATTATATACGGAGCCCTTACTTATGCAGGCTCACAGTCTGTAGAGATATTGCCGATGGCAAAAGACGGCGGGCTCGCATTTTATCAGATTGCACAGTATTACTTTGGAACATTGGGAGGAATACTGCTGGGAATTACTATAACGTTTGCTTGTTTGAAAACGGCAATCGGTCTGGTAACTGCCTGTGGCGAGACTTTTGCGGAACTGTTGCCGTTTAAGTTCCGTTATCGAACCTATGCCATCGGATTTTGCCTGTTTTCATTTGGAATAGCGAATATCGGATTAGAGAAAATCATTGCTTTTTCTGTTCCGGTATTAAAATTTTTATATCCGATTACGATTGTATTGATACTGACCGGTATAGTGGGTGTACTGTTTCATTATGACAAGACGGTATTTCGGACTACCATAACAGTGACGACTGCTACAGCAGTATTGGAGTTGCTGTCGGCACTTCCGAATACAGTTCAGATGAGTATACCAGGTTGGAAAACAGTTGGGAGTTTATACCGTCATCTACCGCTGGGGGCATATGGAATGGGTTGGATGCTTCCGGCAGGTCTGGGATTTTTAGTAGGAATTTGTATTTATATCAGGAGAAGGAATAAATGAAGAAATTTTGATGTATGACAAGGAAAAATATCATGCCTCAATACTTCCAAAGACAAGCAATATAAACACCGTTATTCAGACCACAAAAAGGAGCTGTCAACACTTCAAGCAGACCTCAATGTCTTTTTGAAATGTGACAGCCCCTTTTATTTATTTTTCAGGCTGTCAGCAATGTTAATATTCGCCCGAATTGTATCGCAGGATTGCTGCATTTTTTCAGATTCCTTTGCGGTTAAAGGTAATTCTATGATTTCTTCTACTCCGTTTTTTCCTAAAACACAGGGAACTCCGGCACAGACTGCTGTTTGACCGTACTCTCCGTTCAGTTCGGTAGAGGCGGGCATGATAATCCGCTCATCGTGCAGGATTGCCTTTACCATACGGGCGGCAGTGGTTCCAATTGAATATTCTGTGGCATGCTTCCATCGAAATGTGACCCATCCGCCATGACGTCCAAGCTGTTCCAGTTCCTCGTGGTCAAAACAAAATTTCGGATTAACTTTTGCATAGTCCTCTAAAGACATACCGTTAAAGCGGGTGCAGGACCAAGCTGCAAACATGGAGTTTCCGTGTTCACCCAACATAAATGCCTGAATGGATTTATGATCAATATCGGTTACTTTTGCAATCTGAGAAACGAGTCTGGCGGTGTCTAAACCGGTTCCGGTACCGAGAACGTGACCTTTCGGCAATTGCAGTTCTTTGGCGATTTCCCATGTAACGACATCACAGGGATTGGAGATAGAGAGCACAATCCCGTTAAAGCCGGATTCTTTTACGATCCCGGTCCAGGTGTGTATGGCAGGAACGGTATAGCGTAATTCCCGAGAACGCTCTTCGCTTCCCAACAGCAGGGAAATATCTCCGGCAGAGTTTACGATTATATCGCAATCTGCCAGGTCTTTGTAAGTACCGATCTGAATGCGGATACGATGGGGCATGTGTTGGCAGGCATCCGAAATATCCTGACACTCACTGATTACTCTGTCCTCATTGGTATCTACTAAAACAAGCTCATCGACGATTCCCTGAATCGCAAGTGCGTATGCAACATGAGCACCGACGTGTCCGACGCCGATGATTCCAACTTTTCGATTATTCATATTTTCTATCTCCCTATTTTGAAAATTTTCATATTAATTTATACACTACTCTGATTTTAAAAGAAGGTCAATCCTTGATTTATTGTTGGGGAAGAAGCTACAATAAAAAGAAACAAGGATTGAAAATGAGGAATAAAATAATGAGCACTATTTTATGTTATGGAGATTCTAACACCTACGGTTATGATCCGCGAGACAGATTCGGAAGGCCTTATTCGCAGGTTTGGCCGGCTCTGACAGCGGAGAAAACAGGATATACTATGATCAATTACGGGCAGCCTGGCAGGCAGTTACCGAAATATGAGCCGGAGTGGGATGCGTTGCGTTATCAAATGGAGCGATATTATCCGGATAAGGTCATGATTATGTTGGGAACAAATGATATTTTAAACAGTAGGACATCAGACCTGACAGAAATCGGAGAGCGGATGAGAAGGCTGATTGATTTTATACAGAAGGATTGTAACCTGTCACAGATAGATCTGATTGTTCCACCTGAAATTCGGACAGATGCTCTTTTTTCACCGGAATATCTGCTGCAGTATCGTCAGGCTGCGGTTTCAGAAGCGAATCCTATGGAGCTGATAGATCGATTCCGCATCTTGTCGGTAGAACTGGCGGTTTTGTACAAAGAGATTGCAGATGAAAAGGGGTGTGGATATATCGATACATCCGATTGGAAACTGGAGATGGCATACGACGGAGTTCATTTGTCGCAAACGGGACATATACAATTTGCAGAGCAGATCCTTCCGTTATTGTAAAGAGGTTAAAGAATCCTGACGGGTAAAAAGACATGTAATGCCTCATCTGACTATTTCTGCAGTAGAGTCAAGAAGTGCAGACCCGTTGAGAGAACCTTTTTTGTCTTTGAAAACAAAGGTGAAATCTGGAAAAATATCTTTTGTTTCCATAGGACAACTGTTGCTGTATGTATTTTATTTAACAGAAGAGGAGGAGTTTATGAGAGAAATTTTTCATCGAACCAGTATCAGAAAATTTGAGAACAGACCGGTAGAGCAAGAGAAGATTTTAGCTATTTTAAAAGCGGCAATGCAGTCCCCATCAGCAGGAAATCAGCAACCATGGGAATTTTATGTGGTAACGGATCGGACGGTTTTGGAACAGTTGTCAAAGATCAGTGAGTATTCCGGTTCTGTTGCCAATGCACCGGCAGCTATTGTAAATGTGTATCAGAGTGAAGGTTTGCCGTTTCAGCCGGTTGCGCAGATGGATATGAGTATTTGTACGGAACATGAGTGGTTGACTGTGGATGAGCTTGGTTTGGGCGGTGTATGGATTGGTGTAGCTCCTTTTGAAGATCGTATGAAAAAAGCAAAAGAGATCTTGCGATTACCGGAAGGAAAGGAAGTCTTTTCTATTTTACCGTTCGGTTATCCGGAAAAAATTCGAAAGCAAAAAGATCGTTTTCACAAAGAGCGGATTCATTGGATATAAGAGGATAACAGTGTGCAGGGTCGAGAACCTTTAGATAGGATCTCGGCTTTGCACACTGTTTTTATGCAAGCGTGTTTTACGATATTTTCCGGGAGTGACACCAACCCGTTTTTTAAAAGTTTGAATAAAATTGCTGGAATCGTTAAATCCGACATCGTATGCGATGGTAGTGATCGGTCTGTCACTTCCGACTAACAGATCTCTGGACTTTGTAATGCGATATAATATCAAATATTCATAAGGGCTGCATCGGAGCATTTTTTGAAATAGACGACTGCATTCGGCGGAACTTACGGTGGCACTGGCGGCAATCGTATCAAGCGTGATTGCTTCTGAAAAATGTGAATGAATGTAAGAGATCATAGTTTGAATAGATTCCTGTCTTCGCAGGTAAGTCGGAGACTTTACCTTCGTATAAGACTGTACATTTCGAATAAAGTGAAGCCAGACGGATTGCAGGCGGATAATGGTTTCGTAATCCTTAGCGTAGATGTCGGGACCTTCACGGAAGTTATCCAAATCTATTAATTCCTGCAGCATTTTTGCCTGCCATTTGACAGTAGGAGTCAGGAAGATTGCAGGAAGATTGTAGTTCATGGTATAACTCAAAACATAGTTCTGTTCTAAGGTGGATCCGAGCAGCATTGAGAGAATCTGAGGAGGAAAATTATAGGAAATATACATAATGTCCGGACTAAGATGATGTGTCATATGAAGCAGTCTGGAATTAATGAAAATTCCTTCGCCCTCTTTCAGATGATAGGTCTGTCCATCCACAATGGCAGTCAGTGAGCCTTTTTTGACAATGGTTAACTGTAAATCTTCATGCCAATGGAGATAGCGGTATCCGGGACCGGGAGGAATACATTCCAATGCGGTTACATGGAAAATGGTAAAAGGAAAATCCGGATTCTCATATAAATCCTTGGAGGCTTTAAAGTAATCTTGGCGATTTTGCTGATTCAAAACGACCCCTTTCTTTCATGATTAAAACTTGATAAGATTTTTATATTATAGGCGTATATATATATATTTTTCAAGAGAAAAATGTCTATAATAAGATACTGTACAAATCAAGAGGAGAGAGGGAGTGTAAATATGAGTTATATTAAAGAATTCATGGTAATTGTACTGGTGTCATTTGTCGGAGAGGTGTTACATGCATTCTTGCCGCTGCCTGTTCCTTCCAGCATTTATGGATTAGTGATTATGCTGGGTTTGTTGATAGGGGGAGTGGTAAAGATGCATCACGTGAAAAATGCGGGTACTTTTTTGATTGAGATTATGCCTTTGATGTTTATTCCCGCCGGAGTCGGTCTGATGACCGCATGGTCCAGCATTGCACCGATTTTAGTACCACTGGCAATTATGACTGTAATTTCGACAATTCTGGTCTTTGGTGTGAGCGGTCGTACGGCGCAGGTTATGATGGAGTTAGAGGAAAAAGAGACAAAAAGGGAACCGGAAGTAAAGATGGTAGGTGTAAGTCATCATGAGTAATCTGATACAGGGATCTGTTTTTTTTGGTGTGGTAATTTCTTTATTAGCGTATGCATTCGGTAGTTTCTTGAGAAAGAAATTAAAACTGGCTGTTTTGAATCCGCTTTTAATTGCAATTATTCTCATCATTATTATTTTAGGTATTTTCCATATTTCTTATAAGAAATATTATGCGAGTGCAAAATACTTGTCTTATTTGCTTACACCGGCGACGGTTGCACTGGCGATTCCGTTATATGAACAGCTTCAGGTTTTAAAAGACCATTGGAAAGCAATTCTTGCAAGTATACTGGCAGGGGTATTTACTTCTATGTTCAGTATTTTGTTGATGGCGGATCTATTCGGTTTTACCCATAAGGAATATGTTACAATGCTTCCGAAATCTATTACCACTGCAATTGGGATGAGCCTGTCCAAGCAAATGGGCGGACAGGTAACCATTACAGTAGCGGTAATCATTATTACCGGTGTTTTCGGCTCTATTCTTGCAGAGCTTGCATTTCGGATATTCCGTATTCATCACCCGGTGGCAAAGGGACTGGCAATGGGAACGGCAGCACATGCGATCGGGACGGCAAAAGCGATGGAGTTGGGCGAGCTGGAAGGGGCAATGGCAAGTTTGTCAATTGCAGTAGCCGGATTGATTACAGTACTTACGGCATCTATTTTTTCAAATTTCAGATAAACACACTTTATACCGAAAATCAGAGCTGAGAAATTGGCTCTGATTTTTTTGTACGATATACTTTGTATAGAACTGTTTCTCATGATATAATCCTGATGTATGACTGATAGTTTAAGACAAAATATGTATGCAATTAAAGGGACAAAACATGAAAAAGAATGGAACAAAGTTAAAAGTATTACTTTTAGCGGGAGTTATTAATCACAAATACGGAGAAATCGAAAAAGATTCAGCCGAAGATTACACCGAAGAAAAAGCATACAACCAAAGTGCCGGAAACGGGAGATAATCATCAGATTCTGATTTACAGCAGTATTCTGGGAATTGCAGTTTTCGTAATAGGGTATTTTTCCTATCGAAGAAAAATTAAATAACGGATAAGAAGGAGCCGGTACATAAGTATCGGCTTTTTCCGTAGACAAGAATGCTTCATTGAGAATTACGAACTATCGTGATAAAATATAGAAACATAAATATGACAGAAGAATATGGAGGACTTATGAACACTCAACCTATATATGCAGCGATTCTGGCAGGTGGAAACGGAACCAGAATGGGCAATATTGAAAAGCCGAAGCAGTTCTTGGAAATCGGACACAAACCGATTTTGATTCACACTATAGAGAAATTTTTATTACAAAACGAGATAGAGCGAATCATGGTATTGACACCGAAAGCATGGTTACAGCACAGTAAGGATATTATTCGGAAATATATCGGAGAAACGGAAAGAATTATTGTAATAGAGGGTGGGAGCAGTAGGCATGAAACGATTATGAACGCCATTCGGTACATAGAGGAGTATCTTGTATTGAACGAGGAGACAATCTTAGTTACACATGATGCGGTAAGACCGTTCGTCAGCTCCAGAATTATTACAGAAAATATTAAGATGGTACAGGAACATGTGGTTTGTGATACGGTAGTGCCGGCAGTAGATACTATGGTACAAAGTCTGGACGGAAAGGTGATTTATCGTATTCCGAATCGTGCGGAGTTGTATAACGGACAAACTCCCCAGACATTTCGTGCAAAGCGTTTAAAAGAGATCAATGCTTCTTTATCGGAGGAGGAGAAAAAGACGTTAACCGATGCATGTAAGATCTTTTCAATGAAAGGAGAGAGTGTTTACATGGTACAGGGAGATGTGTGCAATATCAAAATCACATATCCGAACGATTTGAGAGTGGCAGAGTCTTTGTTTGGAGGAAGTGAAGAATGTTAAATGCTGTTTTTCAATTGAAAAAGCCACGGCAGTTTGAGACTATTTATAAGGATCTGTCAATTGACACAACACATACGATTGTAAAACCGACCTATTTATCCATTTGTAATGCCGATCAACGATATTATCAGGGAACGCGCGGAGAAGAGATATTAAAAAAGAAACTTCCCATGGCATTGATACATGAAGGGATCGGGCGAGTGGTATATGATCCGACGGATACTTTTTCTGTCGGGCAAAAGGTGGTTATGATTCCGAACCTTCCAAAAGAGCAGGATGAGATTATTGCGGAAAATTATTTGCGCAGCAGTCGTTTTCGGGCAAGCGGAACAGATGGATTTTTGCAGGAGTATATTAAGACACAGCCGGACAGATTGGTTGCATTACCGGAAGATATCAATGATGAGGTAGCTGCTTTTACGGAGATTGTAAGTGTCAGTTTTCATGCGATACAGCGGTTTTTAAGGTTTTCCCACGAGAGAAGAGACACGATTGCAGTATGGGGAGACGGAAATCTGGGGTATATTACTTCCCTGTTAATCAAATATTTGATTCATGGTGCGAAAGTTGTGGTAATGGGAGTCAACGAAAATAAGTTAAATGATTTTACCTTCGCAGATGAATGCTATCTGATATCACAAATACCGGAGGATTTGCAGATAGATCATGCATTTGAGTGCGTCGGAGGAAATGGGGCACCGAGGGCGATTAATCAGATCATTGATCTGATTAAACCGGAGGCTACTATCTCCATATTGGGAGTAACAGAGGATTTGGCACCGATCAATACGCGAATGATTTTAGAAAAGGGACTGAGGGTATTCGGAAGCAGCCGCAGCGGTTATTCCGACTTTTCGGAGTTGGTGGAATTATATAAATCCTATCCGCAAATTATAGATTATTTGGAAAATATTGTCGGAAGTGTGATAGAGGTAAGTACCATTGCAGATCTGGTAGCTGCATTCGAAACGGATATACATAAACTGATCGGAAAAACCATTATGAAATGGAATCGATAGCAGAATATCCTTTTTCTTTCTTTTTTATGAAATCCTACGACATAAATATAGAGTAAAAATGAGCATATAGAAGAATAGCTGTCGATGAGAATATCATTTGACGGCTATTTTGTTGTAATTACAACATATTTATGGGGCGAAATAGGATATCTTTTTAGTAACACGTTAGAATTTACTAATTACTTGCGGAAAGGGTTATTTATGAATACAGAAAAAACAATCTACGAGTTATGTCTGCAATATCCGGAACTTCGAAATTTTTTGATCTCTAAAGGTTTTGAGCAGTTTCAGAATAAAAGTATGTTTGAAACAATGAGCAAGATGGTAAAATTAAAAGATGCTTTACAGACAAGAAAGATGGATGCCACTGTTTTTTTAGAGGAATATGACAACTATGCAAAGGTTTCTGTAATGGATGAGACAATTCATACGGATGAGACAGATGAAAATCGTTATTTAGTGGCAGGGTCTCTTCCTTGTCCGGTCAGAATACCGCTGATCGACCATTTAAACGAATACAATACCAGACATGAGGTAAAGGGAATTGAATATGATTTTCGTTCTGCAAATCTGGGGCTGGATTTTGTGATCGAAAAGCTGGAGAGTGATCAACCGGAAGATTATCCTGATCTGATTACCTCGGCCGGATATGATTTGATTGTTCGTACAGGGATTCGAGATACGATTATGAAACATTATTTTGTTCCGGATGTTCCGTTTAATAAGGAAATGGAACAAAAAATCCCGGGTCTGAAAGATCCGAAGCAGGTGTACCGGATTGCGGCAGTAGTACCGGCAGTCTTTATTGTAAATAAAAATAACTTAAACGGCAGGAAGATTCCGAGATCATGGAAGGAACTGTTAAGCGGAGAATTTAAAGAATCAGTGGCAATTCCGATATCGGAT
The DNA here is from genome assembly GCA_947253885.1 of uncultured Clostridium sp. Taxonomy (GTDB): domain Bacteria; phylum Bacillota; class Clostridia; order Lachnospirales; family Lachnospiraceae; genus SY8519. Next base: position 38,674 of record CAMYAO010000009.1, read on the forward strand.
CTTGATATGCACAATGCGTTGGTTCTTACGTTATACAGTAAGTACGGAGAAGAAGGACTGGCAGCATTAAAAGAATCGATTGCAAAAGGACTGCATCCTGCACAAATGGTAAAGGGAACGCAAAATCAGGCTCCGTGTATTTCGGTTGCGCCATATTTCTTTGCATCCATGGTCAATAGTCCTACACAGGAAATGATCTGGCCGGAAGACGGCGCGATTGTAAGCCCTATCTTCTTATCTGTGAAAAAAGAACAGTTGGAAGGAGTAAAACCGACGATTGATTATTTGTTGGAAGATGAGGTAAGTGCTATTCTTTCTAATAATGGCAAATTTCCGGTAACTGCACCGAATGCAGAGGGGCAGATTTCGGAGGGACGCAAGCTGTTGTTTGCCGGCTGGGATCTTCTTTATCAATTAGAAGAGTATCTGCCGACGATAAAAAAATATTTTGAACTATAAAGATGAGGAAACAATTATGAAAATGATTACATTTTCGGGGCCTCCCAGTTCCGGGAAAACATCTGTCATACTAAAGACGATACAAAATTTAAAAGAAAACGGACAGAAAATAGGTGTAGTAAAATTTGACTGTCTGTATACAGATGATGATATCGTATATGAAAAAAATAATATCCCTGTAAAGAAAGGGTTATCGGGAGGGCTTTGTCCGGATCATTATTTTGTGTCTAATATAGATGAAATTATACAGTGGGGAACAACACTTGAATTAGATTATTTGATTACAGAATCTGCAGGATTGTGTAATCGCTGCAGTCCTTACATGAAAGATGTGTTATCTATCTGTGTAATTGACAATCTGTCCGGAATCAATACACCTTTGAAAATCGGTCCGATGCTCAGAGCGGCGGATATTGTGGTAATTACAAAAGGAGATATCGTTTCACAGGCGGAAAGAGAAATATTTGCAACCAAGGTTCAGATGGTGAATCCGAGAGCGACTGTTATAAATGTAAACGGACTGAGCGGACAGGGCGGCTTTGAGCTGGCATATTTGATTACAGAGCATGCAAGCGGGATTACACAAGGGCAGGAAATGAAACTTCGCTATCCGATGCCGACAGCCCTTTGCTCTTATTGTCTGGGTGAGACCAGAATCGGTGAGGAGTATCAGCTGGGAAATGTAAGAAAGATAAAATAGATCCGCAGAACAGGAGATGGGAATGATAATTCGGGAAATTTTAGAGAAGTACCCTTTTATGGAAAATTTCTTTCAGGCAAATGAACTTTCCATAAAAGGGGAAGAGAATAAAACATTACATGCGTTTTTAACAGATCTGAGTGAACAGGAAAAAGAGGAGCTTGGAGTCGGAATAGAAGAAATAGAAGCGAATTTTGACAGTTTTTTGGCTCAAATGCTTCAATTTTTGGGTGGAGACAGTGCATTTTCTGGAATCACCATTTTACCGGGAAGCAACAAAGACGGAGAGAAGGAAACATTTGAGGCATTGGAATTAAAGCCTTCCGATGTGGTCTCGATAGTCGGACCGACCGGTTCCGGGAAGAGTCGATTGCTGGCGGATATTGAATGGATGGCAAGGGGAGATACACCTACCGGAAGAAAAGTATTGATAAACGGAGAAGTTGTTTCTACAGAAAAACGATTTTCCAGCAGTGAAAAGTTGGTAGCACAGCTTTCGCAAAATATGAATTTTGTAATGGATCTTACGGTAGGAGAATATATTGAATTGCATGCAAAATCCAGATTGGTAGATCCGGAAGAAAAGAGAGACCGTATCATAGAGGATGCCAATCGACTATCCGGAGAGGGATTTCGATTAGATACGCCGATCACATCACTATCGGGAGGTCAATCAAGGGCTTTGATGATCAGTGATACAGCGAATCTTTCTTTGAGTCCGATTGTATTGATTGACGAAATTGAAAATGCCGGGATCGATCGGATAGAAGCGATAAAATTACTGATTAATCGAGATAAAATTGTGCTTATGGCAACACATGATCCGATGCTTGCCCTTATGGCGGACAAACGTATCGTAATCAGCAACGGTGGAATCAGTAAGATTATAGAAGCTACGGAAGAGGAAAGAGAAAAACTCACAAAGTTAAAAAAAATAGATGAATATGTAAATGCGATGAGACAGAAACTGCGGTACGGAGAGCGTTTATAAGCAAGATTAGAAAAAGGGCAGATAAGTGAGATATCTGCAATGCGTATTATGGCAATCGGTTTTCTGTTTGGCGGAATTTCCAGTATTTGGGATTGCAGCACTGTTTTTGAAAAAGAACACTAAGGATTAAAACCGGGTATTCTTTTTTTCGTCTAAAAAGAGGATGAAAAATGTTATATAAGAAGAAATTTATTTTTAAAGTAGAGACAGTTTGCAGAAAGTATGCTAGACTAATATTATTAAATTTGATACAGCAAAAGAGGAGGTACATATGAAAAGACAAATAAAAGGTAAGATAATAGAGTGACAGAAAAAGAGGCAGGCTATGGAATATAGTGTGCCTTTTCGGGGCTTTATAGAATATGCTGATAATAAGTAAAAATCACAAATGGAGAGAAAACATGAAAAGATTTTGGAAACAATTCACAGCATTGTTTATGGCAGTGCTGATGGTATGCGGTATGATTCTGCCGCTGCAACCCAGGGCATTTGCGGAAGGAGCCGGAGACACACAAAAGATCAATCTGCAGGTCGGAGCAATCATTGATAAAGCATTTGATACCGAAAAGCAAGAGTACTATACCAATGAACCGATTGCAGCGGGAGTTAATTTAGATGTATCCGGAGCAGGAGTAAATATAAAAAATGCTCGACTGGTTGTAACGGTACCGAAACATACAAGTATTGGAAATTCACTGAAATTTACAGATTCGATGAATGCCAAGAAAAATGAGAAGTCGGAAGACGAAAACAACTGGTATATGACGTACACCTTTGAACAATTGACAGGTGCAAGTACCGGAACCTACTCTTTTCCGTTCAAATTTGATGCAAAAACCACACAGGCAGGAGAGTCCTTAACGGCAACTGCCGTACTATATGATGGAAGCGGAAAAGTGATCAAACGTGCCACTCACACCTATAAGGCAAAGGTAATGGAGCCGGAGTCGCTGTTAAAAAATAATTTTGCGGATCAGTATGATAAAGAACGCGATGTTTATATGGTAAACACCACCATAGATGATACCCATCCGAATACCACCGATCCGGGAAGAGGAATTCGTTTACATTACGTTCCGGCAGTGTATCTCAATGCAGAGAATGACACCTACAAAGGAATGGGACAGTTCTATCCGGATACGATTACAATGGTTGCACATCTTCCGAAGGAAGCGACTTTGGATGCCGGAGCATTGAACGGTTGGAAGTATGATGAAGCGACTCATACGGCAACCTTTGTATTCAATAAAACGAATTGGCCGGAGAGAAATTACTGGACTAATAATTTGGACGGAGATTATCAATCTATCTTTCTGAATTATAAAAATGCACCGGTCAATAAGGTCTATACCTTAAAGATGGATTATTATCTGAACAAGGGAGAGGCGACGGAAAAACAGTTAGCGTCAAGAGAATTGAAGGCCGAGTTTAAGCCGATACCGTATGGAAAAGGCGGGGGAGCGTCCATTACGAAAGGCGGGCATTACTACCATTATTATAATAAGGATGATACCTTGAGTTATGGGGACCAGCTACATCGGTATTATTATTTAAAGGACGGCTATTATATCGGAGATACAGATTTCTCGAAAGAAGGAATGAGAAGCCTAATTTGGCTGGATGCGACTAATAATGGAACCAACACACAAGATCCTACCAATGGACTGTGGACAGAGGTAAAGGATGTAACAATAACGCTTAAGGATAAACGAATCTATTTTGCCGGATTTTCTATGTATGATACGGAACGTCTCAATGACGGCTATCCTTTTAAGGATACATCGAGACAGACCAAGTTGATAGAGGCATTGAATACTGTTGGAAATACTTTATACGGAATTCGTGCAGACGGAAGTAAAGTGGAACTGCATAAAAATCTGAGATTATACGATAAGGAGGCCAATCCGAATTCCAGAGTGGCGATTGAGGACAGTAAGCGTCAGTATGTAAAACTGCAGTTGGTATTTGATAAACCGATTGTGCTAGATAATATGCGTATCAACTTCTATGAATATACCAGAATGATGGATAGTGAAAAGAAGTTGTGGGATGAAAAAAATAACGGAGATCTGCAGACCTATCGCAGCCATGTAGAGGCAAATGTAAAGCGAAGAGATGCAGACGAGTTTAAAACGATGAAAGATGGCAGAGACAATACAGATGCGTATATGTCGATTGTTCCGTTAGAGCCATTGTTCGCTGTGTTTTTACAGTCTAATGAAAGTATTGTCTATCAGGAAGGCGGAACACAGTTTGACTATGAGGTAGGACCGAACCTGGTAACCGGAAACTGGGGACCGTTAAAAGAGGTGACAAAAACAAAGTCCGTTACCCTGTTACCACCGGGCTATACCTGTGGAAAGGATGAAAACGGAAAGAAGCTTCCATTATATAAATCTGCAACGGAAACATTAGTGAATGAGAAGGGAGATGTAAGCGATTGGCAGGATTGGAAGGATTTCAAAGAATCCGATATCAAGGTAATAGAGAACTATAAGAATACCGGAAGAACTGCCGTAATTGTAGATTACGGAACCGTAAAATATAAAGAATCCAGAAAAGTGATTTTAAATCTGGTTGCAACCAGATTGGCACCACAGGGAAGTACAGATTTTGAGAATTATTATACGTATGAAGATAATACAGTAATTAAGCCGAATACAAAGGAAACCTATTATAAGGATGAAATGGATTTGGATGAGGATGGAAATACAAATGAAATATTCCGAAAAATATCGAATCAGATGACATTTATTCCTCCGTATGAGTTGATTCTTCATAAATATGTAAAGTATCCGTCTGATCCGGTGGCAGGACTTAGTACGACCGGAGATCTTGGATACGGGATTGATTATCATATTTCTGTTTTAAATGAGACAATCAATCCGATTAAGCAGTTGAGTATTCTGGATACTCTTCCGGCAAAGGGAGATCATGTAATTGCACCGAACGAATTGGGGCAGTATACGGCAAGAATGTCCGAATTTGCGACTCCGTTACGTATGGCAGTAGAGGATTATGAGCCGAATAAAGAAATTGTAGAATTATTTGACGTATATTATCAAACAGTCCCACAGGGATCGAATCTTGCAAGTGTTCGAGACGGTGTTTGGTTGAAAAAGGACCAGATTACGGACTGGAGTAAGGTAAAATCGCTTCGATTCGCATTAAAAGCAGGAAAGGAACTGTCGCCGAAGACGGAAAAGGTCATTGTGATTCCTGCAAAAATACCATTTGACACTAAGTTGAAAGTGGGACAAAAAGCAGTCAATACTGCAGCCGCGTCTCGTGATAATATCCAATATGCAGAGGGAAATCGTGTAAGTGCACAATTTGTTACTTATGAGGTAAAAGGAAAAGTATATTATGATGTAAATAAAAACGGTGTATATGACAAAGGACTGGATAAACCGATTTCCGGAGCGGAAATTCAATTACTCGATGAAAAGGGTAAGGTGGCAACCCTGCCGGATGCAAATCAGACTAAAATTACCGCTAAAACGGATTCAGATGGAAATTATTCTGCAAAAGTGTATAAAAGAGGAGTTTATCAGGTAAGCTTTACACTGGACGAAACACACAAAAAGGATCTGTTTGAAAAGGGAAGTGCAAGCGCTGGAGATATTTTGAATAAGGCGGGAAATTCTGTTGCAGAAATAAAAGAACAAACTGCGACATCTGAAAAACTGAAACTGAATCCTTCTTACAGAAGCTCTGTACAAAATGCGGCGGTAATCGGACGGAATGATATAAAGGTAATAAAAAAGGATAAAGATACAAAAGAGCCGATTCAAGGGGTTTCATTTGAATTGTTAAAAGAAGTTCAGAAAAATGGAACACCGGTAAAAGAAAAGGTAGCAGATTTAAAAACAGATGAAAAAGGAGAAGGAGTTTTCTCAAATATCGAATACGGAAGCTATCTGCTGAGAGAAACCACAGCTGCCAAAACATATAACAACGATAATGAAAAAGGAAAACCGTTAGATCTAAAAGATTCCTCAAAAGAGATTAAGATGGAATTTTTTGACAGCAAGATTAAGGGAAGTGTAAAAGTAAAAAAGGTAGATAAAGAAGATACTTCTCTTCCTTTAAAAGGTGTAAAATTTGCATTAAAACAGAACGGAAAGACTGTCTATACTGCGGTAACAGATAAAGACGGAATTGCGGAATTTAAAGAAGTTGTTTATGGCAATTACAGCTTGGAGGAAGTGGAGACATTGCCTTCCTATAATCTTTCCAAAGAAACAAAGTCTGTGTCGGTTCAGAAGCAGGGAGAAGTCTATGATCTGGGAACTGTTACCAATCAGAAGATAAAAGGTGAGGTAAAGGTTCAGAAGGTGGATAAGGAAGACCATTCTAAGAAATTGAAAGGAGTGGAATTTGCCCTGATGCAGGGAGATAAGGAAGTCATGACGGCAATCACGAATGAAGATGGTATTGCTCATTTTCAGAAGGTGATTTACGGAGATTATACTTTGATAGAAAAGACACCTTTGCTTCCATATGTTGCATCTGACAAGAAAATTGCAGTTGAAATCAGGGAAGACGGCAAGGTAATAGATGCCGGAACAGTGGAAAATAAACTGAAGAAAGGCTCTGTAACACTGAAAAAAGTAGATGCTGATACGAAACAGCCTCTAAAGGGCGTTGTATTTGTATTAAAGCAGGGAGACAAGGAGGTATATGAAGCTACTACCGATGAAGAGGGAATCGCAACCTTTAAAGATGTCGTGTACGGTTCTTATAAATTGGTAGAAAAATCCACCTTGGAGAGCCATAACCTGCTGAAAACAGAGTTAGATATTGTGATCGATTCAGACGGAAAAGCTATTGATCTGGGAGAGGTTACAAATGTGATTAAGAGGGGTTCTGTTCGCCTGACAAAGGTAGATGAGGAAACTCCTTCCAAAAAGCTTTCTGATGTAACGTTTGCATTACAAAAAGATGGAAAGACGGTTTCTGAGGCAGTTACAAATAAAGACGGAATTGCACAGTTTACCGGTGTTTCCTATGGAACGTATCAAGTGGTGGAAACAAAAGCAAGGAGTGGATACATTCTTTCCGAGAAGCCTCGAAGTGTTACCATAAAAGAGGAAGGACAGATCGTAGAGTTAGGAACTGTTACAAATAAAATGGGAAAAGGAACGATTCACATTACAAAGGTGGATCAGAACGACAAAAAGAAAACACTGAAGGGTGCGGAATTTACTCTTTTAAAAGGGAAAAAGGTATTCTTAAAAGGTATTACAAATGAAAAGGGAATTCTGGAATGGAGTGTACCATACGGAAGTTATACCGTGGTAGAAACAAAAAGTCCGGTCGGCTATCAAAAGGCGGACAGAAAAACTTCCGTCGAGATAAAGAAAGACGGACAGACTGTTTCACTGGAAGTAAAAAACAAACCGATACCGGATTCGGTTAAAGGAAAAGTGACTCCGAGAACCGGAGATAAAAAGCGAATCCCGATGTACATTGGAATCGGAATTGCGGCATTAGTACTTCTGACAATTGTAATTCGATTTAAGAAAAAGTAACATAAAAAGACAATGGGCGTGATATGTGCCCATTGTCTTTTTTTGATATGATCCGATTGAACTTGCGAAGTATATGAAGCAGAATTCAGAAAAGATAGTCAGAGTATTAATAATACAAACTGTACCGTGCTTTTCCCGGAAAGACGGATGAGGTTTGTATTTAGGCTCCGGAGTGGCAATCAGGATTTTAACTTATTATATAAAGAAGCAAGGGATATACCCAGTTCCTTTGCTGCCAGTTTTTTTCCGTCAACGGAATCTTCATAGTGTGACAAGGTGCGTCGGATTTCAGAACGTTCAAATTCGTGAACACGTTCCAATAATGTTTTGGAAGAATAAGGAGGATTCTTAAGACGAAAGAGGGTAGCAGGAAGATCCTCCGGTTGCAGAACAGAACCCTTGCACATTAGTGCGGCGTATTCTAAAACATTGTAGAGCTCCCGAATATTTCCGGGCCAGTGATAGGTGTTCAAAATGGAAGTAACATCTTCTTGAATAGAAAATTTCTTCTTATACTGTATGGATACTTCTTTCAAATGTTCTTTGGCAAGTGGTAAAATATCTTCCGGACGTTCTCTGAGCGGAAGAATCTGCAAAGGGACAACTGCCAGACGATAGTATAGATCCAGACGAAATCGTTTTTCCTCAATATATCGCTGCAAGTCCACATTGCAGGCGCTGATAATGCGTACATTAATAGGAATTTCTTTTGTAGAACCGAGTCGGCGAATCTTTTTTTCCTGTAAGGTACGCAGTAGTTTTGCCTGTAATTCCAAATCCAGCTCGGATATCTCATCTAAAAAGATGGTTCCGTTTTCAGCGGCTTCAAACAGACCGACCTTTCCCTCTCTTTTGGCGCCGGTAAAAGCACCAGCAACATAGCCGAACAATTCACTTTCTAAAATATCTTTGTTAAGAGCGGCGCAGTTAATTGCAATAAACGGAAATGCCTGTCTGGGGCTTTCATTGTGAATGGATTGTGCAAATACTTCTTTTCCGCAGCCGCTTTCTCCCTGCAGTAAGACTGAGCCGTCAGTAGAAGCGATCTTTTTTGCAACTTCTATCAGGTCTGCCATTCGTTGACTCTGATAGATAATATGTGAAAAATTATATCTGGTACCATTAGTAGAAAGCATCTTCTGCTGTAGAAGAGATTCTTTTTCTTTAAGGCTGGCAAGTGTTTCTGCAAAGTATTGAGCATTTTCTAAAAATGTTACAATAGAAATTCCACCGGTCAGAACTCCATTTTCAAAAATAGGATAAATACTGGCAAAATAATAGATGCCGTTTTCTGACCGGAGGGTGCAGATAAGAGACTTTCCCTGTAAAATTGTTTCCGGCATAAGTGCTCCGGGGCGAAGTTGCAGCAGGGGAAGTCCGATTGCCTCGGAAAGAGGGCAGTTTACAAAACGACTGTAGGAATCATTGAAAAAAACAATAGTACCGGTATGATCAACAATTACGATACCATCCTCCATTGCATTTAAGGCATTGATATAGTTGGGGGTCAGCTTCATTGGTATATCCTCCTGTCTAAAATATACAGAGATTATAACATGATTTCCAGTATTATAGAAAAAAATTATAGAATTTTAGAAACAAGATAAAGAAAATAGCGAAAATATCGCAGATTGAGGTAAGAAAATATTGGCATCATAATTGCATTTAGTTTATAGAAGAAACTGTAAGGAGATATTAGCTGTGAAAGAATAATAGGAGGAAATTTATGTTAGCTATTATCGGTTTATTAACTATTCTAGTGATGCTTGGTCTGATTATGACCAAGAAAATGCAAACTTTGCTTGCATTAATTATAGTTCCCGTAATCGGCTGTCTGGTTGCCGGCTATACGGGAGTTATTCAGGTAAAAGGCGGATTTACCCTTGCCACTATGAGTGGATATATCACAAAGGGAATCCAAAACATTGCACCTACCGGAGTAATGTTTATCTTTGCCATTTTATTTTTCGGAATTATGACAGATGCAGGTGCATTTGATCCGATTATTTCCGGAATATTAAAAGTGGTCGGAACTGATCCGGTTCGAATTGTAGTAGGAACTATGGTATTGGCAAGTATCGTACATTTAGACGGCTCCGGTGCAGCCACCTTTCTGATTGTAGTTCCGGCAATGCTTCCATTGTATCGAAAGCTGGGAATGCAGCCGACCACACTTTGTCTGGCAACTGCCTTGGGGGCAGGTATTATGAACATGCTTCCATGGGGAGGTCCGACCATTCGGGCGATTACCGCATTGAATTCATCGGTAGATAAAATTTTTAATCCAATGATTATTCCAATGGTTGCCGGATATGTGATGGGAATTATTGTATGTATAATAGTCGGAAGAAGAGAGAAAAAACGCCTTGGCGAAATTTCTGTAGACGGACAGATCGAGCTTCATGCGACAGAGTTGACGGAAGAGCAGAAAGCGTTAAGAAGACCTAAATTGTTTCTGATAAACATTTTGTTGATCATTGCGGCAATTGTGGTATTGGTGCTCAATATCTTACCACCGGCTGTTATCTTTATGCTGGCAACAGTACTTACATTACTGATTAATTACAGAGATATTCAGACACAGAAAATTCTGGTAGATTCTCATGCAAAGGAAGCCCTGATGATGGCAAGTATGTTATTTGCGGCAGGTTCTTTTATCGGAATCATGCAAAATTCGGGAATGCTGTTGGCAATGGCAAAGGGGATTGTAACCCTGATACCGGCATCTATGGGAAAATTTATCCCGTTTGTGGTAGGAATTTTAGGAACGCCGCTCAGTCTGGTATTTGATCCGGATTCTTTCTATTACGGAGTAATGCCGGTATTGTCCAAAGCGGTCAGCGGAATGGGACTGGACGGACTGAACGTTGCAAGAGCGGCGATTGCAGGGCAGATGACACTGGGCTTTCCGATCAGTCCTTTGACCGGATCCACCTTCTTGTTGATCGGTTTAGCAGGAGTCGATCTTGGAGATCATCAAAAGAAGAGTTTCTTATGGCTGTGGCTAGTTTCTATTGTAATTGTAGTAGTAGGATTTATTGTAGGAGCTGTAAGATTTTAGGCGTTAAGTAAGGAGGAAGTAATGAGATCAATTAGAATTGGATCAGGTGCCGGTTATGCCGGAGATCGCATTGAGCCGGCAGTAGAGTTGATGGAAAAAGGAAATTTAGATTACATTATTTTTGAGTGTCTGGCAGAGCGTACTATCGCGATCGGTCAGAAGGATAAAATGGCAGATCCGAATAAAGGCTATAATCAGTTATTAGAGCATCGCATGCGAAGAATTCTGAAACCGGCAAAGGAGAAGGGAATCAAAGTCATTACCAACATGGGTTCTGCAAATCCGATTGCCGCAATGAACGTAAGTGTGGAGATCGCAAAAGAACTCGGAATAAGCGGACTGAAATTTGCTGCTGTTACCGGTGATGATATTTTGGATAAAATTTCCGATTACTATGATAATCAGGTTTTGGAGTTGGGATGCAAGCTTGGAGATATCAGGGATGAACTATTGTCTACCAATGTATATAACGGTGCAGATGGGATTGTAGCAGCATTGAAAGAAGGGGCAGATATCATTATTACCGGAAGAGTATCGGATCCGGCATTGTCTGTCGGACCGCTGGTATATGAGTTCGGTTGGAATACAGATACACATCCCGAACAAATGGGACAGGCAGTTTTGGTAGGACATCTTTTGGAATGTGCGGGTCAGGTAACCGGCGGTTATTATGCCGATCCCGGCATTAAAGATGTACCGAATCTGGAGAAGCTGGGATTCCCTTTGATAGAGATTGACGAAACCGGAAATTTTATCGTAACAAAGGTGGAAGGATCCGGAGGAATGGTAACAGAAGATACCTGTAAAGAGCAGATGATTTATGAAATTCATAATCCGAAGCGTTATTTGACACCGGATGCAATCGCAGATTTTTCCAACGTAGTATTTACACAGGTTGGTGAGAACCGAGTGCGTGCAGAACATGCAACCTCTCATGGTGTGCCGGAGACCTTAAAGGTTAGTATCGGATATAAGGACTGCTTTATCGGAGAAGGTGAGATCAGTTATGGAGGCGCCAATTCTATAGCACGTGCAGAATTGGCGGCGGATATCGTGACCAAGCGCCTTGCGTTGATCGGAGCGGAAACGGATGAGATCAGAGTGGATTATATCGGCTATAATTCACTTTATAAAAGCCGGATCTCAAAACAATTTGCACCGGATCAGTTTTCAGAGATTCGTCTGCGTGTTTCTGCAAGAACAAAAGACAGGAAAAATGCGACCTTGATCGGAAATGAAGTAGAAGCACTGTATACGAACGGTCCGGCAGGCGGAGCGGGTGCAGAGAAAAAGGTTTCCGAGGTAGTATCTATTTGCTCGATCTTTGTTCCAAGAGATGTGGTAGAGATCCGGGTTGCTTATCAAACGGTTTAAGGAGAGGAGAAAATTATGAAGCTAAAAGAAATCGCTCATTCCAGAACGGGAGATAAGGGAGATATTTCCAATATTTCTGTTATTGCCTATAAAGCAGAGGATTATCCGATATTGAAAGAGAAGGTAACGGTAGAAGCGGTAAAGAAATTTTTTTCGGAAATCTGTTATGGAGAGGTGACACGCTATGAGATCGACAGTTTGTGTGCAATGAATTTTGTATTAGACAAAACGCTGGGTGGAGGAGTGACCCGTTCTCTTGCTTTAGATAAGCATGGTAAGGCGTTGGGAATGGCATTGATGGAAATGGAAATCTGATCCATATATGAAATGGCTATACGGCAGGATCGTATAGTCATTTCTTTTGTACTATTCGTATAAAATCAGAGGAGAAAGTTAGTCAAAGATTAGTAATTGTGTACTGTTTGCTAATGTTCTGGTTTTATCCAGTGTGTCGTAAAACCCCTTACTTTAGCTATGGGGATATAAGACACTTCCATCGAATTTACGCAAGTAATTGAAGATGGAACAAAATAGTCTTGTATTAGATTTAAAAATGGAATATAATACATAACTATGAATGTTACATATAAATCCAATAACAATGTAGTCTATTCTTGTAAATACCATGTTGTTTGGTGTCCTAAGTATAGACGCAAAATCTTAACAAATGGAATAGATATCAGATTAAAAGAACTTCTCTTTGAATATGCTGCAAATATTTCTGTAGACATCATGGAAATGGAAATCATGCCGGACCATGTACACATACTCATGGAAGTAGACCCTCAGTTTGGTATTCACAAAGCAGTTAAATCATTAAAAGGATATACTTCCAAAATTTTGAGAAGTGAATATCCGTCATTAAAAACAAGAATGCCATCACTGTGGACAAACAGCTATTTGGTATCAACTGTTGGTGGTGCTCCGCTTGATGTAATCAAGCAATATATCGAAAATCAGAAAACATCGCAAAGACAAAAATATTACGAACTTACGAATAGAAAAAGCAAAAGATTTATTGGAGGATCCGACTATGAAAATGTATGAGATTTCTGTTGCGGTCGGATTCAATGATTATACCTATTTTTCACAGATATTTAAAAGAAAAACAGGTATGACATTGTCAGAATATCGCAATAGATCATAAGAAAGGCAGACAGGAAATGGGCAGATTAGAGAATCAGGAATGGGTAACTTTGGTGGATGATGCGGCGCGCGGAGATTTGGAGGCCGCTGCAAAGCTGGCAGAAGGATATGCAAAAGGCAGTTTCGGGAAGGCGGACAGAAATAAGGCACTGAAATGGTGCCGATATGCTGCAAAACGAGGCAACCAAAGAGCATTACAGCTTTTGGCTAAACTGGAGAAATAACAGGGAAGCCGGTATTTATGCCGTATTATTCTGATAACAGATACAGATGTGACCGATTTGTGACAGTCTTTCGTTATAATGCTTTGCATATAGGAATGAAAGTTGCTCCCATTTCAGATGTCGAATCGTGGAATAATAGACAGAGTTTTTAAAAATAATTACAAAAAATACAGAAAAAAGAGAAATTATCTGTTATTTTTAAAGAAGAAGAGTTGATGTGATTGGGTTAGTGAGGATGTTTTAAAAATGGGTACAGGGTATATCCTTTTATATAGAACAGCCTCCTTGTAAAAAGCACAAAGGAGAAAAGAATTCAGTAATATTTAAATAAGAAAAAGTGCGCCTATGGAAGAACATTCGATAGCTGCACTTTTTCTGTATAGAAGAGAGGCAATAAAAAATGAATACGAGAGGAGAAGTATTAGAGTTCGGGCTGCATTTTCCGGGGACTTATCAGGATGCACCGTTTCGAGATCAGAACTGGCAATTGATCCGATTGAAGGAGAATCAGAAGGCATTTTTGTGGACCTATATGAGAAATGGTCTGTTGCATTTAAATGTAAAGGTAAATGAGGATAACAGGGAATTTTGGCGAAGAGCCCATGAGTCGGTAATACCGGGCTGGCATCAAAACAAAGATCACTGGAACACCATTATAATGGATGGAAGTATTCCGGAGAAAGATGTGAAGCAAATGATTGCGGAAAGCTATGATCTGATTGCAGATTCTCCGTCTAAAAGAATTTATGAAGCGGTGAAAAGCATTCCGAAAGGAAAGGTGGCGACCTATGGCCAAATTGCCGCTTTGGCAGGAGATGCCAAGATGGCAAGAGCAGTGGGGAATGCACTTCATAAAAATCCGAATCCGGACAAAATACCATGTTATAGGGTAGTAAATGCAAAAGGAGAACTGTCCGGGGCATTTGCATTTGGAGGGAAAAACAGACAACAGGAATTATTGGAAGCGGACGGGATAGAAGTTCGAAACGGGAAAGTGGATCTGTTACGATTTGGAATGTAATTTTTTCAGGCGAATTACCGTATCCGGTATAATTTTTCCTTTTTGAAGTTTGATCTGATAGCGCTCACTGTCAGAAAATACAAGGACTTCTCCTTTTTCAAAAGAAGCATCGGTAGAGAGAAGATGATTTGCAATGTTATATATGATAGAGATAATATCCGAAAAGGAATCGTTCGGGGTTCTGAAAAAGATCTCAATTTCCGGAAGACGGAAACGGTACATTCCAAAGCTGTAGGCTCCGATATATTTTGTATCCTGATACGGGAAAACGGTCAATACATTCGGGAGTGGAAGAAGCGGAGCGAGGATCTGTTCAAAAGACTGAATATATTCTTCAGAGGAAAAGAGCATTGGCTCCATGTAGAGTGCAAGAGCATCCGACTGCTTTAAGAATCCGGAATTGATTTTGACGAAAAAGGGAATCATTTTCCTGAAATCTACAGAGCTGAACAGCGAAATCGTCAGATAACTCTGATGTTGTTTTGCGAGATTACAGGTTTGCTGCATCTCTTCTGAAATCTCTTCTAGCTCATTGAATTTTCCGTCCTGAAAGAGAGCGGGAGTATGTGCTATTTCAATATGCATGCTCTGATAATCAACGGTGTAGATTTCATTGCCCTCTCCGTAGGACAAATCAATCTCGTATGCATTTAACAGAGTGAGAAAGCTCTCTTTTTTCTTCCAATCTTTGTTTTTCAGCAAGATGACGGATTCCAATAGATAGGGAGCATTTGATGGTAACGGGGAGATTGTTTTCTTAAAAAGTGCCATAATTAGTTCCTTTCTGCATTTTATTTTATTGTAACATATACGAGATTAACATTGCCTACGAAATTACAGAGTGCTATTATATAATTATATATAGATAGAACTAACAAGATCATTGTTTATATGTTAAGAGGAGGCATAATAATATGAATCAGAAACAGCTTGATCGTATGAAGAGTGCAAAGGGATTCATTGCGGCATTGGATCAGAGCGGCGGTTCTACACCTAAGGCATTAAAGGCATACGGAGTAGAAGAAAATGCTTATCAGAATGAGGAGGAAATGTTTGATCTGGTTCATCAGATGAGAACACGGATTGTTACCAGTCCTGCATTTACACAGGAGCATATCCTTGCTGCGATTCTGTTTGAGCAGACCATGGAGCGTACGGTAGAGGGAAAGCCTACGGCAGATTATTTGTGGGAGGAAAAGGGGATTCTTCCTATTTTGAAAATCGATAAAGGACTTGCTGAAGAGGAGAATCATGTAAAATTGATGAAGCCGATCCCGGCATTGGATACAAAACTGGAATATGCATCAAAAGAACGCCATATTTTCGGAACGAAAGAGCGTTCTGTTATTTTAGATTACGATGAAAAGGGAATTCGGGATATTGTAGATCAGCAATTCGAAGTTGCAAAAAAAGTTTGCAGTCACGGAATGGTTCCGATTATCGAACCGGAAGTGGATATTCATAATCCACACAAAAAAGAGTGTGAGGTTTTCATGAAACAATGCTTCTTTGAACATCTGGCAGAGCTTCCGGAAGATGCAAAGATTATGTTTAAGCTGACGATCCCTACAGAAGAGGGCTTTTACAGTGATATCATGAAAGATCCTCATGTAGTCCGTGTAGTGGCACTTTCCGGCGGATATTCGCAGGAAGACTCCTGCAAGATGTTAGAGAAAAATCCGGGGCTGATCGCGAGCTTTTCCAGGGCATTGGCAGAGGATTTAAGAGCCTCTCAAAGCGAGGAAGAATTTACAGAGACTTTAAAGACGGCAATTGATAAGATCTATCGTGCATCTATTGCATAGAAAATAGAATTTGAAGGGCACTCTCCGTAGAATCGGAGGGTGCCTTTTAAAAAATCTATTTCTAAAGTGGCTAAAAATTCGACAAATATGTATATTGCGTGATTTTATTATAAGCACAATTCATATCCGACAACAGGAGATTTATTTGACAATTTAATAAGAAAATCAAAGGAAAAAGAGTTGCATCTATAAATAAAAATGGACATGTAGCAGGTAAGTAATAGATGGATATAGAAAAGAAAACTGATTATTTATTAAGTTATGAAGAGTGGTATATATTGAAATAACAGAAATTCAAATTGGCATATTTAAGGTTGAGTATAAAAAATAGAATACAAAGACATTAGTGACTATTCTTTTGAAAAACTAAAACGTATAATAGAAAATGTGATAGTTCATACTATGTCATCCATTAATATTTATTTTTATAATTAGGATACTTTAATTACAATAGAAGAGAAATTTTCTACTTGTTTAGCAGAGACACGAATTTTATTGAAAGTGTGAGATCTGTTTCTGAATTTGAAGGATTATATTTTAGATTCATCAAGTAGTGCATATAACTGATAGAGATCTGCTGTTTGATGCAGAAAAATGTTGAAATATTACAGAAAAGCAAGTATCTTATCAGAAGAATATAAATAATCTGAATAGAAGTGGGAGAGAAATTATGACAGTAATGACAGCTATTGCATGGATTGGAGTGATGTTTCTGATTGCCGTTGTTTTACGGGCGAAGATTCCCTTTTTGGGAAAAATGTTGGTACCGGCATGTCTGATTGCAGGTGTAATCGGGTTTATTGGAATGAATGTAATCGGATTGGAAGGAACGACCGCAGCAGATTACTCGGTAATATCGGGACAGTTATATAACTTTTTGTTTATCAATCTGGGATTGACTGTTGCGGATAAAACGCTAAAAAAAGATACCGCCGTGCATTTGAAGAAAGGATTTGCACATTTTCGTGAAACGATTAAACACAGTATGTTTTCCGGTATTTTCGGAATGGGATCATTCTGGGCTCTGGCGTATGCATTTCAAGGGCTGATCGGTTTCGGAATTCTACTGGCTGTCGGAAAGGCGTGGAAGATGGATCCGACATACGGATTAATGATTCCGTTCGGATTTGCACAGGGACCGGGGCAGGCAGTCACTTACGGAAGTGTGATTGAAAAAGCCGGTTGGGGAGATGCTGTTCAGGTTGCAATGATGTTTGCGGCGGTTGGATTTATTATCGCATTTCTGTTCGGAGTTCCCTTTGCCAGAAAGGGAATTCGAAGAGGAAAGGCATCTGCACATGTACAGATGGGTAAAGACCTGACTAAAGGATTTTATAAACCGGAAAAACAGGAGAGTTACGGAAAGATTACCACCTATGGAGGTAATCTGGATGTTCTGACGTTTCATATTGCATTAGTGGGTCTGTCATGGATTCTGGGTATTCAGATCGGAAAACTTTGGGCACTGGTGCCAGGTTATTTCGGAACTTTATTTTCACAGCTGCTGTTTTTTAACGGAATGTTGGCGGCATACGCAATTCGGTTCTTACTTGGAAAGATCGGTGTGACACAGTATTTGGACAGAGGAACACAGGTGCGTATTACCAATACCTGTACAGATCTGATGGTGGCAGCTACATTTATGGCAATCAGTTTGAAGGTGGTCGGAAAATGGATAGTACCGATTCTGCTTATCTGTGTGGTGACTGCTGTGGTTACATGGATTGCAATCCGATACTTCGGTGCAAGGTTTGGCGGAAGCAATGATTTTGAGCGGACGCTCGGAGAGTGGGGAACTGCAACCGGAACAAATGCAACCGGACTGTCTCTGGTTCGTATTGTAGATCCGAACAATGAAACTACCACAGCAGCTGAATTAGGACCTGCAAATATTGTCAATGTACCGGCATCGTATATCGTGGCACCTGCCATCTGTGCATTTGCAGCCGGTCATATGAAAACCGGAGTAATGGTAGGTTCGTTATTAGCGGTTATTTTGGGTTATCTGATCTTTATGCGGTTAATAGGTGTATGGGGACAAAAAACCTACGATATGAGAGAAAATTCCGAAGAGAAGACGGAGTGTGAATAGAAAAGGCTTTACAGAAGCTACAAAGCTGTGAAAGACGGCAAAACATGGATAATATATCATGATAGTAAGGAGAAAGATTGTGAGAATACCGATTATTTTAATTACAGGATATCTGGGGGCAGGAAAAACAACGGTAATCAATACGTTGTTGCACCAGGAAAATCGAAAGATCGCATTGATTGTAAATGATATGGGAAGCATCAATATTGATGCGGATCTGTTGGAAAACGCACAAAAGGACACTATGGAAATGGTACAGCTTCAAAATGGCTGTATCTGCTGTACACTTCGAGATGAATTTTTGTCTCAGGTGGAACAGTTGGCAGAGGACGAGACATTGGAAGCGATTTTTGTTGAGGCTTCGGGGATCAGTGATCCGTCTTCCATTGCAGAGGGTTTTCTTTTATATGAACAGGAAAATGCTCAGATAAAGACCTGTTTGAACACTGTGATCACAGTAGTGGATGGAGATCGTCTTTTGTATGAATTTATAGATGAGGAAACAGAAGTTCTGGACAGAGAGGATACAGATCCGGATATTATCAATCTGGTAATGGATCAGATTGAGTTTTGCAATACAATTATTTTAAATAAGTGTGATTTGCTGGGGGAGGGGCAGTTGCAACGTGTGAAACATGTCATCAGGCAGATACAGCCGGAAGCGGAGATTATTGAAACTTCTTACGGACAGGTGGAATTGGAAAGACTCCTTTCCAAAGAACCTTTTGATTTTGAAAAAGTGCTGTCATCTTCGGTTTTTCAAAAGACACTCAGTAGAGAGTCAGAGGAAGACGCGGGGATTACTTCTTTTTTGTTTCAGGACGTTAGACCATTTAATCGTGAAAAGTTTATGTCGTTTTTAGAAGAGGATTATCCGGAAGAAATTATCAGAGGGAAAGGCTATCTCTGGTTTTCAGATGATATTGTGAAGGTACAGTTATTTGAACAGGCAGGCAGAAATGCAACTGTTTCGGAGACATCAAATTGGGTAGCGGCATTTCCAAAAGAAGAGCAGAATGCCTTGTTAGAAGATTATCCGGAAATTTTGGATACATGGGATCCTGCATACGGAGATCGATCGAATCAGTTGGTGTTGATCGGAAAAGGGTATTGTCAGAAAGAGATAGAAGAAAAACTGAAATCCTGTTTAGAAGATCCTTTTGTAATAGATTTGCAATAGAATGATACATTATAGTAGCGATTTACATATTTCTGTTGTAAAAATGTAAGTGAAGATTAAAACACATTTTTCCTGTTCCGTTTTATACTTAGAATATAAGAATCACAAAGAAAAAACGAGGGGGAATAAGAGATGAAACGAGCAGCAGCAATTGTAATGGCGGCAATCATGGGAATCGGTATGGCAGGGATCGGAGCGACTTCGACAACAGCAGCACAGAATCCTCAGAGTATAACAGCCTATAAGAAGTTTTTAAAACATAAAAAAGGATACTATAAAATAGTGTCGGTCGGAAACGGGAACTCTGTTTTGTTATATGCAAAAGAGCGGATCGGCGGAATGAAAAAGGTAACGGCAACAAAGGCAACGGTTTATGCTTACAGACATCATAAAGTGGTAAAAACCGGAGTTCTGAAAAGTTGCGGAACGGCATATCCACTTGCAAGAAAAGGAAATTATCTGGTAGTCCAGACACATCACACTACCTCTTATCTGAGACTTTCTTCCAAAGGATTCAGAGGAGTTACTTATTCTGAAAAGCTGAATTTTTATACCGGAGCAGCTACGTTTTATAAAAGTAATCTGGTCGGAAGCAGTGCGGTGAAGAAAGTAAAGATCTCCCCAAAAGCGGGAATTAAAAATCTATACGGTGTAAATAATCATATAAGACCGATTGTATTTCAAGTAAATAAATAGAAAAAGAGCTATTGAACAGTTGATATGTACCCCTTTTACCGGACGTCTCTCCGGTGAAAGGGGTTTTTATGTGTTATAGTTTTGAATTCAGGTAAAAACAAAATGGATGCCTCCTGCAAAAAATACAGGGAGACATCCATGTGTTCCGCCCGGTTTATAATATGCGTCCTGAATTTCGGGTACATATCAACTTGTTCAGCGGCTCTTTTATATGGGAAAATATTTGTTGACTGCAATATCCGTTATTTAGAAAAACAGCGGAACTAAGAATCCGAATCCTAAGCAAACAACTGCTCCGGATGCTAACAGGATGACTGCGCAATATCCCATGATATCACGAGCACCTAATCCGGCAATTCCCAGTGCAGGCAGTGCCCAGAATGGCTGAAGCATATTAGTCCATGCATCGCCCCAGGAAATTGCCATACCGGTAACGCTTGGATCTACTCCGAGTTTTGCACCTGCCGGCATCATGATAGGTGCCTGTACTGCCCACTGACCACCGCCTGACGGTACGAAGAAGTTTACGATACCTGCAGACAGGAAGGTGAATAATGGGAAAGTACGAACGGTTGAAATATGTACAAATACATTGGAAATTGCACCTGCAAGAGATACCCCGTGAGGTCCCATACCGGTCATCATACCCATAATACCTGCATAGAATGGGAACTGTAAGATAATCCCGCCGGCACTTTTTGCAGCATCTGTAATAGCACGTACATAGCTGATAGGAGTTTTATGGAAAATCAGTCCCAATACCAGGAAGATCATATTAACTAAATCCAAAGACAGGTTAAAGGATCCGGTGCTTACAAAATGATAGATCAGGAAACATCCGCCCAATGCTGCTGTAACATAAGAAAGGATACAGCTATTTTCCATTTTTTCAGCAGGAGTGGTAGGTGTGGGGAATTGTTCCTCTGCTTCATCCGCTAAAAGCTTTGCATCTACGGTAATAACATCTTTTTTATCCGGGTGCATTTTTACATTGATAAAGGTAATGACTACCAATACGGCAAGAACCATCACAATATTCCATACGGAGAAAATAGTCTGGCTGGTTGGAATTCCCTTTGTAACAATGCCTGCAGTTGCTTTGTTTACACTGTCATTGTAGGTGGCAAGTGTCAACGGAATGGATCCGGAAACACCGGCATGCCATACAACGAAACCGGAGTAAGCAGCTGCGATGATAAGACGATAATCAACGCCTTCTACTCTTTTGGCAACTTCTTTTGCAAGGATTGCACCGACTACTAATCCGAAGCCCCAGTTTAACCAGCAGCAGATAGTAGAGATGACAGTTACAAAGATGACTGCCTTAATGGGAGTTTTCGGAATGGAAGCCAAGCGCACGATCAAACGCTTTACGGCCGGCGCATTTGCCAATGCTGTACCGAGTACCAGTACTAATGCCATCTGCATAGAGAAGCCTAACAGAGACCAGACACCGTTACCCCAGGTATTGGCTACCTGAATAGGGTTCATTCCTGTGACAATCATATCTGCCACGAATACTACGATTGTAAGGATGATACAAAAGATAAATGCGTCAGGTAAAAATCTTTGCACCAACTTTACACATCCATTAGTAAATTTTTTAAACATACGAACACCCCTTTCCTTATACTTAATATGTTTATATAAAGTTTAAAAAATTTATAAATTATTTATATCTTTCATATAGATACTAGCATACTCTACAAAATAATAACAGTATTTTTTGAATAATATTCAATTTACATATAAAAATAGTAAAAATAAAAAAAACTTAGTTTTTTTCAACTTCAATAGTTGATATGGCTGTGATACACTAAAGAGGAATTCATATGTATTTTAGAAAGGACAAGTATGGCAATACAACTTATTATTGATTCTGCATCAGATATGTTGCCGGAAGAAGCAGAGCAATTGGGGATGATACATGTCCCGCTTACGGTTTGCTTTTCTGATCGGGAATATCAGGACGGTGTTGAGATCTCCCATATGGAATTTTATAGAAAATTAGAGCAGATGGGGGGAGCGATACCGAGTACATCGCAGGTTTCGCCGGCAGTATTTCAGTCTGTGATAGAGAAAGTGCTGCAACAGGGAGATGTACCGCTGCTGATTACAATTTCTTCCGGCTTGTCCGGGACTTTTCAGTCGGCGCGAATAGCGGCAGATAGTTTTGAAGAAGCCGTGTATGTGATCGACAGTGAAAATGGATGTCACGGAGAACGTATCCTGATATTAAGAGCTTTGGAACTGATACAACAGGGATTATCGATCGAAGAGATCGTAGAGACTCTGGAGAAAGAGAAAAAGAAGATTCGATTATTTATTCTGATGGATACGCTAGAGTACATTAAAACAGGAGGAAGAATCAATCATGCAATTGCGATTGCCGGAAATTTATTGTCTATTAAACCGGTAGTACAGGTGGTAGACGGGAAAGTGGAACTGGTGGGAAAAGCCAGAGGAAAGAAGAAGGGAAATAAGTTGCTTCGAGAGTGTATTACAAGTGTGGATTACAATAAGCCGCTTGCATTTGCATATTCAGGTACGAATAAGGAGAATCTAAGAGAGTTTTTGGATAGCTATCCGGAGGTATGGCCGTCTGATAAGGGGAATCCTTTAATTGCTTCGGTGGGAGCGGTAGTCGGGTCTCATATCGGACCGGGTGCAATATCGATTGCTTATTTTGAAAATTAAATAAAGAAAGGGTTTTTTCATAAAATTTCTTATGAAAAAACCCTTTCTTGTTACCAGGTAACGGCGATATCCAGTTGTCTTTTATTGTAGTAGGCAAAGGTGCCGGTATCCACTACTATCCCCATGCCCCGGGATGTTTTGACGTGAGTACCGAACGGGCAGATTCTGAGATTGGCGGCAACCATTACATAGTCACCGAACATTTTCACTCCATCTGCCCGAACCCAATATTTGCCTTTGTAACCTCTTGCAAGCATATTTTTGACGATTCGGGACATTCTCAGATTATAATAGGACTCTTTTCCACTGGGACCGTAAATTACACCGGCTCTTTTGGAAAGCTTTCGTCCGTGATAGCGATATAAGGAGTCTTTGTGTCCGGTAGTTGATTTTTTAGAAGGTCTGTGACGTTTTCCGTTTTCTGTCAGATATTTTTTACAGACATATGCTGTGGAATGTTTGTATGAAAAGGCGATCCAGTTGGAAGCAGTTTTCTTTTTGATCCGAATACTGTCTTTTTGCATCAATACGCCTACAACGAAGGAACGGGCAGAAGGCTTTTGATAGACATAGACGGCAGAACTTTTTACCGTTGCATAGGTGACAGTCTTTTTTTTTCGATATTTTTTTAGAATATTCTTCTTTCGTTGGACAGAAGGAGCAGTTATATCGGCAGATTTTGCATATGCAGAAAGCGGTGCACTGAACAGTATGCCGACAGATAAAAAAACCGTGATAAGGAATCTTGTATATTTCATAATGGATATTTCCCCCAAAAAAAGTTTCAAAAATATTATGTAAATGTTACATAAATATTACAAACGGATTGATTATAATATAAAACTATAGTGTAAGTCAAGGATTCCTTTTTTTAGGAATAGAAAATATAATGCAGAATAGATCAGAAACATGGTACAATTGTAATATTGAAAGAAGGAGAATTTGACATGAAAGAATATCGTATGAATATCGGCGGAGTGGAGCGTTGTCTTCCGCTGTTTCCAATTAGCGAAGATACGGCGATTGCCGGTTTTTTAGTAATAGGAGATACTGATCTGATCGCAAAAACAGCTCCGTTATTGGCAGAAAAGATCGGAAAAGTCGATATGATCATGACCGCAGAAGCAAAAGGAATTCCGATTGCTTATGAAGTGAGCAAAGTGCTGGGAATGAAAGAGTTTATTGTGGCACGAAAGGGTTTGAAAAATTATATGAGAGATCCGATTTCCGTTACAGTACAGTCGATTACGACAAAGGGAGAGCAGACCCTTTATTTAGGCGGAGATGAGGTGGAAAAGATAAAAGGCAGGAATATTTGTCTACTGGATGATGTGATCTCGACAGGAGAGTCACTCCGTTCCTTGGGAGAATTGGCAAAGGCGGCGGGAGCTACCGTTGTAAAGCAGGCAGCGATTTTGGCAGAAGGAGAAGCGGCAGAAAGAAAGGATATTATATTTTTAGAGAAATTACCGCTATTTAAAAAGAATAGTGACGGGGAGTACGAGGAGATATAGAAAATCAGGGGAGGTATGGAATGACCATTAACCAATTAATTAATTTTTTGGAAATCACAAGGCAGGGAAGCTTTACAAAGGCGGCACAGAAGATGCATATCAGTCAACCTGCCATTTCAAAATGTATTCAACAGTTGGAAAAGGATCTGGATGCCACTCTGTTTGATCGAAGCAGTCGCAAAATAAAACTCACACCGGAAGGAAAGATTCTGCATGAACGCGGACAGGTTGCTATGCGTATTATCAGTGATCAGATGTCCTTTTTATATGACAGCGTACAGTCCAATAAAGGGCGTATTGTAATGGGAGTTCCGCCGGTAATGGGAACTGCTTGTTTTACCTCTATCATTCCTCAATTCCGGAGTTTATTTCCGAATATTGATATTACACTGGTAGAGGAAGGTGCAAATCATATCTTAACCAAGATAATGAACGGTGAGATCGATGTGGGAGCGGTTATGCTTCCGATAGAGGATGCGGATGTCCATGTGATACCGTTCTTAACTTCTGAAAATGTATTGCTGGTACATAAAAGTCATCCGTTTGCCAATCGGGAGACGGTCTGTTTTGCAGAATTGGCAAATGAACAGTTTATTTCTCTCGACAGTTCCTACATGCTTCCGAATCGAATGAAAAATATTTTTTTGAATTTGGGAATTCAACCGAATATAAAAATGGAATCGACACAGTGGGATTTTATTGCGGAGATGGTAGCAGGAAATCAGGGAGTCGGAATCTTACCGAGACCTATTTTAAAACGGTTCAAGAACGATGATCTGCGCTATATCCGTTTAGTAGAGCCGAATTTTCCATGGATTGTAGCAATTGTGGTACGAAATGATAAATTAATTCACGGCTCATTAAAGTTATTTATTGACTATATTAAAAATTATACATTATAAAACCTCGAACAATTCTGTTCGAGGTTTTTTCGGGGAAGGGTGATTTTATGAAATTCCTAATGTCCCAAGAAGGATAATTACTGCACAGGAGATAATAGGAATTACTAAGGTACACATTGCGATATTCAGATAAGAATCCTTATGACGCATCTGTGTAATGGCTAACAATGTAATAACCGCACCATTATGCGGCAAGGTGTCCAATCCACCGGAGGCGACTGCAACTACTCGATGTAATGCTTCCAGGCTGATACCCATAGAGTTTGCAGACTGAATAAATTCCTTTGAAAAGGTTTCCAGCGCGATAGACATTCCGCCGGAAGCGGATCCTGTAATACCCGCTAAAACGGAGGTGGAAATAGCACCGCTTACGAGAGGATTGCTTGCAATTCCTAATAAAGCGGATGCAATAATACCATAACCTGCCAGTGTTTTGATTACGTTGCCGTAACCAACTTCGGAAGCTGTGTTCATAACTGCGAGGAAAGATCCGGAAACTCCGTCTTTTAAGGTCTGAACAATTCCTTTTTCGTATTTTTTATAATTTAATACAATACAAAATATAATTCCTGCCAATAGGGAGAGAATCAGTGACCAGGTTCCGGTAACTGCAGATAAGGTGGTTGCAAAATCTTTTTCTAAATATGCTCCGTCTGTATGAGGGAAAACAAATTTAGATAAGATAAGGTTCAGCACGATAACGACTACGATCGGAATAATAGCGATTGTAAATGAAGGAAGATTATCTTCTTTAATATCACTTACATTTTCATTCTGATAGTTACCATAGCCTTCGCCGGCAGCCTTTGCTTTCTTTAGACGGGAAGAAATCCAAAACAATCCGCCGAATAACATGATACAAGCTGCAATGATACCTAAAACAGGAGCTGCAAATGCATCGGTACCGAAGTATTTCATCGGAATGGTATTCTGAACCTGAGGGGTGCCCGGTATCGCAGTCATGGTAAAGGTAAATGCACCTAAAGCGATACACGGAGGAAGGAGCCTCTTTGGTAAGTTCGATTTTTTAAATAATGCAACTCCGATCGGATAGATCGCAAATGCGGCTACAAATAAGGAAACTCCGCCGTAAGTAATTACGGAACATGCGAGGACTACCGCAAGAACTTCTTTACCGGGACCGGCTTTTTCTACTATAAAATAGGCAATGGATTTTGCCGAACCGCTGACATCCATTAACTTACCGAAGATCGCACCCAACAGAAAGAACGGAAAGTAGCTTTTTACGTATCCAGCAAGGTTCTTCATGAAGGTTTCCGTGTAGGTTGCCAACATATGGGCATCTCCACCGGTAGCGATGGCAGTAATGGCTACTGCCAACAGTGCAAGAAATGGTGCCACGATAATAATGGACCAGTTCTTATAGCCTAAGTAGATAAGTAGTACGAGTGAGATTACAACAGCAATAACTGAAAACGCTCCAGACATATTTTATTCTCCTTATCTTGTTCTTATTTCGGGGGCATTACCGTCGCCATTCCCTTAATAACAACTTCATCATTTTGATTGGTGCATATAGTGTTTAGTTTTACAATATTTTTGTCGACATTCATTTCTGTTACCGTACAGGTTGCAGTGATGGTGTCTGTTAAGTAAACCGGTTTGGTAAAGGTTAATTCCTGTCCCAAATAGATAGTTCCGGGACCGGGAAGATGCATTCCGAGTACTGCCGAGATAAATCCTGCACCCAACATACCGTGAGCAATCCGCTCCTTAAACATGCTTTTTGAGGCAGAAACTGCATTGGTATGTGCAGGGTTTAAATCTCCCGTAATCCCTGCAAACAGATAAACATCTGATTCTGAAACGGTCTTAGTAATACAGGCACTGTCGCCAATGCTCATTTCATGGATATTCATAGAAAACTCCTTTCTGTGATTTTTTATTAAATTTGTTAGGTTATGTTGTATATATTATGTATGAGAATAAAAAAACTGTAAAATTTATAAAGTTCATGGAAATGATAGCTAAAAGTTATGAAATGAGAGTGATATACTGGAAAAAGGGCGAAATATTCTAAATAACATAAAAACAGACTGAAACTATATAAAAAAGTGATATATTGTCTTAAAATCATTAAAATGGGGAATTAGAATAACCATTAGTTATGATAATAATGAAAATAGGATATTTTACAAAAAAATACTTCTGACGATATTTTAGAAATGAACAACAGAACACAACAGATTCGTTAGGAGGAATAGTATGGCAAAGGTAATGACAGCAAAAGAAGCAGTTT
The DNA here is from genome assembly GCA_947253885.1 of uncultured Clostridium sp. Lineage (GTDB taxonomy): Bacteria > Bacillota > Clostridia > Lachnospirales > Lachnospiraceae > SY8519. The sequence goes on from CAMYAO010000009.1 coordinate 66,330, forward strand.
CTCTGTATGTAAAAGATGGCGCAACAATTGCTTCTTCGGGGTTTGTCGGAGCAAGCCAGCCGGAAGAACTGTGTATTGCGATTCAAGAGAGTTTTTTAGAAAATAATTCACCGAAAGATGTAACACTTTTATATGCGGCAGGACAAGGTGGAGAAGGAGTCAAGGGACTCAATCATTTTGGCGAAGAAGGATTGTGCAGGCGTGTCATCGGAGGACATTGGGGTTTGATGCCGAGAATTCAGAAGCTGGCACTGGAGGATAAGCTGGAAGCTTATAACTTTCCGCAAGGGGTAATTGCACAGCTTTTTAGGGAAATCGCCGGCGGACGAGTGGGCTTGATCACACATGTCGGATTAAATACTTTTGTGGATCCTCGTTTAGAAGGCGGAAAAATCAATAATCGTGCAAAGGCGGCAGAAGATCTGGTAGAGATGATTGAAATTGACGGAAAAGAAAGATTGTTTTACAAGGCAATGCCGGTAGATGTAGCGATTATTCGAGGTTCATTTGCAGATACGCAAGGAAACATCACTTCGCATCGGGAAGGTGTGTGTGTAGATGTATTGGCAATCGCACAGGCGGCAAAAAATTCAGGAGGGCATGTAATCGTACAGGTAGAGAAATTGGTGGAACACGGTACTCTTGACAGTCGTTTGGTAAAGATTCCGGGAATTTATGTAGATGCGGTTGTAGTCGCATCTCGGGAAAATCATATGCAGACGATCGGATCACAGTACAATCCGGCTTATTCGGGAGAAGCACGTATACCGGTAGACAGTCTGGCTCCGATGCCGTTAAATGAACGAAAAATTATAGCGCGTCGTGCTGCAATGGAATTAGTGCCTTACTCTGTTACAAATCTCGGAATCGGTATGCCGGAAGGAATTGCATCTGTAGCGGCGGAAGAACATATTGAAGGAATCGTACTTACGACAGAGGCCGGGACCATTGGAGGGATTCCTGCCGGTGGAGGAGACTTCGGCGTAACGACCAATGCGGACTGTGTATTGGAAGAGCCGTCCCAGTTTGATTTTTATGATGGCGGAGGATTGGATGTTGCCTTCCTTGGTCTGGCGCAAATGGACGGAGAGGGAAATATCAACGTTTCAAAATTCGGACCTAAAATAGCCGGATGCGGAGGGTTTATCAATATTACCCAGAATTCCAAAAAGGTAGTATTTTGTGGAACTTTCACACAGGGCGGATTGAAAGTGGAAGTAAAAGATGGTGAACTTGAGATTGTTCAGGAAGGAAAAAATAAAAAATTTATTCATCAGGTAGAGCAGATTACTTTTAGTGGAGAATATGCAAAAAAAATCCGTCAGCCGGTATTATACATTACCGAACGTGCAGTGTTTGAGTTGACTGAACAGGGAGTAGAGCTGATAGAAGTGGCACCCGGAATGAATATAGAAAAAGATATACTGGCTCATATAGAGTTTGATGTGATTGTTAAACAGCCGAAATTAATGGATGAACGGATTTTTCGTTCAGAAAAAATGGGGTTAATATTATAATATATATAAAGAGGCGTCTTACAAAGCAATTTGTAAGGCGCCTCGCTCATTTGGCTTAAATTACCAATTTACGGCAATATCTAATTGTGTTTGATTTTGGTAGGCAAAGGAGCCGGTATCTACGACAATCCCCATACCTAAGGAAGTTTTTACATGAGTACCGAATGGTCGAATATCCAGATTTGCAGCAACCATTACATAGTCACCGAACATTTTTACTCCATCTTTTCGTACCCGGTATTTACCGGAGAAACCTCTCATGTTCATGTTTTTTACAACACGACTCATATTTAAGTTGTAGTAAGTTTCTTTTCCGCTCGGACCGATAATTACACCGGCGTGTTTTGTAAGCTTTGCACCCGCCCATGTATAATTAGTATCATTCTTAGATACTGATTGAGAATTTACAGTCGGTTTTTTCTTTGTTGTCTTTGTGGTAGAAGACGTCTTTTTAAACTTTAAATATCTTTTAGAAATATAAGCCAGTTTTTTCTTATACTTTATTCCAACCCATTTTGTCTTTGTGAGTTTTACAACAGTGACAGTCGTATTTTTTTTCAAAACACCTACAATCTTAGCTGAATTGGAAGCTTTTGCACGAACATTTAAAGAAGAGATTGTGACAGTCGCTTTCTTTTTAACAGATGCGGCATTCGCAGAAAGCGGTGCACTACAGACAGTTGCAACAACTGCAGCAGCAGTAAAAATCGGTATCAGTTTTTTATTCATATATCCTCCAAAATGGACAAAGCCAAAATGATTAATAATTGTTTCAAATATTACATAAATATTACAATGGATATTATAAAATAGGGAATAGTAAGAAGTCAAATTGATACATGGATTTATTTTTAACAAAAAATAGTGCAATATATATAAAAAATAATTAAACAAAGAAGAATAAATATAAAAATTAAACAAAGAAGGAGTGGCTTTAAACGAGTTGGAAGCGTAAAAACTATGTAAAATCTAAAAATGCTTGTATAAGTTTCACAAAAAAAGCGCCTCTCTTTACAGAGAAGCGCAAGATTACAAGAAATTACCAATTTACGGCGATATCCAGTTGTGTACGATTTCTATAAGCAAAGGAACCGGTATCTACAACAATTCCCATACCTAAAGAAGTTTTTACATGAGTGCCGAAAGGTCGGATGCTCAAGTTTGCAGCAACCATTACATAGTCACCGAACATTTTTACTCCATCATTACGAACCCAATATGTTCCGGAAAAGCCGCGATTGTACATATTACGGACAACACGACTCATATTTAAGTTATAGTAAGTTTCTTTTCCGCTCGGTCCATATACCACGCCGGCACTTCTGGTTAATTTCCGTCCTGCCCAACTGTAAGAAGCATCCGATGCTTTTACAGAAGAAGCCTTTACTTTTTTAGAAGCATTAGAAGCAGTTGCTTTTTTTAGAAAACGTTTTGAGATGTAAGCCAGTTTATTTTTATATTTAATACCGACCCATCTTGTTTTTGTGGTCTTTATAATTTTGATCTTCTGTCCCATTTTTAAAGTACCGAGTGCTTTTGAAGCTTTTGATGCTTCTGAACGGACATTTAAGCGATAGGCGGTTACCTGTGCGGTAGATCCCTTTTTGATACTGTTGGTACCTGCATTTGCTGCAAGGGGTGTCACGACGGTAAGGGAAACTGCCATTGCGGCAACGAAAAATGATTTTGCTTTTAACTTCATATAATCCTCCGAATATTTACTATCCAATTAAAAAACTGTTTAAAAACTTTTTAAAAAATGTTACATAAATGTTACAAGGCGAATTGTAGTATAGAAATGGGGACTGCGTCAAGTTGTAAAAAATGTGTAGTTATAACTGACTAGTTGTAGAAGAGAACCAATAAAATGGTGATAGACCTGGATTGTTTTATATATAATAGACAAAAAATAGATTGTGCAAAATTGATAAAATGGAAGAAACAGGTTAGAAAGTGAAAAAACAATGTGCAGGTTTCACAAAAATAGTTTTAGAATTTGATATAATGAGAAAAACATGGAGGAGGGTGATATGAAAAAGTGGATATGTATGGGAATAACAGGCACTATATGTGTCGGAATATTAGCCGGCTGTACGAGAACAAAGGCTTCGGTTGTGCAGACAATTCCGAAAGCACAGGGGGAATATCATGGATATATTTACCGCAATCTAAGTCGGACAAAACAAAATGATTATAATCGGATTCTGACTGCGATTAAGAAAAGAGAAAAGCTTGTTACACTGGAGACAAAGAAGGTCTCGGAATTGAAGCAGGTATACAGAGCGGTTATGGCGGAACATGGAGAAATATTCTGGTTGAAACAGTTCCGATACAAAGTTTATCGTTCCAATCTTACGGATCAGATCACCAGAATTGTATTTGTTCCGCAGTATCAATATTCAAAGAAAGAATGTAAGAATTACCAAAAGATAATTAAAAAGGAGGCAGCTATCTACCTTTCTTCTATTAGAAAGAATGCATCGGATTATGAGAAAGTAAAGACTGTCTACGAACTGCTTTTAAGAAGAGTAGTGTATAAAGCGAAAAGTAGGGATAATCAAAATATTTTAAGTGTTTTTTGCGGAAAGCAGACAGTTTGTATGGGATATGCCAATGCATTTCAATATCTGATGCAGCTTCTGAAGATAGAGAGTATGACGATAATCGGGACAGGAAAAGCTCAGAGTCATGCATGGAATATTGTGAGAATGAAGGGAGATTATTATCATGTAGATGTTACATGGGGAAATTCCGTATTTTCCGGACGGTATGGTCAAAGAAACATTCGGAACTATGCATATCTGGGAGCGACCACAAAAGAAATTCTGAAGACACATAAAATAGAAAAGGGATTGCCTTTGCCAAAATGTACGGCGGTAAGTCAGAATTATTTTATAAAGGAACATCAGTTTTATCAGTCTTTTCAAAGAACGGAATTGATAAGAAAGCTACAGCAGGCATCTATGCTACAAAAGGACATATCCTTTAAGTTTGCGGATAACAGTCTGATGAAGCGAGCGGCAGCTCAATTATTCGAAAATGGCAGATTTTCAAGATATTTAAGCGGAGTACATCGAATCACATATATAAAAGATCAGGACAACAGTGTACTGACAGTTCATTTTTCATAGGAGGAAATAGAGATGATAAAGGAGCTATTAAAGAAAAGTCGCAGTTACAGAGGATTTGATGAATCCAGAGTGATTACAAGAGAGGAATTACTGGATCTGGTGGATTGTGCCAGATATGCACCTGCCAGCAGAAATCTGCAGCCGTTTCAGTATTATTTGGTTTATGAGAAGTCAGAGGCAGAGCAGATTTTATTGTGCACAAAGTGGGCGGCCGCTTTGCCGGATCTACAGCTTCCAAGAGAAGGGGAGCATCCGGGTGCTTTTATTATTATCTGCCAGGATAGCCGAATCGGAAAAAATCTGGCTGCATTTCAAAAGGATATAGGAGTGGTGGCACAGACCATGTTGCTGGCAGCTGCCGATAGTGATCTGGGAGGCTGTATGATCGCAAATTTTAATCCGAAGAAAATAAGGCAGGTTACGGATTTACCGGAGTATTTAGAACCTGTGCTTGTGGTAGCAATCGGAAAGCCGATAGAGCGGGTGGTAGTAACGGAAATTAACTACGGAGAGGATACAAAGTATTATCGGGATAAAGAAAATTGTCACTACGTTCCCAAACGGAAACTGGGTGATATTATTGTAAAATAACTAAAACTACCAATTATTTTTTATATCTTGTGAGATTTATAGAGGTAGATTAGAAGAAATAGATAAAATATAAAAGAAATATTGATTTATTATTGTAAATGATATCTAATATCTAAGAAATGTTATTTACAAGGAGGAGTTTTAAAATGGCAGGTTACAAAAAAAGATGGTTCTTATGTGTACACAGCACCGGGACACAATGAGTGCAAGTGCACACGTCTTCATGATTCACAGGATGTAGAAGGCGGTCAGTTAATCAACGGCCTTACACATTTCTTGCCGGCAGGCGGCGGTACAGAGTTCACAGCAAATCCGGCAGAGTCTATCTACTTTATCTTAAGCGGAAAAATGAAGTTTAAGGGTGAAGATGGTGTTGAAACCGTTTTGGAAGCAGGCGACAGTGTTCATATTGCGTCCAATTCTCCAAAATGTGTAACAAATGTTGGGACTGAGACCGCTTAGATGTTGGTAGTATTATTACCACCGGCAAAATAAACAAATTAAATTAAAAAAAGTCCGTGGTTAGGGGCTGTAAATTAGGGATTTAATTCCTTAAAAAATTATCGGCATGATTAGTAGAAATACTAGTTATACCGATTTTTCTGTATTCTTGTTGATATTTACCACTCCAATGTAGTTCCGCTGTATCCAGATAGTTTGTTTCTTTGTTCTTGAACCTTCTATTTTTTGAGATTGTTCCACATAAATCTTATTGACAAATGTTCTGATTATCTCAGCATCCAGTTCTTTAATCTCTGTATATTTCTTTACTAGATTTAGAAAAGATTCTACATTTAGGCTCTCTTTAGTAGCTTCAGAAATAAAATCTTCAAGAGCTTGTATTTTCTGGGTAATTTCAGCTTGCTCCCTATCATAGGCTGATGACATAATCATAAATCTTTCATCTGAAATTTTACCATCAAGATTATCCTCATAAAGCCTTTGGACAATGGTATCAAGTTTTGTGATTCTCATTTTTGCTTGCTCTAGTTCTCTATGACTGGTTTTTAGCTTCTGGTTTAGTTCCTTTTCACTTTTTTTCATAACGAGGTCTACAATCTTCATGGTCTCTTGCAAATGCGGTTATGTTTTTTAGTTCATGAAGAAGGATACTTTCAACTTGAACATTCTTAATCTGATGAGAAGTACACATACCTTTTTGTTTTCTGTAACTGGAGCATACAAAATATTTTTTATCATGATTCCAGTCTTTGCCGCGAACTTGATATAGCTTGTTTCCACAATCTGCACAGTAAAGCATTCCTGATAGGATTGGCATTTCGCCTAGGTTATTTTTCACACGCCTGCAATCTCTGATTCTTTGAATAATATCAAAGGTTTCTTGGTCGATTATAGCTTCATGTATGTTTTCAAAGATTAGCCACTCATCTTTAGAATTCAATATCTTCTTTTTACTTTTATAGGATTTCCTGCTAGTTTTGAAGTTTACTGTATGGCCTAAATACTCTTGTTTCTCTAGAATATCTGAAACTGTTCTGGGTTGCCAATTTCCCTTGATTTCCGATTTACTGGCAGGAGTTTTGATGCCAAGGCTTTGAAGATGTTCTGTAGGAGTTGGAATCTTCCTTTTAATAAGTTCATTTGCAATCTGACCTGGTCCATAGCCATTTACACAAAGTTTAAAGATTTCTTTTACGACTTCAGCAGCTACATCATCTACAACCCACTTATTTTTATCTTCCTTATCTTTAAGGTAGTCCTCCTTGTATTATTTGATACTGTTCCTATCCACAGGACTTCTTGCGTTTGTAACCTCGTTCTACATAAACCGTCAAGCGGTATCTAACTGATTAACAATTTTACAAAGAGACTGTGGTTGGAAACTCTAAAAAACCATCTGTGTGGTAGTGATATATAGTACTACCAAAAACAAAGGAGATAAAGAAGATGAGCAAGATGACAGAATTAGCTAAAGAGTACATGATACCAACGCAGGCAACACCGGAAGATTTAGAAACTAGATGGGGTAAGGTTATAACCTTTGGAGATAGAGTGATTCTTGTAGGACACTATTATCACCCAGATGGAAATTGCTACTTTGCAGCCGTTTATGAATTTTTAGATGATGACCATACATGAGAAGGTTTTATTGGGCTAAGAGAAGTAAGTGAAGAACGATTTGAAGATGATGACCACGCTATAGAGTGGCCATTAAATCAAAACTAAAAAAACAAGAGAGTTGCTCATATACTAATAGTGTAAGAACAACTTTAAGCATAATACTTATATTATTATAGCATAGTTTGGAAAAATAAAAAATTATATTTCATCAACGTTTCATAAAAGGTGTGTAGAATGTTATTGAAAGTAGCTATAAAAAAAATAAAGGAGGAATAATTTATAAAAAAATAGTATCAATAAAAGTATGAGAGGAGCTATTTACTTAATTTTTAACCCTATTTCAATATTTAGATATAGATTGGATAAGGATAAGTGTATTAATTGTGGAAAATGTAAAAAAGTTTGCCAAATGAATATAGATCCAGTTGAGAATTGCAATCATCTGGAGTGTATCAGATGTGGACGATGTAAAAATGCTTGTCCAGTGGATGCAATTAGTTATGGAGTAAGAAAATAGAGAGGAGTAGTTAGGAAAGTGATAAAAAATGCTATAGCATATATTACAAGAAAGAGAAATAGAACTTTAATAATTTTTATCATATTAACTATAGTTCTTTCTTGCTTGTATTCTTGTTTAACAATAATGAAATCAGGCAATGAAATAGAAAAGGCTTTATATGAAAGTTCTAATTCTTCAATATCAATAACAAAAAAAG
>CAMYAO010000010.1 GCA_947253885.1 uncultured Clostridium sp.
CGTCAGATGTGTATAAGAGACAGGTATAGATGAATAGTCGATAATATGATAAAATAAATTATAAAATTTTTATAAATTTTAAATTAGGAAAGGAATCAGACATACTTATGAAGGAACAAAAAAAGTGGAAACTTCCGATTGTTATTCTGGCAGTTTGTATTGTGGCAGTAGTCGGAGCAACTGTGACAATGGTTGTGCTGGGACAGAAAGAAATCGGAAAGAGTGCTGGGAAGACGTTTTCCTCCTCGCAACCGAAGGAAACAGAAGAAAATAAAGTAGAAGAGATTTCATTAAAAAATTTTACTTCCAAAGAGGAAAAGACCGAACCGGAATCTGCTGAAAGCAGAGCGGATATTGAAAAGGCAATGAAAGATAAAGACGGTTATATTTTTCCGCACTCCGATAGAAAAGAACTTACGGAAAAGGATTTGAAAGGTATGTCTGCAAAGCAGCTGACATATGCACGGAATGAGATCTATGCCCGCCACGGGTTTGATTTCAAGTCAAAGGAATTACAGGAGTACTTTGACAGTAAAAGCTGGTATCACAACAAGCATAAAAGCTATGACTGTGAAAAAGGAAGTATCGAAGAGAAAAATGTAAATCTGATCATAAAATATCAGAAGAACGATTTACAGTACACACCGAAATAAGGAGATATAGAAATAATGTTTTGTCCGAATTGTGGGAAACGGAATGATGATGAGGCTTTATTTTGTGGAGCCTGCGGTCAGTCATTAGTTGAATTTAAAGAAGAAGTGCAGTCGGGACCTCTGAGGGCTTCTGAAGAGGAAAAGATAGCAGAGGAAGCAGTGCCGTCAGATATATCGTCAGAAGCGGCAGAGGAAGTAGTGCCGTTACAGACGTCGACAGAGGAAACGAAATCGGATCAGGAAAAAGAGGAGCAGGAGATCAGAGAGTGGAAAGAAGGCTCCGAACCGAAAAATCTTCCTAAAGAGAAAAAGCCGTTTAACAAACGGATATGGGTTATTCTTGCAGAGGCGGTTATCCTGACAGCAGCGCTGGTGGCGTTTGTAAAGATCGGATCAGCTCAGTTCGGTCCGAAGAAAGTAGTTCAAGCCTATATAAAAGAATTAAACAGCGGAAATTATGATGCTGCATATGATCTGCTACATATTGATAACGGTCAGTCGGATCTGTTAAGTAAGAAATCTTTTGCGTCTGTAATGCAGGAAGATGAATTTGCGAAGAGCAAGAATGCTACAGTTAACAGTGTTGGAGGTACTTATGGAGGAATGACTGAAGCGGTAGCAAAGATCAGTTACGGAAACGGAGAAGACAAGACACTTACTCTGATAAAGACAGATAAAAAAGGTTTCTTTTTCTTTCCGAAGTGGAAAGTAAAAGTAGATGAGAGCCTGCAGGCGAAGAAGATTGCGGTCAGAACTCCAAAGGGTGCTACAGTTACAGTAGACAATAATAAGATTGAGGTAAAGCAGCCGACGGAATCGGTTGATATTTCGGCACTGTTTGTCGGAAAACATCGTATTACATCGTCTTTAGCCGGAATTACAGTAAATAGAGATATTAATATTACGAATGATGATCAGACCGTAGATCTGACAGGTGGATATATACCTGATAAAAAGACACAGGAGACAATGGCGAAGGACGGATATGAGTTGCTTTCTAAATACTATGAAGGCTTATCAAAGAAAAAGTGGTCAATTGTATCCGACTGTATCAGTGGGAGCGGGACAAGTATAAAAGAATCATTTGAACATACGGATTCCGCTATTGCTTACAGCAAATTGTCCGGGAACACCGCAAAGCTTTCTTCGGACGGAATACGTGTAAACGAGGATGGAGAAATTACTTACACTATGGATTTTTCTTATAATATCTACACATCTTATGACAAGATGGAGCCATCTAAATTGTCAGATAAGCATGCAGAGATTGTTTTTGTATATAAAGAGGAAAAGTGGCAGATTCAGGACGGATCGATCTAGGAACAGTTGAGGGAGAGATATGTATTGTACAAAATGCGGACATAAAAATAAGGATATGGCGAAGTTTTGTGTAAAGTGCGGAGCTGCATTGAGATCAGTGCAAAAAGCGGAGACTTCGACAGTAGAAACTGATAACAGACAGCCGATTTTTTTCGGTGCAGAGATGAGAGAGAGGGAGAAAGATGAACAATTATAAAAATATTTGTAAAGAGTGGATGACTGTTTTAAAGCAACCGATTGAAGGGGGAAGAGCGTTTGTCCTGCGCAAGAATCTGCCGGTTGCCGGAATTATCATTGGTATACAAGGGCTTCTTACAGCACTTTTGTCGTTAATATTCCAGCTCCGTTTATACGGAATGATTCAAAGTAAAGTATTTCAGTTATTTGAGTTGAACTACCGCAATTCGGACAATTTATTAAATAGTAAGGCGGCTTTCAAACAGGGAATGTCTATGTTGGGAATTCCGTATATAAAAGGATTTTTTGTGGCATTGATTTTTTCTCTGCTTTTAAGTGCAATTTTGATTTTATTAGTCTGGGGAACACAGGCGATTATTAAGAATCAGATCAGTTTTCAGGAAGCGGCAAGTATCGTTGCCGTACGCAGCATTTTACTGTCGCCGTTGTATGCGATATCGATAATTCTTACTTTGATTCAGCCGTTTCTCGGGTTATCTGTCTTTTTTATGGCAGGATTCGCTACAATTATAATTTTGGGTATGGTAATGCCTTGCTACCGTAAGGAGTGCAGAAATCTGGTTCCTTGGATGCTGATAATAGCGGTGTTTGTTTTTATTATAATAGAACTGCTCTTTTTAAGACAGGGGGTTAAACTGTATATACCATCTATGATCAGCCAGAGATTTGGTCAGCTTAACAACTATTTTTCACTTGGAAGTCAGAATTCTGTATGGACAGAGACATTTAAAAATATTTTTAGATAAAGAGAATATTAAACTGCCGGAGGAAGAAATATCTTTCGGCAGTTGTTTTTTCTATAGAAAATTGTAATATATTTTTTAGAGAATGCGAAATGTGCAGTGTGGTAACAAACAGGAGATGCTTTATAGTGAGTAAAAAGAAATATGCAAAAGATCTGATAGACACATATGCGGTTTTTCAGGATATAGCAGAACAGAGGGAAACACTTTGGATCAATGATAAATATGTACCATTTGATTTGGTGGACGGATTGTGCCAGTTGATTGTATCGGATCAAGATATCAAAGAGGCGGAAGATCGTTTGAAAAGATTTGCTCCTTATATCCGAAAGTGTTTTCCGGAGACCTTGCCGGACGAGGGGTTGATTGAATCCCCTCTCAGGAATATCCGCAAGATGCGGAAAGTATTATCACAGAATGGGATTTCTGAAAGATTGTTTTTGAAGATGGACAGTCATCTGGCAATTGCGGGTTCCGTAAAAGCAAGAGGTGGAATCTATGAGGTGCTTCAGTATGCGGAGAAACTTGCTTTAGATTCGGGAATTATAACGGTTGAAGATAATTATGAACAATTTGCAGAGGAGAAGGTAAAGGATTTTTTTCGTAAATTTACCATTCAGGTGGGGTCTACCGGAAATCTGGGGCTGTCCATCGGTATTATGAGTGCAGTTCTCGGTTTTAAGGTTCGGGTTCATATGTCGGCAGACACACGAGAGTGGAAAAAGGAATTGCTTCGAAGCAAAGGAGTGGAAGTAATAGAGTATATCGGGGATTATTCGGAAGCAGTACGGGAAGGACGCCGGGATTCCGAGCGGGATCCGTTAAGTTATTTCGTAGACGATGAAAATTCACGTGCATTATTTTTGGGTTATGCCGTTGCGGCGAAGCGTTTGCAAAAGCAGTTGGAGGAGAAAGAAATCACGATAGATGAAGCACATCCGCTGATCGTTTATCTGCCCTGCGGAGTCGGAGGGGCTCCGGGAGGGATATGCTACGGGCTGAAACGAGTGTTTCGCGATCATGTACATGTGTTTTTCTGTGAGCCGACACTGTTCCCTTCTGTTCTGATCGGAATGGCTTCTAATCGGTACAATGAAATCAATGTCAGTGATTTCGGACTGGGTAGCTGCTCGGAGGCGGACGGATTGGCATGTGCCGCTCCTTCCGGGTTTGTTACAAGAATCGATCGCAATCTCGTTTCCGGAATTTTTACTGTAAAAGATGACAATCTTTTTTCTTATATGAAACAGCTCATGGATACAGAGGATCTGTTTGTGGAACCATCTGCCTGTGCGGCATTTCATGGAGCAGTACATCTGATGGAAGAAGTTTCGGGACGGGATTATTTAAAGAAACAGGGACTGGATGCGGAAACTCTCTCCAATGCAGTACAGATTTGTTGGGCAACGGGAGGAAGTCTGGTTCCGAGAGAAGTTCGTGAGGAATATTTAAAGAGAAGCAGAGAAAAATAAATCGGGACAACAGGGAAAAGGAAGAGGGCAGTTTTTTTTATCGGCAGAATTAAGTCGGTAAAGAAGGCTGCTTTTTCTTACATGATGTGTAAGTATATTTTTCATAAAAAGAATATTAGAATGAAAGTGATAACAGAGGAGGTAAAAGGTGTGAAAGAAATTTTAAAAGTTGAGTCATTAAAAAAATACTATGGGAAAGAGCAAAATGTTATAAAGGCATTACATGGAATATCCTTTCAGGTAACAAAAGGAGAATTTTTGGGTATTATGGGAAGCAGCGGTTCCGGAAAAACGACCCTGTTGAACTGTCTTGCCACAATTATAAAACCGACGGCGGGGTTGATTCGGATACAGGGACGGGAGTTGAGCACTTTCAAAGGAGATCAACTGGCTGATTACAGGGGAAAAGAAATAGGTTATTTATTTCAGAACTTTGAGCTGCTGGACAATCTGACAGCAAAGGAAAATATTTTGTTGCCGGCTTCTTTACACAAACTATCAGAAAAGGACAGTAAACAAAGGTTGAATACATTGGCAGAGTATCTGGATATTAAAGAGATACTGGATAAGTTTCCGTCGCAGATATCGGGTGGACAGAAACAGAGGGTGGCTGCGGCACGTGCACTGATCTTAAAGCCTAAAATCGTACTTGCAGACGAACCGACGGGAGCTCTGGATTCTCAGAATGCTCGCAGTCTTATGGAACATTTATCAAAATTGAATGAGGTGGAACGTGCAACAATTCTCATGGTTACTCATGATGCGGCAGCAGCTGCATTTTGTAATCGTATTTTGTTTATACAGGACGGAAAACTTTTTCATGAGATTCGGCGAGATATTCCGCGGGAGACAAAGCAGGATTTTTATCAGCGAATTTTAAAGGTTATGTCTGTTCTTGCCGGAGGGAATCAAAATGTTTTATAAATTAGCCGCCGCAAACAGTAAAAGAGATCGAAAAGATAACAGTCTGTATTTCGGATCCATGATTATTTCCATCATTGCATTCTATATCATACTTTCACTGTCCGATCAGGATGTTATGGTATTTTTAAAGCGAATGGAGAGTGATGCAGTTAATCGATTGTTTGCAGTGATTCCGTTTTTTTATCTCGCAACATTGGTGGTATTGTTTCTTCTAGTCTATTTTGTAAACAGCATACAGATGGAGGAAAGGAAGCGTGAATTCGGGATCTATCTTACTTTAGGAATGAAAAGAAGAAATCTGTTCGGATTATTATTGCTGGAAGATTTTCGAAGCAGTATTAACGCACTTATAATCGGATTACCGGTTGCGGTGATGTTGTCGGAATGTATCAGTCTGGTTACATCTAAGCTGGCAGGTTTGGGAATTGTCGGACATCGATTTTCGATTTCCTTAGAGGCGGTTGTTTATACTGTGCTGGGGTTTCTTGCAGTAAAGCTGTTCACTTTTATATTTCTGTGTATCAAAATATACAAAAAAGATATCGGTGATCTATTAAATTATTCACCGATGGGGATAAAAAAGCAGCTGCCAAAAGTTGTTTATATAATCGCTGTGGTAATCGGGATCTTCATGCTGATAAAGGTATATCGTGTCGGAATCAATGGAGGAATTACTGTATTGCTGGGAGTAGCCGGGACGATTTTGCTGTTTTTCGGGTTGAGAGTTGTAATTGGAGCGATCGCCGGTTTTAAAAGTAAAAAAAGACTTCATACCTATAATTTCAGGCAAATACAGGAGCTGATTATTTATCGGTCTACGATGTTGGCAATCTGCTCTCTTCTGATTTTTTCTGCATTATGCTTATTTGGAGCCGGAATTGCGATTTCAACAGATGAAACAAAACATTCTGCTCATTTGCTGGATTATACTTTTCGGGAAAAAGATAGTGAAAATGTGGGATCTTTAAATCAGAGCAGAATAAAACAGATGTTGCAGACAGCGCATGCAGACAGGTATTTTTCTGAGATATTAGCAGTACAGACAGGAACTCCGTCAAAACTACAATCGGTTTCTTTTCGGAATTTGATCCGCCATCTGCAAGGGACAGAGTCGGATGCAGGATTTGATTCCGTGATAGATAACTGGAAAAATGAGCAGGATTGTTATTTGATCTCTTTGAGCAGTTATAATCATTTGAGACGAGCGGCAAATAAAGCACCGTTGGTTTTGAAGAAAGGACAGGCGGCTTTTTATATGGGAGAAGGGTTTGCGTCTGAGAAGAGCGTGATAGATGCCGCTCTGGCACAACAGCCGGAAATCTCTATTATGGGAGACCGATTAAGATTGACCGGAACATTGGAGTCATTGCCGTTGGTAACGGATCGTTCCATTCAAATCTCGACTGCCTTGATTGTTCCGGATACAATGTTTCAATCCTATACTAAAGGAAAGATATCTACCTATGTAAGTGGGATATTAAAACCGGAGATTGTAAAAGAAAAAGGACAGATGAAAGCAATTCTTGATATAAATAAGGAATTGGATCGAATTGGAATAAGATACAAAAGTTATATTCAGAATATGGGAAGACAATTGTTCTTTACAGTTTCGGCAAGCTATATTACGATTTATCTGGCCAGTATGTTTCTGATTGTGGCAAATGCCATGATTGGAGTACAGTTCCTTATGGGACAGAGAAAGTCTTATAAGCGATATCAGACTCTGATCCGTTTGGGAGCGACATACAGCAGTTTATGTAAAGCATCTGGAAAACAGATTAACTGGCATTTCGGGCTTCCGGTATTGGTAGCCTTTGTAAACAGTATATTTGGAGTTCAGATTCTTTTGGACGGGATTGTACCTTTCAGTCTTCGCAAAGGAATCGGACATTGGCAGGTGGCGGCAGGGGTCATCGGATTGTTGGTTGTGTTTGAGCTGATCTACCTGTATGTGGTTAAAAAGCAGAGCAATCGTTATATAAGGACTCTGATGGAGCTGAAAAGAGAAGATTAAACGTAGAAAGGAGCGGAATGAAGCATATTTTGATTGTAGAAGACGAAGTATTCATAAGAGAAGAACTTGCAGCTATGTTGGAAAAAGCAGGATATTCAACGAAGCTGATTACGGATTTTTCGGATACAACGAATCAGATTTTGGAGTATCAGACCGATTTGATCCTGTTGGATTTAAATTTACCGAAGGAAGACGGCTTTCAAATATGCAGAAATATTAAAAGTAAGAGTTCTATACCGATTCTGATCCTTACTTCCCGCGAGCAGTGGAACGATGAGGTTTCGGCTTTGCGACTGGGGGCGGATGAGTATCTGACTAAGCCTTTCAGAAAGGAAAGACTGCTGGCACGAATTGAGAATGTACTGAAGCGATACGAAGGAAGAGGAAATTTACTGGAAAGAGATAACTTTTTACTTGACAGAAACACCTATACCTTATATATCAACGGAGATTCTGTGCTTTTACCTCAGAATCAGGGGAAATTGTTAGAAGCCATGATCACCTCTAATTCGGAGGTGGTTTCAAAAGAAGAATTGAGTATGTGTTTATGGAACACGGTTGAGTTTATAGATGAAAATGCATTGCAGGTAAATATAGCAAGGCTGAAGAAGGTTATGAAAGAGGTCGGAATGCCACATCGGATACAGTCGGTTCGGGGAATCGGCTATAAATTGACAGGAGGGAAGTCGGATTGAGGAGAACATGGACATATCTGATATCAAATATTCCATGGCTGCTGGTTCTTTTGGCAATGGACGGAGTAACGGTGATGTGGTTGTGGTTAGCGGATATCAGAGTATTACAGGCATTGAGTGCGGCGCTGGTTTTAATAACAGTGATTATATTTCTCAGTATTTGTTATATATCGGCACACATGGAAAGGAGAAAAGAAATCGCACTCAATGCATTTTTTTCAGACCCGAATCCGGATACAGAGGAGGAATTACTGATGCGTTATCCTCAGTTTAAAAAAGAGTTGCTGAAAAATCTGATCGAAACGGTTTATCAGCAAGAGTATGAGATTGCAACTGCCAAGAGGATTCTGTCGGAGTATCAGGACTATGTAGAGATGTGGGCACATGAGATCAAGCTGCCCCTGTCCTTATTGACATTACTTTTGGACAATCGGAAAGAGGATCTGCCGGAGGAGGTGGTCCGGAAGTTAGACTATATACGAAATCAGATTCAGGACAATATTTCCCGGATTTTGTTGTATTACAGGGTCAGAAGTGAGAAAAAGGATTATCTGTTTGAACTGCTTGAGTTGCAGGAGTGCTTAGAAGATGTACTGAAAGATTACGAACCTCTTTTGAAAGAGAAGAATATTACAGTAAAGAAAACAGGAATAGGCGGAACTGTTTATACAGATGATCGGGGATTTCAATTTATGGTGGGACAGATTATAAGCAATGCGATTAAATACAGCCCGCGAGATTCTGTGATAGAAATTGCAATAGAAACAATCGAAAATAAAAGTGTTCTGTCATTTTCCGATAACGGTTGCGGAATCAAATCCTGTGATCTGCCCTATATTTTTGAAAAAGGTTTTACAGGGGAGTCCGGTTCGATTAAGAAAAAGGCAACCGGAATGGGACTTTATCTGGTAAAGCAGATAGCAGATGATTTGAAGATAGAGATAGAAGTAAAGTCGGAATGGATGCATGGATTTAAATTGACACTTTGTTTTGATCGGGAAGAGGAAATAAAATAGAAAAAAATATAGAATTTACAG
Organism: uncultured Clostridium sp.; assembly: GCA_947253885.1. Taxonomy (GTDB): domain Bacteria; phylum Bacillota; class Clostridia; order Lachnospirales; family Lachnospiraceae; genus SY8519. Next base: position 9,057 of record CAMYAO010000010.1, read on the forward strand.
ATCGAATATGGTATATTTTTATTCAAATATACATCGGAGGTAGCAACAGTTATAAGTGCTACCGAGTAAGGCACATTTATGGAAATGTTGTCGGAGCGACCTAGCATATTAGGCCGGATAAGATGAAAGCAGTCTTATCCGGCTTTTTGTTTGGACATATTATGGCTGAGAGGAGAGGGAGTTTTTATGGTAAAAGATCTGACAAAGGGAAGTCTGCTGAAAAATATCATTCGTTTTTCATTGCCGTTTCTGCTTTCCTATTTTTTACAAACCCTGTATGGACTGGCGGATTTGTTTATAATCGGTCAATACAACGGATCGGAAGTGATTTCGGCAGTGTCAATCGGATCACAGGTGACACATATGGTGACGGTCATCGTGGTCGGTTTGGCAATGGGATCTCTGGTTATGATCGGCAGATTTGTCGGTGCAGGGAAACAGAGAGATATTTCCAAAACAATTGGAAATACTGTTACGGTATTTGCTGTTTTCGGTACGATTCTGACAATCGTACTATGGTGCCTGACTTCTTTTTTGGTCGGAGTTATGTCTACACCTTCTGAATCAGTCCTGCAGACGACACAATATCTTCGAATCTGTTTTGCCGGAATTCCGTTTATTGTTGCCTACAATGTAATCAGTTCTATTTTCAGAGGCATGGGAGACTCTAAAAGTCCCATGTATTTTATAGCAATTGCCTGTGCGGTAAATATCCTGTTGGATTATATTTTTATCGGATATTTTGATATGCAGGCGAGCGGAGCTGCAATGGGAACTATCTTGGCACAGGCGTTCAGTGTTTTTATCTCATTAGCGGTAATTGTAAAAAGAAAAATAATTACGATCCGAAAAAGCGACCTGCGATTAGATCCCCTGTTTGTGCGGAATCTGTTTCAGATCGGCTTACCGGTCGCACTGCAGGACGGATTTATTCAGATGTCTTTTATGGTAATTACTGTGATTGCAAACAGAAGAGGGGTAGAGGTGGCGGCTGCAGTGGGAATTGTAGAAAAGATCATAAGTTTTCTGTTCTTGATACCGTCGTCCATGATGTCTACTATTTCTGCAATTGCGTCGCAAAGTATCGGAGCGGATCGTAAGGATTTGGCAAGAAAAGTAATGTTTCTCGGAATGAAGATTTCTTTATCAATCGGAGTGATGTTTGTAGTGCTTTTGCAATTTTTTGCAGGAAATGCGGTTGCAGTGTTTACAACAGAAAATGAGGTAATCCGTTTAGGAGCACAATATTTAAAATCCTACAGTTATGATTTGGCAGTTGCCTCTGTACATTTTTGTTTCAGCGGTTTTTTTGTTGCTTGCGGATATTCTTATATTTCATTTTTTCATAATCTGTTATCTATTCTGCTGTTACGGATTCCACTTGCTTTTCTGGCATCTGTTTATTTTCCGGAAAATCTGTTTCCGATGGGATTGGCATCTCCGGCAGGGGGATTACTGCAGATCACAATTTGTGTAGTTGCGTATAATCTGTTAAGAAAAAGAGAACGGATATGAGAGAAAGGAAAGATATGAGAAAAACGGGGAAAAGAGGAAGGCTGTTTCTGTTGATGGGATTTATCTGTCTCAGCATTTCAGTAAACAGTATCAACTGTTTTGCAAGGAGTACAACAAAGGGAGGATTCCAAAACGAATACGGAGTGTTTTTAGGAGTAAAAGAATCCCGGTTGATCAACAGAACCAAATCTTACAAAATAATTGTGGTAGATGCAGGAGAATTATCTAAAATAACAGTTCAACAATTAAAATCTGCAGGTCACATTATATATAGTTATCTGAATATCGGTTCTATTGAAACCTATCGATCCTATTATAAAAAGTTTCGTCCTGTTCTGCTCGGAAAATACGAAAACTGGAAGGAGGAGCGATGGGTGGATGTTTCGGACAAAGGGTGGCAAAGATATGTGGTAAAAACGATTGCGAAACAGATAGTGAAAAAGCCGATAGACGGTTTTTTTATAGATAATGCGGATGTGTATGAAAGATATTGTAAAGAAAAAATTTTTCGTGGACTTTTCAGTATATTGAAAGATCTGCAGATTTATGATAAAAAAATTATTATAAACGGTGGAGATTTTTTTGTAAGAAGACTGGCAAGTTCCGGGCAAATGCAGTTAATCTCCGGAATTAATCAGGAAGGAGTCGTATCCTGTATAAAAGATTATAAAAAGAATCTGTTTATTGCAAACCGGAAGACAGTAAGAAATTATTTTACTGATTATATAAAATTTGTGAAGAAAAGGAAAAAGTCGGTTTATGCGGTGGAGTACAGCAGAAATAAACGACTCAGTAAGAAGATAACGGAACATGCAAAACGTTACGGATATAGTGTGTATATTTCTGAATCTGTGGCGTTGAAGTGAAAGGAGGTTTTTTATGGAGGCAGCAAGAATTATATTATATCTGTTTGTAATCAATTTGGGGATTGTTTCTTTACCCAGAACAATAGAGGAGTATCGAAAGGAACGAAATAAGATACAGATTTTGAAGATAATGGCAAGGGTACTGATGATTGTTGCAGGTGTAATTCTGCTGATCGTGAGAATTGCAGAAAGAATTATATAGCAGAAATGAAGTATACTAAATTAATACAAAACATAACATACAGCATACAAAATATATCATATAAACTCAGGGAGGATATTATGAAAAAAAGAAAAAACTCTTAGTGTTCTTAATGGCACTCGTAATTGCAATCAGCACCTTTCCATCGATGAATCCGGTTTCAGCATCGACAGATTTAGGTGTGCAGGAAAATACACAGGAAGAGGCACAAAAGAAAGTCACATCTGTGAAACCGGATATCCGGAAAACAGGCACTGATATGGAAAAAAACGAATGTCACTACTGAAAAGAAACCGGATGCGCGAGTATCGGATACCGCTTCTAAAAAGAAGTCAGACACGGAGAAGAATTCCTTAAAGATATCACCGAAACCGGTTAAGAAAAAAGCGGTGGTAAGAGCTGCCGGATTAAAGAATGTTGTGACGGATAAAGGGATCTGGATCAATAACGATCAGTCGACCGGATATTCAACATTGAAGGAAGCGGCAGAAAATGCAAAGGCGGGAGATATCATTCATATAAAGGGAGACTTTTCTGCAGATACAGCCGTTGCAAAAGCAGTGGATATCAAGAAAGCGATTACTCTGGAACTGTCTGGAAATACAGTTTTAAAGGGCGACGGAAACAGTGGTATTATCTTATCCAATGGTGCAAAGCTAAAAGCGGGAACAAACACTCTTACTATGAAGGGGTTCAAAACCGCACTTACGATAAAGGCAGGTTCTGAAGTCGGGGACGGTCATTATATTCTGGACGGAAATGAAGTCGGTTTTTCATTAGAAGGAAATGTCAAATTAGAAGGGACAGGACGTGATAAGTTAGTAATCTCTGCAAGAAACAGCTCCGGTCGGGGATTTACCTATGCAAGTGAGTCCCGTTTTATCAAATGTACTGTAGACGTAGAAGTGAGTAATGAAAAGAGCGGGCAGTATGCCGGACTTTATATGAAAGATGCCGCACTTACAACCAAGGGTGTTTGGTACTATTTTGATCCTGCAAAGGGACTTGGCGGAGTTCATTTGGATCATTCTGATTTTTATGCATATAAAGCTACCGGCTCTTCTTCTTACGGTCAGGTAATGGCTATCCTTGGAACATCCGAGTTGACGAACGGTTCTACTCTGACAGGAGACGGTTCCCGTATCACACTTTCGGCAAAAATGACTGTGACCGATTCCAAGGTTGTGATAAAAAACAGTACGGTAGGCGGGGGGAATATTAATTATACTCCGGCAGAGGCGGTATTTGAAAACTCCACTCTGGAAACTCATAATATGAAATACACCCCGTCTTATGGAACGGGACAAAGCAACGGTCCCTGCTATCTGACTTTTAAGGGGAATTGTATTGTAAATACAGATGCAAAGGATAAGACTGCGGATAACGGAGGTGCCAATCGAGGTACGGGAAGTACCTATGTGGTAACGGGAGGTTCCTTTTTAGTAGCCTATCAGAAAAATTACAATTATAATACAACCACTCCTACAAACGGCAAGGAAAACGGAGACGAGTTTCTTACATTGTTTACACTGACGGACACGAGTATGAAACAGCTGCATCCGATTAACAAGAACGGAAGTACTTATGTGTATAACGTGGCAAATCCTTCCAAGGACGGAGCAAAGCATGTATGGACACCTGCAGCAAAAGTTACTTTTGATCTGCAAAATGCAGATGCAAAAAAGATAGTTTATCATAACGGCAACGGAAGCAGTTATATTGTTTCTGTCGGAAAAGAACAGAATACCTCCGATATACTGGATTTTAATGCCATTACCGAAAAGGAGGTGGCTTTCTCCATTCCGGGCAAGAAGTTTAAGTATTGGACAGAAGACGCACAAGGAAAGGGAAAACAACTTAAAGCAGGAGATAAAGTCTCTTTTTCCGACCATACCAAACAGTATGATTTGTATGCCCAGTATGAGGAAGATACTTATAAAGTATCCTTCTCCGCAAATGGAGGACATTTTACGACTGATTCGGTTTTTAAAACAAAGACAGACATTTTTGATATCGTAAAAGACGAAAACGGAGGAGAGGTTGCTGTTTTAAAGAAGACGGCAAAATACAATGATACATTACGAAGCCTGTTAAACGGAATGGATCATAATCTGTTAAAACCGGATGAGCATGCATATCGGGCAGGTTATTTATTAAAAAATAAGGAATACTGGTCATATACGGCAGCATCTGGAAGTTCGGATATTCGATTTGATTCATATAAGATCACAACCGAAGATATAGACAGTACATTTCAAGCGACGATTACGGTACCGAAGGATATCATTCTTCCGGAGAGTGTGACATCAGAGTTGACAGCCAATCCGCTGTTTAAAGTGAAAAGTGTTGTAAAAGACGGCAATAAGGTGGTTGTTACAATGACACTTAAAAAGAAGTATGATAAATTTATAGATCTGTACCGGGATGTAATCTCCGTGCCGGATACATTACATTTGGAAATCCCGAACCTGACTGTTTCAGATAAGGTAAGCGGTGGAAAGAATCTGACCGTTACAGGAGAGGTAAGCGGTACTTTCAGAGGAGAGGCTGTCTCTGAAAGCGGAACAGTAAAACCTTTCCATTTTGAATGGACAGCGGAACAGACATCGGATGGAAAAGATTATGTATTGAGAGAGGACGAAACCAATAAAAAAATTCAACTGACGATTCGAACTCCGGAAGTACTGAAATTTCAGGAGTCCTTACCGGGAGATCTGCTGATCGGAAGGGAAACGGAACACGATGAGATCTATCAGGTGAAGAGAGGACAGGTACTGACTTATACCGGAAGACTGGATGTCACTCCTATCAAAGCGAAGATAAAAATGCTGAAAGAGCATTATGCAGGAAATGCAGATAGAATTGTCACAAAAGGAGTGACAAGCACCTTTACGGCAACATTGTCATTAGATCATGGTCTGATAATTCCGGAAAATCCAAAAGTGACCTTGACTGATAATCCGCTATTTGCAGTTAAAAAGGTGATAAAAAACGGGCAGAAGATCGAAATTACGATGGAATTAAAGAAAACGTATGCAAGATTTTCAGATCTTTATAAAGATGTGACTGCAGTTTTGGATAAGCTGGATATGAATGTAGAAGGCATCACAGTAGATAAGAATACCGAGATTGGAGAAAGACGGAAGGCAGTTGGTGAAGTATTCGGTAACTTTGAAGGGGAAGCTGTCAGTGAATCAGGTCATACACAGCGTTTTCAGTTTAGATGGAAGGCGGAACAAACAGGGGACGGAAAAGATTTTGTTTTACGAAAGGCTTCTTCTGATAAGACAATCCAATTTACCTTAGAAGTTACAGGCAGTAAAAAGCCGGATTCTAAGACGAACAAAGCCCCGGATAAAAAGCCGGATCCGAAGCCGGAAGATCCGGACAGATATCCACATAAGAAATCGGATAAAAAGTCAAATACAAGGTTCATTAAGAAGTCGGAACGACAGAACGGGAGACGGACTCAGAAGCCTGCAACCGGAGATGAAAGACAGATACCGGTTTATATTGCAGTATTAGGAATGGCATTGGCTGTTTTTGTGTTTATAATAAACAAAAAACGTCAGAAATAATCAAATATAAAATAACACTTCGAAATTTAGTTTCGGAGTGTTATTTTTGTGTGTAAAAATGACAGAAATGACATATAAACTCATCCTTTTGGTGGATGTATTCTTTGCTCACATTTTTATAATAGAAATGTTAGAACAGAGAAAAACGTGCAGAACTTAAACAGAGCTGAGTGACAAATTAAGGAGAAAATTCAGACTGCAGAGAAGGGAGGAATGTATGGATAAAAAGAATAAGGGGAGTTTTTATAAAAGAATAGCAGTCATTTTATCCGTATTTGTTTTGATAGTTTCGTTGGTCGGCTATGGGAATGCATATGCCTTGAATTCAGAGGAATCGGTTGGTGTTTTGAAAGAACAAACTAAAAATGCCGAGAAGAAGGAAGCAAAACAAAATGAAGAAACGGAACAGCAAAAGAAACACCAAGAGGGAGAGGAGGTAAAGCAGAAAAAAAATCAAAAACAGAACAGGACAGCTGAACAAAGAAAATCATTAGAACAGGATAAGAAAAACAAAGGGTCACAAACTAATACGAAGCAAAAGGCTGAGGAAGAAGGAAAATTGAGTTCGTATAATCCGGATCGACTTTCGGCTGCAGAAATCAGTGGGAAAGTGACAACTGCAAAAGGATTGCTTCGAAACCGGCAGCCACTTACTTCTTTTTATGAAAAAAAATATAAGCAGCCGATAAAAAGAACGACTGAGGAGCATCCGGTCAATCCAGGAGATGTCAAATTATTTAAATATACGACTCCGATTGAGGGAAAAGTAAACACGTGGAAGGTAACCCTCAGAATAGAAGGGAAAGATTTCCGAAAAACTTCAGACATTATTTTGGTAATTGATACGTCCGGAAGTATGAGAGACAATAGTCGTTTGGTGAAGGCAAAAGAAGCGGCACGAAATTTTATTAATACGTTATTGCCGAGTGAAACAACAAGAATCGGGATTGTGACTTTTGCAAATGATTATACGTTGCAGTCGGGGCTTACCAACCGAAAAGAGGTTTTATTGAGTAAAGTAAATCGTTTATTTGCAACAGGAGGAACTTTTACTCAGTCGGGAATAAGGCAGGCACAGGAACTGCTGAAAAACTCCGGGGCAGACAATAAACATATTGTTTTACTTTCCGATGGAGAGCCAACCTTTAGTTATAAGATAACCAACCCATCTGCATATCTGTCTTCACAGTATATCTCACAGGCATCTACAGCCAGTGGATTTGTGTATTCCATTAATGGATACAGGATGGCAACTACAACGGGAGTTCCGGAAAGTCAATTTTCATACCCGAGTAAAGTCGGAGCAGGGAATGCAATGTTTCACAGGTATGATCGTTCGTGGTACGAGGGAGATAAATTTTATAATCACGGAAACAGTACGATTGCACAGGCAAACTTTGCAAAGAATAACGGTCAAATAGTCTGGTCCGTGGCATTGGAAGCCGGAGCGGCAGGAGAAAGTGTGTTAAGACAGATTGCCAGTGAAGGGAAGTATTATAAAGCGGATCCTGAATCGTTGAATGCAATATTTGGAGAAATTGCGGGTGGAATCAGTGCTGCCGTTCAGAATGCAAGTGTAAGAGATGTGATGGGGATCGGATTTGAGGTATCCAATGCCTCCTCTTTAACAGCTACGCAGGGAACACCAAAATATGAAAACGGAAAGATCACCTGGAATCCGGGGACACTGACAAAACCTATTTCGGCCGGAAGTGATATAAAATATGCCGAACTGACCTATACGGTTGAGATTAATGATGACATTCTGAAAGAAACTCCGGATGCGAGTGGAGAATATCAGACTAATAAGGAGGCACAGGTTACATACACAAACAATAAAGGAGAGGAGATAATCGGTTATTTTCCGGTTCCATCTGTAAATCCTGTTTTATATACCGTGGAAAAGGAACTTCAGGATTATCAGGGAAATACAATATCGAAAGATCAGACTTTTAAGGTTCGTGTAGTCGGAGAAGATGCCGCAGAGCAATACAATAAGCTTTATCTGTTGAATACTAAGACACAAAACAAACGGGTTTTGACCAGTTTACGGGACAAAGCAACTTATTCTTTCAGTGAAGAGGAGGACTCGGATCGGTATGACATTGTCTGTTATATGAATGGAATTTTAACAGAAAATAAAAAGTTTACGATTAATAGTGAAAAGGATAAGGATGTAGCTATTAAAGTGGTAAACAAAGAAAAAGCAATTTCCATTCCGGTAGAAAAGGTTTGGAAGAATTATCAGAATGAAGCATTACCGTCTACCGTTACCGTAAATCTGAAAGGGAAGGTAGGGCAGGAAACGAAAATAGAAAAGAGCCTGACCTTCGGAAAAGATGAAAACGGAAAATGGAAAGCAACTTTTGAAGGGTTACCGAAATACAGTGGGACGAATCTGATTCATTATTCGATAAAGGAAGATCCGATCAGCGGCTATACTTCCAAGGTCAGCGGAGATGCCCAAAACGGTTTCGTAGTGACCAATATAAAAGATATTCAGGTATCGATAAAGAAGATGGTTACCGGAAACATGGGCGAGAGGGACAAGAAATTTAATTTCACCTGTGTGATAAAAAAAGGAGATACTGTTTTATCTGATATAACATTTTCTTTAAAGCACGATGAAGTGAAAAAAGTAATGGTGCCGTTTGGATGTACGTTGACAGTAACCGAACAAAAGTATGAAGGATATACAACAAAGGTAGATCATACAGATGGGGTGACCTATACATGGAAATATGAGGACGAGAGTCATCAAAGAGACTTTGAAGTAGTCTTTGAAAATGATAAAACCGTTGTTATTCCGACCGGAGTACGGGAGCAAATGCACCCTATGAAGGTATTATTGGGAACAGTCTTTGCATTCGGAATTGCCATGATACTACTGAAAACTCGAAACAACAATAAGTAAGCCGTATTCGGGTGGCAGATATGAAGAAGAAAGAGAACGAACAGGAGAACAAACGTTATATAAAAGCATTACTTAGAAAAGCTGTATTTCTGACAATCACAATAATTCTTTTTTTTCGGGTGATATTCGGGATTCAGATTATGCAAAATGATGCGATGTCCCCAAAAATAACGCCTTCGGATTTATTGATTTACTATCGGTTGGATCGAAAATTTCAGGCGGGAGATGTTGTTGTGATCCGGAACAGACAGATAAAAACGACATTGAGGGTTGTGGCAGTTTCGGGAGATAAAGTGGATATTACCTCAAACGGATTATATATCAATGGTGCGTTGCAGCACGACCTCGGTATTTTTTATCCGACGAAAATTTATAAAGAGGGAATATCCTTTCCGATTACAGTAAAGAAGGATGAGGTATTTGCATTAGGAGATTTGAGAGAAGGAGCAATCGACAGCAGATACTACGGAGCTATTAAAAAGAAAGATATTAAAGGGAAAGTGTTTGTGCTATTGAGAAGAGCAAACTTTTAAGTAAAGGAGAATATTATGAATAAACATTGGAAAACATTGGCGGTATTGGCATGTAGTGCAGGGTTACTATCATCGACTAGTGCAATGGCATCGGTACTTCCGGATACGGTACCGGGACCTCCGGTTGTAAAAAAACTGGAGAAGACAGAAGCAAATGCGATTACACCGAATACCACATTTGAGTTTCAGATCACACCGGCAAGTGTAGCGAAAAATACAAAAGAAAATAATATTCCGGTATATGCGGGAAAAGACGATTTATTAAAATTTACAAACGGAAGTACCCTTTCCTACAGTTCTGCTGCCGCTTTACAACAGAATTTGGGAGTATCTGTAAAGGGAGATTTGTCCGGATTTACTCCGGGAATTTATCGCTATAAAATCAGGGAAATTCAGGGAACGGTAGACGGAATCACTTATGATAGCACAGTGTACACCGTTGATGTATATGTAACAATGGAATCACAAGGGAAAAAGGCAACTGTGGTACTGTATAAAGGGCAGGATAAAGCTTCCGGATTAGTTTTTAAAAATACATATACGACGCACAAACTAACTATAATAAAAAAGATTACAGGTAATGCGGCAGATTTGAATAAAAAATTTAAGTTTAAGATTACAATAAAAGGAGCTGATGGAGAGACGTATGCAACCAATGCTTCAAATCATCAGGTGCTGACTTCCGGAACGGAAACAGAGGTAATATTGGGAAACAATGAGTCCATTGAAATATACGGACTGTCAGCAAAGGACACCTATAAGGTAGTGGAAGATAAGGAAAACTATACCTCCAGCGGAACAGTTGAAACTGCAACTGCAATCGGAAATAGCGACAAGATGGTGACCGTTACGAATAAATTGGAAACTACGATACCGACCGGTGTAATTCAGAGAGTGGCACCGTTTGCAATTGCACTGATCGGAGTTGGATTTGTAGGAGTGGTATATTACAGAAAAAAGAGAGAAGAAGCGTAGACAGGTGAACAGATTTGAAATTGCTTGCCGAGATATCAAAGGGAATCGGTAAACTGTTGGATTGTCTGGTAGGAGTAGTAATTGCTGTTGTAATACTTTTTTCCAGCTATTCTCTGTATAGTTCATATTTATTATACAAAGGAGCTTTTGTATCAAAAAAACTGACAGCTGTAAAACCGGAAACAGACAAGGAAAACGGCAGACTTTCTTTTGATGCCCTAAAAAAAATAAATTCGGATGTTGTGGCATGGATCAGTGTAGATCAAACCCATATTGATTATCCTGTAGTTCAGGGGAAGACAAATTTAGACTATATCAATCAGAACATTTATAAAAAATTTGCTTTGGAAGGAACAATTTTTCTGGACTCCAGAAATACGTCGAATTTTACTGATTTTTATAACATCTTATATGGACATCATATGGAAAACGGAGCAATGTTTGGAGATTTACAGAAATTTTTAAAGAAGGACTTTTTTGACTGTAGCAGAACGGGAGAACTGAGGGTTCCGAGCGGAAAATACCGAATCGATCTGTTTGCTGTAATACAGGTGGACGGATATGATTCGGTTATCTTCCAACCGGATGGAATGACAACAGAGAAAAAAAGAGAGCAACTGATTTCTTATATTAAATCCAAGCAGGTTCATTATCGAAAAATCAAGATGAAAAGTGAAGACAGACTAATAGGATTTTCAACCTGTGCATCTACACAGACAAATGGACGAACGATTGTCTACGGATGTATAAGACAAATTGGGAAAGGAGGGAATAGTGAAACAATACCTTAAAAGCTGGACACTATTTTTGACGGTTATAATACTGTCAGTTCCGATTTCCTTAAGAGCAGAGCCGAATAAAGGTATTTCTATTGAGCTCCCTTTTCGAACAGAAGTAGAGAGAGGGGGAGAGCAGACAGATTTCCAACTAGAACTGCTGGCAGATCAAGCAGGAAAAGCGGTTCTGCCGAAGAAGACTCTGCAAGTAGTAAAGGGGAACGGTTCAGGAAAATTCGGACCTATTACATTTACAGAGCCGGGGAAGTATTCTTATATTTTGAAACAGAAAAAAGGAACACACCCGGGAGTAAAATATGATCTTATGGAATATCGGGTTTTGATTATAGTGGAAAGGAAGAGAGCGGTAGACGGAGCCGATATGGGGCAATTGACCGCTTCTGTGATTGTGTATCAGAACAGAGAAGAAAAGACCGAGGAGATAGTATTCCATAATCAATATCAGACGAAAGAAGTAATTTATGACCGAAGTCAAAGCATAATTCCTAAGACCGGAGACAAAAGTGAAATTCTTCTATACGGGATTATATTGAGCAGTTCCGTTTCGGGTTTGATCTGGTTTGGAATAAATAAAAGAAACAGAAAGAGGAAGGGGTATTAAATAAAGCTCCTAAAGAAGAATAAATTTTTTTTTCTACTTTAGGAGCTTTTTGACTGTGCAAAATATAAAACTGATAATATAATAATATAAAATAAAATATCAGAAAGGAATGGTGTATGCATACAAGTAAATTGACAGTATTATCAAATTGTATTTGTATATGTATGATTGTAACAGCGGGGACATTACGATTCGGAACAGATTATATTGTCTATCCTTTTTCTAAAAATCTTATGATTTTTGTTTGTTATACGATTGCCATTCTTTTATGGATGCGGCAGAATTATCGGAGGATTATACAGACAGAAGTACAGATGTACTTAAAATGGATGGGATTTCATATGCTGATTTTGATGGGGATACGGACTGTAAAATATTTGTTTATCGCAGATGGACATTTTTTGGGAAGATATATGTGGTATTCCTATTATATAATTATGCTGAATATGGCTTTTTTTCAATTGATGGCGGTGTTACACATAGGGAAAAAAGAGGGAGAATCCATTTCGAAAAGATGGAAGCTGCTATATGTTCCCACTGCCGTTTTATGGTTTTTGATCCTTACCAATGATAGAAATCAGCTGGCATTTTCTTTTCGTTTTGGTGTAAATTATTGGTCGGATCACTATATGAAGTACGGTTTACTTTTCTATATTACGTATTTTTATATAGCGGGATTATTTTTATCATCTATTATATTCACGATGGTCAGATGCAGCGTAACAGAGAGACGAAGATATTTTTGGGTAGCGCTTCTTCCTCTTTTGATTGGAGTAGGGTACTATCTGGGAACTATCAGAAAAGAGTGGGATATTTTCAGATTGTCTCAAATCTTTCTTATGCCGGAAATGGTCTGTGTTATTTTTGGAATATTTATAGAAGGATTGATTGTAATGCATCTGCTGCCGTCCAATGACAGTTATGAAAGATTTTGGGATTTATCTTCGATACGTGGCGGTATTGTAGATCAAAACGGGGTAATACAGTTTCAGTCCGCCAATGGTATTTCGGTTACGGCGGAACAGATACGGGAGTCAGGAAAAAATACAGTGTTTCTGAATGAAAATACGATTTTGCAAAAGTCACCGATACGGGGAGGTAGCAGTTACTGGATAAGGGATATCACAAAATTAAATCAGTTAAACTCTGAATTACAGAAACTCGGAGATCTTATCCTGGAGGAAAATGAACTGATAAAAGCGGAAAATCAAATACGGGAAAGCCGAACGGCGATTGAGCAAAAGGCAAGACTGTACCGAGAGATTGCAAAGGCGTTGAAACCTCAGCTTGAGACTTTGAAAAGTCTTTTGGAAACGCTTCCGAAGGAGGAGTTATTATTTCAAAAAGAAATGAAGAAAGCATGTATTTATAATGTGTATTTGAAAAGATATTCAAATTTATTGATTTTATCGGAACATGCAGAGCAAATTTCATGTGAGGAATTAAGATTGGCTTTTTCAGAATCCTTAGAGTACATTGAACTTTATGGAGCAGAGACCTATATGAGTTGGAATGCCGAGGGCGATTTACCTGTTTCAAAAGCTCTTACAGTCTATCGAGTATTAGAAGAACTGTTGGAAGCTTATCTGGTTAGTATGACTTCATTATTAATAGAAGTAATAACAGTCAGGAAATCAATAAAGGTCAGTTTTCAGATTGCACGATCGGAATCGATATCAAATAGGGTTGATTTTACAGATTTATTGAATCAGCCAGATGGAGCACTTTCTATACAATATGAAAGAGAAGAAGAAACGGACTATATTACTGTGACAGTCAGATATGGGGGATGTGGATATGATGGAATATGAGCCGTATTATTACGGATTTGTCTTGGCAGGATGCGGTTGCATTGTCATAATAATAATCTCTGCTTCTATACTGATCCAGAGTTTGCTTTTAAAGATAGGAAAATGGAAGAATTTCGGATTGCTGCTTATTACGGCGTTTACTGTCGGATGGACACAGCAGGTGTGTCGCTGGGGAGATAATCATCAATTTCATTTAAAGGAACTTGTTCAAACCGGTTTTGTGTTGGGATTTATGTTGTTTTTTCAAGTAATGGTGGCAAAGAAACTTCTATATAAAAAAAGAAATTTATTAACGTCGGATTCCGTAAAAGAAAGTCTCGATGCAATGCCGGAGGGAATCTGTTTTTCAAAACCGGACGGAACACCGATGCTGGTAAATCGTCGGATGCATCAGGTGGCGGACGAAATTTTCGGAACGATCGTATTGAATACAAAAGAATGTGACTGAAAATTGCACACCGGAGAGGTAAAGCAGGGGGTTAGTGTAATCAGTACCAAACCGGATTATATTGTAAAAACACAGAAGCATGTGTGGAATATCAAATATACACTTCATCATAACCTGAAGGAAATTGTAGCGATAAATATTACAGAAGAATATCGTTTGACGGAAAAAATTCATGAAAGAAATCGTCGTCTGTCTGATATCAATGCCCGATTAAAGGACAATCAGAATCATCTGGAATGTTATATTTGTGAGAAGGAGCTGCTTGCAGCCAAAATACACATACATGACGATATTGGACGTTCACTGCTGGAATTCAGGATGTATTTGAGTCGGGAGGAAAAGCAAAGAGAAGAATTGGTGGAACTTTGGAAACGCAATATTCGGGTTATGATGGGGGAAACGGATTTAAATGAGACGGAAGATGACTGGGAACAATTATTAAAGGCGGCGGACCATGTTAAGGTGGCAATTGAGCTCGAAGGGATTCTGCCAAAAGAAGGATTGCAACGGAAAATGGCATTGAATATTATATTAGAATGTCTTAATAATACCGTTCGTCATGCAAGGGGAAATCAATTGAATGTTCGATTAAAAGAGTGTGAAGGAATATTGTATATGACAGTCCGGAATAACGGAAACTGTCCTAAAGCAGCGATTGAGGAAAAGGGAGGACTGTCCAATATCAGAAAAGGAGTAGAACTGTTGGGTGGAAGAATGCGGATTGAAAGTTTTCCTTTTTTTATTCTTACAGTAGAACTTCCGATAGGAGTATATTAAATGAGAAAAACAAGAGTGCTTGTAGTAGATGATCAAAATGTACCAAGAGAGATGTTTTTTATGCTGATTGAACGAAGTGAGGAGTATGAGTTGGTTGCCTGCCTACATTCCGCCGCATATGCCTATACTTATATTTTGAAAACGCAGGTAGACTTGATTCTGATGGATATTCTGATGCAGGATGGATCAAACGGTTTAGAGGCGGCGGAAAAGATTAAACAGATAAGACCTTCTATCAAGATTATCGCGGTAACCAGTATGTTGGAGTCTTTGTGGATAAAAAAAGCAAGAAAGATCGGAATTGAAAGCTTTTGGTTCAAAGAATGTTCTACAGAGAGTATTGTAAGAGTAATGGAACGAACGATGCAGGGAGAGTCCGTTTATCCGGATCAGCTTCCGAGTGTCACGATCGGTTTGGCGGATTCATCTGAGTTTACAGAAAGAGAAATGGATGTCTTAAGAGTTATGACAGCAGGTTCCAGTAATTCGGTGATTGCAGAGAAACTCGGTATGGCGGAATCTACTGTAAAAACACACATACGGCATATGATTGAAAAGACCGGGTGTGAGAATCGAACTCAACTTGCTATTCGGGCAAGGGTTGCAGGTATTGTAGTCAGTGAGGAGGAAATTTCATAACGGATAGACAGAGAAGCTTGTGTGACTGCTACTTTCGATGGATGTATATTTTTATCAGTGTACTATAATAAAAGTGAAAATAGCGTTAAAATCAGAAGGTAAAGGAGGCGCAGTCTATTGAAGTTGGTTGCAATCAGTATGAAGAATCGATTATTTGCGGACGGAGCAAAGGTATTACTTTCAAAGAGCGGAAATTTTAATACAAAGATAGTTTCTGCAGTACCTTCTCAAAATATGATATTGGATTGTGTGGCATTGCATCCTGAGATTATTCTGTTGGAGATTATTCCTAATGTGGCAGACTTATCTTTTAAAGAGAGGTTGGAGGAAATCAGACGCTTGAAAGACCTCTTGCCGGAAGTGAAATTTGCTATGATATGTGATGAAATTGCATATCCGGAACTTGCAAAAGCGGTAATGAGGGCAAAACAGGAAAAAAAGATAGATGCGTTTTACTATATGTCGGTTTCCGGTGAATATTTGGCGGCAGATCTGGATACTATTTGAACAGACAAACAATTTAGAAACAGCTAAGAAATCATAGTTTTGACTATTGATGTTTTAGCTGTTTTTTTATTATTTCTTTTCATACAATCGCATAAAATAAGAGAGTTATGTGACAGTGTAACAGAGGAGAGATTCATATTATTGATAAAATTTAAACGATAAAATAATAACAAAGTAGAATGAAAGGAGACGGATAAATGGAAAGTATCGAAAGAAAGAAAGTCTGTTATGAGGCGTTCGATGAAGGGCTTGAAAAATTATCGAAGACATTTCGTATTTTTGCGCCTAAGCGATTTCCGTTTGAGGGTACCTATTCCGATACAGATGTAATCCGTTATGGGGAGGTATATCATTTTTCCGAGATGGTATGGGATCAGAAATCCGGTTTTTCCGCAAAAGAAACGATGTTGCCGATCAATCAGGTGCTTTTTTACTTTACGGAGGAAGAATGTAAAGAACCATCTATTGATGAGAGACCGATTTTAGTATTTCTGCGTTCCTGTGATTTGCACGGGATTAAACGGATCGATCAGATTTATCTGCAAAACGGAACGGATCCGGATTATTATTACAAACGCCTGCGAGACAAAGTTCACTTTGTGCTGGTAGGCTGTAAAGAAAGTTTTCGTAACTGTTTTTGTGTCAGTATGGGGAGTAATCAAAGCAGTGAATATGATGCGGCAATCAATCTTCGTGACGGTTATTTGGAGATAGAGGTCTGTTCCGAAGATCTTCAGGTATTTGATGGGGAACCGTTGGAGACGGAGTTTATTGCAGATCATGTGACAAAAAATCAATTTGAGGTAAAGGTACCGGAGAAGATTGATTTTATGAAAATCAAAGATGATGTAATGTGGGAAGAATATAATAGTCGATGTATCGGTTGCGGACGTTGTAATTATTCCTGCCCTACCTGTACCTGTTTTAATATGCAGGATATTTTCTATAAGCAAAATGAAAATATGGGAGAGCGCAGACGTGTATGGGCATCCTGCCAAGTGGACGGTTATACCGATATTGCAGGTGGGCATTCGTTCCGGCAGAAGCAGGGAGAGAGAATGCGTTTTAAAACTCTGCATAAGATTCATGATTTTAAAAAGCGGTTCGGTTATACAATGTGTGTAGGTTGCGGACGCTGTGACGATGTCTGTCCGCAGTATATTTCTTTTTCGGAAGCGATTGAAAAAGTGGGGTGGGCTATGCAGCCTTATCTGACAACTTCAGAAAATATATAAGGGGAGGAGATTATTTATGTGTACATGTCAAAATACTTATATACCTTCTGCGGGCAGGTTGGTTGAAGTAATCAAGCATACTCCTGTTGAATGGACCTTTCGAATCGAGACCCCTTCAGAAGGAGTAAAGCCGGGGCAGTTCTATGAGATTTCATTGCCAAAATATGGAGAAAGTCCGATTTCTGTATCCGGGATCGGAGACGGAACAATTGATTTTACAATCCGAAATGTGGGCAAGGTAACGGGAGAGTTGTTTTCATATCGGATTGGACAGACAATTCGGTTGCGCGGACCGTATGGAAACGGATTTGATATCAATGAGTACAAGGGAAGAGATCTTGCCATCGTAGTAGGAGGAAGTGCACTGGCACCGGTAAGAGGGATTATAGAATATGTATATGCACATCCGGATGAATTTAAATCATTTCAGTTGATTGCAGGATTTCGTTCGCCGGAGGATGTGCTGTTTTCAGCAGATTTGGAAAAATGGAAACAAAAGCTGAATGTATTAGTTACCGTAGACGGTGCTCCGGAGGACTATACGGGACCGGTCGGGCTGGTTACGAAATATATTCCGGATCTTCCGGTTGAAGATGTTAATCAATATTCTGCAGTAGTGGTCGGACCTCCGATGATGATGAAGTTTACTGTGGCTGAATTTTTAAAAAGAGAGATTCCGAAAGAGCATATCTGGGTATCTTATGAAAGAAAGATGCATTGCGGGATAGGAAAATGCGGACATTGTAAGATGGATGACACGTATATTTGTACCGACGGTCCTGTATTTACCTATGCATTTGCTGAAAATCTGGCAGACTAGAGGGAGGAAACAGGAATATGATCAGAGATTTAAATACAAAGAAGGTCATGAAAAATGCCTTTCGAATTACCAAGCACAAGTATCAGACGGCACTTCGTGTTCGTGTCCCGGGTGGTCTGATCGATCCGGAAAGCCTGATTACTGTGGCTGAGATTTCAAAAAAATACGGGAACGGTCAGGTTCATATGACTACAAGGCAGGGGGTTGAGATTATCGGAATTGCAATGGAAGATATGCCGGCTGTCAATGAGATGATTCAGCCTGTAATCGAAAAGCTTCACATTAATCAGGAGGATATCGGAAGCGGATATCCGGCAGCGGGAACTAGAAATGTGTCCGCCTGTATCGGAAATAAGGTCTGTCCTAAGGCACAGTATAATACAACTGAATTTGCAAAGCGAATCGAGAAGGTAATTTTCCCGAATGATCTGCATGTAAAGGTGGCGTTGACAGGATGCCCGAATGATTGTATTAGGGCAAGAATGCACGACTTCGGAATTGTCGGAACCTGTCTGCCGGAATATCATATGGAACGTTGTGTAACTTGTCTGGCATGTGTAAAAAAGTGTAAGAAAATATCAGTAGGAGCATTATCGGCAGAGAATAATAAGATTGTAAGAAATGAGGAAAAATGTATCGGTTGCGGAGAATGTGTTATCAATTGTCCGATGTCTGCGTGGACCAGAAGTCCTAAAAAATATTACAAGCTTATGATTATGGGAAGAACCGGAAAAAAGAATCCACGTATGGCAATTGACTGGCTCCGTTGGATAGATGAGGACAGTATTGTAAAGATCATTGAAAATACCTATGCTTACGCAAAAGAATACATTGCAAAAGATGCACCGAATGGAAAAGAGCATATTGGCTATATTGTAGATCGAACCGGATTTTTGACATTTCGGGAGTGGGCATTAAAGGGAGTGGAGCTGCCTCCGGAGACTGTCGAAAATCAGCAAATGTACTGGCAAGGGGTACGTTATGATACAAATTAGAAGCGTGAATCAGTAATAGAAAGAGAGTAATAGAAGAATGTATAATGAAATGTTAGATAAAGTAAGCGGTGCTGCAAAGAAAAAAATAGGGGTATTGCAGGAGAGTATATGGAAATATCTTGTGAGCTCTTCCTTTGCGGGTGCCTATATCGGTATCGGAATCTTATTGATTTTCAGTATAGGGGGCTATATGGCCGGCGCTCCGTCCACTAAAATATTAATGGGTGTTGCATTTGCAATTGCACTGTCACTGGTTATTTTTACGGGAACGGATTTGTTTACGGGAAATACTTTTGTCATGACAGTCGGAAGTTTGACCAAAGCAACCAAATGGTCGGATACAGTAAAGATATGGATTGCTTCCTATGCGGGGAATCTGATTGGAGCTATTATTTTAAGTATTATTTTTGTAAACAGCGGATTGGTTGACCAAGGTCCGGTTATGGAGTTTTTTCAGACAGCGGCGGTTGCAAAGGCAAGTGGAAGCTTTCTTGCATTGTTCTGCAGGGGAATCTTGTGTAATCTTCTGGTCTGCCTGGCAGTTATGATCGGGTTCAGAACAACAGATGATACCGCAAAGCTGCTGATTACATTTATGTGTTTATTTGCTTTTATTACAAGCGGATTTGAGCACAGCATCGCAAATATGACAGTATACGGTGTATCTTTACTGGCACCTCATATAGAAGGAGTAACGGTTGCGCAGGCATTGCACAATCTGATTCCGGTCACATTGGGAAATATGGTCGGAGGAGGACTGATCTTAGGAGGAGGAGCCTATGTTTTAAGGAATAAAGAATATCTGAAATAATTGAAGAGAAGAAAAGACGGGGGAGAACTTGTCTTTTCTTCTTTTTTTGCCGGAAACGAAAAGATAGAATTCCTATGAGAATCCTTTTGGAAATACTTGCTAGAGAAAGGCGACTTTGTTATGCTTGTAACAAATAGAAAATAGGAAGAGTGAGCAGTTATGAGAGCCAAGACAGGAAACGGATACTATATATCAGGAAAATCAGAGTGTTAAGCTGGAAAAGTTCCAAATATATGTTTGCTTTGTATGATATAAGAAGTAACAGTGTCTATTATTGTGTCGTAGATATTTTGCTGCAAAAGAGGTAAAATAAGTACGATATTGTATTAGAAAAAGGAGAATCGTATCTATATGAATATAGTGATAAAAATATTAGGAACCTTAGTTGCACTGGAGTTTTTTTATATTATGTATCTGGAGACCTTTGCAACCGATTCCGAAAAAACAGTAAAGGTATTTCAGATGTTAAAGGAAGAGTTGGAACGACCGTCAGTAAAAAGTATTGTTTAAAAATCAGGGTATCTATAATGGTTTGCTTTCTGTTTTGATTTTATTGTCTGTTTTTGTTTTTGCAAGCAAGACAGCAGTACTCTGCTTAATGGGATATATTATTTTGGTAGCGCTTTATGAGAGTATTACAAGTAATCCGAAAATTATATGGATGCAGGGCGGATTGACAATTTTAACACTGATTGCGGGTTTTATTTTTTAAATAAATACATAGGGGAAGCTATATGAAAGCCATAGGAATTTTATTGCCTGTTTTTATAATGATGTTTTTAGGAGGATTGTCTCGAAAAAAACAATGGATCAGCGTGGAACAAAAAGAGGGTGCGAAGAAAATCGTATTTCGCATTTTGTTTCCGGCGTTGATTTTTCATGTAATTTTCACTTCGGATCTGGCTGCAAATTTTGTTCATCAGATTCTGTATCTGGACATTGCATGGCTAATTATTTTTATGATAGGGAAACGTCTGTCCGGTCGGATTGCAGAACCTTATAGGACGATTGCACCGTATCTGCTGATGACCTGCGAAGGTGGAAATGTCGCACTTCCGCTTTATATTACGATAGCAGGTGCTGCTTATGCGATTCATATTGTAACCTTTGATGTGGCGGGAATTATTATAAATTTCGGAATAGTTCCGATTCTGGTAGCAAGGGAATCCTCCTCTGCCACATCCGTAAAAGGTTTATTAAAAAATATTATTACAAATTCATTTGTGATCGCTGTAGTTGTCGGACTGATATTAAATTTAACCGGATTGTACGGATGGCTTGTCGCTTCTTCTTTCAGAAGTGTTTACACCAATACAATGACAATGATCCTGGCACCGATTACGGGAATAATTTTGTTTACACTGGGTTATGATTTCAAGATAGAATTAAAAACTCTCTCTGCACTTTTACGTTTGACAGTAATTCGGTTGCTTGGCTGCGTGCTGATTATAGCAGGATTTTTTCTGATATTTCCCGGGAAAATGTCAGACTGTTATTTTCGTACGGCAGTTTTGCTGTACTTCATGTGCCCGACAGGTTTTCCGGTGCCGCTTCAGCTGACACCTTTGTGCAAGGAAGAGGGGCAGGAGCAATTTATGTCGGCATTTATTTCACTTTATATGATAATTGCAATGATTGCATATGTAGTTTTGATTTTATATCAACCTTAAATACGAGGAGTAATAAAATGAAAAAAGAACCATCGGATATTCAAACAATCTGGCCGGGACCGAAAGGACTGATTCCGGTCACAAGCGGAAAAGCGGAAGATGCCAATGTGCATAATCGTGCTTATCTGGATCAGATTTTAGTAGAAATGAGAGTAATTGATGCAGTAGAGCCGGATCTGACCACTCGAATTTTCGGAAGATCATATGATCTTCCGATTATGATGCCTGCGTTCTCTCATTTAAATAAAGTAGGGAAAAACGGGAATCTGCCGATGCAGGAATATGCAAAAGCGGCAAAACAACTTCGAATTCTGAACTGGGTGGGAATGGAGCCGGATAAAGAATTCAGACAGATAGCGGCAATCGGAGCGGATACGGTTCGTATCATAAAGCCGTTTGCCGATCATGAAGAAATAAAGAGGCAGATCTCTGTGGCAGAGGAGTGCAATGCAGTTGCAATAGGAATTGATATTGATCATGTTCCGGGAAATAACGGACGTTATGATGTGGTGGACGGCTACCCTATGGGGGCGGTGATGTCAGAGGATCTGAAAGCCTATGCAGAATCTTGTACAGTTCCGTTTATTGCAAAGGGCGTATTGTCGTTACAGGATGCACTGAAGGCAAAAGAAGCGGGATGCAAGGGAATTGTAGTTTCCCACCACCATGGAAGGATTCCGTTCGGGGTTCCGCCGGTATTGATTTTGCCTGAAATAAAAAAGGCATTGAAAGGAACGGAAATGACCATATTTTGTGATTGCGGGATCGATGACGGATATGATGCGTATAAAGCTCTTGCACTGGGAGCGGATGCGGTATCGGTCGGTCGAGGCATTCTAGCACCTTTGCTGAAAAGCGGATCGGAAGGTGTGATGGAAAAGATACAGAAAATGAAAGAAGAACTGTCGGAGTTGATGATGTATACCGGAGTTAAGGATACAACAGATTTTGACAGCAGTGTATTACATTAGAAAGAAGTGTTTCAATTATGAAGATACAGGCAGTGTTGTTTGATTTGGATGGAACGGTTTTGGATACAATCGGTGATCTTACCGACAGTCTTAACGGCGCATTAGAGGAGTTTTCTTTACCGCCGCATTCTGAAAAGGAGGTAGAGAGTCTGGTTGGAAACGGAATACGGAATTTAGTAAAAAGAGCGGCTCCGGATCGTTCTAAAGAAGAGCTGGAACAGGTATATCAAAGCTTTATGAAGCGTTATAGGAAACACTTGACTGACCGGACAAGACCTTACCGCGGGATAGAGGTTTTGTTAAAGAAATTAAAACAACAGGGCTATAAACTGGGAGTGATTTCCAATAAAAAAGAGGAATTGGTACAGCGTCTGTGCGAAACTTTCTATCCGAATCTATTTGATCTGGTTATGGGAGAGACAGAAGGAATCCCTCGAAAGCCGGATAAGGCAATGATGGTTTATGCATTACAGCAAATGGAGATCAGCCGGGAAGAGGTTATCTATATCGGAGATTCGGAGACGGACAGAGAGGCTGCTATGAATGCACAGATTCCCTGTGTGCTGGTAGCCTGGGGATTTCGGAAGAGACCTGCCATAGATAAGATGAAGAGTGAATATACCGTAGATACTCCGGAGGAAATAGCAGAGCTTTTAAAACAGCTCGAATAGAAAGAAGTGATCAGAATGAATCGAAAGCGATTTATCTATAATCTGGTTGAGTGGAGAAACAAGAAAACAGTTTGGAATATTTTATACAATCTTGTAATGCTGACAGTAATCATAATAAGTTTGATTCCATTGGTATTAAAAAAAGACCGACCTGTTTTTGCGACAATCGATCATATGACTGTTATATTTTTTATCATAGATTATCTGCTCAGATGGTATTCGGCAGAATGTAAATTCGGAAAAAAGGGGATAAAGTCGTTTTTGAGATATCCGCTGACACCTCTGGCACTGATTGATCTGATCTCTATTCTGCCGTCCTTTCTGGAAATCAGCGCGGTGTTTAAGGTACTTCGATTTTTTCGCCTGCTCAATGTGATTCGAACAATTCGGATTTTCAGAGTTTTGAAAATCGCAAGATACTCCAGTTCGGTCGGGATTGTAAGACAGGTAATCCGACGTTCCAGAGCACCGTTATTGTCCGTTACGACATTTGCAGTCGGATATATTTTTGTTTGTGCGGTAATTATTTTTAATGTGGAGCCACAGACATTTCATACTTTTTTTGATGCAATCTATTGGGCAACAGTTTCATTTACAACGGTGGGATACGGAGATCTGTATCCGGTAACAATGATCGGAAGAACGATTGCCATGATTTCATCCTTTTTCGGAATAGCGATTGTAGCACTGCCCGCGGGAATTATTACAGCGGGTTATATGTCTATTTTGACAGAGGAAAAAGAGAAACAGCATGAAGATATAGAATAAAACAGGAAGATTATAATGAAGAAAACAAATGCAATGCGTATCCTGGATCAATCCGGGGTGGCATATCAAATACATGAATTTCAAACAGATTGTGCGTTGAGCGGAGTGGAAGTTGCAAGATTATTAGGAGAAGAGGAAGCAAGTGTATTTAAGACACTGGTAACGGTAGGAAAGTCGAAAGCACACTATGTTTTTATGATTCCGGTGGCGGAAGAATTGGATTTAAAAAAGGCGGCTGCCTGTGTGAAGGAAAAAAATATAGAAATGGTCAAGAGTAAGGAACTCCTGGGACTGACCGGATATATACATGGAGGTTGTTCTCCGGTCGGAATGAAAAAAACATTTCCGATCACGATAGACAGTTCTGCAGATAAATTGGAGCATATATTTTTTAGCGGCGGAAAGATCGGAATGCAGGTAGAGTTGGACTGGAAAGAAGTTGAAAAGGTGTTTTCCTATCAATTGGCAGAGATTTGTGTAAAGTAGGTTACAAATGAGAAAGAAATCTGGAAAAGAAATAATCTGAAGGATCGGATTAACGGGGGAAATCTGTTTTGTAATCGGATCTCTTTTTGGAGGAATCGGATCAGAGTCAGTATTCGCAAAACAGAGAACGGGATTTACTTCTGCAGTGGTCGCAAAACGTGATCGACAGGCTGTAAAGCAGGTAACGACCTGTCAGCGACAGAGGCATAAATTAAAGATATCGCAGAAGCAGTTGCAGGAGCGTCGGAATGTACTGCAAAAGGAAATAAAAATATCAAAAGAGGAACAAAGAAATAAGAAACGACAGCTGGATCACGCTGCCGGAAAATGGTTCGATGATTTGTTGGAGAAGACGCTGTATTAGGTTATTGACGGAGAACTCGGAAGAGATGAAAAGTGGATCAGTATAACAAGAAGAATTCAGGGTGTGGAGATTGACTTTTCAAAAGAAGATGCACTTATGTATATTATTATCAGGAGATCGGATTTGGAAAAAAAGTATATCGTATACAAAGTGATAAACGAGAGATAAATATCAGCTCTCATCTGAAAAAGAAAAAATACTATAAAGTTTGGGCTCAGATCTACCAATCCGTTTATTATCTGAATGCATCAAAACAAATTGTTTTATCGGGTTATGTAAAAGCACAGATTTCTCATAAAGATATTGTTAGAGTGTAAAGGAGGCAAAATGACAAGGACGTATATTGCAAAAAATGCAGAGGTACATGGAGATGTGCATTTAGAACAGGATGTCAGTATCTGGTTTCATGCTACAATCCGTGCAGAATACGATTATATCAAAGTAGGAGAAGGAACTAATATTCAAGACGGTTGTATGCTTCATTGTGATAAGGATTTTCCCGTTATAATCGGACAGAAAAGCACAATCGGACATGCAGCAATTATTCACGGCTGTACGGTAGGAAGTAATACATTGATTGGAATGGGAGCTATTATTATGGACGGAGCAAGTGTCGGAGACAATTGTATCGTCGGAGCAGGCGCGTTGATAACAAATGGCATGAAGATACCGGACGGTTCGGTAGTGATGGGAAGTCCGGCAAAGGTTGTGCGTGCGATTAAGCCGGAAGAAATAGAGTCTAATCGCAAATCGGCAGAGGAATATATTATACTGGGTCAGCAGTATTTTGCATAGAGAAGAGGCGGAGGATGAAGAAGACAGTAATCAGGCTGGTATCCGTATTATGTCTGGTAATTGCACTTACCGGCTGCGGTTCTTTAAAGAAAAGCGAAAGCACCGTTTCGGATAGCGCTATAAAAAAAGAAAATACCTACACCGGAAAAACAGAGGTTGCAGCATATTTGCACAAATATAAAAAATTGCCGTCTAATTACATTACAAAAGCGGAAGCTATGAAATTGGGTTGGGTTTCTTCTAAGGGAAATTTAGCGCAGGTGGCATCCGGAAAAAGTATTGGAGGATCACGCTTCGGAAATTATGAAAAAAAGCTGCCGAAAGACTCTTATCAGGAATGTGATATAGATTATCATGGCGGAAGACGCAATGCAAAAAGATTAGTATATAGTACATCGGGACGCATTTATTATACACAGGATCATTATAAGACATTTGAGAAATTGTATGAAAAGGGAAATTAAATGGAAGTAGTAATTACCGAGGAGGAAATAAAAGATGCGCTAAAGCTGCATCGGCGACTGGCGAAACAGCTCGGATTTTCAGAGGAATACGGAGAAAATCTGGATGCTTTATACGATGAACTGGTATCGATCGGAGAAGCTGTATCAATTCGAATCATATCTGACTCAAGGAATTTTTTCAATCCGATGTTACAGGTATTGCAGGATGCCGCATCGGAAAATTCCAATCTGAAGATTGAGCAAACAAGGTTTCGTAAGATGAGAAGATGGAAGCAGGAGGTTTCTAAAGAAGAATGTGAAACAATTCTTCGAGAGGAACCGAGAGGAATACTGGCAGTTCTCGGTGATAATTCTTATCCGTATGCAATGCCTGTAAATTTTTTGTATGAGGACGGAAAGCTTTATATTCATGGAGCCGGAACCGGACATAAGGCAGATGCGATCAAACGATGGAACAAGGTATCGTTTTGTCTCTATAATAGCGGATTTCAAAAAGAAGGAGAGTGGGCGTGGAACATTACCAGTGTGGTCTGTTTCGGAAGAATCCATATAGTAGAAGATCAGGATGAGGCGATTGAGGTTTCCAGAAGACTGGCAAGAAAATATTATCCGGATGAAGCCTCTATTGAAGAAGAAATAAAAAAGGCAGGATCCAGGGTAAAGGCATTTGTAATTGAGATTGAGCATATGACCGGAAAATTAGTAAATGAAAGCTGAGAGCTTTATAAAAAGAATACCATAAGGGACGGATAGCCCCCGGAGTTACAGAAGAGATACTCTTTTGCAGCTTCGGGGGCTATCTTTCTATCTGCAGTAGAGTTGAATAAAAAATGTGATGTATATATAAAAATGCAATTATACAAAGTGCATAAAAAGTACAGTTGATGGAGTTATATAAAACAGAGAAAATGGTAAAAATGCACAAAAATATATTGAATTAAAAGAGAGGAGGTGCTACTCTAGCCCTATCCAAAGGATGTGAGTTACACAGATAAGGAGGATGTATATGGAGTTTACAGTAACAGAAAAACAGAATGAAATACGAGAAAGAGCCAGAAGATTTGCATTGGCGGAATTGGCACCCGGAGCACAGCTGAGAGATCAGACAGAGGAATTTCCAATGGATATTTTAAAGAAACTGGGAGCTGCCGGATTGATCGGAGTACAGTTTCCTGTTACACACGGGGGACAGGGGGAAGATTACTATTCCTTTATTGCAGTAGTAGAGGAGTTATGCAAGGTAGACTCCGCATTCGGAATCGCTTATGCTATTTCTTCTACTTTTACAACCGGAATCGAATTATTTGGGAATGAAGAACAGAAAGCACATTGTATGCCGGCTTTATTCAAAGGTGATGCAATCGGTTGCTTTGCATTAACAGAACCGGATGCCGGTTCAGATGCAGGTTCTGCCAAGACTACAGCTGTTTTAGACGGAGAGGAATATGTGATTAACGGAGTAAAGCATTTTATTACAAACGGTGCGATAGCGGAATACTGTATGTTGATTGCAAATACCGATCCGGAAAAAGGAGCAAAGGGATTGTCTGCATTTTTAGTAGATTTAAAAACAACCAAAGGAGTAACCGTCGGTCATATAGAAAACAAATGCGGGATTCATTGTGCAAAAGTAGCGGAACTGATCTTTGAAGATTGCAGAATACCGAAGAGTCGACTGATCGGTCAAGAGGGAAAAGGATTTAAATATGCATTGACGGCTTTGAATGCGGGACGTTTGAGTGTGGCGGCACAGGGACTCGGTCTGGCACAGTCCGCTTTTGATATTGCGACTTCTTATATGAAAGAACGGGTACAGTTTGGCAAACCGATTTGTAACAATCAATACCTGGCTTTTAAAATGGCAGACTTGGAAACAGAGATCAAAATGGCAAGATTGCTTCTTTACTACGGGGTATGGAAACAGCAAAACGGAGAAGATTTTTCTGTTGATGCATCCAGAGCAAAACTGGCTTGTACCAATCTGGCAATGAAAGTGACCACCGAGTGTATTCAGTCGATGGGAGGCGCCGGATATATGAGAGAACAAAATGTAGAGCGTATGTTCCGTGATGCAAAGATTACGCAGATCTATGAAGGGACAAATGAGATTCAGCGCCTTATTATCAGCGGATCTATTTTTTCGTAAGAATGATATATGTAGTGGACCCCCAACAACCGGAATTATCGATAGAGGATTCTTACTTAAAAATAAATATGGAACAGGCGGCAGATCTGTTATATCGGGAACTTGCAGAAGGCTGTAAAAAAAAACAATGCTTTATAGGAGTCGGAAGAGGCATTCGTTGCAGGGAAGGTTTTTACCGCCTTATGCAGTTCGGAAATAAGATAGGTGCACAGGTAGTGGCGACCAGAGGGTGTGTAGAGCGGGAATACACGGCGCCGGAATATATGGTCGGATTAAGCGGTAGAACCATTTTCCCGAATTTCTATCTTGGAATCGGAATGTCAGGTTCGAATCAGCATATGATAGGAGTTTGCGGAACGTATCGGATCGTTGCAGTGAATAAAGACCCGAAAGCGAGGATTTTTTCATTGGCAGATGTCGGCTTTATTGTTGATTTTTGGAAATTATACCCTTTTTTAGAGAAAAAATGGAACTGTCCAGATGAAGGAGAGTTGTAGAAAAAAAACGAAATTCAAATTTAGAATTTTTTAAATTTATAATTGACTTTACATTTGTGGTATCAGTTACGGTTTAGATATCACAAGGAGAGTGAAGCAAAACAGAAAATAATAAGGAGGTATTTTTAGTGAGTACAAGAAGAACAGCAACATTAAGCTACAAAATGACTACAGCTGATGCAAATGATCCTGACGGAAGAATTCCTTTTGGACGTCAGTTTGATTTTATTGGGGATGTAGAAACCGAATTAATGATTTTAAATGACGGTGATGAGTCACTCTGTCTGGGTTACACAGATGTAGAATTGTTTGAGGATGCCTATGTAGGGGATCAATTAGATTTTACAGCAGAGATGGTAAAGATCGGCGGAACTTCCAGAACCTGCAGAATTGCAACTTATAAAGTAGCAACTCCTGCTTTCAGAGCCGGAGTCGAAGATGCAAAACCGGGTGATATGGTGTATTTTGATGAACCAAAATTGATTTCCGAAGGAACAGTAGTTTTGGTAGTAAAGAAAGAATTACAGCGTGGAGAACAACCGGACGGTGCAGTAATCGATCCATGGCGCGAGTTAGAGCTTTAAGAGGGAAAAGGAGGAACCGATATGTCTAAAGAAGTAACGATGAGATACAGAATGTCAGATCGAGATGTGTTTTACGGAGGCGGTGTGGTAAACGGCGCCCGTTCTATCACTTATATGGGAGATGTGGCAGATCGCTTAATGGCGAAGTTATATGGAAATGTGGGACGTTGCAGCAAGGTAGCAAAGATTCGTTTATTTGTTCCATGTCATGCCGGAGATTATATGGAATTCAAGGCAAGATTAAATAAAGAAGAGGATGGAAAGGCAACGATTGAAGTACGTTCCTTTAAGGTTTGTGAATTACCTGCAAATCCGCCGTTCCCAAGTTCTATTGATATGGAAACAGATCCTCCGATTTCTACTGTAGCGATTTTTGAATATGAAATTCCAAGGTAGAAAGGACCGAAGAATGAAAGCATTAGAAGGACTTAGAGTATTAGATTTGACAAGTGCCTTAAACGGACCGTTTTGTACAACTCTTTTAGCAGATCACGGTGCAGATGTGATTAAGATTGAACCGCCATCCGGGGAGCAGTGCAGAAGCTGGGGACCGATGGATGAGAAAAGCGGAGAAAGCGGATTTTATGCATTCCTGAATCGTAATAAAAAGGGTTGTACGCTGAATCTGAAAAATGAAAAGGCACGAGAGATTTTTTATGATCTGGTAAAAGATGCAGATGCGGTAGTGGAAAACTATCGTCCGGGTGTCACAAAAAAATTAGGGGTGGATTATGAAACCTTAAAAGAGATTAACCCGAAAATTATCTATGCATCCGGTTCCGGATTCGGACAGTACGGTCCGATTTCTCACAGACCGTGTTATGATATTGTGGCACAATCAATGGGTGGAATGGTAAACTTGACCGGATATAAAGATACCGCACCTGTAAAAGTTGGACCGTCTGTTGCAGATCATGTAGCAGGGATCTACCTGTGTGTCGGTTTTCTGATGGCGCTTTATCACAGAGAAAAAACAGGAGAAGGACAGCAGGTGGATGTGTCTATGCAGGATACGATTTTTACACTGCTGGAAAATTCTATCGTAAAAACAACTATGGACGGAGTAATTCCACAGCGTCAGGGTAATGTGGATCCGTCGATTGCACCATTTGATATTTATGAAACATCAGACGGATATATTGCACTCGGAGTTGGAAATGACAGATTGTTTGCAACATTCTGTGAAGTGATCGGACAACCGGAATTGATTGAAGACGAGCGATACTTAACCAATGAACTTCGATGTCAGAATTATGAATCAGGATTACAGCAGCTTATTTCAGAATACACAAAGACAAAGACGAAGTCTGAATTAGAGCAGATTTTTGATGAGGCCGGAATTCCTTGCGGACCGGTTTTAGATATGAAAGAAGCAATTGAACACCCACAGATTCAGGCTCGTGAAATGATGGTTCATATGACTCACCCTACAATCGGAGATATGTATTTCCAGGGATGTCCGGTTAAATTAACTGCGACACCTCCGAAAATTGAGTTTCCAGCGCCTCTTCTTGGTCAGCATAATAAAGAAGTGTATGGCTTTGATGATGACACTTTAGAGAAGTTGCATCAAGAAGGAGTGTTGTAATAAATCTTCCTCAAGATACTTTTCATTAGAAAAAGGCACTGATTTGTTCAGTGCTTTTTTCATGAGATTTCATGATTTGTATATAGAAAAAATGATAATTCAGAACAAAAATATGCTGTTTTCTGATAGAATATAAGATGTATACGAAGAAGATGTGACAGTGAGGTGACAATATGAAGGAGAAGGAGTACTACTCTATCGGACAAGTATCAGATATCTGTAAAGTACCCATCAAAACATTACGATACTATGATGAAATCAAACTTTTAATACCAAATGTCAGGAAAGAAACCAGCCATTATCGTTACTATAGTAAGGAGCAGCTGATTACCGCATTTATTATTCGCAGTTATCGTTTTTTGGGATTCAGCTTAAAAACAATCAAGACATTAGTGGAACAGAATACGATGGATGCGTATCTGGAAGGCATTGAAACCCATATTGAAAATTTAAAAGAAGAGATCAGAAAATTACAGACCAGTTGTATGGAAACGGAATATCTGTTAACTCGTTTAAAATTGGGTCAGACCTTTTTAGATATGACAGATGAATCCGGAAGAACGGCTGACATATTCAAGATAGAGAAGATTCCGACTCTTCAATTGTTGACAGCGCGTTCCGTGATTACTTCTTATCATAATGAAGAGGTGTCCATAGAAAGGTGGATTGAGATTCAGGAAGAAGCGATTCAAAAAAATATCATTATTTCCGGACCTGTGTTTGTAACATATCATACGGATATGTGTGGACAGTTCTTTTCAAAGGATTGTGATGTAGAATTTGCAATAGAAGTAGAGCCGGGAGAAGAGAAGAACGAGGAGGTACACTCTTTCGGAGATTTTCTGGCGGCAACTGTTATTCATTGCGGAGATTACAGTGATATCTTTAAATCATACATATCTCTAAAACGATGGATTGATGATAATGATTATATTGTCTGTGGAAGTGTAACCGAAGAATTTTTGATTTCTCCGGTAGACACTAAGAATAAAGAGGAGCATGTGACAAAAATCATAGTTCCGGTAGAAAAGAATAAAGAGAAGAAATAGGGCGTGAAGTCTCCAGTGAATGGAGGCTTCTTTTTATTTTTCGAAAAAAAAACAAAAATGGTTTCAAAAAGGTTATTTACATTCCTATCGGTGTATGAATTACTATTTAGTTACTAAGATATAAGATATATTTAACACCTTTTGGGGAAAAGGTTGTTGGGGTGTTAGCCAAGAAAGGAGATTACCAAATGAGTAAGACAGTAACAACACCATATGCCTGTCAGTTTGAAGAAAACTACGATCTGCGTAGAGCATATGAGGAGACTGCCAGATGTCTGTTATGTGAAGATGCACCATGCAGTACAGGATGTCCGGCCGGAACAGATCCGGCAAAGTTCATTCGTTCTCTCAGATTGAAAAATGTAGTTGGGGCAGCAGAAACTATTCGTGAAAACAATCCATTGGGAGGGAGCTGTGCAAGCGTCTGTCCATACGGAAATTTATGCGAAAAAGAATGTAGCAGAACCGGAATCGATAAACCGATCCGAATCGGCATGATTCAGAAGTTTCTGGTAGAACAGGAGCAGGTTCAGGAAATGAACTTTATTCATCCGCTTCCATCTAATGGAAAGAGAGTGGCTTGTGTAGGTGCAGGTCCTGCATCTTTATCCTGTGCAAGGGAATTGGCATTGCAGGGTTATGACGTAACCGTATATGAAGCACATGATAAGGCAGGCGGTGTATTAACTTATGGAATCTTACCATCAAGATTACCTCAGTCTGTAGTGGACTTTGATATCGAGACGATCAAAAAGGCAGGGGTAAAATTTGAATTTGGAAAGAAATTATCTCCTGAAGAAATCAAGGGATTAAAAGATACTTACGATGCGGTATTTTTGGGAATCGGTTTATGGAGCCCCAACGGAGTGGATGTTCCGGGCAAAGATGCACAGAACGTATTGTTTGCAATTGACTTCCTGGAAGTTGCAAGAGATAAGACAAAAGAATTAAAGCTGGGTGAAAATGTAGTTGTCATCGGTGGCGGAGATGTTGCAATGGATTGTGCAGCAACAGCAAAACAGCTCGGGGCACGCACCAGTATTGTATATAGAAGAACTTTGGAAGAAGCTCCTGCCAATATTGATGAACTTTCCAGTGTTCAGGCAATGGGAATTCCTATCATAACAGAGTTTGCTCCGGAAGAGATCTTAACTGAAAACGGAAAAGCAACCGCTTTAAAGGCAAAAGGCAGAGACGGATTTTCGGAACTGACCTTAAAAGCGGATCAGATTATCTTTGCAATCGGACAGAAACTGGACGATACATTTGTAGAAATCAAAGAAGAAGATGGATTTTACCAGGGTGGCGATATGATGCACGGACGTGGAAAAACGGTAGTAGAGGCCGTTGCGGACGGTAAGATCGCAGCATTTAAGATTATGGAAGCATTAAGAAAGTAGGAGGAACAAAAATGGCTTTGAAAAAAGATTTATCAATCGAATTTTTAGGTGTGAAATGTGAAAATCCATTCTTTTTGTCTTCTTCACCTGTAGGAAGTAATTATGAAATGTGTGCAAAGGCACTGGAAGCCGGATGGGCAGGTGTCTACTACAAGACAATCGGTATTTTTATCCCGGATGAATGTTCACCACGATTTGACATCACAACAAAAGAAGGAACTCCATGGCTGGGCTTTAAAAACATGGAGCAGATTTCAGATAAACCGTTAGAGAAGAACTTAGAGTTTTTAAGAAGATTAAAGGAAGATTACCCGACAAAGGTAATTGTAGCCAGCATCATGGGAAGTAATGATGAGGAATGGGCGGAGCTTGCAAGAAGAGTAACTGAAACAGGTGTTGATCTGATCGAATGCAACTTCTCCTGCCCGCAGATGACTTCCAGTTCGATGGGATCGGATGTAGGAACCAATCCCGATCTGGTAAGACAGTATTGTAAGGTTGTAACAGAAAATACACATTTACCTGTTATTGCAAAAATGACACCGAATATCACCACTATGATTGTTCCGGGAATGGCGGCAATCGAAGGTGGTGCGAAAGGATTGGCGGCGATTAATACGATTAAATCTATCAGTAATATCGATCATGATCTGAATGTCGGCATGCCGGTTGTAAACGGAAAATCTTCTGTATCCGGATATTCCGGTGCAGCAGTGAAACCGATTGCATTACGCTTTGTTTCCGAATTGAAACATCATGAAGTATTGGGCAAGATTCCATTGACCGGTATGGGTGGAATTGAAACATGGGAAGATGCATTGGATTTCTTATTACTGGGTTGTGAGAATCTTCAGGTTACAACAGCGGTAATGCAGTACGGATACCGTATTGTAGAAGATCTGATCAGCGGACTGTCTCATTACATGGAGAGCAAGGGTATCGATAAATTATCAGATTTGGTCGGATTAGCATTGCCAAGTATTATCCCGACAGACGAGTTGGATCGTACTTTTAAAATTTTACCGAAATTTGATGATGAAAAATGTGTAGGATGCGGACGTTGCTATGTATCTTGTTTTGATGCGGCACATCAGGCACTGACATTTGATGGAGAGAGAAGAAGGGTAGTTTTAGATGAAGAGAAGTGTGTCGGTTGTCATCTTTGTCTGAATGTATGTCCTGTTATGAATTGTATTACTCCTGGCAAAGTAGTTATTAAGCCGAATGGCGTAGAACATGAAGTTATTATGAAACAACATTACAAATAACGAAATCACATCCGGAGGATAGTATGGATAATAAAACACAAAAAATAATTGGGGAAGGTATTTACGAATTAACTGATTCTGCAAAAGCAGAATGTGAATCATCAAAATATTACAACGAAGATCTGGCACCGTCATCAAAAAAGGAACGTACATGGAATACGAAAAACTATTTTAACTTATGGATCGGTATGGTTATCTGTGTTTCCTGTATTTCCATTTCGTCAACAATGGTAGCATTGGGGATGTCACCATTGATGGCTTTGATCAGTGTAATTTTAGGAAATGTGATTGTCTGTATTCCGATTCAGTTGAATGCAACGATTGGTACCAAATACGGTGTTACATTTCCAGTGTTTACCAGATTGACATTCGGTAAGAAAGGATCTCACGTTCCTACCTTATCGAGATCAATTATCGCATGCGGTTGGACTTCTATTAACTGTTGGATCGGTGGCGGAGCGGTAGCTGCTTTGCTCGGTTGCTTTATTCCGAAAATGGGAGATCCGAATTACACCGTGGCAATGCCGGGAAATTCAGCAACAAATGTAGGACAGATTGTCGGTTTCTTTATCTTTATTTTCCTTACATTCCTGGTTGCCTACAACGGAATGGAAAAGATCAAGATTGTACAGGATATCGGCGGTCCGGTTCTGATCATCGCAATGATCGCATTGTTTATCTATTCAATTGTACTGCTGCATAAGACAGGTCACAATATGATGGATATTTTCAAGGTTGGAAATGACACGAAGTTGATGGGAATGCATGGTGGACTGATGTTTGTTTTCGGAGCAGGACTTACCAGTAATATTGCATTCTGGGGAACAATGGCATTAAATATTCCGGATTTAGCAAGAACTTCAAAAGATCAAAAATCACAAAGAAGAGGTATGTTAATGGGAATGCCGATTCCTATGGCATTCTGTGCATTCGTTGGAATTGTATTTGCACAGGCGACAAAGTATTCGACAGGAGTTGCAAGTTATGATCCGACTTCCGTATTTTACTTTATTGACAACAAATTAGTAGTAGGAATCGCAGCACTTGCTGTTATCATCGGAACACTTACAACTGTAGTAGCTGCAAACATTGTTTCACCTGCAAACGGATTTGCAAACATTAAACCGAACAAGCTCACTTATAAACATGGTGTAATCATTACAATTATTATTGCAATTGTAGTATTCCAGCCATGGTGGGTATACGGTACAGCAGCAGGGTTTGTATTCGGTTTCTTAAACAACTACGGAACCATCATCGCACCGATCGCGGCAATTCTTATCGCAGATTATTATTACTGTAAAAAAGGAAGAATTGATATTAAGGGTCTGTATGATGAGAGTGCAAAATACACCTATACAAAGGGTTGGAACGTAGCGGCATATATTGCATGGATCGTGGCATTTATCCTTCCGTTATCCGGAAATACGATATTGGCATACAAAGCAGGATCCGATGCCGTTCCAAATGCGATTCAGTATATTGCGGCAAACGGATACATTATTTCCTTTGCGATTGCATTCATAGTTTATGTGCTGTTGATGAATACAGGTGTTGGCGGTTCAAGGGAGACTAACGGAGCTTTGACAGAAAAGGAATATGGCAAGATAACAGAAAAGGCAAATGTTGTTTCAGAAAATTAGCAGAGTAGGAGGTAATAATGAAAAATTTTGATTTACTTATCAAAAATGGAATGGTCGTTACGGCAACAGATATGTACTTATGTGATATTGCGGTGAAAGACGGAAAAATTGCAGCAATGGCAAAGGACATTGATCCGGAGCTGGCTGCAGAGGTAAAAGATGTTTCCGGAAAGCTTGTATTGCCGGGTGCATTAGATGTACATACTCATTTACAGATGCCGTTCGGAGGAACTGTGTCTGCAGACAGTTATTTATCCGGAACCAGAGCAGCTGCCTGTGGCGGTGTTACAACTGTATTTGATTATCCGGTTCAGCACAGCGGAGAGACTATTCGAGGTTTGGTAAATTCCAAGAAGGCAATTCTTGAAACCGATGCTTGCGTAGATTATGCAATGCACTGCTGTATTACAGATTTAAACGGCGGAGAAATCATCAAAGAGATGGAAGACGCTGTTGCGGAAGGGATTACCAGTTTTAAATGCTTCTTAGTATATAAGAAAGAGAATATGATGGTAGATGACGGTACATTAGCTCGCTTATTACTTCGTGCAAAAGAACTCGGGGCAATGATCAATGTACATGCAGAGAATCCGGATCTGATCGATATGTTTACAGAGCAGTTTCTGGCAGAAGGAAAAACAAGTGCATGGTATCACTATATGAGTCGTCCGGAATGGGTAGAGGCGGAAGCTGATAAGCGTGCCGTTCATTGGGCTAAGAATTTAGATGCTGCAATCTACATTGTACATATGGCGGACAAAGAAGGTCTGGAAGCTTGTATCGAAGCCAAGAAAGACGGAGCAAAGGTGTTTATTGAGACTTGCCCGCAGTATCTGGAATTTACCAGTGATGTATATAAGAGAGAAGACGGAAGAAACTTTGTTTGCTCTCCTCCTATTAAGGGACAGGAAAGTCAGGATGCATTGTGGAAAGCAATCCGCACAAATCTGATCGATACGGTAGCAACCGATCATTGTCCGTTCCAGAGCTATGAAAAAGATTGGGGTAAAGACGATTTTACAAAGATTCCAAACGGTTGTGCAGGTGTGGAAAATCTGTATCCGTATATGTTGGATGCCGCAAATGCCGGAAAGATCACTTTCTCACAGGCAGTAGCATTATGTGCAACTAATCCTGCCAATATCTTCGGTTGCAAAGACAAGGGAGAACTGGCAGTCGGAAAAGATGCCGATATCGTTATTTATGATAAGGACAAGGATTTTACCATTCATTTGGAGAATATGCATTCTGATTATGACCATACTATCTGGGAAGGCAAGGAATTGCATGGATATCCGATTGCAACTTATTTAAGAGGCAGTCTGGTTTATGACAATGGGGAATTTGTTGGAAAACCCGGAATGGGTAAATTTGTAAAGAGAGTTTCACAGAAATACTAATTTTTATGAAATGAGGAATGGGATGGAAACAGGAATCTCAAAGGCAAAAAAAAGACTGCACCTAGCTTTGGATATCGGAGCACAGATGCTCGCGTCAGGAGCGGAAATTGAACGGGTAGAAGATAGTCTTGAACGGATCTGCAAAGCGTTTGGAGCACATGAGGTAGAGGCATTTGCCATTACCTATATGATTGCCGTTACCGTTTCGTCGGATCACTTCGATGATATTACGCAGATTCGTCGTGTCAAGATGAATGAACGGAATCTATCCAAATTATCCGAATTAAATGCACTTTCCAGAGCCATCTGTGAGAATCACATGACCTTTGAGGAGGCTCAAAACAGATTTCAGGAAATCTGTCATCACAAAGAGCATTCTCTGAAGGTGTTGATGATGATTTATGCTTTGATTTCTGCATCCTTTGCCATATTTTTTGGAGGCAGCTCAAGAGATATGGTGGTTTCCGGATTGATCGGGGCACTGATCGCCCCGATCGATTATATCCTCATGGGAATCTCTTTTAATCGATTTGTTCGAATATGTGTGTGTTCGTTATGTGCAGGTGCATTATCCGTATTTAGTATATTTTTACATGCGGGAAATTCGGCAGATCTGATCAGTATCGGAAATATCATGATTTTTATTCCCGGTGTGATTTTTACAACGGGAATTACAGAAATCTTATCAAATAATATGCTTTCCGGAATGACAAGAGTGGCAGAGGCTATGTTGCTTAGTGTGGTAATAGCGACGGGATTTGTTCTTGCTAATATTATATTGTAATGGGAGAAACGATATGAATTGGACGCAATTAATCGCAAGCTTTTTCGGTTCGGTAGGCTTTGCATTACTCTTTCATTTAAAAGGAAAATCTGTTTTATGGACTTCGTTGGGAGGTTTCTTTTCCTGGTTTGTATACCTTGGAGTCGGAATCGTTCATCCGTCCTATGGATTACAGATATTGTGTGCAGGGGTATTCCTGGGAATGTACACGGAAATTATGGCAATCTTTACCAAGATGCCGAGAACCGCATATATTGCGGTTGGAATTATACCATTGATCCCGGGAGCGGCTCTGTACCGAATGATGTATCACTTTTTTATGAAGTCTTACAGACAGACATTGGATTACGGTGTGGAAGCACTGGTAACCTCAGTGGCGATCGGGGCAGGGTTGTTATTAGCAATGGTTGTTTGGAAATTGATTCGTCCCCTATTGGGGGCAGGCACTACGAGGAGGTAGTAATAATGTTTAAATGCGACGAAAAAAGAATGGAAGACAAAATCACAACTTACAGTAAGTTCGGTGATGCCGGACACGGTGGAATCACACGTTATTCCCTGTCTCCGGAAGCGTTACAGGCAAGAGCTGAGTTTGTAAGAAGAATGAAGGCAATCGGAGCTGAAATCAAATCAGATGATATGGCATGTCTTTATGCAACATTAAAAGGATCGGAGCCTGAATTACCGGGAATCATTATGGGTTCTCATTGTGATTCTGTTAAAAACGGTGGAAACTATGATGGAATCTTAGGTGTATTAAGTGCAATGGAAGTACTGGAGACAGTTGCAACTAATAACATCCCTCATAAACATAATTTAACTGCAATGATCTGGACAAATGAGGAAGGTTCTTTATATCCGCCATCAATGATGGCTTCCGGTGTACTTTGCTATGATTATTTGCCGGAGGATATCCGTTATAAATTTGTACATAAAGATAT
This sequence comes from uncultured Clostridium sp., assembly GCA_947253885.1. Classification (GTDB taxonomy): domain Bacteria; phylum Bacillota; class Clostridia; order Lachnospirales; family Lachnospiraceae; genus SY8519. Next base: position 48,570 of record CAMYAO010000010.1, read on the forward strand.
GTTGGCTTCCAAGTCTATCTTAGATCCGACCAAGACATTCGGCATGGCACTGGAGGCTTCCGGATACAAAGGCGATAAAGAAAATCGTATCAATCCGAAAGATTACAAAGCGATGTTCGAGCTGCACATTGAGCAGGGACCTATCTTAGAAGCAGAAAATAAAGATGTAGGTGTTGTTACCTGTGTATTGGGTATGATCTGCTATCGTATCAGAACATACGGACAGGCTGACCATGCGGGAACTACTCCGATGAAATATCGTCATGACGCGTTCTATGCATCTGCTAAAGTTCTTCAGTATTTACATGATGAACTGGATAAACTGGATCCGGAACTCGTTTACACAACCGGTGAAATTGTATTACATCCAAATGTACATACCGTTATTCCAGATTATGTAGATTTCTCTATTGATGCAAGACATGAGAAACCGGAAGTAATTGAGCAGGTAGTAAAAGTAATTGAGAATATGCCGAAAGAAGTAGCAGGATGTAAAGTGGACTTTGAGCCTGCATGGACCAGAGATACCGTATACTTTGACAAAGAGTTGGTCGGCTATGTACAGGAAGCGGTAGACGAACTCGGATATTCTAACCAGAAGATCAATTCCGGTGCGGGACATGATGCACAGTTCTGTGCTTATATGTTACCTACTACGATGATTTTCGTACCGTCTAAAGATGGACATTCTCACTGTGAGCCTGAGTTTACATCTGTAAAACAGTGTACACAGGGAGCTTCTGTGCTATTAAATGCAGTACTTAAATGTGATGCAAAATAAATAGATTAAGCTAAGAGCTGTGCTTTGCCATAGCACAGCTCGCTCCTTCCGAAAATAATTACAAAGAGAGAGAAGTTACGATGGATGTACAACAACTTTATAAAAGTAAATTAGTAACTGCTACAGAAGCAGTAAAGTGTGTAAAATCGGGAGACTGGATTGATTATGGCTGGTCAGCGGTAGCACCGTTTGAGTTGGATCAGGCGCTGGCAGACAGATATAAAGAGTTGTCTAATGTAAATTTCAGAGGTGGGGTAACAGTCAGAAAACCGGCAATTTTCGAGGTAGAAAATGCACAGGAGCACTTTACATGGAATTCCTGGTATGCCAGCGGAATAGACCGACGGGAAATGTCCTCCGGTTTGGTTTATTACGCACCGATGAGATATTCGGAATTACCGAAATATTACTATGAGGGAACCTGTAAGACAGATGTTGCAATGATACAGGTGACCCCTATGGACGAACATGGATATTTTAACTTCGGTCCCAGCTGCTCTCATCTGAAAGCACTTTGTGATACAGCAAAAACGGTCATACTGGAAGTAAATGACAATATGCCTACCTGCTATGGATTAATGGGGGAATGCATTCATATTTCAGAAGTAGATATGGTGGTAGAGGGTGCCAGTCCGGATATCGGAGAACTCTATAACCCGAAACCGACCGATATCGATAATGCGGTTGCACAATTAGTCGTAGAAGAAATTGCAGACGGAGCCTGTTTACAGCTCGGTATCGGTGCAATGGCTTGTGCTATCGGAAAAATGATTGCAGAATCCGATCTGAAGGATCTGGGTGTTCATACAGAAATGTATGTGGATTCTTTTGTGGATATTGCAGAAGCGGGAAAATTGACCGGTGCCAGAAAAAATATCAATCCTTATAAACAGGTCTATGCGTTTGCGGCAGGAACGAAACGTATGTATGACTATCTGAATAATAACCCGGCATGTCTGACCGCACCGGTAGATTATACAAATGATCTTGCAGTGATCAGTTCAATTGATAACTTTGTTTCAATCAATAATGCGGTAGATGTAGATCTGTTTGGACAGGTCAATGCGGAAACGTCCGGAATTCGTCATATAAGCGGATCGGGCGGACAGCAGGATTTTGTGCTGGGTGCCTATCGTTCCAAAGGAGGAAAGAGTTTTATTTGTTGTTCTTCCACCTTCCAATCCAAAGACGGAGAGTTGCATTCCAGAATCCGTCCGACTCTGGCATTGGGAAGTCAGGCAACGGATACCAGAACCAATACTCATTTTGTAGTAACCGAGTACGGAAAAGCAAATATAAAGGGATTGAGCAGCTGGCAACGTGCAGAAGCGTTGATCCGGATCGCACACCCGAATTTTAGAGATCGTTTAATCAAAGATGCCGAAGAAATGGGCATTTGGAGAAGAAGTAATAAGATATAAATAATGGAGGAACTAATATGGGGCTATATTTTACAGAGGAACAGTTAGATGTTCAAAATCTTGTTCGTGAATTTGCAGAAAAAGCAGTGGCACCAAAGGCAGCTGAAATGGATAAGAATGAGAAAATGGATTCCACTATTCTGAGCCAGATGGCGGAAATCGGATTAATGGGAATCGGTATTCCGGAAGAATTTGGCGGCTTGAACATGGGAATGATGGAGAAAGCAATTACAGTAGAGGAGCTGGCCAGAAAAGATGCTGCTACAGCAGAGATTATCTCAGTTCACAATATGGCTTATACTCCAATCATTAAATACGGATCTCCCGAGATTAAAGAAAAATATTTAACAATGGCGGCAGAGGGGAAAATTGCGGCATTTGCACTGACCGAACCAAGCGCAGGTTCTGATGCGGCTGCAATTAAAACGAAAGCCGTAAAAAAAGGTGATGAATACATTTTAAATGGAAGCAAATGCTTTATTTCCAATATGGGACCGACAGAAGGGGATTTTGTAACAGTATTGGCGATTACAGATCCGGATGCAGGTCCTAAGGGATTTTCCGCATTTGTGGTAGATCGTGATACAAAAGGCTTTATTGTTGGAAAACGAGAGGAAAAGATGGGTATCCGAGCAGCGGATATCAGTGAATTGATTTTTGACGATTGTCATATTCCGAAAGAAAATTTGTTAGGTGAAGAAGGCAAGGGACTTAGATATTTCCTGGAAGCTCTGGATGGCGGTCGTATCGGAATGGCTGCACAGGCTCTTGGAATTGCTGAGGAGGCATTGGACTTATCGATTGAATATATGAAAGAAAGAATTCAATTCGGTAAGCCGATTGCAAAGCAGCAAGGTTTACAGTGGTATTTAGCGGATATGGCAACAAAGGTAGAAGCGGCAAGAGCATTAATTCACGAAGCGGCATCTGATTATGATAACGGTTTGAATGTATCGAAAATTGCAGCAATTGCAAAATATTATGCATCTGAAATTGCAGTACAGGTAACAGACCGTGCATTACAGATTTATAGTGGTTATGGCTATATGCGAGACTATCCGATCGAAAGAATGTATCGTGATGCAAGAATTATTCCGATCTATGAAGGTACTTCTGAAATTCAGAAGGTAATCATTGCCCGGGAATTGTTAAAATAAAAAAGAAGTCAGAAACATCCTGCCAATTTGGCAGGATGTTTTATTCTATGGTAAACTTTATGTCATAAAATAAAGGAGCGGCAGTATATGAATATCTATGTAGTGGTGGAAAAGGGGAATGAAAGTAATTGCTATGTATTGGTAGAGCAGGAGCATGCCCTGATTATTGATCCGAATGTTTTTTCCGAAATAGAGGAGATTATCGATCACCAGCAGATTACGGTGGATAAAATTCTGCTTACGCATGAGCATGTAGACCATATTTTGGGATTGGAAGTGATAAGAGAACGCTACCGGACAAAAGTGTATGCTTCACAATCCTGCAGTGACGGAATTACAGATGATAAAAAGAACATATCAAGATACTACAGTCAATGGGTTTATGCAAGACAAGGAGAGATGCCTAAGGAACCGGTAAAACCTTTTTGCTGCAGAGAAGCGGAAGTCAGGTTTTCAGATCAACTGTCATTTGAGTGGAACCGGCATACCGTTCGTATGGAGCATCTTCCGGGACATTCAGATGGAAGTACACTTATTTTTGTGGATGAAGAGTATTTGTTTTCCGGAGATTATTTTTTAAAGCAGAAGGACGGGAGTTTTGCAAAAGATGCAAGGCGTTTAAAAGCGGCCTATGAAAAGACGGCATTTCCGCGTTTAAGAAAGATACCGATCGGAACGCATATCTATCCCGGTCATGGATGTGATTACAGACTCAGTAAAACGGATCGTGAACAGTTTGATCAAATATTTCAAAGATTATAATATTCAATCTAAAAACAGAAATAGTTATTTTTTATGGTAAAATGATAGAAAAACCTATTTTCAATTATAGAATATTTTTTTTATAATAGAGATATATTGTACAGAAGTTTATATCAACATAGGAGAAAAATATTATGAGAATTGAAACACAGTGTATTCATGAAGGTTGGAAGCCGGAAAATTCACAGCCACGTCAGTTGCCGATTTATCAAAGCACTACTTTTAAATATGACAGCAGCGAAGCTATGGGAAAGCTATTTGATCTCGAAGCAGAGGGCTATTTTTATACAAGACTGCAAAATCCTACGAATGATGCGGTTGCGGCAAAAATCTGCAGTTTGGAAGGCGGAGTAGCGGCAATGCTGACTTCTTCCGGACAGGCGGCAAATTTTTATGCCATATTTAATCTCTGCAGTGCGGGAGATCACTTTATCTCCTCTTCTTCTATCTATGGAGGTACTTATAATCTGTTCGGTGTTACTTTGAAAAAACTGGGAATTGAGTGTACGTTTGTAGATCAGGATTTGTCTCTTGAAGAATTGGAATCTTATGTGAAACCGAATACAAAGTGTATTTTTGGAGAAACAATTACAAATCCGACGGTACATATTTTTGATTTTGAAAAGTTCTCCAAATTAGCACATAAGCATGGAATTCCTCTGATTGTGGATAATACATTTGCAACACCGATCAATTGCAGACCGTTTGAATGGGGAGCGGATATTGTGACACATTCTACAACCAAATATATGGACGGACATGGAGTCAGTGTAGGAGGGGCAATTGTGGACAGCGGCAAGTTTGACTGGATGGCAAATGCGGAGAAGTTTCCGGGGCTAACAACGCCGGATGACTCATATCACGGTCTGACGTATGCAAAGGATTTCGGGGTATCCGCGTATATCGTCAAAGCAACGGCACAGCTTATGAGGGATTTGGGGTCTATACAATCTCCTCAAAATGCCTTTTATGTAAATCTCGGTCTTGAGACGCTGCATTTGAGAATGGAGCGTCATTGCGAGAATGCACGAAAGATTGCGGCATATTTAGAAGGACATGAAAAGGTGGCATGGGTCAGCTATCCGGATCTGGAAAGCAGCAGTAGTCATGCACTGGCAGAAAAATATCTGCCGAACGGCAGTTGCGGAGTGTTGGCATTCGGTGTGAAAGGGGATCGTGCGACTGCCGTGAAGTTTATGGACACTTTAAAAGTGATCTCTATTGTAACACATGTTGCCGACAGCAAGACCTGTCTGCTGCATCCTGCAAGTCACACACATCGCCAGTTGACAGATGAGCAGCTGCGAGAAGCGGGAGTAGCACCGGATCTGATCCGTCTTTCTGTAGGCATTGAAAATGTGGATGATTTAATAGAAGATCTTGAACAGGGACTGTCACAAATTTAAAGAGGGTTTTGGATGTATCTCAGAAATCGAAACAAGCAATTGTTTTGGATATTTGAGATACATTTTTTATTAAAGAAAGTCATAATGAAGATATGAAGTATGTAATCAAAACAGCGAACAAGGAAATCGTAGGATATCAGATTTTACCTAAAATGGATCGGGATACTTATCCGATCATTCTCATCAGTCATGGACTGGGAGGTGCATTAGACAGCAGTCTTCCGTATGCACGGGCATTTGCGGGGTTTGGAATTGCCTCATATATTTTTGATTTCTGTAACTGTAATAAGAGAAGCAGCGGAAATCCGGAGGATATGTCTATTATGACTGAGGTGGAGGATTTGGAAACTGTCTTAGAAACAGTAAAAAAATGGGGATTTGTAGATTTGAAACAGATTTATCTTTGCGGAAGAAGTCAAGGCGGGGTAGTGTCTGCCATTGTCGGAGCAAGGCATAAAGAGGAAGTGGCAGGATTGATACTGCTCTATCCGGCATTTGTGATTATGGATCAGATTCATGAATTATTTTCTTCTATAGAAGAAGTTCCACGGATTTATTCTTATCTGGAGGAAACATTGGGGTATGTGTATGCATCGGATATATGGGAGTATGATCCGTATCGGGAAATCGGCAGATTTTCCAAGCCGGTTCTATTATTGCACGGGACGAAGGATATCCTGGTTCCGATTATTTATTCAGAGCGGGCAAAAGAGGTATACCGTAAGGCGGAGCTGTATCTGATTGAAGGCGGAGAACATGGTTTTTCTGATCAGTATTTTGTGAAGGCAGTAAAATATATAGAAAGGTTTTTAAAGAAGCAGATAGATGAATTATAAGAATGTAAAATATTGTACAGATTGCGGGCATTTATTGAAAGAGGTATATCTGGAAGGAGAAGGGATGGTTCCCTATTGTCCGAGCTGTAAGGAGCATCGCTTTCCGATTTTTAATACAGCAGTCTCTATGATTGTATACAATGAGGATAGCAGCAAGATTTTATTGATCAAGCAATACAATCGTCCGCATCATATATTGGTGGCGGGATATGTAAATAAAGGAGAAGATGCGGAGGATGCATTGGCAAGAGAGTTAATGGAAGAAGTGGGGCTCTCTGTAGTGGAATACCGATTTAACAGAAGTCATTATTTTGCACGTTCTAATACATTGCTATTAAATTTTGTGGTTCGAACAGCAGGAAAGGTGCAGATTACAAAAGAAGTGGATTCTTTTGAATGGTTCAGTGTGGAAGAGGCGAAGTGTGCCGTTAAAAATCCGAGTCTGGCAAGGGCTTTTTTATTAGGACATTTAACCGGAGAGTTTTCTTTTCCGAATGAGAACAGAATAGAAAGGTAACTATATGGAAACACAGCAGTTATTTTACGATTCTGAATGTTTGAAAACACCTTTGGATCGGAGAAACTGAATTACCGTTTAGTTTATTTGAAGTCGTTGATATGGAAGATCAGCTTCCGGTTGCAAGGATAAATGAGTTGTTGAATAAAAATAAATGATTTTAGTATGCAAAGGACGGGTAAATTAAAAGCCGTTGCAGAAACAGATAAGGCTCGTATAGATGAACTTTTACAGATTGCGGAAATCAACGAACGTGTCCCGGCCAATCCGCCGGAAACATTCTGGGAAGGTCTACAGGCTATCTGGACGTATGCTTCACTGTTCTCGATCGAAGCGAATCAGTGCTCAACTTCATTGGGAAGAGTTGACCGGTATCTGTATCCTCTTTATGCTAGGGATATTGCAGAGGGCAGATTGAACGAGCAAAAGGCCTTTGAATTATTTGGATGCTTTATGATTAAGTGCTGTGAAGTTGTATGGTACGTTACTGAAGCGACTGCAACATATTTTGCCGGTTATATGCCATTTATTAATATGTGCGTAGGCGGTGTTGCAGCTGACGGAAGTGATGGTACTAATGACCTGACTTATTTGATCATGGATGTTGTTGCTAAGTTCAAAGTGTACCAGCCGACACTGGCATGTAGAATGCACAATACTTCACCATATAAGTATGTTAACAAAGTTGTAGACATTATCAGAGCAAGTTTGATATTACCTGCAGAGGAACGCTCATTATTGAAAGAGTATTCAGGGATGTTAATCCGACTCCATATAACTCTATTTTTATCGAAGGTTGCATGGAAAAGGGCACAGATGTCATGGATGGTGACGCCGATTTGTACTAAGGACCCGGCTCTATTTTCGCCGGTTTGTGGACGTATGCGGACAGTATGGCTGCAATCAAAAGAGTTGTTTACGAAGATAAGAAGTTTACTTTGGTGGGAGTGCTTGCGGCAATGGATGCTAACTGGGAAGGCTACAGAAACATTCGTAAGACTCTTGCCAATGTACCAAAGTATGGAAATGACAAAGACTATGTTGATTTGATTGCAAAGGAAATTGTTGATTACACAGAACAGAAGATGAATTCATATCCATCACTGTATGCTCGCCAGATTAATGGTACTTTGTCACAATTATTCAATACTCCTCTGGGCAGTATGGTCGGTGCAACACCAGACGGAAGAGAGGTATATGCTCCATTGTCAGACGGAATGATTCCTTCACAGGGATGCGACACCTGCGGTCCGACTGCTATTATTAACTCGGCTTCTAAGATTAACTGCGAAGCGATGAGTCTTGGTAGGTCACATAATTTTAAGTATGATCCGAAATTTATTGATATTCCTGAGGGAAGAGAGTCGGTCATTTCAGTTCTGAAGACTGCTTCATTTGTCGGAAATGCTCAGATGCAGTTCAACTGCATAGACAACAAAGAATTGCTTGCAGCTCAGGCCAATCCGGAGGAGCACAAGGATCTTATTATTCGTGTCGCAGGATATTCAGCGCATTTCGTTGAACTCTGTAAGGATGTTCAAGACGAAATTATCAGTAGAACGGTTCTTAATAGTTAATTAATTCAACAGGCATATTTTTATTGCAGGAGATTTATAGCCACTTTGATGAATATAGCAATAACACAATAAAGAGTGAAGGGCTGTCTGTATTTCCGTATCATTTGGAGACTGAGACTTTTAAATGGTATCGGAACATTCTATATTAAGAAGAGCAGTTTACTATCTGTAATGGAGATGGTAAACTGCTCTTTTGCTTTTACGATCTAAAGAGAGAAATGCAAAGCTCTTAAAACATGTCATAAATCATGATAAAAGAGCGGGGAGATCAGTTATATAAAATCTTCTGAATTCTAAATGGATCAGAGTTTTTTCTTGATTATAAAAAAAGAATAAAAAATATTTCGTAAGTATGAAATAGAGTTATTGACACCAAACCACCCCTATGCTAAGATAATTATTGCGGTAGTTGTATACATCTAATAACTATTGGATTTATATGATTCCCTACCGTATATATATTGACAATATAGAGAGCACATGCGGTATCTTGTGTCTGGCAAGCGTATGTGAATAGGTAATGTACCTGCAGATACATTACAGGAGAAAGAGGGATTATATGCCGTTAGCATTAGCAGAATTAGGAGTAGAGTGTACAATCCAGAGAATCGGCGGAAAAGAGGAGACTAAGCGTCATTTAACCAATCTCGGATTTATCGAGGGGAGCATCGTTACAGTAGTGGCTCATATTAATGGAAATGTCATTGTAAATGTAAAGGATGCCCGTATTGCAATCGGAAAAGATATGGCAATGAAGATTTTTGTATAACTATAACTACTAGTAAGAAAGGGAAAAAAGGTATGACACTGAAAGAGGCAAAGGTGGGACAGACAGTGAAGGTGTTAAAGCTTCATGGAGAAGGTCCCGTAAAACGTCGTATTATGGACATGGGAATTACTAAGGGTGTAGAAGTGTTTATCCGCAAGGTGGCACCACTGGGGGATCCTATGGAAGTGACGGTTCGCGGATACGAACTTTCACTTCGCAAGGCAGACTGTGAAAAAATCGATGTGGAATTAAACTAAAAATCAGGGAAAAGGAGTTTTAAATGTCAATTACTATTGCATTAGCAGGAAACCCGAACTGCGGTAAAACAACTCTATTTAATGCATTGACAGGTTCTAATCAGTATGTTGGTAACTGGCCGGGCGTTACAGTAGAGAAAAAAGAGGGTAAGTTAAAGGGGCATAAGGATGTGAAGATTGCGGATTTACCGGGAATTTATTCTTTATCTCCATACACTTTGGAAGAGGTTGTAGCACGTAACTATTTAATAGGTGAGAGACCGGATGTTATTTTAAATATTATTGATGGTACCAACCTGGAACGTAACTTATATCTTACTACTCAGGTGATTGAGCTGGGAATTCCGGTTGTGCTTGCAGTCAACATGATGGATGCAGTGGAAAAGACCGGAAGCATTATTAATTTGAGCAAATTATCAGAGGCTACCGGATGTCCGACAGTCGGGATTTCGGCATTGAAAAACCGCGGAGTTATGGAAGCTGCCGAAAAGGCAATCGAGGTTGCAGAGCACAAGGCGGAAGTTGCCTTGGTGCACAAGTTTGATGAAAAGGTAGAGTCGGCATTAACTGCTGTGGAAGACAAGTTGCCGGGAGATGTTCCTGCCGCTTCTAAGAGATATTTTGCAGTGAAATTATTAGAAGGAGATAATCGTATTCGGGACGACTACCCGTCTCTTCCGGATTGTAGTGCGGATATGGCGGCAATTGAAAAGGAGATGGATGATGATGCCGAGTCTGTTATTGCAAATGAGAGATATAGTTATATCGCATCTATTATCAGTTCTTGTTATGAAAAGAAGTCACAGCAGAAGCTGACTACTTCCGACAAAATTGACCGGATTGTAACCAACCGTTGGTTGGCACTTCCGATATTTGCTGGGATTATGTTCCTCGTATACTATATTTCGATTACTAAAGTAGGTACTCCGTTAACGGATTTTGTAAATGACAATATTTTCGCAGACGGATTTTCCTTCTTCGGTCATCATATTCCAGCTATTCCGGAGGCGGTTCGTGGAGGATTGGAATCCATCGGTACGGCAGATTGGTTAATTGGACTGATTGTAGACGCAATTATAGGTGGTGTAGGTGCGGTTCTCGGATTTTTGCCACAGATGTTGGTATTCTTTCTCTTATTAGGATTCTTAGAGGCCTGTGGATATATGGCACGTGTTGCATTTATCTTGGATCGAATCTTCAGAAAGTTTGGTTTGTCCGGAAGATCCTTTATTCCGATTCTGATTGGTACCGGTTGCGGTGTGCCGGGAGTTATGGCAAGTCGTACAATTGAAAACGACAGAGACCGCAAGATGACAATTATGACCACTACCTTTATTCCTTGCGGAGCAAAGCTGCCGGTTATCGCATTGATTGCGGGAGCAATATTCAAGGGAGCTGCATGGGTTGGTCCTAGTGCTTATTTTGTAGGAATTACGGCAATTATTATTTCCGGTATTATGTTAAAGAAAACAAAGTTGTTTGCAGGGGAGCCGGCACCGTTTGTTATGGAGCTTCCGGCATACCATTGGCCGACTGTCGGAACGGTTCTGCGTTCTATGTGGGAGCGTGGCTGGTCCTTCGTTAAAAAAGCGGGAACGATTATCTTGTTATCTAGCATTGCTGTATGGTTCTTACAGGGCTTCGGCTGGGAAGCAGGTCACTTCGGAATGGTAGAGGACTTGGATAATTCCGTTTTATCTAAGATTGGACATGTAATTGCAGTTATCTTTATTCCGCTTGGCTGGGGACAGTGGAAGATGGCGGTGGCAAGTGTTACCGGTCTGATTGCAAAAGAAAACGTAATCAGTACCTTCGGTCAGCTGTTCCATTTTGCCGGAGAATTATCAGATAATGGTGATGAAATCTGGGGTAGAGTAGGTCGGGTAATGACACCGCTTGCCGGATATTCTTTCTTGGTATTCAACCTTCTTTGTGCTCCTTGTTTTGCGGCAATGGGTGCTATTAAGAGAGAGATGAATAATATCAGATGGTTTTGGATTGCAATCGGATATCAGTGTATCTTTGCTTATGTAATTGCACTTTGTATATATCGTATTGGTATGCTGACACAGGGTCACTTTAGTGTTTGGACCATTATTGCAATCTTGTTGGTTATCTATATGGTTTATCTGTTGGTTCGTAAAGGAAAAGAAGCGGATAAACTGGAGTTAAAAGTAAAAACTACAAAATAAATAGGGAGAGTTTGTGAGTTTTGATTCATGAAAACGGGCAGATTAACCCTCACATAAAGATTCGACAGAAGTAAAGGAGGATCAATATGTTACCAACTATTATTGTAGGCGGAATTTTAGCAGTTATTGTAATTGCAGTAGCAAGAAAAGTCATCAAGGATAAAAAGAACGGATGCTCAAGCTGTGGCGGTTCATGTGGTTGCGACAAATCGTGTCATTAATACAAAGTAATTATTAAGAAAAGCAGGAATCTTATATTAAGGTTCTTGCTTTTTTTCTGCTTACAGACTTAAAATTATATGGGATAGCATTATTTTATAAAATGTGATACAATTAAATTGCACGCGAAAGGACAAGAGGATGAAAGAGAAAATAGATATCAGTTTTTATACAGATTTTGCTGTTGAAAAAACTATGGAGTTATTGTCTATTGACAGCCCGTCAGGATATACTCGTGAGGCGGCAGAATATGTATTAAAAGAATTTCAGGCAATGGGTTTTCAGGCAGAGTTGACTACAAAGGGCGGAGTTTTAGTTTCCCTTGGCGGAATAGATAGGGAAAATGGGATTTTGCTGGAAGCACATACAGATACACTTGGAGCTATGGTTGCAGAGATCAAGAGTAACGGACATTTGCGTCTGACGCCTCTCGGTGGTTTGAATGCCAACAATGTGGAAGGTGAAAATGTGCGAATTATTACAAGGCTGGATGGGGTATATGAAGGAACTGTGCAGTTGGAAAATCCTTCTATTCATGTGAACGGAAAATACGATGAGATTGGAAGAAACTTTGATACAGTGGAAGTTGTCATTGATGAACCGGTAAAGACGGATAAAGAAGTGAAGGAACTTGGGATTGAAGTAGGAGATATTGTATGTCCGGATCCGAGATCACGTGTTACCTCTTCCGGATATATCAAGAGTCGTTTTTTGGATGATAAACTCAGTGTGGGAATCCTTCTTTCCTATGCGAAGTATCTGAAGGATTACAATATTGTATTAGAGAGAGCTGCTTATGCACACATTACAGTATATGAAGAAGTGGGACACGGTGGCTGTGCTTCCGTACCGACAGGTGTAACAGAGGCAATTTCAGTAGATATGGGTTGCGTTGGAGAAGGGCTCGGCTGCAGTGAGCATGAAGTTTCGATTTGTGCAAAAGACAGTCACGGACCATATGCGTACGAGGTGGTAGACGGTTTGGTAAAAGCGGCAAAAGAAATGAATGCGGCTTATAAGATTGATGTATATCCCCACTATGGATCTGATGTGGAGGCAACACTGTCGGCAGGCTATGATATCAGGCACGGTCTGATCGGTGCCGGAGTTTTTGCATCTCACGGATATGAGAGAAGTCACAAAGACGGAGTAGCAAATACGTTAAAGGTATTGATTGGATACATTGGCTAGAGAAAGGCTGAGAAATGGATAAAAGAGAAGTGATCGGTGAGATAGAATCTTTTTTACGTTCAGGGGAGAAAGCGCAGAAAAAACGTCTGATCGGTGTAGAAGTAGAGCATTTTATTATAAATAATGACACGAAAAAGGCAGTACCGTATTTAGGAAAAGGTGGGATCGAGGAGTTATTGCAGGAGCTTTCCGAACAGGCGATCCATACTAAAATGGAGAATCAGCATATATTGGGACTGGAGTTTGAGAACTATGAGATTACTCTTGAGCCGGGAGCGCAGATAGAAATCAGTATGCATCCGATGCATAGCCTGCAGGAGGTGGAACGGGTGTATGCGGAATTTCGAATCATGCTGGAGGAAGCGCTAAAAAAACGGAATGCACATGCGGAGACAGTAGGATATTTACCTTATGGAAGTGTAGAAGAAATAGAGATTATTCCGGGAAACCGTTATCATGCCCTTCATGCCCTGTATCAGAAGACCGGTACTATGGGCAGGAATATGATGAGAGGAACTGCTTCCGTTCAGTTTTCTGTAGATTATTACAGTGAGCAGGATTTTAGAAATAAATATCGTCTCGCCTACCTGCTTTCTCCCGCTTTATCTCTGTTATCATTTAACAGCCTGGTTTTTGAGGCAAAGAAAAATACACATTATTTATTGAAAAATTACATTTGGGCACATACGGATCCGGCAAGAACCGGGATTATTCCGACCATATTTGAGGAGGATTTCGGGTATCGCAGTTATGCTGAATATGCCTGTTCCACCCCTTTGTACTATGAGACAGAGGAGCTAAAGGAGATGGACGCCTATCTGGCGGAGACGTATCCTCATGTAAGAACGAGAGGCAACTGTCTGGAACTGCGTTTTGCAGACAGTATGCCGATAAAATATGCTCTGTCTTATGTTGCATTTGTTTTGGGACTGATTGAATCAGAAGAGGAAATTTTGTCTTTATTGAAAGAATTACCGTATACGATTTCTGATATTGAATATGCAAACGAACAGGTAGATCGCTACGGTTACCGGGCGATGGTTTACGGTCAGAATATCGGAGATTTATTGGAACACTTATTGGAAATCAGCAGACAGAATCTTCCGAAGGAACATCTGATTTATCTGAGAGAGGCAGAACGGTTGATAAGGGAACGGAAAACGATTCCGGAAATAGAAAGTGAGTTGCTATGTTAGAACAAAAATGGAAAGAAGAGATTGAGTCTGATTTTGAGTTGTATCGCAAGAGTGCAAAAAAACAACAGGAATTTTTAAACAACAGTTCTTTTTGCAGTAAAGGAGATACCTTAGAGGTAACATATATTCCAAAAATTTACAGTCAAAAGACGAAACAGCAGTTTGAGGAAATTATCACCACTACTTACGGGATTTTTGATAAGATGATTCATCACTATCTGGAGTCTGCCTCCTATCGTGCAAAGTTCGGTTTTCCGAAGGAAATTGAAGAGCTGATTCTGGTACCGAACGGATATGACTGTAATCTTCCGGTAGCACGCTTTGATATTTTCTATCATGAAAAGGATCAAAGCTTCGGCTATTGTGAGATTAATGCAGACGGTGCGGGAGCAATGAACCGTCAGGTCGATTTGAATCGTTCTCTGAAATATAATGAAGTCTATCAGAAGCTGTCACAGGAACATCAGATTACTTTTTATGATCCGATCGAGCACTGCATCAATGCATTGCTAAACATATATGCTACATATAAGGATAGAAAAGAGAATCCGGGGATTGCAATAATAGACTTTGTGTATGAGGGGTCTTCTCTGGTGGAATGGGAGGAGTTTGCAAAGAGGTTTCAAAAGAGGGGCTATCAGGCACAGGTAGTGGATATTCGGCAGCTTCGTTATGAAAACGGAATACTGTCGGCGCCGGACGGAATGGAGATAGATCTTATCTATCGTCGTGCAGTTACAACGGATATTATCGACCATTTTGCTGAGGTTCAGCCGTTTATACAGGCGGTAAAGGATCAGGCGGTTTGTCTTATGGGGTCTTTCCGGACTCAGATTGTACATAACAAGATGTTATCTGTTTTGTTGGGAGATGAAGAGACACTGTCACTGCTGACCGATGAGGAGAGAGCATTTGTAAAACTTCACTTTCCATATACAGCTCCTTTAAAAGAAGAGGATCTTGCCGAGTATATAGATACAAAAGATCGTTGGATCTTAAAACCGCAGGATGAATATTGTTGCAGCGGAATTTTTGTAGGATCTGATCTGACACGGCAAGAATGGGAAACAGCATTAAAAACCTGTGCAAAGCAGACCTATATTATACAGGAAATGTATGAATATGAGCATACACCGAATATTGACTTTGAGGAAGAAGAACCGAGGTTCGGAATCTATATCAATATGACGGGGATGTATGTATTCGGAGGAAAGTTCGGAGGGATTTTCCATAGACAGGCACTTGGGAATGCAATTATTTCAGAGGTAAATGAACGCTCTCTGCCGACTGTTTTTATTGATTAATTTGAAAATCTCTGTCAGGTAACACTGAGAGAGATTTTTTTTACTCAATACATAACTTTTTTATTATATATAAAATAATAAAAATGTAATTTAAGTATTGACAATAAGGGGGAAAGACTACTACAATCAATAGTAAAATAAAACTAGATAAAGGGGTCAAATCAATGAAAAGAAAAATACTTGCATTAGCTTTAACCGGAATAATGGTAGTCAGTCTCGGAGCCTGTGGAGGTAAAAAAACCGGAGATGGCAGTTCTAAAACTTATAAAGTGGGCGTGATCCAGCTGATTGAGCATGAATCTCTGGATGCGGCTACAAAAGGGTTTAAAGACGAGCTGAAGAAAAAGTTTGGTGATAGAGTACAGATTGAAGTGAAGAATGCACAGGGAGAAGCGGCAACCAATGCAACGATTGCAAACGGCTATGTTTCAGATGGAAAGGATCTGATCCTGGCAAACGGAACGGCTTCTCTTCAGGCGGCTATGAGTGCGACCGGAGATATTCCGGTATTGGGTACTGCCATTACAGATTACGGAACAGTTTTAAATACAAAAAACTTTAAGGGGACGACGGGGATTAATGTGTCGGGAACTTCCGATCTTGCACCGATTGATCAGTTGGAGGATATTATGAGAACGATAGTTCCGAAGGCAAAAAAGATCGGAATTATCTATTGTTCTGCAGAGCCGAATTCAAAGTATCAGGTAAAGCAGATGGAAGCGGAGTTGCAGAAAGACGGTTTGAGTTATAAAGAGTACACCGTAGCAGATGCCAATGATGTTCAGTCGGTAGCTACCAAGGCATGTCAGGAATCAGATGCATTGTATGTTCCGACCGATAATGTGATGGCGGCAAATGCAACCGTATTGAAAAATGTGGTGGTACCTGCCAAGAAACCGTTATTTGCAGGGGACAAAGGAATCTGCAGTGCAGGAGTTGCCACTTTGTCTATTGATTACTATAAGCTGGGACAGCTGACAGCAGATCAGGCTCATGAGATTCTGGTAAACAAAAAGGATGTCAAGAGCATGAAGATTGCATCGGATACTGCTCCGAAGAAGCTTTATAATGCGGAAATCTGTAAAGCAATCGGAATCAAGATTCCAAAGGGATTTACTCCATTAAAATAGAAAAGAGGAAAATAAATTATGGATTTTGCAATGTATTTTGCATCTTTAGATCCGACCACATTGCTTCGGGCTTTGCCGGGAGCGGTTTCTCAGGGATTGATTTGGGGAATTGTCGGATTGGGAGTTTATATTACCTACAAGGTATTGAATTTACCGGATTTGACAATTGACGGAACACTGGCAACCGGAGGCGCGATTGCGGCTGTGACTATCTTATCGGGAGGACCGGTCTGGTTGTCATTATTATTGGCAGTGATAGGCGGAATGGGTGCCGGATTACTGACCGGATTTTTTCATACCGTTTTGGGCATTCCGGATATTTTGGCAGGAATTTTATCCCAAATAGCACTGTACTCCATTAATTTGAATATAATGGGAATGTCCAATAAGGCTATTCCGATTCACTTGTACAAGTTAATTGTTTCGATTCGTTATATTCCGAAAACCATTTTAGTGACAATCCTCTTTTTAGTTGTGATGATGTGTGCAATTTATTGGTTTATGGGAACTGAGATTGGATTCGGTCTTCGTTCTACCGGATGTAATCAAAATATGACAAGAGCGCAGGGAATTAATACGAAAAGAGCGATTGTAATCGGCTTGGTGATCTCAAACGGATTGGTCGGACTGGCAGGTGCTCTTTATGCGCAGTATCAGGGAAATGCCGATGTGAATATGGGACGAGGTGCCATTGTAATCGGCTTGGCAGCTGTCATTATCGGACTGGTATTGGGAGAATCTATCTTCGGCAAGAAGCTCAATTTTATGGGAAGAATGGCATTTGTTGTGCTTGGTGCAATTATTTACTATGTAGTAATTCAGGTTGTATTGTGGCTGGGACTGCCGTCAGATGATCTGAAGCTCTTTTCTGCAATTGTCGTGGCAATTTTCCTGGCAATTCCATATCTGACAGGAAAAAGAAAAGCTTCATTTCGTAAGGCAAAGGGAGGAAAGTAGATGTTAGAAATAAAAGATGTCCACAAGACCTTCAATCTTGGTACAATTAATGAAAAGAAAGCATTGACCGGTTTAAATTTAACTTTAAATGAGGGAGATTTTGTGACGGTTATCGGAGGAAACGGAGCCGGAAAATCCACAATGCTGAATATGATTGCCGGTGTTTATCCCGTAGATAAAGGCTCGATTGTAGTAGATGGCAGAGATATTACCGGAGAACCGGATTATAAGCGAGCCAAATATCTGGGACGTGTATTTCAGGATCCTATGATGGGAACGGCGGCAGACATGGAATTACAGGAAAATCTGGCAATGGCATATCGCAGAGGAAAAAGAAGAACACTGCGATGGGGAATTACCGGAAAAGAAAAGGCAATGTATCGGGACAAACTTACCCAGCTGGATCTGGGATTGGAAAATCGTATGTCCACTAAGATCGGGTTACTGTCAGGTGGTCAAAGACAGGCAATTACGTTATTGATGGCTACGTTACAGCATCCGAAAGTACTATTGCTGGATGAACATACTGCAGCATTAGATCCGAAGACGGCTTCCAAAGTATTGGATCTGACTGATCGTATTATAAAAGAGGGAAACCTGACGGCATTGATGGTTACCCACAATATGAAGGATGCGCTAAAGCATGGAAATCGTTTGATCATGATGGATGCGGGAAAGGTCATTTTTGATGTTTCGGGAGAAGAAAAGCAAAAACTGACTGTAGCAGATTTACTCCGGAAATTTGAAGAGGTCAGCGGCGGTGAATTGGCAAACGACAGAATGTTGTTGAGTTAACTTAAAAAAACGGATGGTATTGTAAAGGTACCATCCGTTTTTATATTAGTCATAAATTGCATGAGAGAGAAGAAAGTCCATTGTTTTCTGAAGCAGAATAGACTCTCGGACAGAGATCAAATCTTCTTCGGTCAGTGGGTCTGTATTCAGTTCGGATAAAGCGGATGCAAACTCTTCTTCCGCGACATTTATATGTTCCAGCCGAGCGATTTCATACAACAGTGTTTCTCTTTGAAGGATGGAGATTGCCTCAACTTCATATTTTTCTAGCAGTGCCTGTTCGGTTTGACCTGTTTTTCGGCAGTATTCGGAAAAATCCATGTGACAAGCGCGTATTTCATATAAAAAATCTTCAAACAGCTCCTGAGTAATCAGCTCTTTTAATTCCGTGTCGACCGGAATATCAGAGTTCTTAAGGATGGCTTCCAGTAAAGTTTCCTCAAGTTGCTCCGCACATTCTTCCTCTTTGAGTTCTCGAAGCTGTTCTGCAATAGAATCACGCAATTCCTGAATCGTGGAATAAGAAGAAACGTCTTTTGCAAATTCATCATCTAAAGGTGGAAGTTCTAATATACCGTGTCGGATAATGTGAATATGGAACAGAAGCTTTTTTCCGGCATAGGATGAATTCGGATAGTCGGAAGAAAAGGTAAGCTCTTGTGAAAAGGTATCGCCGGTTCGATGACCGAGAAAAATAGTCTCAAATCCTGTCAGAAAGCGATTATCTCCGACAGTGAGGGAGACATTGCGAAAAGATTTTCCGGAAGAGACCTGAAAATCTATTGTAATCCGATCACCTGTCTGAATCTCTCGCGTATCGACGGTTGAAAAGAGGCTGTTGTGTTGTTGCTTTTTTTTAAGAACCTGTTCAATTTGTTTTTCGGATATCCGAATTAATGGTTTTTTTATATGAATATTTTTATAGTTTCCAAGCTTCATTGTCAGCTCCTTACAGTTTTGTACCTGCTAATCCGACAGCACCCTGTCCTCCATGACAAGTAATCGTACATCCGGTCATCACATATTCTGTATGAAGAAATCCCATTTCAAGAGCAATCTCACGCATTTGCTTCAGTGTATCTTCTGCAAGTCCTTTGGAATACATAAGATAGAGGCAGTCTTTTTTTAATTGATAACGATTGACAAAATCTTCCATAAATTTTCGCAGAATTTTGGAAATAGAACCACGGAATTTTTTGGCGGCAATCAATTGTCCGTCCTCTATAATAATAAGTGGCTTTAATTGCAAAAGAGTAGCTCCAAGATAGGCGGCATTGGATACACGTCCGCCGGCTTTTAAATATTCTAAAGTACCGGGGATAAAGTGACAAATGACTTTATCTGCCATAGCTTGAAGTTCTGTCGCAAATGCCTCATAATCTGTAACATGTTCCTTTTTTTCCTGAATCCTCTGATACACATTGGAGATATGGGCAGTACATCCGCCGGAAACACTTTTTGTATCAATCAGATAGATATCATCAAAGTGTTCAATTGCAATTTTTGCATTTTGATAGGTAGAAGATGCCTTGGAAGAGTACGCCAGATGATAAATGACACAGTCCGGATGCTCTGTCCGGATTTTCTGAAACAGCTCATCATATTCATTGACATTGACAGCGGAGGTAGTAGGTACCTTTTTTGTCTGTTCAAAATATGTATAAATGTTGTCGATCGGAAATGCACCGTCATCATAAGATACATCATTCATAATGACATGCATCGGGGCAACATAGACACTGAATTGTTCGATTAGAGAGTGTGGTAAATCCGAGCCGCTCTCTGTAGAAATAATAATTTCTCTCATAATAATTTCCCCTTTTTATATCTTACTTTTATTTTGACTGATAATGAAAAGGGTGTCAATGATTCTTACACAAAATTCTTACATTTCCTAAACAACTTTGCCACAAATCAAGGATATGATACCTTCATACCATTAATACAAGGAGGTAAAACATTATGAAACTGAAAAACAATTAGCAACAGCCGGTATTGTGGCAATGACTGCCATGTCAACGATTGGAACAGGCGTCGCATTTGCATCTACAACGGGAACCTCTACATCGTATGGAAAGGTAGTCAGTGTAAGCGGTCGGAAACTTACTTATAGTATGGCATCTTTGAAAAAAATGAAGAAGCCGAACGGAAAGTCTAAAAACAGAAAAATCGGAAAACCAAAAGATCAGAAGATGAAAAAGAAACCACCAAAAATGAATGATAGCAAAAAGGTAACTGTTACTGTTCGCAGTTCTATTCGATTGAATAATATAAAGAAAGGATCTTATATTACAATTCAAAAAAAGAACGGAAGTATTATAAGTATCGTGAAAGGAATTCGTCCGGAAATGCCGGGAAAACCATTAAAAAAGAAGATCAATAAAACAAATAAGAAATTAACAGCAGCAGCTTCTTAGCAAAAAAATTGAACTCCGGCAATTTGCCGGAGTTGTTTTCATGATTTTGCAGAAAGGTGCAATATGTTTTTGGATAGTACAAAAAGAAAAGGGCTACCGATTTTACCTGTGTAAATCGATAGCCCTAATACTGAACAATCTCCAATGGAATATTCCTCTCTTTCTATAGACTTTATGAAATTTTTAAAACTTTAAACTAAATTTTACATTGCTCCATACCTTCCATATCGATATTAAAATAGTAGCATTAAAGATAACTAGAACATTGGTCTATACCTCTCTATGTAAAATTAAAAGTGTAACAGTTGAAAATAAAACTTAAATGTAGATTGGACCATACCTCTCTTTCTTTTAAATTATGAATGTTGTGATATTATTGCTGGTGGACTCTACCTCCTTTTTTGTTTTTTAAGTTTGTTTACTTCTTTTGTTGTCTTTATTATATCTAACAATATAAGAT
>CAMYAO010000011.1 GCA_947253885.1 uncultured Clostridium sp.
ATGCACGAACTTAGTTTGGTTTAGGTGTCGCAATATTATTTGCAATTCATCATATTAAAAAACAGAAAATTATTTTAAAAGAAAGCAGATATTGTTTTTTTATGAAACAATAGGTTTTTGCAATGTTATTTCATTGACAAAGAAAAAGAATTATGTAAAAATATATTTCGAAATTAGAAAAAACTAATTCAAATGAGATATTGCTGATAGAAGTAAAGGGAAACTTTAGGCTATTTTTTTAGAAGGAAAGGAGAGTATGATTTAAAGAAGATCATACAAAAAAGGAATGAGAAACGTAAAAAAGGGGTTTAAAAAAGCTCTGGCAGTCGGACTTTGTGGAATTATGGCGACATCTGTAGGAAATATGAGTTTATTGAATGCAAATGCTGCTAAAAAAGTGAAAAGATTATCGGTTAAATCATCTGCATCAGTTATCGATATAAAAGGAACTGCAAGACTGTCAGTAAAGGGACAAAAAGTAAGTGCATTGCGATTTTCCATTGATCGCAAGAAAATTGCAAAGGTTGATAAGTCAGGTGTTGTAAAAGGTTTAAGAGCCGGAAAAGCAACTATTACTGTTATCTCAAAGAAACATAAGAACGTAAAAGGTAAGATTGTTATCCGGGTTAAAAACATTAAACCGACTAAATTATCTTTAAATTACAGTACAATAAAGCTTCAGGTAAAGAAGAAAGCAATTGTAAAAGCAAAGGTATCGCCTTCCGGAGTATATTGTCCGGTTTCTTTTAGTTCAAATGCAAAAAAAATTGCGACAGTAGATAAAAAAGGTGTAGTCATTGCAAGAAAAGCCGGAAAAGCTGTTATTACTGTTAAATCAAAGGAAAAGAACAATAAAGGAAAATATCTTATTAAGAAAGTTTCCGTAAAAGTTTCTGCTAAAAAAGTGAATAAACCTCATGTGAAAGAGGAGAAATTGGCAGATGGAACTTGGTATGGAACGGGAACTTACAGTTTCTACTATGAGATGAGTGGACCGGATATCGTAAAAGTTGAGGTTAAAAATGGAAGAGTTGTGAGTGCTCAGGGAATTAAAGAAATAGAAGATGATGGCTATCGACACGGAAAAAATATCTTAAAGTCGGCAGAGGGCATTGCTTCTACAAATAACCTGGAAGCACAGTTAAAAAATAGAAAAGGTCCTGCTTATGATGCTGTAAGCGGAGCAACTAGAACAGCAGAGGGACATTTAAGTGCCTTAAAAAATGCATTGGCAAGGTCCAGAAAATATTATAAGGATAAAGTTAAGCAGGAAGTAGCGTATATTGATTTTAAAACAAGACCAAATGCAGGAGCTATCGGAGAAAAATTAGACTTAACAGGAACTGTAATGAATGTATTTTTCAAAGACGGATCAAAGAAAGAGGTTCCATTTGCAGAATTAGGGAAGTATGGAATAAAAGCGACGCCGAACAATGGCAGTAAACTTCCAGAAAAAGGAAAAACATTCTTGGTTCATTTTGTAAATAAGGATTCTTTGATTGATATGCCAACCAGAATACAGGTTCAGAAGGACTACAAGAGGGCATATGCTACTCATGTAATTATCAAATACAAGGATAGTACTGAGGAAAAGATTAATCTTACTGAAAATGAATTCAGATATAAGCATAAAACAGATAAAGAAATTGAAAAGATGAGCATCTATAGGAATGACAAATTTCTTACAGATGGAAAGCTTAATAAGTATGTAGCAGGTGATTGGGAGTTTGATTTAAAAAACATTTCACTACCGAACGGCTTTGATTTTTGGGGTTTTGAAACATATACGGTAAATATATCTTCAGATGCAAAGTCAATAGTTTCATTTGAAGTTGATACTAAAGATATTAAAAATAAATACAGTGTAGGAGATCCTTTAAATATCGATAATTTAAAAATTAAAGCGACTCAGAGAAATGGTAAAATTAAGGAATTTAATAGTTGGAAGGAATGTGAAAAAGCAGGCTTTAGAGCAGAACCTAATAATGGATACAGATTTACCACATCTGATACAGGAGAGAACGAAATCCAGATAACCTATCAGGGAAAATCGGGAAATATAAATAAAACCTTTAAAGTGAATGTGGAAAGTGATGTGACGAATGCTGAGGTTCCTGAAAAAATTGATTTGTATGATAAAAAAACAAATCAATTGATTACAACAATTGAACTTAAGAAAAACGAGTTCGTAAATGGAGGAGGATACTTAGTTAAATATCAGATAAAGGTGCCTAAGAAATATGAAAAATGGGATGAAAACACCTTTGATGTAAGAGTTTTGAATAAAAACGGAGATAATTTAAAAATAACCACAAAAAAGAAAGGTATTATTCTTCAAATATTTACAGAAAATTATCTGGTAAATGGTGAAGATAAAGGGCATATTTTCATGACATTTAAATTTGTCGATGAAAATAATAAATAGGTAGTATGAGAATCGCCGCAGTCATGTGATATGACTACGGCGATTCATTTTTTAAGAAGCAATATAATCTTCAAATTTTAATACATCATTTTCGTGCTCTATAATACCGGTTTTCTGTAAGACAGTAGATGCTTCAGAAACGGGAATAATCGTTAACTTTTCTTTTACTTCATCTGCTACATCTTTTAAGTCTTCCACATTTTCCTGAGGAATAAATACGGTTTTAATACCTGCTCTGGTCGCAGCCATCAGTTTTTCCGGAAGCCCACCGATTGGAGTGACGACTCCCCTCAGGGAAACCTCACCGGTCATAGCAATTTCCGGATTGACCGGTTGATTAGTTACTAGAGAAGATAAGGCAGTAGTTAATGTGATTCCGGCACTCGGACCATCTTTAGGAACAGCTCCGGCAGGAACATGGACATGCAAATCATTTTTTTCAAACAGTTCTGCCTTGGAAGGGAACATTGATTTCACTAAACTGACAGCGATTTGTACGGATTCTTTCATAACATCGCCAAGCTGACCGGTAATGATGGTTTTACCGCTACCTTTGGTAAATAAGGTTTCAATAAATAAAATATCGCCGCCGGCACTTGTCCAGGCAAGTCCTGTTACAACACCCGGACGTTTTTTGGCAAGAATAGATTCGTGATGAATCGGTTTCATATCAAGGATTTCCTTTACATCAGAAGAATGGACTTCTACAATAGCAGTTTCGCCCTTTGCAAGACGAACAGCAACTACGCGACATAGGGTATCCATTCTTTTTTTCAGACCTCGTACACCGCCTTCCATCGTATAATCGGAAATAATGGTACGAATTGCATCGTCGGATATAATTAGGTGTTCCGGAGTGATTCCGGTTTTTTCCATTGCTTTTGGCAATAAATGTTTTTTTGCTATTTGAAATTTATCTGTAGCGGTATATCCGGAAAACTGAATAACCTCCATACGGTTTAACAGCGGTTCCGGAATGGTATCCAGAGAGTTTGCGGTACATACAAATAGAACATCGGACAGATCATACGGAACATTTAAGTAATGATCGGTAAAGGTATGATTTTGTTCCGGATCCAATACTTCCAACAGAGCACTTGCAGGATCTCCGTTATAAGAAGTGGAAAGCTTGTCGATCTCATCTAAAACCATAACCGGATTAGAGGAACCGCTCTTTTTGATACCGTCCATGATACGACCTGGCATAGCACCGATGTAAGTGCGGCGATGTCCTCTTATATCTGCTTCATCTCTAACGCCTCCGAGGCTGACACGTACATATTCGCGGTCAAGTGCCTTGGCAATACTTTGTCCTATACTGGTCTTTCCGGTACCAGGGGCACCTACAAATAGTAGGATGGAACCGGATTGTGATTGTCGAAGGTTCATTACGGCAATTTGTTCAATGATTCTCTGTTTTACCTTTTTCAGACCGAAATGGGCTTCATCTAAAATTGCTTCAGATTGAGTGAGATCTATAAATTTCGGTTCTGCTTTTTTCCAAGAAAGACCGGTCAGGAAGTCTAAATAGTCGTAAAGCATACCGTATTCATTACTGTTGCTGCCATCCTGCTTCATTCTGTTTAAAACTTTGACGGCTTCTGATTTTGCCGTATCGTTCATTCCGGATTCTTCAATTTTAATTTCTAATTTTCGAATATCTGTTACATTTTCCGGATGCATTTCATCCAATTGCTTCTGGAGGTAATCTAATTGCTTTTTGATAGCCTGCTCTTTGTACATATTCTGATATTCTTCTTGTTGAGCAGTTTGGGCATCATTGGTAACTTTTGCCATCTCAATTCCTTCGTAAACTGCTTTTTCAATCAGATCTGCACGTGAAGATGCAGAATCCTCCTCCAAAATTGCATATCGTTCTTCATTTGAGAGAGGAAGCCAAAGAGATAATGCGGTACCAACCTCTGCAAGTGATTTCCAGTAAACCATATGGGCAGAAATAAATTTACCCCAGTCAGTTCCGTTAGAAAAGGAACGAATTCGTTCTTTTAATTTACCCAGACGGGTTTGCTCTTCTTCAAATATCAGGTCAGAGATTTCTGTTTGTCTGGAAACGGTTAATTCTATAGAAGAATCAGAAGAAACAGCTGATTCTTCTATATGAACTCTGTTTTGTGAGCGTATTACAACAAAACCGTTTGGATTGATTTCTGTAATCGTTCCGGTAACTCCGATAGGGTAAAAGCCGTTATCTGTCAGTTCTGAGCGAGGGACATCTTCTTTTTTAATAAGAAAGATCACTTTTTCGTCTAATTTCGGATCTTTGTTTGTAAGTTCTTTGAATATATTTGTTTGAAAATATATATTTGCATTTGGAACAACCAATACATTATATACAGGTATAATAATCATAATTTCCGCCTTTCATTGTTAGCACTTATAAAAAGAGAGTGCTAATTAGAGTGTAAAAAAATTTGGCTTCTGAAAGAAGTGAGAAAATCTTTGACATTTGTCAAATCTTTGATATGATTATAGTACTAACTTTGACAAGTGTCAATGAATTTATATTTTTTTTATATTTGTGAGGGAATATGTATAAAGGAACAAATAAGACAGCGCTCAGTTCGCAAAAAAATATTTCAGATGCCTTTGTTTCATTGCTAAAAACAAAACCGTATTCAAACATTACCGTTTGTATGCTTTGTAAAAAGGCAAATGTTTCCAGACAAACGTTTTATAGTTTGTTTGAATCTAAGGAGAATATTATATATTATGAGCTTCGGAAAAAACATGGATTTCAGCCGGAAGAATGTTGTATGTGCGGAAAAAAGCAGATTACATTATCAGAAATCTGCGAGGGTTACAGTGCATATATTATAGATAAAAAAGATTTTATTGCATTATTGACAAAAAATAATATGATCGGATATTTACAGGACAGCTTGTATGAATCCTTGCTTTCCTGTGAAGAATTTTTAAATACAGAAATTGGAAAAGAAAAAAGAGCCTATGCAGCAGATTTTGTTGCAGGAGGGATGTCTGCTATAGCAAAGAGTTTTGTAACAAACGGAGCACTTTTAGAAGAGAAAGCGTTAGGACACTTGCTGTATCAGTTATTCAGCGGAGCTATATTTAATTCAAAGTAATTTCAGATCTGGAGGATTATCATTGAAAACATCAAACGTGAGACGTACCCTGCATTATTTTTGGGAGGTAACCCGCACAAAATTGTGGGTATTTATACTGGGGATATTAGCGACATTAGGATATGTTGGATTTTTGTCCTATGCGAATAGTTATTTTATCGGTCGGATAGTGGATCGGGTATCGGAAGGGGGCGTTACAAAGGATCAGGTATTTACCATTTTCGGACCTTTCATCGCAGCTTTGATTTTTACCAATATATTCGGACAGATCTGTTCGAAATTACAGGATTATGCCTGCTGGAAGTTGGAAATCCATGCGAATTATGAATTGGCAACAAAATGCTTTGATACGCTGTCCAATCAGTCTATGACCTTTCATACCAATCGATATGGCGGATCTATGGTCAGTCAGACTTCTAAATTTATGGGAGCATACACTTCTTTGATTGAATTGTTTATGTATTCCATATTGCCGTTATGCTATTCTATGATATTAATTGTAATTATGTTGGTCAGAAAAGTACCATGGTATGTGGGGATTTTATTTGCACTGTTGATTTTTTATGTTTTTGTAGCATATAAAATGTATAAGAGAGTGCTTCCGCTCAATACTGCAGCAGCTTCTGCTCAGAATGATCTGTCAGGAGAGTTGTCAGATTCTGTTACCAATATATTATCGGTAAAAACCTATGGAAGAGAAGATTATGAGCGCCGTTTATTTGATATGGCAAATGATAAGGTTGTGAAGTCGGATAGTATACGAATGCGTTCTTCCAATGTAAGAGGGGCGACGACCAGTACCATTATTGTTGTAATTATGGTGGTTTTAGTGATTTTTCTTTCGGGTGGAAATACCTGGTTCGGGATTTCAGCGGGAACTCTGGTCATGATGTTTACCTATACTAATGAGTTAACACAAAGATTCAATATGATTAATTCCACAATGCAGCGTTTGAATCGCACTTTTGGAGATGCAGCGGAA
The DNA here is from genome assembly GCA_947253885.1 of uncultured Clostridium sp. GTDB lineage: Bacteria > Bacillota > Clostridia > Lachnospirales > Lachnospiraceae > SY8519. The sequence goes on from CAMYAO010000011.1 coordinate 6,512, forward strand.
ATGACAGATATTTTAGATGAGCCGACCTTGGTGGAAGACGAACCGGATGCGGAGTCATTAACGGTAACAAGAGGAGAGATTCAGTTTCAAAATATAAATTTTCGTTATTTAGATACAAAAGATACAGATCGGGTGTTTTCTGATTTTAATCTACTGATTCCTGCAGGTCAAAGAGTGGGTCTGGTCGGACGTTCCGGAACAGGAAAAACGACTTTGACAAAATTATTATTACGCTTATCGGATATACAAGAAGGCTCTATTTTGGTAGACGGACAGAATATTGCAAAGTGTACTCAGCAGTCACTGCGCCGTCAGATTGCATATGTCCCACAGGAGGCACTATTGTTTCACCGGACAATATTGGACAATATAGCATATGGAAAGCCGGATACTTCTAAAGATGAGATTATAAAAGCGGCAAAAGCGGCAAATGCACTGGAATTTATTGAAAAATTACCGGAGGGCTTTCAGACGATGGTGGGAGAGCGCGGAATAAAATTATCGGGAGGTCAGAGACAGAGAATTGCTATTGCACGAGCTATGTTGGCGGATTGTCCGATTCTGGTATTGGATGAAGCTACATCAGCTTTAGATTCTGAGTCGGAAAAACTGGTTCAGGATGCTCTGAAAAAATTAATGGAAGGAAGAACTTCTATCGTAGTGGCGCATCGTCTGTCTACTATAGCAGCATTGGATCGTATAATTGTATTGGAAGATGGAGGAATTTCTGAAGATGGAACGCATACTCAACTTCTTGAGAAAAAAGGAGAGTATGCACATCTATGGGGAAGGCAAACGGGAGCCTTTTTAGAGAATATTTAATTCACGACGCAGGAATTGAACAAAGGTAGTATGAAATGCGTGATACTGCGGCTGTGTTTCATTAAGGGAGAAACAGACTTTAGAATCTGTTTCTTCTTTTTTATGGTCGGAATCAGAAAGAAGGTGCGATAATTCGCTGTAAAACCAGTTTAATTCTTTTTCTGTTAAGACACGTTCGTACATAGCATCTTCCTTTAGAAAAATAGCACCCTCGTTTTCATTTACATAGCGAAGAACAGTTGATTCTCTATCTCTGCACAAATAGAAAGTATAAGACCACATAGAAGAATGTTTATGAGACTTTTCCAGAAAAGTCACTTCTGTAATCCGGTCAACCGGACAGACGATGGAGTTTGAAACTTCAATTGACTCAGCCGGAATATGAGGCAAAAGCAGGCGGTTAAGTCTGTTTTCGTAGGCTTCCTTCCAAGCAGGAATACGACAAAGCTGGGATTCCCAGTCTGCTCCTGGCAGATTAGACAAAACGGCACGTTCCTGTGCAGACGGTAACAGGTCGGGATCTTTGATACTTCGAATATACCGTTGTATGCCATTTCTGGAAGCTTTTTTACTGGTCATATCATAATAGTAGATAAAACTGGTGCTGTCTTCATTGTCTACCTGATAATAAACATCTCCGGTAAAGAGGTCAATTTCGAGACTTCGAATTTCCTGTTCCTTTTTTTCTAAGGTAACAAGGCGAAGACGAGCACGATTGTTGATAGGAAATTCATATGCGCCTAAGGCGTCCGAGTATTGTAAGTATCCCTTGGTTGCTTGAATTTGTTTTTCCATATAGATAGTCCCCTCGCTATTGATTTAAACGGTGTTTAGAAGATTATTTTACCATATTACGATTTTGATGAACATATATTTATTCAATAGAAAAAGAGACTGTCGTATTTCAAAAAGACATGGAAGTCTGATTGAGATGCTGACAGCTCTTTTTTCATACTGAGCAAGCAAACCGAATCATCTTTTGGGATAATCACATCTAACTCAAAAGATAGTTTGAATTGATAGTAAAGGTTGTATGGTATATAATCCATCTGTAGAAATTTAATTTTACAGCAAAAAGATCTGGTTTTTTGTAATTGGAGCTTATCTTAGTGCGACAGTCCCCTTTAGATTATTTAATTGTAAGATTGTAGGATACATTACTGTTTTTTACGCCGGCAAAAAAGTGGTATACATAGACGGTCTGTCCCTTGTACAACTTAATTTTAGCATAACGGGATGTAAAGTATTCTGTAGGTTTTTTCTTTCTGGCTATATGCCGATAGAATGATTTACAAAAATTCTTAGAGGCAAATTCTAAATAAGATGCTGTACCGTAATTTGTTTTAACAGGTTTTGCAATTGCAATGCCGTATTTTGCAAATCCGAGATAAACAGAACCGTTTGCAGAGTTTCGCCTTCTATCCGCTTTTCTCAGTGCATTGAGGTTACTGAATGTAAAGCGATATGTTTTTGTTTTAGGTGCTTTAAAACGGATAAACGAAAAGTTTTTTTTGATTTTTACAACAGAGCGTCCTTTTTTTACAGCCGGAGCTTTTTGAATTTTAGTTGCTTTTGTTGATACTGTTCTTGTGGCAGCATTTACCGGAATAACGAAAGGTCCTGCCAAGGATGCGGCAAGCGCGATAGATAAGGCGGTGCCAATGATTTTTTTACTCGTTTTATTCATATTTTTCCTCCTAAAAATAGTATGATTCAGATAATAAATGGAGAAATTTCATCCATTATTATCTTATTGAATATTTTAACATATTATAAAAGATAGAAAAAGAGAGAGCCGGATATAAAAAATTAGCCGACTCTCAATAGATTTATTTTGATACTTTAGTATACGCCATAAGGATATTCTTTATCCGGCACATTTTTATCAATTCTTTCAGATGGAACAAATGCAACGGCGCAAACAATGGTACCGTCTCCCATATACCAACGAAGTGGAAAGGCACAGAACAAAAATCTTTGATTGGTAACCTTATCCAGATCACCGCCAAGATTTTCAATGCCCATTACATTATTTGACATAAGAATATCATGACATGGTTCCCATTCCGGAAAATCTTCGATTGCAGGATGTCCGAACTGTTCTTCATATTCTTCAACAATACGTGGAACGTATGGACCGGGCCGTGATCTGCAGCATAAGTATAGAGGATATGATCAATTGCCTGCATATCAAATCCGACTCCTCTTACATGATGCTCTACAAACCATTTTGCACCTTCAATAGAAAGCCCCGGACTATAAGCAAAATAATCATCATTTTCACCCCAACGTCTGTGAGTACCTGTATTTAACAGCACCCAATCCCCTTCTTTGATACCGCCGGGAACTTTTTTAGCTGCATTTTCGATATCTTCCACCGTAATTAATTCCCATTTTCCTTTTGGAATGTCCAGACATACAGCTTCTCCAAAATAGTTTTCAATTGGAAGTTCATGTGTAAATGGACTTTCCGGAATGATATGAGACGGGGAATCTGCATGTGTAGAATTGTGCATATGGAAGGAATTAAATATTTGAAGTAATCTATAATGCATCGGCATATGCTGAACACGATCGATATGAAAATCTCCATTGGATGGCCAAAGAGGATTGCCTCTGCCGAATGGGTTCGAGAGATCTACGAGTTCAAAAGAACCACTTTTAAACATATCAAATATGTTACTATCATAAGGTTTTTTCCAATCATTTGTATGTGCAAAGCACTCTTCACGTGTGTGTCTTACAGCAATTTCTGACATATTACTTCTCCTTTATCATTGCTTTTTTAAACTTTATATCATAAATAAGGCAATATTCGTGCCAATTTTTGAAAACGGATAAAACGGGGTTTTATGGTATCGAATCCAATAGATTGTTTTTGTTTTGCAACGAAAGGGGAAGGAACTATTGCAGAATGGAACGGGAATAATATTTTATAATAGTCCAATGTTCTTTCTAGTGTTTAAGTGATGTATTGGCGAGTGTTAAATGAGCGATAGAAATTTATTTTCCATTGGAATATCATCCCTTGTTGATCGGTTCTAAAACGCTGTTCTCAACAAGTGTCTTTAATAAGTGATATGTTGCTCTATTAGTTGTTTTTCCATGAAAAAAAGCGGAGATGACACGGCTTCGAAAGCTGATCATTTCCGCTTTAATTTACGTCCCCTGCGGGAATCGAACCCACAGCTAGCGCTTAGGAGGCGCTTGTTTTATCCGTTAAACTAAGGAGACTCGTCAAGATGCTTCTTTCTTAATATAAGAATGCTTTGTCATTATATCATTATGTAGCAGGGAATTCCAGTAGGTAAAAAGAACAATAAATCTGTTAATAATTATAGAAATGATAAAAAGAGAATAAATTCCCCTCAAAGATACAAAATATGATAAACTAAAAAGAAAAAGGAGAAACTGTATGAAAGTAGTTGTAATTGAGCCATTGGCAGTTGCAGATGAAAAAGTAACTGCAATTGCAAAAGAGTCATTGGGGAATGATGTAGAACTTGTTTTGTATGACAATAGGGCGACAACAGAAGAGGAGTTGATCGCCAGAGGAAAGAATGCTGATGTTGTAGTAGTGGCAAATCAGCCATTAAGTGGAGCAGTGATTCGAGGTTTTCGAAACTGCAAGTTATTGGACATTGCATTTACGGGAGTAGATCATGTAGACATTGAAGCATGTAAAGAAATGGGTATGACGGTGTGTAATTGTTCCGGATATTCTACGGAAGGAGTGGCAAATTTAGTATTTGGTATGTTGATTGCGTTATTCCGCAATCTTTCTGCCTGCGATACTGCTACAAGAAACGGAAAGACCAAGGACGGTCTGGTTGGTCATGAATTGGCCGGTATGCGATTCGGTGTGATCGGAACCGGTGTGATCGGATTGAGAGTAGCGGAAATTGCCAAAGCATTTGGTTGTGAAGTAGTTGCATACAGTCGAACTAAAAAAGAAGTGGCCGGTGTAACATACCTCCCGTTGGAAGAGGTATTAAAGACCAGTGATATTATTTCTCTTCATATGCCGAACAATGCATCTACAAAGGGAATGATTGGAAAAGAGCAGATTGCACTTATGAAAGAATCGGCTGTTTTGATTAATACGGCAAGGGGACCGGTATTAGATTCGCAGGCATTGGCAGATGCATTGAATAAAGATAAAATTGCCGGTGCATGCATAGATGTTTTTGAAATGGAACCGCCGATTCCCGGCGATCATCCGTTACTTTCCAGCAAAAATACTTTGCTGGCACCGCATGTAGCATTTGCAACGAAAGAAGCAATGGTAAAAAGAGCATATATTGTGATGGATAATATAAAAGCATTCCAAAGCGGAACGCCGATAAATGTTATAAAATAATAAAATAAAAAGAGCGAGTCACCGGAAGGGGGATTTCCGGTACCCGCTCTTTTAGAGGAGTTAGTTGTCTCGGCGAATAAGGAGTAACGCCGGGACTTTTTTTCGTTCCATTTAGGGAACGATATAGTTTGTGAGTGAGGGATGGTGGAATAACCACCAATTTATCTAAAACGCTTCACTCCAATAAAGAAAATGAAGTAAAACGGTTTTAGCACTATAATAATGCTTTTACTGCAGCATCTACATTTGCAGCAGGTTCTGTCGGCTCAAATCGAGCTACTACATTTCCGTCTTTGCCGATTAAGAATTTAGTAAAGTTCCACTTAATATCAGAACTGTTTTTCCAATCGGATCCGGATTTATTGAACATATCTTCCAAAATAGGTGTGATAGGATGATTCGGATCAAATCCGTTAAATCCTTTTTCTCCTTTTAGATAATTGAATAGTGGAAGAGCATGCTCTCCATTTACTTCGCATTTATCAAATTGAGGGAAAGTAGTTCCGAAGCGACTGGTACAGAATTTTGCAATCTCTTCATTTGTACCGGGAGCTTGGTGTCCAAACTGATCACAAGGAAAATCCAATACTGTGAATCCCTGATCTTTATAGGCTACATATAATTTCTGAAGATCTTCATAAGAAGGAGTAAAGCCACATTCTGTAGCAGTATTTACAATTAATAATACCTGACCTTCGTAATCCTTTAAGTTGACTTTTTCACCTGTTGCTGATGTTACTGTGTAATCATATACGCTCATAGTAGCTCCTTTCAAATAAGACCTATTGGTTTATCTCTATAATATTGCTTTAAATTGAATTAAGTACAATCTTTATGGTTGTATAATACACCTGAAAAAATAGAATGTCAATACTTTTTTGAAAAAACTGGATAGAATTTATGTAGATTAAAAATTGATTATTATTTTGGAAGGAATAAACAGTATGGATTCGACAGAATAAAAGTATGCGTATAAAAAGAAAAACGGATCATCAATGATGAAATCCGTTTTTCTTTATTAACTCTATTAAAAATTAGCTTAAAGCAGCGGTAATCAAAGACATTTTATATACTTCATCCGCATTGCATCCACGGCTCAAATCATTGATAGGTGCATTCAGACCCTGAAGAATAGGACCGTACGCATCAAAGCCGCCAAGTCTCTGAGCGATTTTGTATCCGATATTGCCGGCTTCTATACAAGGGAAGATAAAGGTATTTGCCTGACCTGCAACTTTAGAACCTTTGCATTTTGTCTGAGCAACAACAGGAGATACTGCAGCGTCAAACTGTAATTCACCGTCGATATCAAATTCAGGAGCCAATTCCTGAGCAATCTTTGTTGCATCAGCGGAAAGCTGAACGGTACCGCCTTTTCCGGAACCCATAGTAGAAAAGCTTAGTACTGCAACTTTAGGATCAATACCGAAAATTTTTGCTGTTTTTGCAGATTCTACGGCAACTTCCGCTAATTTCTGAGCGGCGGAGAAGGTAACATTTCCTTCTTTATCTACATTATCCTGATAGTCGATATTGATAGCACAGTCACCCATCGCAATTTTTTCTTCTCCCCGTACAAGGATAAAGCAGCTGCTTACCAAATGTGCACCCGGTTTTGTTTTAACAAGCTGAAGAGCAGGACGAACAGTATCTGCTGTGGAATAGGTAGCACCACCTAAAAGACAATCCGCTTTGCCCATTTTTACTAACATAGTACCGAAGTAGTTTCCCTTTAAAAGAGCGGCACGAACTTCTTCATCACTCATTTTTCCTTTACGTAAATCAGACATTGTCTGAGCCATAGTATCGATATCATCATATTTAGCAGGATCAATAATCTCACAACCGCTAATATCAAAGCCGCCTTCTTTTGCAGCAACAGTGACTTCCTCTTGTGTACCTAATAAGATTACGTTAAGAGATTTTTCTGAAGTTAATTTAGCAGCAGCTTCTAAGATACGAGCATCGGAACCTTCTGTAAAAACAATAGTTTTTGGGTCAGCAATAAGCTGTGCCTTTAGTTGATCAAACATAAATAATGCCTCCATATAATTATAATGCTATTAAAGAATTTCTTTTTCAAGTATATCAGAATTTATAATGAAAAACTATTGATTTTTAAAAAACGATAGTTTATAATGATAAGCACGTTGTTAATAACATATGCACCTTTAGCTCAGCTGGTAGAGCAGTAGACTCTTAATCTATTTGTCTAGGGTTCGAATCCCTAAAGGTGTATTTACGAAGGCACTGTTTTTGAGAGCTGGACTCTCGGGGGCGGTGTTTTTATTTTGTCAAAAATTAAAAATCTGCTCTTTTATTATAGCAGAAACGTGCCAGAGAAATCAGAGTCTGTTATACTTATTTCAAAGAATATTAGGAAGGAGAACTAATATGAATGAGATAGAACAATTACAAAAATGGATTACAGAATCGGATAATATTGTATTTTTTGGTGGTGCAGGGGTTTCTACAGAAAGCGGAATACCGGATTTCAGAAGTACAGACGGGCTTTATAACCAATCTTATAAATATCCGCCGGAGACGATTATCAGCCATTCCTTCTATATGAGAGATCCGAAAGAATTTTATAGATTCTACAAAGATAAGATGTTGGTTTTAGATGCAAAGCCGAATGCTGCACATCTGAAATTGGCAGAGTTGGAGAGAGCGGGGAAATTAAAAGCGGTAATCACTCAAAATATAGATGGATTGCATCAAGCGGCAGGCAGTGAGGAAGTATTGGAATTGCACGGAAGTGTTCATCGCAATTACTGTCAGAGATGCAAAAGGCTATATGATGGCACATTTATAAAGAATTCGATTGGAATTCCGAGATGCAGTTGCGGAGGCGATATAAAACCGGATGTGGTTTTATACGAAGAAGGATTGGATCAGCATATAATAGAAGAAAGTGTTCGTTATATCAGAGAGGCGGATGTTTTAATTATCGGCGGAACGAGTCTGGTAGTATACCCGGCAGCCGGACTGATTGATTATTACAGAGGCAATAAGCTGGTTTTGATCAATAAGTCTGCAACAAAGGTGGATGAAAGAGCGGATTTGGTTATTTCCGATGCGATCGGAAAAGTATTTTCACAGATTACAGTATAGGTGAGGAAATGGCGGAACGATTTCAATATGAAGTGGGCGACGTTGTAAAATTAAAAAAACCCCATCCGTGTGGCAGTTATGAATGGGAGATTTTACGAGTGGGAGCGGACTTTCGATTAAAATGTCTGGGATGCGGACATTTGGTGATGTTGGATCGAAGGACTGTGGAAAAAAGGACAAAAGAATTGATTAAATGTATTGAATAGTATTAGATTATATGATAGAGTAATATATCGTGATATATTATAATGTGCGTCGAAAGACGTTCCTTGCTCCAAACAGAGTTTTGGGGCCGGAAGACCAAAAGGAGGTAACAAAAGCATGAACAAATATGAATTAGCACTTGTTGTGAATGCCAAAATCGATGATGATGCTAGAGCTGCCGTTGTAGAAAAAGCAAAAGACTACATCGCGCGCCTTGGCGGAGCTGTAACAGAAGTTGAAGAATGGGGTAAGAAGAAGCTTGCTTATGAAATTCAGAAAATGAGCGAAGGTTTTTATTATTTTATTCAGTTCGACGCAGAAGGAGATGTGCCGGCACGCTTAGAGCAGAATGTACGTATTATGGATAATGTGCTCCGCTTTTTATGCATCAGAAAAGATGAGGCATAAATAAGAAAAGAGGTTAACCATGAATAAAGTTATTTTAATGGGTCGTTTAACCAGAGATCCTGATATTCGCTACTCACAGGGTGAGAACAGTATGGCAATTGCCAGATATTCTTTAGCAGTCGATCGTCGTTTTAAAAGGGACGGAGAAGCTACAGCGGATTTTATCAACTGTGTGGCTTTCGGACGTTCTGCCGAGTTTGCGGAGAAGTATCTTCGTAAGGGCATCAAGATTGCTGTTACAGGACGTATTCAGACAGGAAGCTATACAAATAAAGATGGTGTAAAAGTATATACCACTGATGTAGTAGTAGAAGAGCAGGAATTTGCCGAAAGCAAAGCAGCACAGGCGGAAAATATGAATTCTCAGCCGGCGTTCACACCGCAGGCTCCAAATCCAAGCGAAGCATCCGGAGACGGATTTATGAATATTCCGGACGGATTGGATGAAGAATTACCGTTTAATTAAGGAGGTATAAGCAACAATGGCTTTTAATAAAGATGGAAAAAATGCTTCTTTCAAAAAAAGAGGCGGACGTAGAAGAAAAAAAGTTTGTGTTTTCTGTGGAAAAGACAATGAGATTGATTACAAAGATGCAGCGAAGTTAAAAAGATATGTATCTGAGCGTGGTAAAATTCTTCCAAGAAGAATCACAGGTAACTGTGCAAAGCATCAGAGAGCGATTACTTTAGCTATTAAAAGAGCTCGTCATCTTGCAATTATGCCATACGTACAAGATTAAAACAGTGAGTGCCGCCAAAGAGCTATCTTTGGCGGTATTTTTAAATTTATGCAGGAATTCGAATCCGGATAGAAGATCATGAAGAAAAAAATTCAATTCAGTATACAGTATTTAAAAAAATTAAAATTAAATCTGGCAACCATTATAGTGTTTGAACTGATTTACAAATTGGCGCTTATTTTGATATTTAAACCTTTGGTAGCCTATTTATTTTCTTTGATTCTGCGAACAAGAGGGATCAGTTTTTTGGCAGATGAAAATTTTAAGCATTTTATATCTTCGCCGATTACTTGGCTGGCGTTGTTATTTTGGGTACTGATTTTTACATTTTTTGTTTTTTTTGATATATGCTGTGTAATTATTGCATTACATTCTTCTTATTACGGACAAAAGTTACCGTTGTTTCGTATGGTAAAAGAGGGATTTTTGGCGACAAGCCGTATGTTTACAAGACATAATCTGTTTTTGGCAGTCTATTTATTGTTGGTGATTCCATTTACCTATGCCTTTGTACTGACCGGATATAACGGAATTTGGGAAATTCCGCAGTTTGTACAAGATTATATATATGAGCATCTATGGCTGACATTGAGTTATTTTGGTGCAGTGATTTTTGTGGCATGGAGATTTTTTCGATGGATCTTCAGTCTGCATTATTTTATTTTAAAAAAAGAAAATTACAAAGAAGCAAGAGCTTCCAGTCGTAGTTTAGTACATCATTATTATATGAGAAGTATTGGACTGATGGGGATATGGACACTGATTATCTTTATCAGCTACCGGATTCTGGTGCATTTGTCCGCATTGGGAATTGTGGCGATCAATTCAAAACTGTCTCATTTTGCATTACTCAGTAGTGTAGTAGTATCTGCATTTACGGTTCTGGCAACTATATTGGAGTTGCTTTTTTATGCATTGGGAATCCCTCTTGTATTGGTAGGAATCAGTATTTTATTTTATTATTTACAGGAAAAACGGGGAGAGGAAATTGCGCCCGAATTGACGAATCTGGATACGGCATATTCTATATATGACAGTAGGGCAATCCGGAAAATGCGACGACATAAAAAGAAAGTATTGGCGGTTACTCTGATCATATTAATCGGAGGAAATTTTTTGATCTCTTACTTAGATAAGAGAGGAATTTTGAAAATACAGAATACTCAGAATTTGGTGGTGGCGGCACATAGGGGCTATTCATCCAAGTATCCGGAAAATACACTGGAGGCAGTCAAAGGGGCGATTTTATATAATGCCGATTATGCGGAAATTGATGTACAGCAGACAAAAGACGGAAAAATCATTGTGATGCATGACAGTAATACGAAGCGTACAACCGGAGAAGATCATGATATCTGGAATACAACCTATGAGGAACTAAAAAAACTTGATAATGGAAGTTGGTTTGATTCTCGTTTTTCTTCTGTTAAGATTCCGACATTGGAATCTGTTTTGGAACTGGCAAAGGGAAAAATAAAATTAAATATAGAGACTAAGCCAAGCGGACATGACAGAGATTTGGAATATCAAGTGGTAAAATTGATTCACAAATATCATATGGAGAAAGAAGTCGTGGTATCCTCTTTAAGATACGACAGTATTCGAAAAATAAAGCAGGAAGATAAAAACCTGGAAACGGCTTACATTACCTCTTTTTCATACGGAGATTTTACACAATTAAAATATGCGGATGCTTATAGTGTAGAGGGATCCATTATATCAAGTTCTTTTGTATCTAAAGCACATCGGGCAAACAAGAAGGTTTATGTTTGGACGGTGGATAAAGAAAGTTTGTTACAGTCGGTTATTAATATGAACGTGGATATGATTATCACAAATGATCCGGTTTGGGCAAAAACTTTGCTTTATCAGCATGACAGGCAGTCTGCAACTTTAAAGCTGTTCAATCGCCTGCAGGAAATTTTGCATTATTCTTCCGCTCAGTAGCGGAGTTTTATCTATCTTACCGATAGACATAAAATATGGTATACTGAAGGGTAAAAGGAGCATAGGTATGGTGCAAAATATAAAAAGAAACGATAGATTGATCAATTTTATGAAAATGCCGGTTTATCTGGGAATGATACTGGTTCTTATGGATATCATCCTGTTTACATTTGAGATAAAAGCAGGTATTTTAGGAGTCGTAGTAACCGTTTGTTATTTTATTACTACCTATATTGTCTTTCGAAAATGGAAACCGTTTGTAAATCAGGAGTTGATAAATTTTGCCACGCAATATGGAAGCATTCAAAAATATCTGTTGGATGAATTGGAAATTCCGTACAGTGTATTGGATTTTGATGGCAGAATTATGTGGATGAACGGACAGTTTCAGGAACTTACCGGAAAAGAAAAGCAGTATCATAAATCCATTACTACTATTTTTTCAGAAATTACAAGGGAAAAGCTGGATAAATCCGAAGAATTTGAAATGCTGTTAGAATATGAAGAAAAACATCTTCGAATACATATTAAGCGTATTTATCTGCAAAATCCTGAAAATAAAGCGGAAAATGAAGAAAAACGGTATTTAAGTGCTGTGTATATTTTTGATGAGACGGAGCTTACAACCTATAAGACGGAAAGTGACAATCTGCAAATGGTATCGGGCTTGGTGTATATTGATAACTATGATGAAGTTGGAGATACATTGGAAGATGTCAAAAAATCTCTGTTATTGGCATTGGCGGATCGAAAAATCAATCGGTATTTCGGAAATTATGACGCTTTAGTAAAAAAGACGGAAAAAGATAAGTTTTTCGTGGTAATGCGAAAAGAGTATCTGGATCAGATCAGAGAAGATAAATTCAGTCTGTTAGAGGACGTTAAAAATATAAAAATGGGCGGAGAAGGTGCTCTGACTTTGAGTATGGGATTCGGGTATGTTCCGAATGACTATGCAAAAAATTATGAATATGCGAGAACTGCGATTGATCTTGCTTTGGGACGAGGCGGAGATCAGGCGGTCTTAAAGATGATAGAAAATGTAGAATACTATGGCGGAAACAGTCGTACCAATGATAGGAACACCAGAGTAAAGGCACGCGTAAAAGCATTGGCATTGCGAGAGATTATGATGACACATGAAAATTTTTATATTATGGGTCATCAGATTGCGGATGTTGATGTTCTGGGAGCCTCTATCGGTGTATTTTGTGCAGCCAGACAGGTGGGAAAGAAAGCTCAGATCGTAATAGATGAAGTAAATACTTCCTTAAAACCGATCAGGGAGTGTTTTACAATTGAGGACGGCTATCCGGAAGACATGTTTATTTCTCCGGAGGAAGCGCTCAATCAGATAGACAGGACAGCTGCGCTGATCGTAGTAGATACCAATCGACCAAGTTATACTGCATCTCCGGAACTGTTGGAAAAGGCACATACGGTAGTGGTTTTTGATCATCATCGAATTGGAGAGGATGTAATAAAAAATACGGTATTGTCTTATTTGGAGCCGTATGCATCTTCTACCTGTGAGATGATAGCGGAAGTTTTACAATATTTTGATGAGGATATCAAATTGTCCGCATCGGAAGCAGATGCTTTATATGCCGGTATATTAATCGATACCAATAACTTTATGACAAAGACCGGTGTCAGAACGTTTGAGGCGGCAGCTTATCTGCGCCGTGCCGGAGCAGAGGTTACAAGAGTCAGAAAAATGCTTCGAAATGATATGGAAGCCTATAAAGCAAGAGCGGAAGCCGTTCGTCATGCAGAGGTGTACAGGGGATCGTTTGCGATCAGTATATGCCCGGCAGATAATATAGCAAATCCTACGGTAACCAGTGCACAGGCTGCAAATGAGTTATTAAATATTATCGGAATTCGAGCTTCTTTTGTGCTGACCGAATTTCAGGACAGAATTTTTATTAGTTCTCGTTCAATCGATGAAATCAATGTACAAAGAATTATGGAAAAACTCGGTGGCGGCGGTCATATTAATACGGCAGGAGTGCAGTTTAGCAATTGCTCTATTTTAGAAGCAAAAAAAATAATAGAAACTACTTTGGATGAAATGATAGAGAAGGGAGAAATCGCAGAATGAAAGTAATTTTATTAGAAGATATAAAATCAGTCGGAAAAAAAGGAGATCTGGTTGAGGTCAGCGACGGATACGCAAGAAATCAATTGATCAAAAAGAAGAAAGCATTGGAAGCGACCGGAAAAAATCTCAATGATTATAAGCTTCGCAAGAAGAATGAAGAAAAATTGGCACAAGAGGAACTGGAGGCCGCACAGGCTCTCGGAAAAGAGATCGAGACAAAAAAGATTGTGATTAAGGTAAAGGCCGGAGAAGGCGGAAGAATGTTCGGTTCCGTGTCTACAAAGGAAATTGCAGATGAGGCAAAAAAACAATTGGGATTCGATCTGGACAAAAAGAAAATGTCTTTGGATACGGCAGTAAAGGCATTTGGTAATTATGATGTTACGATAAAATTACACCCACAGGTTACTACAATTTTAAAGCTGCAGGTGACGGAGGCTTAGTATGGCGGAAGGAAATCAAGAGGTTTCTTTAAAACGGACGATGCCGAACAGTTTAGAAGTGGAACAATCTGTAATTGCATCTATGCTGATTGACCGAAAGGCAATTTTGACAGCTTCGGAGATTCTGACGAAAGAAGATTTTTATTATTCCAATAATGGGATTATGTTTGAAACCATGGTGGAGCTGTACCAGAAGGGACAGGAAACAGATGTGGTAATCATTCAGAACCGCCTGAGAGAGAAAAATGTTCCGCCGGAGTTAAGTGAGCTGGAATATTTAATCGGGTTGGCAAGCTCTTCTGCTACTTCCGTAAACGTAGGTTATTATGCCAATATTGTTCGAGAGAAGGCAACTCTGCGAAAGATTATTCGTGTAAGTGAGGAGATCGCATCTTCCTGCTATAATCAGGAAGACAGTCTGGACATTTTAATGGAAGAAGCGGAGAAGCAGATGTTTGATGTATTACAGCATCGTGGCAGTTCAGATACCGTTTCAATAAAGCAGATTGTGTTGAATACATTAAATGAAATTGAACGGGCGGCAGAATCCAATGGAGAGGTTACTGGTTTGCCGACTGGTTTCACCGATCTGGATTATCGTTTGTCAGGACTACAGCCATCAGATCTGATTTTGGTTGCGGCCCGTCCCTCTATGGGAAAAACGGCATTTGTATTAAACATTGCAGAATATATTGCACTCCATGAGCATCATGCTGTTGCTATATTCAGTTTGGAGATGTCAAAAGAACAGCTCGTGCGTCGTATCTTATCAATGAGAGGAATGATCGATGCTCAGGGGATGAGGAACGGAAATTTACCGGACGGAGATTGGCAAAAGCTGATTGAAGCGGCACAGGATGTTGCCGAATCGAAATTGCTGATTGAAGATACACCGGGAATTACTGTTTCAGAGCTGAGCAGTAAGTGTCGAAAGTTTAAACTGGAAAATGATATTAAGCTGATTATTATTGATTATATCGGTCTTATGTCCGGTTCCGGAAAAAAGGGGGAGTCCAGGCAACAGGAAATTTCGGATATTTCCCGCGGTCTAAAACAGGTCGCAAGAGAATTAAAGGTACCGGTTATCGCCTTATCGCAGTTAAGTCGTCAGGTAGAGCAACGAGAGAGTCACAGACCGATTTTGTCGGATCTTCGTGATTCCGGAGCAATAGAGCAGGATGCGGACGTGGTTATGTTTTTATATCGAGATGAATACTATAATAAGGATTCAGAGAAAAAAGGTATTGCAGAGGTAAATGTAGCGAAGCAGAGAAACGGTCCAATCGGCTCGGTAGAACTTGCCTGGTTAGGTCAATATACAAAATTTGCAAACTTAGAGCGTCCAAAAAAATAAAAATGTTGCAAAAATGTTAAATTTTTTGTAAAATCCTCTATACAGAATAAGAATGGTAGTTTATACTATATCTAGTGTGAATTTTGTAGAATTAGTACAAAGTGTTGATATAGTTTGGAGGGAAATTGAGTGGATCAGAATTCGGTCTACGGAGGAGCATCAAAGGGAAAATATTTTAGACTTGCAAATCAACCCGATGGTAGTGTAAAATTAGTTCCTGTAAAGGTGCCATCCCATATAAAAGAGGAAAAGCTGCGTCGCAAGAAAAAGAGAGAGACGGCGAAGGCGGTTAGTCGAAATCGTGAAAAAGCATTTGCGATGGACATTAAGACGGTTCTGTTTCTGGCTATCGGTTTGGCTATTTGCGGTGTGGTATGCAGTTTATATATTAGTGCTCAGCAAAGAGTAAAAGTCAGTATGAACAAGGTGTCTCGCTTAAAGGTAGATATAGAAACCTTGGCGGCTACTAATAATGAGACGGAGACACGTTTATCAATTGCATCTGATTTGAATCAGGTGTCAGATACCGCTGTCAATAAACTGGGTATGGTATCTGTAACAAAAAAGCAGATTAAGTATTATTCATTGGATAACAGTGATTATCTGTATCAATATTCAAAAGTGAATTAGTAACACAGGGTATCAAAGGGGATACTTAGATTCTATGGTCTAAGTGTTTCCTTTTTTATTGTACTATAGAAACAATTGTAATAGAATGTATGTGATTACATGAGAAACGTATTTATTTTAGGAGGTCAATATGAGTTACGTTGATGAAGTTTTAGCGAGAGTAAAAGAAAAAAATGCAGCTGAGCCGGAGTTTTTACAGGCAGTAGAAGAAGTATTAGAATCTATTCGTCCGGTTGTGGATGCAAATGAAGAATTATACCGCAAAGAAGCTATCTTAGAAAGAATTACAGAGCCGGATCGTCAGTTTAAGTTTAGAGTTGCTTGGGTGGATGACAAGGGTCAGACACAGGTAAATACAGGTTATCGTGTACAGTTTAATAACGCAATCGGACCATACAAAGGCGGTTTAAGATTACATCCTTCTGTATACTTTGGTATCATTAAGTTCTTAGGTTTTGAGCAGATTTTCAAAAACTCTTTAACCGGTCTTCCAATTGGCGGCGGTAAAGGTGGTTCCGACTTTGATCCGAAAGGAAAATCTGATAGGGAAGTAATGGCATTTTGTCAGGCATTTATGACAGAGTTATGTAAGTATATCGGTGCAGATGTGGATGTTCCTGCAGGAGATATCGGTACAGGCGGACGTGAGATCGGATATATGTTCGGTCAGTATAAGCGTATTAAAGGCTTGTATGAAGGTGTATTAACCGGAAAAGGCTTGACTTTCGGCGGTTCTTTGGCTCGTACAGAAGCTACCGGTTATGGTTTATTATATATTGTGGAAGAGTTATTAAAGAGCAAGGGAGATTCTATGCAGGGTAAGACATGCGTAGTATCCGGTTCCGGAAATGTGGCAATTTATGCAATTGAAAAAGCACATCAGTTAGGCGGAAAATGTGTAACATGCTCTGATTCTACCGGTTGGGTATATGATCCGGAAGGAATAGATGTGGCTTTATTAAAAGAAGTAAAAGAAGTGAAGAGAGCACGTTTAACAGAATATGCAGCTGCAAGACCAAGTGCAGAATATCATGAGGGTCGTGGTGTATGGGCAGTAAAATGTGATATCGCACTTCCATGTGCTACTCAGAATGAGTTGTTCATTGAGGATGCAAAGGAATTAGTTGCAAATGGTTGTAAAGTAGTAGCAGAAGGTGCAAATATGCCGACTACATTAGATGCAACCTTATATCTGCAGGAGAATAATGTATTCTTCCTACCTGGAAAAGCAAGTAATGCAGGTGGAGTTGCAACTTCTGCATTAGAGATGTCTCAGAACAGTGAGCGTTTAAGCTGGACCTTTGAAGAGGTAGACAGTAAATTACAGCAGATCATGGTAAACATCTATCACAATATTGATGATGCGGCTAAAAAATACGGAAAAGAAGGCGATTATGTAGCAGGTGCTAATATTGCCGGATTTGAAAAAGTAGTAGAAGCTATGATTGCACAAGGTGTGAACTAAATACATAATACATAAATACAGAAATGTCCGGATTCTTATACTTCGGACATTTTTGCGTTTGCGCGCCATGGGCGCGCTCTAACGGGTGAGAATCCCGAACATGTTCAGATAGTGGGAAATGGATTCTAGAATTCTCTATCGCCTATGGATGTGTATTTGGAAGCATTGGAAAACACCACAGAATAAAGAAAAGAAACTTGTTAAGCTTGGAGTACCCAGATGGGCAGCGCATCAAGTGGCGAATACGAGAAATCGATATGCACATATGTGCCATAACGGATGGATACAAAAGGCTATAAGCAATAAGAGACTAAGCCAATTTGGATTAGTCTCAATGTTAGATTACTATACCGAAAGGTGTGTAACTTGTTAAGTTGATTGAACCGCCGTGTACGGAATCGTACGCACGGTGGTGTGAGAGGTCGGGAAAATCATTTGATTTTCCTTCCTACTCGATTGTTTATATCCTGTGAAAGAATGAGGAAGGACTCTATCCTGTAACACTATATAGTTAGCAATATATTGCATAAGAAACAGATAGAAAATCAAAGAGAAATCGTCAAAATACCGATTCTCGTTGGAACCCCTTGTAAATTGCATATCGAACTAGTATATTTTAATAAGACGCATCTTGAGGGAGGAAATGCAAATGAACAAAAAAGAAGTAGTGATTGCTGACGTGGTTAAGAAGTATGATAATCCAATCGCAGAATTAGTACAGGTTGCCTGTCAGTTCTCAAGTTCTTTATTTATTATTAAGGGGAATCATCGTATTAATGCGAAGAGCATTATGGGGATTATGGCTTTCAACCCATCACAGGGAATGGAAGTGGAAATTGAAGTAGAAGGCGAAGATGAAGAAAAAGCCTTATCTGCAATGGAAGACTTTTTATTATGTAAATAGAATGAAAAAATAGCTGTGAAACAGATCATCATCCTGTTCACAGCTATTTTTTTGTTGTAATTAGTTGGAAGTTTCGTGTTCTTCTTTATATTTTGCAACAAACGCTTTGATACGATCATATGGATCTAAAAGATCACTGATAGAAGCGTCGTGATTGAGAGTATCAATCAGGTATGCGATATATTTGCTCATTTCACAGTTAATGTAGTATGGTTTATTCAGCAGGTCTTCCGGCTGATATGTCAGATCAGTTGTTACAACACGGTAAATAATCCCGTCTTTTACAGCTTTATCAAATTTTTCCAAACCATTTGTAAATAAACCGAAAGTGACAATTACAAAAATACGACCGGCATTGCGTTTCTTTAATTCTGTTGCAACATCAATCATAGAATCTCCTGAGGAGATCATATCATCTACAATGAAAACATCTTTGCCCGCAATATCGGAACCCAGGAACTCGTGAGCAACGATCGGATTGCGACCATCTACAATTTTGCTGTAATCACGGCGTTTATAGAACATACCCATATTTACGCCCAAAACGCTGGCAAGATAAACGGCACGGTTGGTACCGCCTTCGTCCGGACTTACAATCATTAAGTGATCAGAGTCAATTTTTATATCTGTTTCTGCAGAAAAAATACTTTTTACAAATTGATAAGAAGCCTGTACAGTATCAAAACCGCTTTGAGGAATTGCATTTTGTACACGAGGATCGTGTGCATCGAATGTAATGATATTATCTACGCCCATGTTTACCAATTCCTGAAGTGCAAGAGCACAGTCTAAGGACTCTCTGGCAGTACGGCGATGCTGGCGACCTTCGTATAAAAACGGCATAATCACTGTGATACGACGTGCCTTTCCGGCAGCAGCCGCAATAATTCTTTTTAAATCCTGATAGTGATCATCCGGAGACATGTGATTTTTCATGCCGCACAATTTGTATGTCAGACTGTAGTTTGTGACATCTACTAAAAGATACAGATCACGACCTCGGATAGATTCTCCGATCACACCTTTTGCTTCACCACTTCCGAAACGGGGACAAGCAGCTTTCAGGAGATAGGAGTCACTGACATAACCTTTAAAATTGATGTCATCTTTGTGAGCCTGTTCTCTGTTTGTTCTCCAATTTACAAGGTATTGATCTACTTCGTCACCAATTTTTTTGCAACTTTCTAAGGCAATAATACCTAGTGCACCAGCTGGAACTGTTTCTAAATTTCTTCCATCATCCTTTAACTGCATATTTCCTCCTTTAACTAGAAAATGGTTTTATAATATCATTGAAACAATGCAAAATTATAGCATTGAATTGGGTCTATTTCAACTGAATCGCTTAAGACAATTGTTTCTTTATCCGAATATCTTCACCGATCAGCTTTAAAATAGTATAGGACTCTATCAGTCTGGATGTGACACGTTCTGAATACAGCTCTTGAATCTGGTCCAAAGAAAGATTGGTAGAGATAACGGTGGATCGTTTGGTAAGCAAACGTTCATTTATAATATTGAATATTCTGGGAATGGTAAGCTTATTGATCTGTTCGGTTCCCAGATCATCTATAATCAGCAGATCTACATTTAAGATATCCAGTTTCTGATCAATATCTTCCGCATCAAATGCAGAAAGTTTTAATAGAATATCCATCAATTCATTTGCCGTAAAATAGATTACAGAATGGTTTTGATCCAGTATTTGTCTGGCAATGCAATGAGTCAAATAGCTCTTTCCGAGACCCGGTTGTCCGTAAAGCAGGATATTTTGAAAGGATTCTTCGAAGGTATTGCAAAAATGCTTACAACTGAGATAGGCATGTTCCGCCAGCTTTCGAGGAGTATATTCCCCGTAAATCTCACGATTATCTTCATAATAATCAAGACAAAACCGATCAAAATTTTCTTCCTGTAAAACGGAGAAAAGTCGGGATTGCTGATAACAGAGGTCAAGAGACCGCTGGATAAAACAATGGCAACGCTGTGTTCCGATATAACCGGTATCTTTACAATCCGGACAGATATAATCAGGGTCTAAATAATTTTTTGGATAACCGCATTCTGTAATATAAGCTTCTCTGAGTTTGCGGTAGCGGACAGAAGAAGGAGGCGTAACGGCACTATCTTCTAAAAGCCGAGATTTTGCAGCTGCAATATTTTGATGTACATATTCCTGATCCAGTTTTTGAAGATCGGGACAAATTTGATACAGTTCCTGTGTACGAGCCAGGATCAAAGCATGACGATCATTCTGCAATCGGTCATACTCCTGCATGATGAGTTGGTACTGTGTATTCGTAAGTGCCATAATTACTCCCGTTAAGAACGGAGAGTACGCTTCAGCAGTTTGTTTTCCAAACTGTCAAAATTTGTATCTCTCTGTTTGAATTTACTGAAATCCGTAGATTTCAAATTTGCTCGTTTGGAAGTTTTAGTGCCGGATTTTTTTGAGGCATAAAAAACTTCGTCTAATTTATGAACGTCGGAAAGGGTTTTTACTTTATTATCTTTCCATTTTTTTAGAATATTGTCCGCATATCGGAACTGCGGTTTTTGCGTTTGTGAGATCGTTCGATCACAGGCTTCTTTTATAAGCTCGCTGTCGTAGTGATATTCCTCTGTCCAACGCTGAATGTACTCAAGCTCCGTAGATGCAAAACTGCGATGATTGAGACCGAATGACCTGGCAACCGTTCGATATACTCTTGAAGTAACAGTAGTATGCTGCTTTGCCTGTTCTAAAGAGGAAATTCCCTTTGTAAAAAAATCTTCTGCAATCTTATTCATATAATGAAGACTTTTATGACCGGAACCGATGCAGGTCTCGATCAGGTATTCAATCAGATCCAGAGGCATCTTCAGACAATCGTACCAATAAAAAATAGTATTGATATCTGTCTGTGTCAAAGTTCGAGCCAAATATCGTTCGGCAATATGCATAATTACCTGAATATCATTCTCTTCACAAAAAGAAGCTATTTCCGAAGGAGAGTATTCTTTTTGTGGTGGAATGGAAACGGTGTCAGTAAATGCTGCCGTGACATTTCCTGTTGTCGGTTTTTTAGAGGAAGACAAAGGAACACAGGTATTTTTAGAGAGATGTTTTGAAAAAACATCTTCTAAAATACAAATCCCTTTCAGATCTTCGCCATCGTATTCCAAACGAAGTAAATGGACTTTTTCCCAATATTTCAAGGCACGGACAATATCTTTTTCCGTGTGATCAAAATAGTCTGCCACACCGGAGATACTTAGATCACAATCTGCCTGATGAAGACAACGAAGCAGATATAAGAAGATCTTTACATATTCGCCGTCTGCCGGCATCATATATTTATCTATAAACAGGTTCGGTATTAACGTAGCAAAGGACTCCTGCTCGTTATACAATTGAATTTTCCCCATAACAAACACGCTCTCTTTCTGAATAGTTATTATAGCATAATTAAAAATAGATACAAAGCCTAACCCTCTGTGTTTTCAAGGGATACAGGGGATTGTGGATAGTGTGGATAACTCTGAAAAAGCCTTGATTTTGGGCAAAAAATATCCACAGAAGAATGTGAAAAACTGCTTTATTACTTCTGTGGATAAAGTGAATAAGTTACATTCCGAGTAAAGATTCCCCGACTTTATAGATATCGCCGGCACCCATAGTTATCAACAAATCTTTGTTTGTACATTTTTTTAATAAATAATTTTCAATTTCTTCAAAAGATGGGAAGTAATGGCATTCTGTTCCCAGATTTTCAATCTCAGTAGCCAGATCTTTGGAGTGAATCCCCAGTGTATCGGTTTCTCTTGCGGCATATACATCTGCTAAAATGACAAGATCCGCATGAGACAGTGCTTTGGCAAATTCATTCCAAAAAGCCTTTGTTCTGGTATAAGTATGCGGTTGGAAGACACATACAATTCTGCGGTTTTCATAATTTCTGGCAGCCTGTAAAGTGGCCTGTATCTCAGTAGGATGATGAGCGTAGTCATCAATAATAAGAATATCACCTAATTCTCCCTTTTTCTCAAATCGGCGACCGGTTCCTCCAAAAGCGGACAGACCGGATACAATCTGCTCAACAGGGAGTCCCAATTCATAAGAAAGCGCAAAGGCAGAGACTGCATTTGCGACATTGTGCATGCCCGGAACCTGCAGAGAAACGGATGCCAAAGTCTGTCCCTGTTTTTTTACGGTAAAGGCGGCACAACCGTGTTCGGAGAAGGATACTGCATCTGCGATAAAGTCCGCGTCGTCTTCAATCCCGAAAGTATAGACCCGATTCGGAAGATCTTTTAGGATGATATCCTTTTTTTCGATTGTATTGTTAATAAATAAAATCCCGTCTTTTGCAGTATTGGAAGCAAATTTATGAAAAGATGCCCGGATATCATCAATATTATGAAAGAAATCCAGATGGTCTTCTTCAACATTTAAAATGATACTGTATTTCGGGAAAAAGCTGTGATAGCTGTTGGTATATTCACAGGCTTCGGTAAGGAAGAGGTCAGAGTTACCGACACGAATGTTACCGCCGATCTCTTTTAACATTCCGCCGACGGATATTGTCGGATCCTGATGTGAAGTTAACAGGATGGAAGCCAGCATGGAGGTAGTAGTTGTTTTGCCGTGTGTTCCGCTTACAGCAATGGACTGTGCATAGTTATTCATGATTTGACCGAGCAGTTCCGCTCTGGTCAGTAAAGGAAGTCCTTTTTCCACGGCACAGATTAATTCCGGATTATCCTTTGAAATAGCAGCTGTATATACAACAACATCAATACCGTCTATAATATTGGAAGCTTTTTGCTGAATAAAAATCTGTGCACCTTCATTTTGCAAACGGTCGGTCAATTCAGAGTTTTTTGCATCTGAACCGGATACCGTAAAATTTTCTTTTAATAGAATCTCAGCGAGTCCGCTCATACTGATTCCACCGATTCCGATAAAATGAACATGAACTGGGCTATCAAATTGAATTTTATACATATGATTACCACCCTTTTTTTAGAAATATGTTGTTTCTTACTAAAAGAATAGTATATCAAATGGAAAGGAATTGTAAATAGGTTAAAAATCATGTTATACTAAAACAAATATTTGAAAGGAGATGCATTGCGATTAAAAAAACAAATTAAGTAGTAAATATAAATAATAACTTAGGAATCAGAGAAGAGAGATCGGATGTCATGTTGCATGTCATCTATACTGAGGTTAACAAGAGATTTAATTACTCGCAGTTCAACTTAATTTTATTTCATCAAGAGCCCCAAATCCTGTTTCGGTATAGTCAATGCATAGAATGTGGCATTTTTATACAAGAGATTCGGGGGCAGAAGAAGATGGAGATCACAGATATTAGAATACGAAAGATTGATAACGGAAATAAAATGAAGGCGGTTGTGAGTATTACAATTGATAATGCATTTGCAGTACATGATATTAAAATAATCGAAAGTGAAAAGGGATTATTTATCGCAATGCCGAGTCGGCGAAATGCGGAAGGAGAATACAGGGATGTGGCACATCCTATTAATTCCGAGGTACGTCAGCAGTTGCAAACCTTAATCATGGACGAATATACATCATTATTAAATAAAACAGATGAAATGTAAAAAGACGGCACTAAACAAAATGTTTAGTGTCGCTTTTTCTGTTTTTTCGAAAATCTTCTTGAAAAAGAAAAAATGCATGCTATAATAGCTTTAAACCGTTGAAGAAGAGGAGTAGCTAAAATCCTTTTTATAAAGAGAGAGCTGTAGATGGTGGGATTACAGTTAAAAAGCTTTAGTGAATGGACTTCTGAGGGCAATCTGAACGAGTTTTCTTTAGTAGGCATTGACGGGTTCCCATCCGTTATCAATCGGGTACGTATAACAAGTACGGAGCATGAGTGGGTGTATCGGGAGATACATCAATTTGGGTGGTATCGCAGAAGTAGTCGCTTTTGTCCCATGGTATGGGGACAGAGGCGTTTTTTTATTCCATAGAAAATTGAGAAGTGTTTTCTTATTCGGAGTAAAAAATTCCGGATATACGCTTGCGTGTAAGGAATTTTTTAATATATGCTATGATGCTGTTTACTCAAAGGACTCTAAAGTGTGCTCTGGCATTTCAGAAAAGGAGATATTTAAAGATGAAAAGAAATGTAGTAAGAACACTGGGAATTATGATGACAGCAGTAATGGCATTTACAGTAGCGGGCTGTGGAGGCGCAAAGTCTTCTTCTGCAAAAGGAAAGACTTACAAGGTAGGGATTGTCAATTATATGGATCATGCCTCCCTGAATCAAATTGAAACAAGTGTAAAAAAAGAGTTGAATGCTCAAGGAAAAAAATTGGGTGTTACCTTTGATTATAAAAATTATAGTTTCAACGGACAGGGGGACGGTTCCACTTTAAATCAGATTGCAAGTCAGTTGGTATCAAAAGATGTGGATGTAATCATTCCGATCGCAACTCCGGCAGCACAGGTAGTACAAAGTGCAACGGAGGATAAGAATATTCCGATGGTATATGCAGCTGTATCCAATCCGGTTACAGACGGATTGGCAGACTCTATGAAAAAGCCGGGTGGAAATAAGACCGGAACATCGGATGCGTTAAATACAAACAGGATTCTGAAGCTGATGCAGACTCAAAATAAAAATTTGAAAAAAGTAGGATTATTGTATTCAAAAGGAGAAGCCTCTTCTAAAAAGCCGATTCAGGAAGCAAAGGACTATTTGAAAAAAGCCGGAATCGATTATGTGGAGAAAACAGGAACTAATACAGATGAAATTCAATCAGCAGCAGATGCTTTGGTACACAGTAAAGTGGATGCAGTATTTACACCTACAGATAACACAGTTCAATCAGCAGAGTTAAGTATCTATGAAAAGTTTGTGACTGCGAAGATTCCGCACTATGCGGGAGCCGATTCTTTTGCCTTAAACGGTGCATTTGTGGGATATGGAGTTGATTATGAAGAACTCGGAAAGAAAACAGCAGACATGGTGGCAGATATTCTGGTAAACGGAAAAAAAGCGGGAGAGACAGCAGTCGGAACATTTGATAACGGTAAAGTAGTGATTAATAAAGAAGTAATGGAGAAGCTGGGATTAAAGGAAGCAACTTTAAGGAAGGCGTTTAAGGCATATTCCAGTAAGGTGGAAACCACTTCTACCGCAAAAGAATTTAAAAAGTAAGGAGAAGCACAGTGTCGGGATTTCTTTCGGTGAACATTATACAAACAGCATTAGAGATAGGGTTGATATATGCATTAGTCGCATTGTCCCTTTTTATCAGTTTCAGTATTTTGGATATCTGTGATCTGTCAACTGACGGCTGTTATACTTTGGGATGTGCTGTAGGAGCAATGGTAACGATTGCCGGTCATCCGGTTCTGGCTTTGGTGGCAGCTGTATTTGCAGGAGTCTGCTCAGGATTTGTAACCGCATTTCTTCAGACAAGATTGAAAGTGCCGAGTATTTTAGCGGGAATCATTGTAAATACGGGACTTTATACAATCAATCTGGCGGTGATGGGCTTTTCCTCTAACTTGTCTTTATTTGGAAAGAAAACCGGCTATATGCTTTTTCGGACACTTTCAGACAGCGAGATTTGGAGAACCTGGCATAAATTGATTTTTATGATTTTGTTAATTACGGCAGTCATTGTTTTTATCCGATGGTTTATGGGAACACATATGGGACTTGCCATTCGGGCGACTGGAGATTGTCCTTCTATGATCAAGGCATCTTCTGTAAATCCGGTGGTGACAATTACGGTCGGATTGTGTATTGCCAACGGTCTTACCGGTCTGGCAGGCGGTCTGATCGGTCAATATAATAAGTCGGCTGATATTAATCTGGGAACTGGAATGGTAACGATTGCACTGGCTTCCCTGATTATAGGAGAAACCATTTCCAGAAAGAAAAATATGCTGCCGAGGATTGTATGTGTGGTAATCGGCTCTGTGTTATATCGTTTTATTATATCGATTGCATTGAGTTTAAATGTGCCGACCGAAGCCTTTAAGCTGGTATCTGCGATTATTGTAGCAGTTGCGATAGCAGCTCCTCAGATTAAGGGATTTTTGTCTTATCAGAAAAAGAAACGGGATGCGATACAATTTCGGAAAAATCAGATAAAGGGAGAAAATTAAGATGTTACAGGTGGTTCATATTTCAAAAACCTTTTATCCGGGGACTTTGAATGAAAAAAAAGCATTAAGAGATGTTTCTTTGGATTTAAAGGATGGAGATTTTGCAACGATTATTGGCTCTAACGGAGCGGGAAAATCCACTTTATTTAATGCAATCAGCGGAACTTTCATGACAGATGAAGGATTTATTACATTAGACGGAAAGGATATTACCTTTTTAGCGGAGCATAAGAGAAGCAGAGAAATCGGGCGTCTGTTTCAAGATCCTTTATTGGGAACAGCACCTCATATGAGTATAGAAGAAAATCTGTCAGTTGCATATCTTCGTGCTTCAAAACAGTCATTTGGAAGCTTTCGAAGGGTTTCTAAAAAGGAGAAACAGATGTTTCGGGAGCATTTATCTCTGTTGGGAATGGGCTTGGAAGATCGGATGAAAAATCCGGTGGGATTGCTTTCCGGAGGACAAAGACAGGCATTGACACTGCTGATGGCAACCCTTGTGACGCCAAAGCTTTTACTGCTTGATGAGCATACGGCAGCTCTGGATCCGGCAACGGCGGAAAAGGTTTTGGAGTTGACCAGGAGTATTGTAAAGGAAAAGGGAATCAGCTGTCTGATGGTTACCCATAATATGCATCAGGCACTGGATCTTGGCAACCGGACGCTGATGATGCACAACGGACAGATCGTATTGGATGTAGAGGGAGAAGTAAGAAGTCGAATGAACGTAGAGGACCTCTTAAAGCAGTTCGCACAAAATGCAAAAAGCGATTTGGATAACGATCGAATTTTATTATCAAAATAAGAAAAATCCAGTCAGGTACTGTAGTAATTCTCAAAGATCGGATGTAAAATCTGATCTTTGTAAGATGGTACATTTGACTGGATTTTTGTTATAATAAAAAATAGTATGTCAGAAACCAAAGGAGAAAAAAGATGTATTTAATAGTAGGTCTGGGCAATCCGGGAAGTCGATTTGATAAGACGAGGCATAATATCGGATTTGATATGATCGATAAGATTGCAGAGCAATATAATATAAAAGTAACCAATTCACAGTGTAAGGCATTGATCGGAACCGGATATATCGAGGGACAGAAAGTAATGCTGGTAAAACCGCAGACGTTTATGAATCTGAGCGGAGACAGCGTACGTCCGTTACTGGATTATTATAAGCTGGATCCGGAGGAGGATCTGATCGTGATTTTTGATGATATCAGTTTGCCGCCCGGAAGGATTCGGATCAGAAAAAAGGGCAGTGCCGGAGGACACAATGGGATAAAGGATATAATCGCAAAGTCCGGAACACAGAATTTTAAAAGAATTAAAATCGGAGTAGGAGAAAAGCCGGAATATTTTGATTTGGCGGATCATGTGTTGAGTCGTTTCTTATTAATAGAAAGAAAGGCTATAGAGGAAGCGATGGAGCATGCCGAAAAGGCATTGGAGCTTTTAGTAGCAGATCGCACCGATCAGGCAATGAATGAGTTTAATTAGAAATGAAGACAATTTTAGAACCATTAAAACAACTGCGTGTTTATGAAGATGCGTGGGAGTACAGAAAAAAGAATCCGTCTGCGGTAATAGAAATCTGCGGCGGAACGGATATGCAGAAACTTCATACAATAGCAGGAATGAGTGAATCGGTTTCTAATAAATTGATTGTGACTTATTCAGAACAGAGAGCAAGGGAAATTGTGGAATGC
Organism: uncultured Clostridium sp.; assembly: GCA_947253885.1. Taxonomy (GTDB): domain Bacteria; phylum Bacillota; class Clostridia; order Lachnospirales; family Lachnospiraceae; genus SY8519. The sequence continues at coordinate 34,856 of CAMYAO010000011.1, forward strand.
TATCGTTTTTTTGAAGAAAATACCTGCTTTTTTCCTGCAAAGGATATTTTGTTTTATCAGTCTGATATACGGGGAACTGCATTGATGAAGGAGAGAATGGAAGCCTATGAGGTATTGCTGGAAGAGAAAAGCGGCTGTATTGTAACGACCTTTGATGCATTAAGCAACCGCCTTTTGCCGAAAGATATTATCCGTAATGCTGCGATTCCGATATTGGTCGGACAGGAGTTGGATCTTACCCGGATTAGAAGAAATCTGGTAAAAATGGGATATGAAAGTAATTATCAGGCAGAGCAGCCCGGACAGTTCTGTGTCCGGGGCGGTATTTTAGATATATTTGTTTTGACGGAGCAGGTTCCTTACAGAATTGAGCTGTGGGGAGAGGAAGTAGATAGCATACGGAGCTTTGATCCCGAGTCACAGCGTTCCATTGAAACGTTGGAACAGGTATTGATTTTTCCGGCAACAGAGCTGATTTTTGAAGAAGAACAGATACGGGAAGGATTGAACCGGGTCAAAAAAGATGCCGACCGTTTGTGGGAACAATACCGCAAGGAGAGGAAAACCGAAGAAGCACATCGGGTAAAATCCGGTGTGGAGTTACTGGAAGAGGAAGTAGTGACGCTGAAGCAATATGAAGGAATAAATGCGTACCTTTTGTACTTTCTGAAAGAAGATAAAGGTTGTTCTTTACTTGATTATTTTTATGAATCGGATTCTTATTTGATTGCGATAGACGAACCCGCAAGGTGTCTGGAGATGGCAGATGCGACCGATGAGCAATGGAAAATGAGTATGGAACAGCGGATAGAGATGGGATATGCTCTGCCGGGTCAAATGGGAGTATTGTTTTCCAAAGAAGAGATTCTTGCAGGGATAAAGCGCTGCGGAGCGATGCTGTATTCCAGATTAGGCAGCGGCATGTCCGATTTTTCTGTGGAAGAGAGATATGAGATTACTGCGAGATCGATTCAGACATATAATAACAGTTTTGAATTATTAAAAAAGGATTTGCTTCGATATAAAAAAGAAAAGTGGAGTGTTCTCTTATTATATAGCTCTGTTTCGCGTGCAAAAAAAATGGCGGCGGATTTGCAGGCGGAAGGGATATCGGCTTTTTACAGTGAAGATTTGGAAAGGATTGTACAACCGGGAGAAGTGGCGGTTTATTTCGGCAAGACCGGTGCGGGATTTGAGTATCCAGATATTCGATTTGCGATTTTGACAGAGCAGGATATATTCAGCGGGAAAAAGAAGAGAAAGAAGAGACACAAACGTTATGACGGGCAAAGAATCGCCGGTTTTTCAGATCTGACAATAGGAGATTATGTTGTCCATGAAAATCACGGTCTGGGAATTTATCGGGGAATTGAAAAGATTGAGACCGATCATGTTATAAAAGATTATATAAAAATTGAATATGCAAAATCCGGAGTGCTGTATATATTGGCAACACAGTTGGAGTTACTGCAAAAATATGCAGGTGCCGATGCAAAAGCACCGAAATTAAATACACTCGGAGGTGTTGAATGGAAGCGTACAAGATCGAGGGTACAAAAAGCGGTCGGAGAGGTGGCAAAGGAGTTGATCTCTCTTTATGCGGAACGCCAAAGAAAAGAAGGGCATGCTTTTTCATCAGATACACTGTGGCAGAGTGAGTTTGAGGAACAGTTTCCATTTGAAGAGACACAGGATCAGCTACAGGCCATATCCGATACGAAAAAGGATATGGAGAGTAGAAAAATCATGGATCGATTGATCTGCGGAGACGTGGGTTTCGGAAAAACGGAAATTGCAATTCGTGCGGCATTTAAGGCTGTACAAGAGGGAAAGCAGGTAGTATATCTGGTTCCTACAACTATTTTGGCACAACAGCATTACAATACATTTGTACAACGAATGAAGGATTATCCAGTCGGAATCGAACTGCTGTGCCGTTTTCGGACACCGTCACAGCAAAAGAAAAGTATAGAACAATTAAAAAAAGGCTTATCAGATATTGTAATAGGAACACATCGAGTTCTTTCCGGTGATGTGGAATTTAAGGATCTGGGTCTTTTGATCATCGATGAGGAGCAACGCTTCGGAGTGACACATAAAGAGCGAATCAAGCAGATGAAACGGGAAGTAGATGTACTGACACTGAGTGCGACACCGATTCCCAGAACACTCCATATGAGTCTGGTGGGGATACGGGATATGAGTGTATTGGAAGAAGCACCGCAGGAAAGAATGCCGATCCAAACCTATATCATGGAATATAATGAAGAATTGGTACGGGAGGCGATTCAAAGAGAGTTGGCGAGAGGTGGGCAGGTATATTATGTGTTTAATCGGGTAAATCAGATTGAGGATATTACGCATAAGTTGTCCGAGCTGATACCGGATGCAGTGATCGCTTATGCGCACGGTCAAATGGGAGAACGTCAGCTGGAAAAGATTATGTATGAATTTATGGAAGGCGAAATCGACGTACTGGTTTCTACTACTATTATTGAAACCGGATTGGACATCGGGAACGTTAATACCATGATTATTCAGGATGCGGATAAGATGGGATTGTCCCAGCTTTATCAGTTGAGGGGAAGAATCGGCAGAAGTAATCGAACTGCGTATGCATTTTTGATGTATCGTCGCAATACCATCTTAAAAGAGGTTGCGGAGAAGCGTTTGTCGGTAATTCGGGATTTTTCTGAGTTGGGAAGCGGATTTAAGATTGCAATGAAAGATTTGGAAATCCGGGGTGCCGGAAATGTACTGGGCGAGGCACAGAGCGGTCACATGGAGGCAGTAGGATATGATTTCTATTGTAAGATGCTGAATCAGGCAGTAACAGAGTTAAAAGGGGAACCGGAAAGAAAAGTATTTGATACAACGGTAGAATTGGAAATGGATGCCTATATTCCAAGCAACTATATTCCGAATGAATCAAATCGTCTGGATATTTATAAGAGAATTGCCTTAATCGAAGAAGAAAAAGACAGCGAAGAAATGATGGATGAATTGATCGATCGATTTGGAGAGCCGCCAAAAGTGGTACAAAACCTGTTGTTGATAGCAAATCTGAAAGCAAAAGCACATCAGTTATATATTACAGGGATTATGGAACGGCAGGACAGACTACAATTTGCTGTTTATCCGGAGGCGGCGATTGATCCGGCAAAAATACCGGGATTATTAAATAGATATCAGTCAAGAGTAAGCTTTTCGGCGGATAAAGAACATCCGATGTTTGTATACAGGAAATCGAACAGAGACCGGAATGCACTGGAGGTAGTTCAAGTATTTTTGGAAGATTTTTCAGAGTTATTGATATAAGAAGAGAGGATTTTATGGAGAACATTGTTTTAATTGGAATGCCGGGAGTAGGAAAGAGTACCGTAGGAGTTGTTTTAGCTAAAATTCTGGGTTACAAATTTATCGACAGTGATATTCTGATTCAGGAGCAGGAAGGAATGTTGCTCAGTGAGATCATGGAGGAGAAAGGAGTAGAAGCTTTTATAGAGATTGAAAATCAGGTAAATGCACAGATTAAGGCATATCACTGCGTGATTGCAACCGGCGGAAGCGTTGTATACGGAGCGCAGGCGATGGAACATTTAAAGAAGATCGGAACGGTTGTATATCTGAAGCAAAACCTGTTTCACCTGAAAAAACGATTACATAATTTAAAAGGAAGAGGCGTCGCATTAAGAGAAGGACAGACATTGGAAGGGTTGTTTGAGGAGCGAACCGCATTGTATGAGAAGTATGCAGATATTACAGTGGACCAGCACGGACTCAATATAGATGAAACGATAAAAGCGGTAAGGCTTGCATTGGATTCGTATAAAGGATGAAATGAAAATGTAATTGTAATTTTACTTTTATATGCTATAATAGGAAAAATCGACAGTATAGAGAATAAAATGCGATTATAATGTCCTGATATTTGGGATTGGTGAATAGACTAATAAGTAAGAGGTGCATATAGATGGATCAATACGTGATTAAAGGTGGAAAACCATTAGTCGGTGAGGTTGTCATTGGTGGTGCAAAAAATGCCGCACTGCCTATTTTGGCGACGGCAGTTATGGCGGATGAACCGGTATTAATAGATAATCTTCCGAATGTCCGTGATATAAATGTGATGTTAGAGGCGATTTCCGGGATCGGAGCAGAGGTAGAGCGAATAGATGCGCATACCGTTCGGATCAACGGAGGGACGATTCAGACTTCTGTTGTAGATGATGAAGCAATCAAAAAGATTCGGGCATCTTATTATCTGCTCGGAGCACTATTGGGCAAATACAGAAAGGCGGAGGTGGCATTGCCGGGAGGATGTGCGATCGGAAGTCGTCCGATTGATCTGCATATCAAGGGATTTCGTGCAATGGGAGCTTCAGTTGAGATCAAGAGTCATAAGATTTGTACGCAGGCAAAAGAACTGGTGGGTGCAGAGATTTATATGGACAAGGTTTCGGTCGGAGCAACCATCAATATTATGTTGGCGGCATCTTTGGCAAACGGAAAAACTGTCATTGAGAATGCAGCAAAGGAACCGCATGTAGTAGACGTGGCAAATTTACTGACCTGCATGGGTGCAAATATTCGTGGAGCCGGAACAGATGTAATTCGTATTACCGGTGTAGAGCAGCTTCATGCAGCAGAGTATTCCATTATCTCCGATCAGATAGAGGCCGGAACGTTTATGTGTGCCGCAGCGACAACCGGAGGAGATATAACTGTTAAAAATGTAATACCGAAGCATCTGGAGGCAACAACCGCAAAGTTATTGGAAGTGGGATGTGAAGTAGAAGAATTTGATGATGCAGTTCGTGTTGTAGCAAAGAATCCGTTGCATCATACACAGGTTACCACATTGGCATATCCCGGATTTCCAACAGATATGCAACCGCAGATGGGTGTTGTGTTAGGATTGGCAGAGGGCACCAGCACAATTACAGAAAGCATTTTTGAAAACCGCTTTAAATACTTGGATGAATTGAATAAAATGGGCGGAAATGCAAAGGCGGAAGGCAATATTGCAATTATTAACGGCGTGGAAGGTTATATCGGAGCCAGAGTTTCCGCGCCAGATCTGCGAGCTGGAGCGGCTTTAGTTTGCGCAGGGCTGGCAGCAGAAGGGATCACAGTAGTAGACGATATTTATTATATTGAACGCGGCTATGAGGATTTTGAAGAAAAGCTGGCAAGTCTCGGAGGGCAGATTGCAAAAGTTACTTCGGAGAAAGAGATTGAAAAGTTCAAATTAAAAGTTTAAGAAGCACAAAAGGATACACCTCAACTGTGGAATGTAGTATTTCCAACAGTTGAGGTTTTTCATGTTGGAAATGCTGAAACCCTTGTAAATACTGTGCTTGACAATTTTTCCAACAGGGTGTATAGTTCCAAATATGTGTAGGATTGTACCTGCAAAAGAAATGTTAGCCGAGTTTAATAGGTAATAAAATTTGGAGTGGAGGATACTATGGAAAAGCTACTTTTTACATCAGAATCTGTTACAGAAGGACATCCGGACAAGGTTTGTGATGCGATTTCTGATGCGATTTTAGATGCTTGTATGGAGCAGGATCCTATGAGCCGTGTTGCTTGTGAATCTGTTGCTTGTACAGGCTATATTTTAGTTACAGGTGAAATTACAACAAAGGCGCAGTTAGATATTCCGTCTATTGTACGTGAAACGGTAAACGAAATTGGATACGATGATGCAAAAACGGGATTTGACGGTCATACCTGCGCGGTAATGGTTGCATTGGATCAACAGTCTCCTGATATTGCAATGGGTGTAGATAAGGCATTAGAGGCAAGAGAAAACGATATGTCCGACAGCCAGATTGAGGCAATCGGTGCCGGAGATCAGGGCATGATGTTCGGTTATGCGACAAATGAAACAGAGACTTATATGCCATATCCGATCAGTTTGGCACATAAATTGGCACTACAGTTGACAAAGGTTCGAAAAGACGGAACTTTACCATATCTTCGTCCGGACGGAAAGACACAGGTGTCGGTAGAGTACGATGCAAACGGAGTTCCAAAGCGTTTAGAAGCAGTTGTATTGTCCACACAGCATGATGCGGATGTTACACAGGAACAGATTCATACAGATATAAAAAGAGAAGTATTTGATCCGATTCTTCCAAAGGAAATGTTAGATGCAGATACCAAATATTTTATTAATCCAACCGGTCGTTTTGTAATCGGCGGACCACATGGTGATGCGGGTTTAACCGGTCGTAAGATTATTGTAGATACTTACGGTGGATTTGCCCGTCACGGCGGCGGTGCATTTTCTGGAAAAGATTGTACAAAGGTAGATCGTTCCGGTGCGTATGCAGCACGTTATGTTGCAAAGAACCTTGTTGCAGCCGGACTGGCAGATCGTTGTGAGATTCAGCTTTCTTATGCAATCGGTGTAGCACAGCCTACTTCTATCATGGTGGATTGTTTCGGTACCGAGAAATTGCCGGAAGCGAAGATTGAAGAGATTGTTCGCGAGAATTTTGATCTGCGTCCTGCCGGTATTATTAAGATGCTGGATCTGAGAAGACCGATCTATCAGCCTACTTCTGCATATGGTCATTTCGGTCGTACAGATGTAGAACTTCCTTGGGAAGCATTAGATCGTGTAGAAATATTGAAAAAGTATTTATAAGAACTAAATATGTTATAATAAGCCATAGCAGAGAGTGTTGCTGTGGCTTATTTATATTTAGGAGCAAATCATGAAATTCAAGACAAGATTAATTTTTTCCTTTTTAGTATCGGTTATCCTGCCGATTATATTGGCGGCAGTCGCATTGACCGCATTCTATCGGATTGAGGTAAAGTCTATTTCACAAAATTACGGAATAGAAAAGAGTGAGCTGACTTCGATATTCTCCAATTCAGTGCAATTGGTCAATCAATATACAAAAGAGGAATTTCGGGAATTACAGGATGATATTAAAGATCAGCCGGAGAAGCTGCTGCAGACGTCTTATTTAAATACCTTGAATGCAAAACTTTTGAAAAAAAACTCCTTCATTATTTTATTGAAAAACGGAGAGATATACTATAACGGAATGCCGGAGAAAATGGGAATCTCCGAAAAAAAATGGATTGAGATATTACCGAATACATCCAAAGAGGGGAAACGGGAGTCGGTTGGATATGTTTATGAGGGAGAAAGCAAGACTTTAATAAAGCAACTTACGCTTACCACCGGAAATAAAGAGAAGTTGAGTGCCTATATGGTGACAAATGCGGAATCTCTGTTGCCGGAATTACGAAGACTGCTGACCGATATGGGAATTGCAATTATTCTGATTCTGTTTTTAACGTCCGCTCTGATGATGTTGTGGATCTATAGGGGGACGACACTGCCTTTGAGAAAATTAAAGGTGGCGACCAACAATATTAAAAACGGAAATCTGGACTTCAGTATTGAATATGATGTAGAAGATGAGGTAGGAGAGCTTTGTAAGAACTTTGAACAGATGCGGGTGCGTTTGAAAGAGTCTACGGAAGAAAAGGTACATTCAGAACAGGAGAATCGGATGCTGATCAGTAATATAGCTCATGATTTGAAAACCCCGATCACGGCAATTAAAGGATATGCGGAGGGGATTCTTGACGGTGTGGCGGATACAAAGGAGCGTAGAGACAAGTATTTGAGAACGATCTATAACAAGACGATAGAGATGGATCGTCTGATCAATGAGCTGATGTTATATTCCAAGATTGATTCCAATCGCATTCCATATAATTTTAATAAGATCAATGTAACAAGTTATTTTGACGACTGTTTTGAAGAGATCAGTTTGGACATGGAGACAAAAGGGGTCGGTGTTCAGTATAAAAATGAAGTGGCACCGGACACTTACATTATTGCAGATCCGGAACAGTTAATGCGTGTAATTAATAATATTGTGACTAATGCGGCAAAGTATATGGACAAACCGCAAAAATGGATTCGGATTATGATAAAAGATGTAGGTGATTTTATCCAGATTGAAATAGAAGACAACGGAAAGGGAATTGCAACAACGGATTTGCCGTATATCTTCGACCGCTTCTATCGAACGGATTCTTCCAGAAACTCTTCGACAGGAGGAAGCGGGATAGGACTATCTATTGTGAAGAAAATCATAGAGGATCACAGTGGAAAAATCTGGGCAACCAGCAGAGAGCACATAGGAACAACCATGTATTTTGTACTTCGTAAGTATCAGGAGGTTAAGAATGAGCAGTAGAATTTTATTGATTGAAGATGAAGAAGCGATTGCAGATCTGGAACGGGATTATTTGGAAATAAACGGATATAATGTAGAAATTGAGCATGACGGAACCCGGGGGCTGAATCGAGCACTTTTGGAAGATTTTGATATGTATATACTGGATTTAATGCTGCCGGGAACAGATGGGTTTGAAATCTGCAGAGAAATTCGGAAAACAAAAAATACGCCGATTCTCATGGTTTCTGCAAAAAAAGAAGATATTGACAAGATCCGGGGGCTGGGACTCGGTGCAGATGATTATATTACCAAACCGTTTTCTCCGAGTGAGCTGGTTGCGAGAGTGAAAGCACATCTGGCACGATATGAAAGATTGATCAGCAGTGGAGTTCAGGAAAATGATGTTGTAGAAATACGGGGAATTAAAATAGATAAAACAGCAAGACGGGTCTGGGTAAACGGAGAAGAAAAAGCATTTACGACAAAGGAGTTTGATCTGTTGACGTTTTTGGCACAAAATCCGAATCACGTTTATACAAAAGATGAGTTATTCAAGGAAATCTGGGATATGGAGTCGATCGGAGATATTGCAACCGTTACTGTGCATATTAAAAAGATTCGTGAAAAGATAGAGTTGGATACCGCAAAACCGCAGTATATAGAAACTATTTGGGGAGTGGGATACCGATTTAAATTATGATAGAACAATTGTTACAAAATCAAGATAAATCCTATCGGGAATTTAATGCAGGATTGATTCCGAATATTTCAAAGGAAATGATGATCGGTGTAAGAGTGCCGATTTTGAGAAAATTGGCAAAGAGTCTGTCAAAAGAGGAAAAGGAGCAGTTTCTTTGCAGTCTTCCCCATGAATATTTTGAAGAAAATATGCTGCATTCCATTTTGCTGTCAGAGATAACAGATACAGACAGCTTATTGGAAAAATTGGAGAGTTTTTTACCTTATATAGATAACTGGGCAGTATGTGATGCATTGGTACCGAAGATATGGAAAAGACACTATCGGGAATTGTATTGTCAGATTCCGAAATGGCTTCAGAACGACCATCCGTATACGATTCGGTTTGGTTACAGTATGTTGATGCATTTTTATTTGGAGGAGGGTTTTTCCACTGCACATTTGGAGTATTTATTGACCTACGAGGGAGACGATTATTATGTCTTTATGATGATGGCATGGTATCTGGCAACTGCACTTGTAAAGCAGTATCAGTCGGTTTATCAATTCCTGGAAGCAAAGGTATTGCCGGTTTGGGTTCAGAATAAAGCGATTCAAAAGGCGGTGGAAAGCAGAAGGATTACAGCTGAACAGAAAGAGGCTTTAAAAAAGCTGAAGCGAAAATAAAAAGGAACTGTCACATATTAAAAAGATGTTTGCAGAGGGGTAACACTCTGATAAGAAGCTTTAAGATTGCAGAGTCAGCGGATCAAATGTCATAATTCTGTGAATTGACAAAAGTTTTTATAAACTGAAGTCAAAATCATCTGTACCTAAGAAGGCATGTTTATAGTTCATTATGATAGCTAAAGATTCCGCAAATAAAGGTTGATTTAAAGTATTTATAGCGTTGTCTATATTTTCTTTTGTGAAAAAACCGAGCTGACAGAGGGTTTGCAGATCGGAAAGTCGTTTTTCTTCCGCAAAGTGGAGCAGAATTGTATCCAAATACTTGGAAATATGTGTCCGATAGTAATTCTCCTGTTTTTGAGATAATTGAAAAGGATGTGTCAGCCGATAAAGTCGCATACGAACTTTTTCTAAATTGATGGTGTCCTCCTCTAAAAGTTCATCGTAATAATGAAAATCATAGAATTGATCGTGTCGCCCAAATCCTCTCAACACCTGTTTTAAAAGATAATGATTTTGACCGGGCAGATAGATAGAAAGAGACAAAGACTCTATATAGACCTCGGAAAGAGGACAATCTATAAAAGCATCCGGCAGGATGGTCTGAACGGATTTCGGAATCTTGAGTTTTTCAACAGGTAATTGAGAAAAGGCACCTTTTCCGATAATAGAAACGGTTTCGGGCAGGTCAATATGTGAGTGTCTTCCCAAATATTTGATGAGACAAGAGGTTCCGTCTGAGAGACGTTCGTAAAACCCGGTCTGATCCAGGAAAAAGACCGGATGCGACGGGGAGAGATGAATCGTGGAGATTCCTGTAGTCTGCTCAAACTGATTTTTGGAATTGGACAGTGCACCTGAATCTATTTGAATCAGGCTGTCAGGAAGAAACAGTTCCTTTAAATGCTCCTGATAGAAAAATGCGTCGGAAGAAATCCGGGTAGTCCCGGATTTTACGGCATAGGATACGACAGGAATCATATCTGCAGAAGAAACGGTAGTCTCTAAGGTAATGCCGGAAGACTCTTTGTGGTAGATTCCGAAGCCGTCACTGAAGTAGTAGGGATTATCCGGAGAAAATATCAAATTCACATTGAGCTCTCCGATATGTTCAATGCAGTTTACACTGGCGGGAATATAGAGAGATTCCTGTGCTGTAAAGACTATAAAGTTTTTCTTTAACTGTTCCACACCGTCAGATAATACAAGTTCTTCCAGAGATAAACAAAATTCACATGCATATTCCTCAATAATACGAACGGACTTCGGAACAACAATTTTTCGGATATCGCCTCCGTTTTCATAGAAGCAATGGGCACCCAGAATTCGAACGGGAAGCCCGTCTATCTCTTCCGGAAGAGAGACCACCTCTTCCTTTCCTATATATTTTGTAAGGCGGATATAGTTGGTTTCAATTGTATATTCAAACTGTGTTGTATTCATCGTAATTTCTCTAATTCTTCCATTAATTCTCTGTTACGCTCATAAAGCATAAATTTTTTATTGTATTGATAATATTCGTCACATCCTTTATCGGCAATAAATGCGGCACTGTTTGGATTGATGGTAAGTTCTGTAATCAGAATGAGCATTTCATTGCCGTCTCCGAAATTTTTAATGACAAATCGGAACAGATTTTGAAGCTGTTTTGACAAGGCAATTGTTTGGGTTTTCATTTGTGCTACTCTGGTCTCGTATTCTTTTTGAAGGAGCAGGAAACATCCTTCCTCTGTAGAAGGATGCTGTAAGCGAATTTCCTGTTGCATTTTTTCGAAAAATGCAATTTCATATTGAAATTGGGTCTGCTCTGAGGCGGTGATACCATTGGCGGCTTCAGAACGCTGCATGGCATGTGAAGCTTCTTCTATTAAAACGGTCAGACTTGCTTCTGTACCGATAAAGTCTGTTTTTCGAATGGAAGCTTTTAGGTTTTTTAGTGTCGGAAGCAATACCTTCAGATTGGATTCGGTTTCCATTGTTTCTTTAAATTTCGGAAGAATAGCTTCTAATAATAATCCGAGAATGGAAATACGTTCATCAAATGCAGCTTTTTTTGCTCTTTTTTGAACCATCAGGTTAGCATTTCCATCCAGAATTTCCCGAATCTGATAATCGGTACGGTATTTGTTATACAGTTCATAATAAGCTGCAAATTCACCGGTGATCCGTTCGTTGTGAAGATATTGTCCGATTAAAGAGACATCGATTTGGAATCCCTGCTCTTCGTAGAGGCAGATGGCTTCAGACAGATCTTCCCAACCGCGTGCGGTAACATAATTTTTCCCATCAACAGTAGTTTCTATCTGATAGAAATCTTCTTTTTTGATATCCAGATAAGTGAGAATAGAATTATGCAGTTCTTTCTGAGAAGCATAGATGCGCCATTCTTCATAATCGGGTTCTACTTCGATTACCTTTAAGCGGTCTAAAGTAACGATATCAAATTCACGAACGGAACGATTGTATTCAGGAGGATTTCCGGCGGTAACAATGACCCAGCCTTTTGGAACCTGATGGCTTCCAAATGTTTTGTACTGAAGAAATTGCAGCATAGATGGTCCCAGCGTTTCGGATACACAATTGATTTCATCTAAAAAAAGGATTCCTTCTGTTTTACCGCTTTTTTCCATTGTTTCATATACAGAAGCGATGATTTCACTCATGGTATATCTGGAAATATCAAAGACAGTGCCGTTGTAGGTCTTCTGAATGATAAGCGGAAGCCCCAGGGCACTTTGTCTTGTATGGTGCGTCATGGAATAGGATACAAGCGCGATATCCAGTTCCTGTGCAATCTGTTCCATAATTGCAGTTTTACCGATTCCGGGAGCACCGACCAAAAAGACCGGACGCTGTTTTTCCAACGGAATTTTATAGTTTCCGTAAGTATCTTTTGCAAGATAAATAGAAACGGCTTGTTTTATTTGATTTTTTGCATCTTTTATATTCAAAATAATTCTCCCTTTTATTGATATTCAATTTCTTCGTCTTCCTGCAGTTCGTCTTCATACAGCGTCAACTTCATCGCCCAACTGGGTATTTTCGGAATGGAATATCGATTTTTGATAAAAATGAAAGCTGTTTGAAAGGACGGCATTTTTTCGGGGAAAATACCCATACCGTCTGTAAAATAAATGAGACCTTTCAGATCTGTCAACTTTCTCTGTCGGATCAATTCCTCCGTACGGGCGAATACCGGTCTAAAATCGGTACCTCCGTATCCGTGAACGGTAAATTTTGCCATGTAGGTTTTCAGATCTTCTTCGCAAGTGATGGTTGTTTCCTGTTGGATCTTACTGTCACATTGGATAATATGGATATGAACCTGTTCAAAAAAACTTTTGGTACTTTTTAATATAGCGTATGTTTTGTTCAGAAAACTTCGAACGGTTCTTCCCTGACAAGATCCGGAAGTGTCGATTGCAATTACAAAATCTTTGATTTTTTTGGTTTCCCGGTATTCCAGAGGCTCGACTAACGGCATATTTCCGTAAAGCTGCATGCCATAGGTATAGTAAACATAGTCAAATTCATCATGATTAATGTGTGTTTCTTCACTTAGAATAGCGAATTTTCGAAGAAACTCTTCATAATTATATTTATCTCGCGGAACAACGGTAAGTGTTTCGGAAAGAGAACCGGGAGCCATACCGTGATTCCATTCAAAAACCTGTACGTCCAGTTTGGCAGATGCACCCAACCGTTTCCATTCTTCACTGATCTTTCCGATTCCCGGATGAGGGTTTTTCGGATAGCGCTTGGTTACGTTATCTTTATCAGGAATCCAAAAGGCATGCAGATCTCTTTGAAAAAGAGAAGCGTTTGTTAAAAGAGATGTCGCTTCTTCTTCATTGGAAAGAAAAAAGTGATAAATATTTTCAGCAGTAAGTTGAGGTAGTTTCGGCTTCAGTTTTTCAATGATTCGTTGTTGTTCTGCATCTTGACTTGTCTGTAAATCCTGCCATTTTAATTCTGAAATGGCATATTCCACTGCGATATCTGCAGCAAAATCCCAATAACTTCGAATTAAATTATCATATTGAAAGGGATGATGGAAGATACAGTGATAGATCATGTGGAGGTAGGTACGAAACAGAATATTTTTTTCCTGTTCAAAAAGCTTTAAAACTTTATTGTAGTTACAATAAATAGTGATACCGTTTGTTCCGAATCCTTCTGTTAATCCGGAGGAGGTTTCCGCCTCATAGAATTCTAACGGCATTTTTAGGAGAGAACGACTGAAAAAAGGCATGAGTACTACTAGCTGATTGCGAACATAATCCATGATATTTGCGGCTAAGGCTGTTTTTTGAGGTTTTTTTTCGTCAAACATAATACTTCTTTCTAAACAATCTTACAAAGTTAGTCACTATTATATCACGAAAAAATATTTTCGTATGTAAGGGCTAAAAATTGTTATATAAAATATACGCACTTTATAGTAAAATAAAAAGCCAATATTTATTTTTTTCATGAAAGAAGAAGAGCAAATTTATGAAGAAGCGAATGAAAGGAATTGTGGCGATTGCATTGTCTGTGCTTATGGCAGTAGGAAGTGCACCTATTACGGCAAAGGCAACAAGCATTCCTATTACAATCAAGCAGGTGGGAGCAACTACTACTGCTGTAAAGTTGGCATGGAGCCGTACGTCTGCCGCAGTCGGAGGCTATGAGTTAAGCGGAACTATTTACAAAGGGAGCTCTTATCGAAGATTTTCTTACAGGACAACGGGCAACTCTATTGTGTTCAACAATATTCCGAAAAACAGTTCTTTAAGCTGCAGAATATATGGTTTAAATGCAAATAAAACGATAAACTATAATATTTCGGGATATTTGTCAGATGGTGCTGTAGCACCGTCCACTCTGGGGAAGATTCGTTATATAGCTGGGTACATGTGTATTAAATAAAAAAACAGACATGTATGGAGGGCAATTTGTGTCAGCTCTCCCATGTCTGTTTTTTTTGTGATAAAATACTAGCTATGAATAGAAAAACGTACAGAATTATATATGAAGATCAGTGGATATTTGTTTGCTACAAGCCGTCCGGAATGCCGGTTCAAACAGCGAAAATAGGTGTGGAGGACATGGTCAGCTGTTTAAAAACATATCGGGTAAGGAAGCAGGAAGAACCTTTTATCGGAGTGATCACCAGATTGGATCAGCCGGTTGAGGGACTGTTGGTATTTGCAAAAACAAAAAAGGCGGCAGCAAATCTATCCGGACAACAACAGACAGGCGATTGGGCAAAGGATTATAAAGCTGTTGTTTGCGGAGCTATGCCGGGAAAAGTAGGGCGTTTGGAAGATTACCTGTGCAGAGATGGGAGACAGAATCTGTCAAAGGTAGTAAAAAAAGGAGAGAAGGATGCAAAATTAGCAGTGCTGAACTATGAGGTAAAGGAAACACGAAACGGATACAGCCTGCTGGAGATACATTTAGAGACAGGGCGTCATCATCAGATCCGGACACAGCTTTCACATGCCGGATATCCGATTTACGGAGATGTGAAATACGGAACGGGGTCCAGTATCGGATTACCGCCGCTGGCTTTGTGTGAGTATCATTTAAGATTTTTACATCCGAAAACCGGAGAAAAAATAGAATATCATATTCAGCCGGAGGGCGAAGGATTTAATGCATTTCAGGACAAAATATGATAAAATAGTCGTTACGAAAAATATTTAGATGGAGGCCTAAAATGGCAAAGGATAAAAAATTGGTAGAGGCAATTACTTCCATGAAGGAGGATTTTGCCCAGTGGTATACAGATGTTGTAAAGAAAGCAGGCTTAATTGACTATTCCAGTGTAAAGGGGTGTATGATCATCAAACCGGCAGGTTATGCAATCTGGGAGAATATTCAAAAAGAGTTGGATCATAGATTTAAAGAAACCGGAGTAGAGAATGTATATATGCCGTTATTTATTCCGGAAAGTTTACTGCAGGTAGAAAAAGATCATGTGGAAGGCTTTGCACCGGAAGTGGCATGGGTGACACATGGAGGGCTGAATCCTTTGCATGAGCGGTTGTGTGTACGACCTACTTCAGAGACTCTTTTCTGTGATTTTTATAAAAATGAGATCCAATCCTATCGGGATCTGCCAAAGATATACAATCAATGGTGTTCTGTTGTACGTTGGGAAAAGGAGACACGTCCGTTTCTTCGTTCCAGAGAATTTTTATGGCAGGAAGGTCATACCGCGCATGCCACAGCAGAGGAAGCAGAACAGAGAACTATCCAGATGCTGAATCTGTATGCCGATTTCGTGGAAGAGGTACTGGCAATGCCTGTTATTCGCGGTCAGAAAACAGAAAAGGAAAAGTTTGCAGGAGCGGAAGCGACCTATACGATTGAGGCTTTGATGCATGACGGAAAAGCGCTTCAGTCGGGAACCAGTCATAATTTTGGTGACGGATTTGCAAAGGCATTCGGAATCCAGTATTCCGATAAGGAAAACAAACTTCAGTACGTACATCAGACCTCATGGGGAATGACGACTCGTCTGATCGGAGCAATGATTATGGTACACGGAGATGATTCGGGTTTAGTCTTACCTCCTAAAATTGCACCGACACAATTGGTGATTATTCCGATCCAGCAGAAAAAAGAAGGGGTTCTGGAGAAGGCGGAGGAACTTTTAGGCAGACTGTGTAAAGTAGTGAGAGTAAAGACGGATTCGAGTGACAAGAGTCCGGGCTGGAAGTTCTCAGAGCAGGAGATGTGTGGGATTCCTCTTCGTCTGGAGATCGGACCTAAGGACATAGAAAAGGATCAGTGCGTAGTGGTTCGAAGAGATACAAGAGAAAAAATCATCATGGCACTTTCTGAAATAGAAGAAAAGATACCGCAAATTTTAGAGTCGATGCAGAATGATATGCTGAAACGGGCAAAGAAGCATCTTACAGAGCATATCTATGATGCACATAATTATGAGGAATTTAAAAATATTGTAGAGACGAAACCGGGATTTATTCGTGGAATGTGGTGTGGAGATGAGGCTTGTGAGAATCGGATCAAAGAAGAGACCGGGGCGACCAGCAGATGTATGCCGTTTAATGATCAGGAGCAGATTTCCGGAACCTGTGTATGTTGTGGGAAATCGGCAAAGAAATTAGTATATTGGGGCAGAGCTTATTAAAAGTAAAGAGTGATGTTTATGGCGGAAAAGATACGGATTCAATTACCAGATCGGGTCAACTTCATATTAAGCAGACTGAGACAGCATGGACATGAAGCCTATGCTGTCGGAGGCTGTGTAAGAGATATAGCACTTGGACTAGATCCCAAAGATTGGGATATTACAACCTCTGCAAAGCCGGAGGAGGTCAAAGTGCTATTTCGTCGTACAATTGATACCGGAATTGCACACGGCACTGTCACGGTTATGTTGGGAGAAGAGGGCTTTGAGGTAACGACGTATCGGATTGACGGAAAGTATGAAGATGCCAGACACCCCAAAGAAGTAACGTTTACCCCAAATCTGTCAGAGGATCTGAAGCGCCGGGATTTTACGATCAATGCGATGGCGTACAGCCCGGAAGACGGATTGGTGGATCTGTTTGGAGGACTGGAAGATCTGCAAAAAAAAGAAATTCGGTGCGTAGGAAATCCGGAGGAACGATTTTCAGAAGATGCTTTGCGAATGTTCCGGGCGTTGCGTTTTGCGGCACAGCTCGGTTTTCATATTGAAGCAAATACCTTTTCTTCTATCCAAAAGCTTTCAACTTTGATTGAACGGGTCAGCAAAGAGCGGATTGCGACAGAATTGATAAAATTGATTACCAGTGATCATCCAGAGGTGATGAGAGAGGTCTATCGAAGTAAACTTTGTGACAGTTTTCTTCCGGAGTTTTCCAGAATGATGGAAACTCCTCAGAACAATCCGCATCACTGTTATAGCGTGGGAGAACATACGATTGTGGCAATGAAACGGATTTGTCCCACAAAGGTTTTGCGTTTGGCAATGCTCCTGCACGATGTAGCAAAGCCTGTTTGTAGAACAACTGATTTTAAAGGGATTGATCATTTTAAGGGACATCCCGTTTTGGGAGAGAAGATGGCAAAAGAGATTCTGCGTCGTTTGAGACTGGATAAGGATACGATTCAAAAGGTATGCAAACTGGTAAGGATCCATGATGAACGTCCCCCGATCAATCAAAAGGCGATCCGAAGAGCAATCTGTCGTCACGGATTGGACGCCTATCCGTATCTGTTTGCTGTAAAACGTGCAGATATGTTGGCGCAGAGTGATTATGACAAGCAGAAAAAATTGTCATTAATAGATGGAAATGAGAGGATCTATTATGAGATTCTGCATCATAAGGAATGTGTACAGCTAAAAGATCTGAAGATAACAGGTTCTGATCTGATTCGGGAGGGAATGGAGCCCGGACCTAAGATAGGAAAGGCACTTCAGGCATTGCTTCAGGTCGTCTTAGAGCATCCGGAATACAATGAAAAAGTATATCTGTTAAAGATTTGGAAGGAATGGGAAGATGAACTATAAAGCGCTATATCAGACGTGGCTGTCAGATGATTATTATGATGAGGGCACAAAAGAGGAGTTGCGCGGGATTGCAGGGCAGGAAGCAGAGATAGAGGATCGGTTTTTCCGAACATTGCATTTCGGAACTGCAGGTTTAAGAGGAATTATGGGAGCCGGAAGCAATCGAATCAATGTCTATACGATTCGAAGAGCAACACAGGGACTGGCAGACTATATTATACAGCAGAAAAAGCAATCTATGGGTGTAGTGATTGCTTATGATTCACGTCACAGATCCTCTGAATTTGCATTGGAAGCGGCATTGTGTCTGGCAGGAAACGGGATAAAGGCGTATCTTTTTGAGGAATTACGTCCGACACCGGAACTGTCGTTTGCGATTCGGCATTTGCGCTGTGTGGCAGGCATTAACATTACAGCAAGTCATAATCCGCCGGAATACAACGGATATAAGGTGTATTGGGAGGACGGAGCACAGATTACACCTCCTCATGATGGTGGGATTATGGAAATGGCGGAAGCGATTGCCGACCATAATCATATTCATACTTTATCGGAAAAAGATGCTGTACAACAGCAGCTTCTGCAATATATCGGAAAGGAGACAGACGATGCCTATGCGGAGGAAATCAAACGGCTGATTCTGGATCCGGAAGAGACGAAACAGTTGGCAGCGAATATAAAAATTGTATATACACCGTTGCATGGAGCAGGAGGAAGACCGGTAGAGCGTCTATTAAGGGAAATCGGGTTTAAACAGGTGTGGGTTGTAAAAGAGCAGCAGAAGCCGGATGGCGATTTTCCTACAGTAACACAGCCCAATCCGGAATCAAAGGATGCATTTAATCTGGCATTGCAATTGGCGGAAGAAAAACATGCGGATGTGATTCTTGCAACAGATCCCGATGCAGATCGTTTGGGGGTCTATGTCTACAATAAGAAAACAAAAGGATTTGAAGCTCTGACAGGGAATGTCTCCGGAGTTCTGTTGGCATATTATGAACTGTCACGAAAAAAGGAACTTCAGCAGCTTCCGGAGAATGGAGTGCTGTTAAAATCGATTGTTACGACCGGTCTGTTAAACGAAATCGGAGCACATTTCGGACTGGAAACAAGAGAGGTACTGACAGGATTTAAGTGGATTGGAAAAAGTATGCTGGAATTGGAACAGTCAGGTCAACATGCCTTTTTATTCGGAATGGAAGAGAGTTACGGGTGTTTAGCAGGAACCTATTGTCGTGACAAGGATGCAGTAGCGGCAACCGTCCTCTTTTGTGAAGCGGCGGCATATTATTCCAAACAGGGAAAATCCCTGTGGGAGGTATTGCAGTTTCTTTATGAAACTTACGGATATTTTTATGAGGGAACTATTTCTTTAACTCTGACAGGGATAGAGGGAATGAAAAAAATCCAATGTGTTATGGAAATCCTGAGAGAAGATCCCGCAGTGGTATCGGAGTTGTTTTCTGTTGAGAAAATAATAGATTATCAGCGGGGAATACAGTATGACAGAAGAACGGGAGAAACGACAGAAACGGGACTTCCCAGGGCGGAGGTTTTATTTTATCGGCTTTTGGGAGCGGATTGGTTTTGTGTACGTCCGTCGGGGACAGAGCCGAAACTGAAATTTTATTATGGAATCAAGGGAGATAATGAAGCGGAAAAAGCGGATAAGATACAAAAAACAGAAAATAAGCTTCATAAATTAATAAAAATGCTTACGGAACAGCAGTGAAAAAGCAGAAAATAAAGGGAGTTGAGGCATTTTTTCCTTGACACTGCTATAGAAATACAGTATAAAAGAACTATCAGAATTCTTGGAAACTAACCGGAATTACTTCCTGTCGTCACAGACATATGTGACAGGGGCTATTATTTAGGAGGAAAAATATGAATAAGTCAGAATTAGTAGCAGCGATTGCTGAGAAAGCAGATATGCAGAAAAAAGATGCAGAGAAGGCATTAAATGCATTTACAGAAGTAGTAGCAGATACTCTTAAAAAAGGAGACAAGATCTCTTTAGTAGGATTTGGTATCTTTGAAGTTTCTGAAAGAGCTGCAAGAACTGGTAGAAATCCACAGACAAAAGAAACTATCCAGATTCCGGCTTCTAAAGCACCTAAGTTTAAAGCAGGTAAAGCTTTAAAAGATATCGTGAATGCAAAATAATACAAATGAATGGGGACTGTTTCTGAGAGAGCAGTCCCTTTTTGAATGGAAGAAGTATGAGATTAGATAAATTTTTAAAAGTATCTCGACTGGTCAAAAGAAGAACTGTTGCAAATGAAGCTTGTGATGCCGGTCGGATCAATGTGAACGGAAAAACTGCTAAGGCATCTCTTCAGGTTAAGGTAGGAGATGTGATCGAAATTGTATTTGGAAACAAAACCGTTAAGGCGGAGATTTTACAGATTGCGGATACCTCTCGCAAAGAAGAAGCAAAGGAAATGTTTCGATATCTGTAAAATACGGTTGAAACGTTTCCGAAAATTAGCTATGATAATGAAAAGTAATTGTTTTTGCAGTTAAGAGAGGTCGAATGAGATGCTGTTTAATCATAAAATATCCGGAGAGAAGGATACAAGAGCAAGTGTGGAACGAGCCAGAGCACGTAAAAAGCAACAAAAGGAATCAAAGTTCCAACGCTCGATGAGAAGGAAATATACGAAGAAGAATCGTTTTGCAAGACCGATGATTGCGGTTATGGTTGCAACTCTGGTTTGTATTCTGTCTATTCAGATTATTCATTTGGATCGAAAAAATGATGAATATACTGCACAACAAAAACAATTAAATGGTCAGTTAAGTCAAGAGAAAGCTCGAACAACCGAGTTAAAAAATAAAAAGTCCTATATGAACTCGGACGAATATGTAGAAAATACAGCCAAGTCAAAATTGGGTATGGTATATAAAAACGAGATTATTTTCAAAGAAAAATAAATTTGGCCGTCACAGATGTGGCGGCCAATTATTGCTTTTAAGGAGAAATCCGTATGCTGATACAAAGGGTACAAAATCATATAAATAAATGTCAGATGCTAAAGGAACGGGAGGCTGTTTTAACGGGAGTGTCCGGAGGAATAGATTCTATGGTGCTTTTATATGTGTTGAAAGCACTTGGGTACCGACCGTATGTTCTCCATATTGAACATGGAATTCGGGGGAAGGACAGCAGATCCGATGCAGAGTTTGTCAGAAATATATGCAGGATGTATTCGATTCCGCGCCGGATTATAGAAGTAGATGCACCGACTTATGCAGATGAAAAGAGAATTTCCCTGGAGGAAGCGGCAAGAGAGCTCCGATACCGGCAGTTTGAGAAAATGGGAAAACAACTGAATATACATAAGGTGGCAGTGGCGCACCATCAAAATGATCAGGCGGAGACTATTTTATTTCATCTGATTCGAGGCAGTCGCATGAAGGGGTTGTCAGGGATGGCACCGATACGACGACTGACAGAAGAATTGTCTGTTATTCGTCCGCTTCTTACCTGCAGCAGAGCGGAGATTGAAGAATTTGCAGATGAGCATCGGATCAGATATTGTACGGATCAGACAAATTTTGATACCCGTTATAGTCGCAATCGGATCAGACATAATGTTATTCCGGAGTTGCAGAAAATAAATACAGAGAGCAGTCGGCATATTGCGGCGACTGCAGAGTGGATGGGAGAATTAAAGGATTATGTAAAGGCACAGACGGCACAACTGCGAAGCCGTTGTGTACAGCGAGAACAGGATGCTTTTCGGATTAGGATCGAGAAACTGATCAAGGGGGAGCCATTGCTTCAAAAAGAACTGCTGTATCAGCTGCTGTGTGAAGCGATAGGGAGCAGGAAAGATATCGAGAATGAGCATGTCTTGCAGTTATTGGATATCTGTACCAAACAAAGCGGAAAAGAAGCAGTGCTTCCGAAAGGAATGGTTGCAAAGCGACAGGGGGAGACGCTGAGAATCGGGAAGAAGCAGGAGACGGCGGTATTGCCGGAAGAGATACAACTTGAAACAGATAAAGATACGATATGGGGAAAGCAGGTTTTCAGAACGGCAGTTCTGTCTTTTTCAGGAGATTTGACAGAAATACAGGCAAAACAATACACGAAGTGGTTTGATTATGATAAAATGAAAGATAAATTGTCCATCAGGAGCAGACGGTCAGGAGACTCGTTTGTTTGCAATGCATCGGGTGATCATAAAAAGATAAAAAGTTATTTGATAGATGAAAAAGTTCCGTCAGAAAAACGAAATCAGATCCCGTTGATTGTATGTGGAAATGATGTAGTCTGGATTGTGGGATATCGGATAAGCGAAGCTTATAAGGTCACAGCACAGACGAGACGAATACTGGAGATACAAGTTATGGAGGAAATAGAGAAATGAGCGAACAGATTCGTACAATGTTATCAGAAGAAGAGCTTGATAAAAGGATCAGAGAATTAGGAGCACAGATCAGCAAAGATATGGAAGGGAAATCCATCAAATTGATCTGTATTCTAAAGGGTGCGAGTTTTTTCGCATGTGAGCTGGCAAAGCGTATTACCGTTCCGGTATATATGGATTTTATGATGGTTTCCAGTTATGGAAACGGAACAGAGTCCTCCGGAGTATTAAAGATAAAAAAAGAACTGGATGAGCCGGTTGAGAATCAACATGTGCTGATTGTAGAGGATATTATTGATTCTGGAAGAACCTTAAGCTATATGGTAGAGGAAATGAAGCGGCGTCATGTGGCAAGTGTTTCTTTGTGTACGCTGTTGAGCAAACCGGCAAGAAGAGAGGTGGAGGTAGAGGTTCAGTATGTGGGCTTTGAAATACCGGATGAGTTTGTAGTAGGGTATGGATTGGATTATGCACAACGATACAGAAACCTTCCATATATCGGTGTCGTAGAGTTGGACAAAGAATAGGAGGATAGAAGATGAAAAGGTCCGGTCAAAGACTATGGCTGTATTTGCTTTTGATTTTTGCGGTAATGGCGGTTTATTCTGTGCTGACAGGAAAGTTCGGTTCTTCCAATCGCAATTACTCTTATAATGAATTTCAAAGTGAAGTCAATAATGATGAAATAAAAGAAGCGGTCGTAACACAAAACGAGCAGGTGCCGACAGGTTCGATTTCCGTCACTTTGAAAAAAGGAGATACTAAGCGACTGTATGTTGCAGATGTAAAGGAAGCAATCAAGCTTTTAAATGAGAAAAAGGTGTCAACAACTGTACAGGATGTGTCGAAAAGCAGTATTTGGATAACCTTGATACCGAATATCGTTCTGGTTGGAGTCGTATTGCTCATTTTTGTGGCTTCCGGAAGAAGAAATGCACAGATGAGCGGCGGAAGTAACAGCAAAATGATGGATTTCGGAAAAAGTCGGGCAACAATGACGAAGAGCGAAGATGTTCAGGTTCATTTTGCAGATGTGGCGGGTCTTCAGGAAGAAAAGGAAGAGCTGGAAGAAATTGTAGATTTCTTAAAAGAGCCGTCCCGTTATACCGGATTGGGGGCAAGGATTCCGAAGGGAGTTATTTTGGTTGGACCTCCGGGAACCGGTAAGACCTTATTGGCAAAGGCGGTTGCAGGAGAAGCGGGAGTACCGTTTTTCAGTATTTCAGGTTCTGATTTTGTGGAGATGTTTGTCGGTGTCGGTGCCTCGAGAGTACGAGATCTGTTTGAAGATGCAAAGAAAAATGCACCGTGTATCGTATTTATTGATGAAATTGATGCAGTTGCCAGAAGACGAGGAACCGGTCTGGGAGGCGGACATGATGAGAGGGAACAGACGCTGAACCAGATGCTTGTGGAGATGGACGGTTTCGGTATCAATCAGGGGATTATCGTTATGGCGGCTACCAACCGGGTGGATATCCTGGATCCTGCCATTTTGAGACCGGGGCGTTTTGATCGTAAGATCGGTGTGGGTCGTCCGGATATTGCCGGTCGAGAGGCGATTTTAAAGGTACATGCCAGAAATAAACCGTTGGCGGAAGATGTGGATCTGGCTCAGATTGCACAGACGACAGCTGGCTTTACCGGAGCAGATTTGGAGAATTTGATGAATGAGGCAGCCATTACGGCAGCCAGAGAAAAAAGGGCTTATATCATGCAGGCGGATATTCGTGCGGCATTTGTAAAAGTAGGAATCGGTGCAGAAAAGAAAAGCAAGGTAATTTCAGAAAAGGAAAAGAATATTACTGCTTATCATGAAGCCGGACATGCTATTTTGTTTCATGTTCTTCCGGATGTCGGACCGGTATACTCAATATCAATTATTCCTACGGGAATGGGAGCAGCCGGATATACGATGCCGTTGCCGGAAAAAGATGAGATGTTTTTAACAAGAGGCAAGATGATTCAGGAAATCATGGTATCTTTTGGCGGGCGTATTGCCGAGCAGCTGATCTTTGATGATTATACGACAGGAGCATCTCAGGATATCAAACAAGCCACCTCTCTTGCCAGAGATATGGTAACCAAATACGGTATGTCTGAGAAAATCGGTATGATCCATTATGCAGATGACAGTGAGGATGTATTTATCGGACGAGATTTGGCACATTCAAAAGGCTATGGAGAAGCAACTGCAAGTCTGATCGATACAGAGGTAAAACAGATTATTGATGACTGTTATGTAAAAGCCCGTCAGATTATTGAAGAACATATGGATGTTCTTCACAGCTGTGCGAAGTTATTGACAGAAAAGGAGAAGATACATCGGGAAGAGTTCGAGGCATTATTTGAAGAACGTCCGACTGCATAGCACGTCTTATTTTGATTTTGTTCATTATGCAGACACTTTTTTGGAACTTGCATAGTATGGGGTTGTGAAAACACACAAAAAAATATATAAATTTACAAAAAGTTTATGCACACTTAAAGTGGCAGATTTGCTATTATACTTCTTGTAAAACCCCAATACATTATTATTATTATTATTTTTTTACTATCCCCCAATAGTAAAATACCTTCTCCTCAAGAGGTGGCGATCGATAGCCACCTCTTTTTTTGTTCACAATAAGCAAAGACAGGTAGCTGAAAACATAGTTTTTAGCTACCTGTCTTGACGAATGCGCATAATCATGAAATAAGCGCAGAGATTTTGCTGATTCTGTTATTATGATAACTGATCTTGTTTCCGGAAAGCACCGGGGGTCATTCCGGTCATCTGTTTAAAAAAGTGAATGAAACTGGCAGGCTTTTTATAGCCAAGCTGCAAAGAGAGTGTTGCAATAGGGCATTCACTTGACAAAAGGATTTGCTTTGCATGTTCCAGTCGCAATTTTTTTTTATAATCACCGATAGTTTTATGGGTGATTTTTTTAAACGTATATTTCAGTTTGCTGGGACTCATACATGCTATTTTTGCCAATTCCGTGATGTTAGGTGCATTGGACAGATGGGTCTTCATATGGTGTATGACCAGCTGGATCCGTTGAAGATCCAAGCCGGTAACGTCATTTTTCTTTTGAGCAAACAGTCGAGGAAGATCCATTTCGGAAAGAAACAACATAATAAGCTCGTTGATTTTCGATTCATAAAAATAGTTGGAGCATAAGTCGCAGATATTATGTTCGTACAATTGATCTATGGTAGAGAGTATGTTCCAGTTGACATAGCAACCTTCCAATTTCTGTATTTCCAGAATCAGATTAAACGGATAGATGGGATATCTATTTTGAAATCGAGCTGACAGTTCTGCAGGTGAAAAAAACAGGCAGACACCTTTAATCTTTTGATGTCCCGGAATATGAAGCGAGTCAGTTGGTGAATAGCAGGTAACAGTATGGATATGATGACGGGGAAAAGCACAATTGGAAGTGTCGGAAGCGGAGTCAAAGAAGCAGATACAGTTTATCTGCTCCGAATCCAGTTGCAGGATTTTATCTTGATAAAACATGGTATCAAAGACCAGAAGGATGCCGTAATCACTGCTAAACACTTTGAAGTTACCGATACCATATTGCCGATCCAAGAAAAACGTATGAGCCTGTCGGACAATAGAAAATTGTGTATGGGTAGTTTGTAAATGGAAGGTATCCATTAGGAATTCTAAAAAAGATTGTTTATTTATAAGGTTCTCCAATCATACTTTTTTAGATATAAAAGCAAGTATATAAATCTAACTAACTATATTAGCTGTCTCTTATACACATCTGACGCTGCCGACGATATGCAGTGTGTAGATCT
>CAMYAO010000012.1 GCA_947253885.1 uncultured Clostridium sp.
GAAAAACGATTCATAAATCTTCTCCTCCATATAAATACGATTAGAGTGTAGTATAGCAGATTATTTTATAAAAATCTATTTTTGTGCTAAAATAAATAAATTACAATAAAAAAATTGGAGAGGAGATATTTAAGATGAAAAAATATTGTGCAGAATTTGTAGGGACATTTGTGCTTACACTTTTAGGCTGCGGTGCGGTAGCAGTTTCCGGTGGTGTAAACGGCGTACTGGGAATACTGGGCATTGCATTTGCTTTCGGTTTATCGATTGTTGCTATGGCATATTCCATCGGGCAGATTTCCGGTTGCCACATTAATCCGGCAGTGTCACTTGGGATGCTTCTCAGTAATCGAATGAGCAGAAAAGACTTTGCGGGATATATAGTTGCACAGGTCGCAGGAGCAATTTGTGCAGCAGGGGTATTGTATTTTATTGAGTCACAATCATCCAGTCTGGCAGTTGCAGTCAACGGGCTGGGAACAAACGGATACGGATCACAGTCTTATGTAGGATTGAAAATGGGCGGAGCCTTTGTTGTGGAGGTTATCTTAACTGCCATTTTTGTACTGGTAGTATTGGGAGTAACTGAAAAAGAGAGCTTTTCCAATATAGCAGGAGTAGTGATCGGTCTTACTTTGACTTTTGTTAACATTATAGGAATTCCATTGACCGGAACATCTGTAAATCCGGCAAGAAGTTTCGGGCCGGCTTTATTATCCGGAGGAACAGCCCTTCATCAGGTATGGCTGTTTATTGTTGCACCGTTGGTAGGTGCAGTTGTTGCAGCTGTTATTTGGAAGTATATAAAAGAGGTTAAAGCAGAATAATAAAAAGGAGTGACAGCATGGCATTTACGCATCTTCATGTTCATACAGAGTATAGTATTTTAGACGGATCCAACAAAATAGCGGAGTATGTAAAACGTGTAAAAGAGCTTGGAATGACCCATGCTGCAATCACAGATCATGGTGTAATGTATGGGGTGATAGAGTTCTATAAGGCGGCGAAAGCCGCCGGTATCACCCCTATATTAGGCTGTGAGATCTATGTAGCACCGAATTCGCGTTTTGATAGAGAAGCTTCCAGAGGAGAGGATCGTTACTATCATCTTGTCTTGTTAGCAGAAAACAATAAAGGCTATCAGAATCTGATGAAAATTGTATCAAAAGGCTTTGTAGAGGGTTTCTACTACAAACCGCGAGTAGATAAGGAAGTATTGGAGCAATATGCAGAGGGGATTATTGCAACCAGTGCGTGCTTAGGTGGAGAAGTACAGCAATATCTGCTGAAGGGAATGTATCAGGAGGCAAAAGAAGCCGCACTGGAGTATCAGCGGATTTTCGGAAAAGGCAATTTCTTTTTGGAGTTGCAGGATCACGGACTGGAGGCACAAAAGGGAGTCAATCAAAAGCTGATGTTACTGCATCAGGATACGGGGATTGAGATGGTGGCTACCAATGATGTGCATTATACTTATGCGGAAGATGCAGAACCTCATGATATATTACTTTGTCTGCAGACTCAGAAGAAACTTAGTGATGAGGATCGCATGAGGTATGAAGGCGGGCAATATTTTGTAAAGTCAGAAGAAGAAATGCGGGCACTTTTCCCTTATGTTCCGGAAGCATTGGATAATACGCAAAAGATTGCAGATCGTTGTAATGTGGAGATTGAATTCGGAGTAACAAAGCTTCCGAAATATGAGGTTCCGGACGGATATGATTCCTGGGAATATCTGAATGATCTTTGTAAAAACGGATTACGGGAGAGATATGAGACAATTACTGATGAATTGGAGCAACGATTGAACTATGAATTGTCTGTAATCAAAGAGATGGGATATGTGGATTATTTTCTGATTGTATGGGATTTTATCCACTATGCAAGGTCTCAGGGGATTCCGGTCGGTCCGGGAAGAGGATCGGCGGCAGGAAGTATCGTATCTTATACGCTCGGAATTACACAGCTGGATCCGTTAAAATATGATCTGTTATTTGAACGTTTTTTAAATCCGGAACGTGTTTCCATGCCGGATATCGATATTGACTTTTGTTATGAGCGGCGTCAGGAAGTGATTGATTATGTGGGTCGAAAATATGGAAAAGATCGGGTTGTTCAGATTGTAACGTTCGGAACAATGGCGGCAAAGGGTGCAATCCGTGATGTTGCAAGAGTTATGGAGTATCCGTATTCAGTCGGAAATGACCTTGCAAAGATGATTCCGCAGGAATTGGGAATCACGATCAGGAAGGCGTTGCGGGGAAATGCACAATTACGGGAGCGATATGAAGCAGATCCGGACACCAAGCGAATTATAGACATGTCAATTCGTTTAGAAGGATTGCCGAGAAATACCTCTATGCATGCAGCAGGTGTAGTAATCAGTCAAAAAGATGTAGACGAATATGTGCCTCTTTCCAAAAATGCTGAGAATCAGATCACAACACAGTTTACTATGACTACCCTGGAAGAACTGGGATTGTTAAAGATGGATTTTTTGGGACTTCGCACACTGACAGTAATCAGTGATGCCGTTGCTCATATAAAAACGACTGCCGGAATTGAATTGGATATGGAGCAGATCAATTATGATGATAAAGCGGTGTTATCTTCTCTTTGGTCCGGAAAAACAGACGGAGTATTCCAGTTGGAAAGTGCCGGAATGAAAAACTTTATGAAGGAGTTAAAGGCAGAGAGTTTGGATGATGTAATTGCCGGAATTTCTTTATACCGTCCGGGACCGATGGATTTTATTCCTAATTATATAAAAGGAAAAAATAATCCGCAGGAGATACACTACGATTGTCCGCAGTTGGAGCCGATCTTAAAATCCACATATGGCTGTATCGTGTATCAGGAACAGGTCATGCAGATTGTTCGGGATCTAGCAGGGTATACGATGGGACGCTCTGATCTGGTAAGGCGGGCAATGTCAAAGAAGAAAGGCTCTGTTATGGAGCAGGAAAGGAAAAACTTTGTCTACGGAAATGAAGCGGAGGGCGTGGTCGGTTGTATTGCAAACGGTATTTCGGAAGAAGTAGCAAATAAGATTTACGATGATATGATCGATTTTGCAAAATATGCATTCAATAAATCACATGCGGCAGCTTACGCTATCGTTTCCTATCAGACTGCATACCTGAAATATTACTATCCGGCAGAGTTTATGGCTGCATTGCTGACTTCAGTAGCGGATCGTACTGATAAGATCACGCAATATATTGATGTATGCCGGAGAATGGATATAGCGGTTCTGCCACCGAATGTAAATGAAGGAAAGCCATATTTTTCCGTAGAGCTTTTACCGGATGGGAAAAAGGCGGTACGTTATAGTCTGACCTCTGCAAAAAGTGTCGGAACGACTGTAATCGAACAGATGGTAGCGGAACGAGAGGCACATGGAAATTATACTTCACTAAAGGATTTTATCAGTCGTTTGTCCGGAAAAGAGGCAAATAAACGAACCATTGAAGCGTTGATTAAGGCAGGCGCATTTGATGATTTCGGATATTCCAGAAGACAGTTAATGCTGACTTATTCAGATATAATTGATTCAGTAAATAAAGAGAAAAAAGACAGTATTTCCGGTCAGATGTCATTGTTTGACTTTGTATCGGAGTCGGAACGGGAGGTGTTGGAGGTTCAGATACCGAATGTTTCAGAATATCCGAAAGAAGAACTGCTGGCAATGGAAAAAGAAGTTTTGGGAATATATGTAAGCGGTCATCCGTTGGACGGCTATCGAAACCTGATGAAAGAGACCATTACCAAAGATTCCAGAAAGTTCGTGTTGGATGAAGAACACCGGGCTTACGGGGTATCGGATGGAAGTTGTGAGATCATCGGAGGGATGATTGCGGAGAAAAAGATACTCTATACCAAAAAGACACATCAGCCGATGGCATTTTTAACAATTGAAGATCTGTTCGGAATTGTGGAGACAGTCGTATTCCCGAATCAGTACAAACGATATGCTCCTTTATTGGAGGAAAATGAGAAGGTCTTTTTGAGAGGAACTGTTTCGATTGAAGATGACAAGGATGCAAAGCTGCTCGTAGAAGAAGTAATCGGATTTCATCAGTCAAAACATGAAATATGGGTACAGTTTCAGGATATGACAATGTACCGGAAGCATGTAGGAGAGTTGGAAGAATTGATAGACAGTAGTGATGGATCGGATGAAGTGGTGGTATTTTTAAGGTCGGAAAAGGCAGTGAAACGCTATGGTGTAAAAAACGGAGTATTGCTGTCGCCTAATATTACCGAGGATTTTACGGAATTATTCGGTAGGGAAAATATTAAGATCGTAGATAAAGGAGTGTCTTTTTCTACAGCAAGGAGAACATAATGATTACCAGTACGTCAAACCAACAGGTACGAACAATTATACAATTGCAGAAAAAAGCGAAAGCCAGACAAAAACATCAGTTATTTATTGTAGAGGGACTTCGTATCTTTGAAGAAACTCCGAAAGAACTGATAGATAAGATTTATGTATCCAACTGCTTCTTATCAGAACATAAAGATTTTTTAGACGGCTGTAAATACGAGGTAGTAAGCGATACTGTTTTTGCTCGCCTTGCAGATACCATGAATCCTCAGGGAATTTTATGTGCGGTAAAAATGGGCTTTTTGAAAAATAAAATATCGGGAAAAGGAATGACATTGATACTGGAAAATATTCAGGATCCGGGAAACCTCGGAACTATGTTAAGAACAGCAGAGGGCGCCGGTGTATCCGGAGTATTAATGGATAAAAATACGGCGGATATTTTTTCACCCAAGGTGATACGATCTACTATGGGAAGTATTTTTCGGGTACCTTTTCAGATTACAGATGATTTACAATCGGAAATGAAACGCTTACAATCAAAAGGTGTATGTATTTATGCGGCATATCCGGAGAGCAGTCGGGATTATACGGATATCTCTTATATAGGGGATATTGCATTTGTAATCGGAAATGAAGGAAATGGTCTTACAGAGCAGACTGCAAATACTGCAGATACTCGGGTTCGTATTCCGATGGGCGGAAAATTAGAATCGTTAAATGCGGCAGTGGCCGCATCTGTGCTGCTGTATGAGGGACGTCGTCAATTAGAGGGGAGAGTATAATGTTTCGACTCTGGGCAAAGACTTGGAAGTATAACCATATGATTTCTGATATTACAATTGAAAATAATAGAGAGGATACCAGAACCCACAAGATATTTCAGGCTTTGGAAGAGGTGTGTGATGAATTTGATTTAAGCAAACCACTGTGGTTGGAAAATACGATTGAGGATTTTAAAAAGCATGCAAAAGCACGCTTTTATCAGGATAATTTTATCGATGAAATACCTTTTGACTATTTAGAAATTCAAATAATTGAAGAAGATTAAACGGGAGTTATCATGACAGATCAGGAACCAATAAGAGAGAATGTTGACAGTTGGCAGAATTTAATGTTTTTGTATAAATCTGCAATGAAGGAAGTGAAAACAAAACTAGATATACTGAATGATGAGTTTTTAAATACGCATCAGTATAATCCGATCGAGTATATAAAGGCAAGGTTAAAATCGCCGGAAAGTATTGTAAATAAACTAAAACGTCTGGATAAGGATACTACGATGCAGAACATGGTAGAGTATGTGCATGATATAGCGGGAGTTCGCCTGGTATGTTCATTTACATCTGATATTTATCGATTGGCGGATATGATTCTGAAGCAGAAGCAGTTTACCATATTACAGACCAAGGATTATATTAAAAATCCTAAACCGAGCGGATACCGCAGTTTCCACATTATTTTATCTGTTCCGATTTCTACCACAACGGAAGAGGTACCGACTAAGGTAGAGGTGCAGATTAGAACGATGGCAATGGATTTTTGGGCAAGCCTGGAGCATAAGATCTTTTATAAATTCGAAGGGAATGCACCTGCCTATATCAGCCAGAACTTACAGGAATGTGCAAGGATTGTTTCAGAGCTGGATGACAGAATGTTAAATCTGAATGAGGCGATTATGGAAGCAAAGCATCATCAGGAAGAGGATACTCAATAGACTTCACATGGGTGGAGTCTTTTTTTTATAGAGGAGAAATGTTATATTAAAAAAGATTGTTACAAAAGATGGCATGAGGGTTGAACTATGGATTTTATAAGTGTTTTTGATGTAATCGGTCCGAATATGATCGGACCGTCCAGTTCTCACACGGCAGGAGCGGTATCTATCGGTTTATTGGCAAGAAAATTGTTTGGAAGAGGGATTCATAAGGTTACCTTTTATCTATACGGATCGTTTGCAAAGACTTATCGCGGACATGGAACAGATAAGGCACTGCTTGGCGGAATCCTGGGATTTCAGACAGATGATATAAGAATTAAAGATGCCATTCGATTGGCGGAGGAAAAAGGACTTGTATTTAAGTTTATTCCGCAGGACGGGATAGAAACAGCACATCCGAATACCGTTGATATTGAGATGGAGGATAAGGACGGATATCAGCAAACGGTCAGAGGTGAATCCATAGGAGGCGGAAAGGTTCGGATTGTCCGGATTAACCGGATTGATGTGGAATTTACAGGGGAGTACAGTACCTTGATCGTAAAGCAGTCGGATAAGCCGGGAGTTGTAGCATATATATCAAAGTGCCTGGCGGATCATCAGGTAAACATCGCTTTTTTACGCATGTTCAGAGAGGAAAAAGGTGCAACAGCTTATACGGTGGTAGAAGCAGATGAAAGTATTCCGGCCGATATTTTAAAACGATTGGAGGAAAATTCCAATATAAAAGAATTGACCTTGATTCAAGGAGGGCATTAAGATGGATTTTATAAATGGAAAAGAACTTCTGGAACTCTGTTTTAAATATGATAAACCGATATCGGAGATAATGAGGCAAAGAGAGATTCGTACAGGAAATGTCTGCTCAAAGGAGATAGAAGATAAGCTGGAGCGTGTATTAAAAATCATGGTGTCTTCTACACATACCCCTTTGGAACATCCTGTTGCATCTATCGGAGGTTTGTTAGGAGGAGAGGCAAAAAGGATAAATGAATATAAGGGGGCAAATCTTTGCGGTTCCGTATTGACGAAAGCAATCGCTTATGCAATGGCAGTACCGGAGGTCAATGCTTCTATGGGATTGATTGTTGCGGCGCCGACTGCGGGATCTTCCGGTGTGGTTCCGGGGGTATTACTGGCGGTTTCAGAAGCATATGGATTTTCAGAAGAGCAGATGAAAGAGGCACTGTTAAATGCAGGTGCAATCGGTTATTTATTAATGAGAAATGCCTCTGTTTCAGGAGCAGAAGCAGGTTGTCAGGCGGAGGTTGGGGCAGCATCGGCAATGGCGGCGTCAGCTTTGATAGAATTGTTCGGAGGAACACCGAACCAGTGTCTGATTGCAGCGGCAATGGCAATTTCCAATCTGCTGGGATTAGTTTGCGATCCGGTTGCCGGGTTGGTAGAGGTGCCATGCCAAAGCAGAAATGCGATTGGAGCAAGCAACAGTATTACCTGTGCACAATTGGTACTTTCGGGTTTGGTTCATCCGATCCCATTTGATGAAATGGCGGAAGCTATGTATACTGTAGGGAAAGCACTTCCCTTTGAATTTCGGGAGTCTGCAATGGGGGGCTGTGCGTCTACACCGACCGGATGCGGCTTATGTAAACAATTACTGTGAGAAACGCAGTAGCAGGATAGGAGGAGTATTACAATGATAAAAATGGAGCAGCTTACAAAACAGTATGAGACAACGGTTGCACTGCAGAGTCTGGATCTGGAAATTCGGGATGGTGAGATTTTCGGACTGATCGGTCACAACGGTGCAGGGAAAACTACGACTATCAGTCTGCTGACCTCTATGATTCATGCGACTTCCGGGACTATTTATATTGACGGGAGGGAGATTACGACACATCGGGATGAAATTAAGCGAATGATCGGATATGTACCGGATTCTCCGGATATTTTTTTGAATCTGACAGCAAAAGAATATTGGGATTTTCTGGCAAAAATATATGAGATACCGAAGGAGACGGCAAATGAACGGATTGCAGAGCTATCTCATTTATTTGATATGGATACAAAATGGAATGATACAATCGAAAGTTTTTCTCACGGAATGAGACAAAAGGTAGTGATTATCGGTTCTTTGGTATCAAATCCGGATATATGGATTTTAGATGAGCCTCTTACCGGATTGGATCCACAGGCATCTTATGATCTGAAACAGCTTATGAAGCGTTATGCCTCCGGAGGACATACGGTATTATTTTCGACCCACATGCTCTCTGTGGCAGAAGAGGTGTGTGACAGAATTGCAATATTAAAAAAAGGACAGCTGATTTTTGTCGGTACGATGGAGATGTTAAGAGAGCAGTATGAGGGCGAAAACCTGGAAGAAATCTATTTAAGACTTGCAGGAAACCATGGAGAGGAGTCTCAGCATGAAGTGGTCTAATATTTGGGAACTGGTAAAGATCAATATTTTATATTCCAATCCGTCCGGAACAAAGGCAGTACAAAAAAGAAATAAAAAGAAAAAAAGAAAGAATGCTTCCGGTACGGCGAAGACAATTCTGATACAGCAGATCTACATGATTATTCTGTTTTTGTTTATCTATCTGATGATGTTTTTAAGAATGGATTTTGCCACACATCCTGGATATTTCTCTTTCTATACGGGAATCTTTTTTTTGATTTCTGTAGTGAACGGATTTTCTACTCTATACAACATTTTGTATGAAAGTGAAGATTTAAAATTATATGCACCGCTTCCGGTTACACAGCATGAAGTGTTTTTTGCAAAAATTCTGGCAGGACTGGGTCAGGGAATTGTATTTTTAATGCCGTTATTATCTATGTTTATCATTGCGTATTGGCAGATATGGCATTCTCCGATTGTAATTTTGTTTGCTGTAATTTTTATTTTAGAACTGATTGTGTGTTCCTATATTCTGTCGATTACTCTGGTGACGGCAATGGGAAAGCAGATTTTAAAGAGCCCTCACAGAAAGCTGATTTCTACAGTATTAATGTTTATTTCTACAGGAATTGCAATTGGAATGATACTGGTTTTGAATATAATGGGAAATCAGGGAGGAGGCGATTTCCGAATGAATATATCGGATATGCCGATCTTTCCCGTATTCAGAGGGTATTATGACGTGATTATAAATCCTGTTTCTACAGAATCGTTGGTTCATTTCTGGCCGGTATGTCTGATAACTGTTATATTGGTTGTTTTTTTGATAAAGAAGGTAATGCCGGATTATTATCAGACGGCCTTGTATACAAAAGCAAAAGAAGGAAAGAAGAGGATTTCAAAAGATCGAACACTGCAAGCAGGTTTTCGTCATCACCATCTGTCAACAATCGGAAATGCAACATTGCTGACACAGACCTTTTTAATGCCGCTGATTATGATTTTTGCATTCGGAATCGGTTTTTTCTCATCGCTGGGGAATCGATTGTCTGTTGTAGGAACAGAATACTTCGGAATCGCAATTGTAATCGGAGCGGTATTCGGAATATTTTTTATTCCGTCAAGTTCCTTTGTCGGTGTCGGTATTTCATTGGAAAGGGAAAATTACTATTATTTAAAAAGTCTTCCAATCAATTTTTATGAGTTTTTAAAGGGAAAATTTATATTATTTATCTTTATTCAGATGGCGGTTCCGCTATTTGCAATTACCGCACTCAATTTTACGTTATTACATATTTCCGGAGTATTGTTTTTTTGTTTTGTACTTGGTTTTTTGGGCTGCAGTATCGTGCAGGGACAGATTATGTATCGAAGAGATCATCGTCTTCTGGTATTGAACTGGCAGGATATCTCACAGCTTTTTTCAAGAGGAAGCGGCCAGTGGCTTTCTATGGGATTGATTTTTCTCGCATTATTGATTGCGGGAGTGGTAATCGGAGTCAGCATTTTTTTGATGCAGATAATAAATCCATATGTGATCAGTACTGTTTTAACGGCAGTGACAGGTGTAATCTTATTGTCTATACAGTTCCGTTTAAGAAAGTTTTGGACGATGATTAAAAAAATGTGATATGATAGAATAGACTAATAGGAAAAGGTACTCAAGAGAAAAGGGGAAATCATGAGTAGCTTTAAAGATTTAAGAATTGTAGATAATTTTTATCAGACGTCGGCTTTTTTCCGATGCCGACAATTCTGGTTGGCACATTGACTGATACAGGAGCCACATCTCTGGGAGCCTATTCTCTTTGCCAACCGTACTATATTGCCGGAAAAGAGTATTATGCTATGTTGCCGGAATTCTTCTAATACAGCACAGAATATCCTAAAGAGTAAACGATGCACACTTAATTTTATCCCGGATAAAAAAGCGTATTTCAAAGAAGCGGTTCGACTGGGATTCCCGGGGCAGACATCGGAAGAAAAGATGAAAGACTGTATTTTTACTCTGGAGGAGGGAATCTGCAAACAGGAACAGCCGGAAAAGCAATTTCCCAAGGTGATTGCAGAGAGTTTTCAGTGTTTTGAGTGTACCTGGATGGATTATCTGGACGGTGCCGATTGTGATAAAGCGGGAATACTGGACGGATATCCGGAGCCGTACCATGATTTCAATGGAATCACCTCTCGATATGGAGCACATTTTATTTTGAAGATTGAGAAGATTTTGATGAAAGAACCGTTTTATAATGCGATTATTAACGGGGTGTCTGCAAAATCATTTCCAAGAATTCCGGTAGATTACGGATACAGGGATTCTGAAAATTTCTGGTATATTCCGTTTAAAAAGCCGGTAGCAATGCCGATTCAGGCAAAGGATGCGAGTTTGGAATCTATTATCTATGCGGCAAAACGGATCGATCCGGAGATAACTTTCAGTGAAGAAGCATGCAGTACAATGGTAAAGATTCCACGGGTATTTTTAAATGCTGTCCTGAGGGGATGTGTTGCATGGGCGAAGGAAAATGGAGTAACCCATATTACAAAAGAGCATATGGATCTCATTAATGATAAGAGGCGAACAGAAAAAAACAAGTAAAAAAAATACAGGTCGACCAGATATGGGTCGACTGGTTTTTTGTTTAATGGTATGATAAATATTGGCATAAAATTGTAAAATAATCTTAATGTAAATGTAGTTGGAATTAACAGGATTCCTTGCTACAATACAGCTTATTATATTATTAGGGAGAAAACAAATGAATAGTAGAAAACAAATCTTTGGATTTGATGCCTTAAGGGGATTAGCAATTATCGCGATCTTTTTCTTCCATGCAAATCCAGGTGTAATGAAGGGTGGATTTATAGGAGTTTCCTTCTTCTTCGTATTGAGCGGATATTTGTCTATGTATTCCGAACGATCATACGAGCAGGGACTGATTCGTTTTTATTTAGGGAAATTATATCGCTTATATCCTGCGGTATTACTTACTCTGGTTATATCGTTGATCGGATTTGGGATTTTCATACCGACTGTTTTGAACAGTCGTCAGGGAGAAGTGGCCAGTATACTGTTTTCCTGTAATAACTGGTACCAGATCGCATCGGATTCTTCATATTTTGCAAAGATGCTTTCCGGCTCTCCGTTTACGCATATGTGGTATTTGTCGCTTCTGGTTCAGATTTTCGTGATTTGGCCGTTTGTGGTGATGCTGTACCGTAAATTACAATCTATGTTAGGGGGATTCAGAACATCCTGGTTTTTCCTTGTACTGGCAGTGATTTCATATATCATCCTGCAGGTGCTGTACAGTCCGGATAAGGACGTTTCCAGAATATATTACGGAACGGATACCAGATTTTTCTCATTTTTCCTGGGAGCATTTTTAGCAGAATTAGAACAGGAAAAAAGACGATTTTTTGTATTTCGACAGACATGGTCGTTTGCTATTATTCCGGTTGTAACGGTAATGCTCCTCCTATTTTGTTTTTTAATGCCGGGGCAGAGTGCTTTTACCTACCGGGTAGGATTATTGTTTACCACACTGTTGTCCATGATATTGATTGCAGGTTTTTCTTCCGGACAATATTTTTATGATGAATTATTGGATAGAAGTCCGCTTGGAATGATCGGTCGCATTTCATATGAATTATATTTGATTCATTATCCTATCTTATATTTTCTGGGAGCAAAATTTCCGAATACGGCTCTTGGAGGACGAATTCTTATCGCATTGATTCTGTCAATTGCGGCGGCATTCGGTATGAATCTTGCCATTAAGAAATATGTTCAAATACCGGACAGAAGAGCTATGAGAGTTCGATTTTATCGTATTTCGGCCGGAGTATTTGCAGGTATTTTGGTAGCCTTTTTTATAGCGGGAAAGGTTGCACCTATGGATATCAAGGCAAAAGAAACGCAGGAGTTGGAGGCGCAGCTGAAAGCAAACGAAAAGCTGCTGGGTGATTCTACACCTGCGACTACGCCAAAGAAAGATACGGACAGAAATAGAAAAAAAGATAATAAAACACATACTACGACAAAACTGGATGAGAGTGTATTGGAGGGAAAGACCTTTACTATGATAGGTGATTCTGTAACATTGGGAGCATTACCAAGATTAAAAAGTGAGGTTCCGGGGATCACAGTATATGCCAAGATAGGGCTTCAGGTTCGTCAGGGAGATGAGGCATTGAATTCTATCAAAGAAAAAAAGGGAACGCTCGGAGATGCCGTACTTATTGAACTGGGAGTGAACAGTCCTTTCACGGAAACGACCGGTGAGGAGCTGATTAAATCCATTGGAAGCAAGACACCGATTTTATGGCTTACATTACACAGTAATTTGTCAAATGTAACATGGAAGTCTCAAAACTTATCTATTATGGAGAAGTTGGCAAAAAAATATAAAAATATTAAGATTGTTGATTGGGATAAAGAAGCAAGTAAGCATTCTGATTGGTTTTATCAGGATGGGACACATTTAAAACCGAACGGTCAAATCGGATTTGCAAAATACATTAAAAGTATTTTGATTGAACAGTTTGGAGGAAAGGCGACTTCTGAATCCACGGACAGCAGTAAAAAACAATCAGAGAGCAGCAGTAATACTTCCAGGGAGTCTTCCGGGACAGATGCGGATAGTGATGCTACTACAACTGATGATTAAGGAAAAAGGAGCTATGTCAGCTCCTTTTTTTCGTGTTCAGATTGCTGAAATCCATGTGCCTTCGGTAATGTTAACGTATTGGATAGAGGAAATAAAAAAATAAATGAATATAAAGATTTATCTTGATGATTGCAATCAAATATCTGTATGGAGAGAAAATGGAATGGGAAACTAAGGGGCTGCCATATGGCAACCCCTTAAACAATATAGTTTTTAAATAGTAATCAGATTTTTACAGATTAGAGGAATGCAGGTAGGCTTCCTGCTCCGGAGTGAGAGAATCAATCGCTTTTCCCAAAAATCGAAGTTTCCTGCTTGCCACTTCAAGATCAATTTCTCGCGGAACATCAATAAGAAGATCTGAAATTTTATCTTTATGCCGGATAAGATAGCGGGCGCTTAATGCCTGAATCGCAAAGCTCATATCCATAATTTCAGCAGGGTGTCCGTCTCCTGCGGCAAGATTTACCAGACGACCTTCCGCCAATACATAGATCCATTGATTTGGTGCAATCTCATAGCCGATAATGTTTGCACGCTGTTCAATACGGTTGGTGGCAATCTTGCGAAGGCATTTCATATCGATTTCAACGTCAAAATGACCGGCATTACAAAGGATGGCTCCATTTTTCATTTGTTTAAAATGGGCTTCCGTTATAACCTGAGAGCAGCCGGTAACAGTAATAAAGAAGTCACCTGTTTTGGCAGCTTCTGCCATAGGCATCACGTCAAAACCGTCCATAACGGCTTCAATCGCCTTGATAGGATCTATTTCCGTGACAATTACTTTTGCACCCAATCCTTTGGCACGCATAGCGACGCCTTTTCCACACCAACCGTAACCGGCAACTACCACATTTTTTCCGGCAACAATTAAGTTAGTGGTGCGATTGATACCGTCGAAGACAGATTGACCGGTTCCGTAACGATTGTCAAATAAATGTTTACAGTCTGCATTGTTTACAAGAACCATCGGAAAAGCGAGCTCTTTGTTTTGAGCCATTGCGATTAGTCGAATGATTCCGGTGGTAGTTTCTTCGCAACCTCCGATTACATATTGTAGTTTATCTCTCATGCCGGTATGCAACATATGAACCAAATCTCCGCCGTCATCAATGATAATCTGACAGTTATGGCTCAGAACCTGTTCCATATTGTCGTTATACTCCGAATCGGTACAATTATACCATGCAAATACATTTAATCCGGAAGCCACCAGAGCAGCAGCGACGTCATCCTGAGTAGAAAGCGGGTTGGAACCGGCTATATACATTTCGGCACCACCGGCGGCAAGTACCTTGCATAAATACGCTGTTTTGGCTTCCAAGTGAATAGAGAGAGCTATGCGATATCCCTTAAACGGCTGTTCTTTTGAAAAATCCTCCTCAAGACTTCTGAGCAAAGGGCAGTTTTTACGAACCCAGTCAATCTTTTGTTCTCCTGAGGGTGCTAAATTTATATCTTTGATGTTACTCACAATATATCCTCCTTTATATACTTCCAATTATCGTCTTATTATAACAAATAATGTGATATAATTATACGAAAAATAAATGGAAGGTATTAATTGAGAATGGAGTTAAAAAAAATAGCAATACAAGGTTTTCTAATAAGCTGTGTGATCGCAATGACAATGACCGGCTGTTCTC
Source organism: uncultured Clostridium sp. (assembly GCA_947253885.1). Lineage (GTDB taxonomy): Bacteria > Bacillota > Clostridia > Lachnospirales > Lachnospiraceae > SY8519. The sequence goes on from CAMYAO010000012.1 coordinate 14,738, forward strand.
TTTCGCAGAATTCTAAGCAGATAGAAGCCTATCGCAAAGAAGGGATAGAGCAGTTGGAATCAGGAAAATATAAAAAGGCAATTTCGGTATTTCAGCAGGGAGTAGATGCTTCCGATTCGGAAATGTCGGATCTAAAAGAGGATATTTATTACTATTTAGCGCTTGCTCAGTATAAAAACGGACAATGGAAAGATGCGGTTCAAACCTACAATATGCTGATTGAGAAGGGAAGTGCTCCCTGGAAGGCATATTACCTCAGAGGCTGTCTGTACTTAAAGAATAATCAGGAGGCAAGTGCACTACAGGATTTTGATCAGGCAATTTCAAAAAACACAAACGATTATGAGTTATATATCAACATCTATTTCAATTTGCGTGCCTGCGGAAATTTAAATAAAGCAAAAGAATATGCACAAAAAGGGCTGTTGACAAAATCGAATGAAAAAGATGCAGACAGCTATCTGGGATATTTGAAATATCTGACAGGGGACACAAAGGGAGCAAAAATTGAATTGAAAGCGGCGGCAAAAAAGAGTGAGCTGGCGTATCTGTATCTGGGAATCATAGAAGCCAGAGCTAATCAGCTGCAAAATGCAAAAAAACGCTTTCTTCATTATGCCGAAACCTATTCAGATAATGGAGATAAGTTGTTGATCGTTGCCAGATCAGCGGTAAAAGTGAAATTATACGAAGAAGGGATTCATTACTATCAATCTGCAATAAAACTCTTTGATTCTGAAAGCAAAAAGAAAGAGCTGCAAAGAGAGGTAATTGCAGTATATGAGAGTAAAGGGGATTATGTCATGGCTTTAAAAGGAGCAGAAGACTTTTTAAAACAGTATCCGAATGATTCCGCAATGAAAAGGGAGCTTGTATTTTTAAAAACAAGATAAGGACGTTTTGACGGAAACATAAGCACGGGAAGACTGCAAAATTGTGGTTTTTCCGTGCTTGTTTCTTATAGGGAAAAATGCTAATATTAGTGTGAATGTAATCCGTACATTTAGGAAGAAACTTTTTGTAGACATACAGAAAAGGAGACTTTTATGGCAACCATCCGAATTAAAAATGCTACAGTGATCAATCCAGCTGACAAATCATGTGAAAAGCTGGATATTTTTATAGATGGAGACAGAATCAGGCAGGTCGCGGCAGAGGTACCCAGGGGAGATTTGGATATCGATGCCAGCGGCTGTTTTGTAATGCCGGGATTTATTGATATGCACGTACATTTAAGAGATCCGGGACAGGAGTATAAAGAGACGATCGAGACCGGTGCGATGGCAGCAGCTCATGGAGGATTTACTACGATAGTTGCAATGCCGAATACAAGCCCGATTGTAGACACACCGGAAGTATATCAATATGTAAAGAACAAGGCGGATAAGGTAGGAATCAATGTGATTCAGGTAGGATCCGTTACCAGAAAGATGGAGGGAAAAGAGCTATCTGATCTGGAAGGTTTATCGAATGCCGGCTGCATTGCGATCAGCGAGGACGGAAAGTCGGTTATGAATTCCGGTATTTATCGCAAAGCTATGAAGTTTGCAGCAAAACATAATATGATAGTATTGGCACATTGCGAAGACATCAATTTATTAGAGGGTGGAGTTTTAAATGCAGATTCCAATTCGAAAAAGATGGGACTTCCAGGTATTACAAATGCAGTAGAGGATGTGATTGTAGCAAGGGATATTCTGATTGCAAAAGAGACCGGTGTGCATCTGCATCTTTGCCATTGTTCTACAAAAGACAGTGTAACTATGGTAAAAGAAGCAAAGAAAGCGGGGATTTCGGTAAGTGCAGAAGTTTGCCCGCATCATTTTTGTCTGACGTCGGAGGATATTCCGGGAGATGATGCCAATTATAAAATGAACCCTCCACTTCGTACCAAAGCGGATAAGGAAGCTTTGATAGAGGGACTTCATATGGATATTATGGATGTGATCGCAACTGATCACGCACCTCATTCCGATGAAGAAAAAGCAAGATCGATTATGGACTCACCATTTGGAATTGTCGGTCTGGAAACGGCGGCGGCGTTAACTTATACACACCTTGTAAAAGCAGGCCATCTGACTATCCGGCAGATGGCGGAGAAAATGAGTTATAATCCGGCAAGGATTTTAGGATTGGACAAGGGCAGAATAGAAAACGGTGCAATTGCGGATTTGGTAATTTTTGATCCGGAAGCGGAATATGAGATTGATTCGGATACCTTTTTGTCAAAGAGCAGAAATACGCCGTTTGTAGGTCATAGAGTAAATGGTGCGGTTCGAATGACAATTGCTTCCGGAAATGTAGTATATAAGGCAGAATAGTGAGGAAAAAGATGATTAATAAGCTGATACAAAAGATTCAAAAAACAAAGGCACCGATTGTAGTGGGATTGGATCCTAAACTCGAAATGATCCCGGAGACGATCCTTCAGGCATCTTATCGTGAATACGGAGAGAGTCTGGAAGGAGCGGCAGAGGCAATCTGGCAGTTTAACAAAAGAATCATTGATGCCACCTATGATCTGATTCCGGCAATAAAACCGCAGATTGCAATGTATGAACAGTTCGGTGTTCCGGGAATGGCGGCATTTCAAAGGACAGTCGATTATTGCCGTGAGAAGGATTTGGTCGTAATAGGAGATATTAAGAGAGGAGATATCGGTTCTACTTCTTTGGCATATGCAGACGGACATTTGGGAAAGACCCGAATCGGAAGTAAGGTACTTTCCGCTTTTAATGAAGATTTTGTGACGGTCAATCCATACTTGGGCTCAGACGGCATTCAGCCTTTTTTAGATGTTTGCAAAGAGGAAAAAAAGGGGATGTTTATTTTAGTAAAAACCTCCAATCCGTCCAGCGGTGAATTTCAGGATCGTTTGATTGACGGGGAACCTCTTTATCAGCATGTTGCAAAAAAAGTAAAGGAATGGGGGGAATCCCATATGGGAGACCGCTACAGCTATGTCGGAGCGGTAGTCGGAGCTACTTATCCGGAAATCGGAAAAGTATTGCGAAAAGTGATGCCGAAAACGTTTATTTTAGTACCGGGATACGGTGCACAGGGAGGAAAGGGTTCCGATCTGATCCACTATTTTAATGAAGACGGTCTGGGAGCCATCATAAACTCAAGCAGAGGGATTATTGCGGCTTATAAACAGGAGCAGTACGCAAGGTTCGGTGCAGATAATTATCAGGATGCATCCAGACAGGCGGTATTGGATATGATAGCCGATATTAATCAGGCATTGGAAAATCGTTAAGAGGAGTTTACTATGGCAGAAAAATGGAAAGAAAAGGCTGCAATTATTTCTCAGAAAGAAATTGCACCGGGAATATTTGAACTGTGGATCAAGACGGAACAGATTGCAGGATCAGCAAAACCCGGTCAATTTATTTCGCTTTATGTAAATGATAAAAGTAAATTGCTGCCGAGACCGATCAGTATTTGTGAGATTAATCGGATTGATCAGGCATTGCGGTTAGTCTATCGTGTGACCGGTGAACATACGGGAACCGCCCTGCTTAGTCAGATGGGAGTAGGAAAGACAATAGAAGTTCTCGGTCCGTTGGGAAACGGATTTCCTCTAAAAAATAAGACAACCATGGTAATTGGAGGGGGAATCGGTATTCCTCCGATGCTGGAAACGGCAAAGCAGCTTCCGGGGGAAACTATTGCCGTACTCGGGTATGCAAATTCCGACTTGTTTTTGATGAAAGAATTTCAAGAATACGGAGAGGTGTATGTGGCAACAGACGACGGAAGTTTCGGGACCGGAGGAACAGTGCTGGATGCAATCAGAGAAAATGATATCACAGCAGAAATTATATTGGCCTGTGGGCCTAAGCCGATGTTACGTGCTGTAAAAGAATTTGCAAAGGAAAACGGAATTGAATACTGGGTATCTATGGAAGAGCATATGGCTTGCGGAATCGGTGCCTGCCTGGCTTGTGTCTGTCAGAGCACAAGCATTGACAGTCATTCTCATGTTGCAAATAAAAGGGTCTGTAAAGACGGACCGGTTTTCCTGGCAGAGGAGGTGGATTTATCATGAGTATGCAGATTGAAATTGCAGGTGTAACCTTTGATAATCCGATTATGACAGCTTCCGGAACATTCGGCTCGGGAGAAGAATATTCTGAATTTGTAGATCTGAATCGATTGGGGGCTGTGGTTACAAAAGGTGTTGCAAATGTACCCTGGCAGGGAAATCCCACACCGAGAATTGCAGAAGTATACGGTGGTATGTTAAATGCAATTGGTCTGCAAAATCCGGGAATCGATGTATTTATTTCCAGAGATATTCCGTATTTGAAGAAATTTGATACAAAGATTATTGTAAACGTATGCGGTAGAACGACAGAAGATTATGTAGAGGTAATAGAGCGTCTCTCTGATCAACCGGTAGATATGTTGGAGATCAATATTTCCTGTCCGAATGTAAAACATGGAGGGATTGCATTCGGGCAGGATGCAAAAGCGGTAGAAGCAATTACCGAGGCATGTAAATCTGTAGCAAAACAACCGATCTGCATGAAGTTGAGTCCGAATGTGGCGGACATCACGGAAATGGCAAAAGCGGCAGAAGCAGGCGGAGCTGACGCACTGTCTCTGATCAATACTTTGACCGGTATGAAGATTGATATTCATCGCCAGACATTTGCGCTTGCAAATAAAACCGGAGGATTATCCGGTCCTGCAGTGCATCCGGTTGCAGTTCGCATGGTTTATCAGGTTGCAAATGCCGTAAAACTTCCAATTATCGGAATGGGAGGAATTTCCACAGCGGAAGATGCGATTGAAATGTTACTGGTCGGAGCAACCGGTATCAGTATCGGAACAGAAAACTTTATTAATCCGATGGCAACAGTAGATATATTGGATGGAATTGCGGAGTATATGCATACACATAATATAAAAAATGTCAAGGATATGATCGGCATTGTAAAATAGGAGACGGATATGGAACAATATAAACAGGAATTTATAGAATTTATGGTAGACTGTGATGTACTGAAGTTTGGAGAATTTATTTTAAAAAGTGGACGAAAATCTCCGTTTTTTATGAATGCGGGGGCTTATGTGACCGGAAGTCAACTGGCACAGCTGGGGCGCTATTATGCACAGGCAATTCATGAGCATTACGGTGAGGATTTTGATGTGCTGTTCGGACCGGCTTATAAGGGAATCCCTCTGTCGGTGGCAACTACGATTGCCTTTTCCGAATTATACGGAAAGGAAATTCGCTATTGTTCCAATCGAAAAGAGATCAAAGATCATGGTGATACCGGAATTTTACTCGGAAGCAGATTAAAAGACGGCGACCGTGTAGTTATTATTGAAGATGTAACGACTTCCGGAAAGTCCATTGATGAGACCGTTCCGATTCTTCGTGAACAGGCAGATGTGACGATTGTGGGGTTAGAAGTTTCTTTAAATCGAATGGAAAAAGGAAAAGGGATTCATTGTGCTCTGGATGAAATCAGTGAATTGTACGGTTTTGAAACAAATGCAATTGTTACAATGGAAGATGTGGTAGAGTATCTGTACAATAAACCTTGTAAGGGGCGTGTAGTGATAGATGACACGCTGAAAGAGGCAATCGATCATTACTATAAAGAATATGGAGCAAACTAATATTCTGAAGGGAGGAAGAATGGCGAGTACAAAACGAAGGGAGTATGAACGGCGCAGACGTCAAAAGCAGAAGCGTGAACACAAATACTCTCCATTTGGATTTGTAATCCTCGGTCTGGCTGTTTTCAGTCTGTTTTTGTTTTTGATCGGATTATTTTTAGCTGCATGGAATGCCGGAAAAGCAGGAACGGCAATCGGCGGAATCGGACTGATCAGTTTTGTGATCTCCCTCGGGAATTTTTGGATCGGATGGCAAATGAAGAAAAAAGAGACATTGGATCGTATCCCATATCTGATCGGAATGGGGATAAGCGGAGTTCTTTTTGTCATTTATTTGATCTTAATTATAGGAGGTCTGTTTATTTGAAAGAAGAAAATCAGGAAATTTTATTGGAAAGGTATCATCTGGTCAAGAATAGAATTTCAGAAATCTCAAAAGAGGAAAATGAAAATATATATGCTTCGTTTTTTCGGGATACGGCTTTGTTTTTATTAAAATTAAGTCAGATTTTGGAGAAAAATCAGACCGGTACATTACAAACCAGGACGATTGAGGAAGCGAGGGAGGATCAGGAAGAACTGTATCGCTTTATACGTCCGGAAAATTATAAGACGGGAATGGCAAATCCGAGTGCTGCAATAGAGGCATTTGGAGAAAAAGCCGGAAGGATCCTAACCTTGTTTATGGCTGAGCTTCATTCCGGAATAGGATATGTATTTGAAGAAAAGCAGTTGGAATTTACGATCTTAATGGAGCTGTATGTGGAACTGTATATCTGCTTTATGGGAGACACAAAACCGGATCTGCAGGAGGCAAATCAAACTGTCTATTGGTATTTCTATGATTACAGCTCTGTGTTTACAGAAAACCAGGTTACAGCGCTGGTAGAACCGAATACCGGATTATACCGGGATATTCTTTTAAATGCAGATCTGGAGGATCTGTCGTATCTTTATCGATATGGATTTTATATTGGAGAAAATGAAACGAGAGTTGCCGAATTTTTAAATACCTTATCTCAAGAAGAGATACAGTCCATGGCGGATACTTATACCGAAGGGTATCGAATCGGATTTGAAATTACCGGTAAAGATCTTTCTAAAAAGAAAACGGTCAGTATTCATTATCCGGTAGGATTTGAGCGTATGGTAAGATGTGCTTATAAAAACTTTGAAAAGATAGGATTATCTGTAACAATTTCCAGAGAACCGTTTTCCACTTTTTATGGATTCGGAGGAAACAGGGGCGTATATGCATCCTCGTTGAATCGTCAGTTTGAATATGACCATAAAGAAGATAAAGCATTTTATTTGGATAAGGCATCTGTGGAATATCGTTTAGAGATGATGCGAAATGCATTTTCCCGTCATCAAGAAGCGGCAAAAGGACATGCCGGACCCGCTGTAATAGAAACTTTTGGAGAACAGCCGTTTTCTCCGACAGAAAACCCGGACAGAATCTGCTATTCGGACAGTCAACAGGAATTGTCGGTTTATCAGATGTCGGAAGCCGGACAGATTACAAATCACTTTATTCCCGGAGAAGAACGCAGTTTTACCATCATTGCATACCCGATACCGGAAATAGGACCGCAATTTCCGGAGATTTTTGCAGAGACAGTCAAGATCAATACTCTGGACTATCAGGAATATCAGAGAATGCAGCAGTGTCTGATCGATGTATTGGACACTGCAACGCGGGTTCATGTTAAAGGCTGCAATGGAAACCGCACGGACATTACAGTTTCGCTGTATCCTTTGACGAATCCGTCCGAGCAGACTATATTTGAAAACTGTGTGGCAGATGTCAATATTCCGGTAGGGGAAGTATTTACATCTCCGGTCTTAAAGGGAACAACAGGAATTCTGCATGTTTCTGAAGTGTTTTTAAACGGATTGCAGTTCCTGGATTTGGAATTTGAGTTTCAAGATGGTTGGATCTCTTCCTATCGCTGCGGTAATTTTGAGGACGAGGAAAAGGGAAAGACCTATATCAAAGATAATATATTGGCGCATCATGACAGTCTTCCGCTGGGAGAATTTGCAATCGGAACCAATACAACCGCTTATCAGATGGCAAAGAAATATCAGATTGCCGATAAATTACCGATTCTGATTGCAGAAAAAACTGGTCCTCATTTTGCAGTGGGAGACACCTGTTACTCTCATGCAGAGGAGACCGCCGTCTTTAATCCGGACGGAAAAGAGATTGTGGCACGAGATAATGAATGCTCTTTGCAGAGAAAAGAAGATATGCAAAAAGCATATCTGAATTGTCATACCGATATTACCGTTCCGTTTGAGGAACTGGGACATATAAAAGCTATCCGAGAGGATGGAAGTGAAGTTACATTGATAGAAAACGGCAGATTTTTAGTGCCGGGAACAGAGAGCTTGAATAAGCCTCTAGAAGAGAAATAGTAAAGGAGACCAATTATGGCAAAAGTGGGAATTGTGATGGGAAGTGACTCGGATATGCCGGTAATGAAGAAGGCGGCCGAGGTGTTGGAAGAGCTTGGAGTAGAGGTAGATATGAGAATCATTTCTGCACATCGTGAACCGGATATCTTTTTTGAATATGCTCAGTCGGCAGAAGAGAGAGGATACAAGGTAATTATTGCAGGTGCCGGAAAAGCGGCACATCTTCCCGGAATGTGTGCGGCACTATTTCAGTTGCCGGTAATCGGGATTCCTATGAAGACCTCCGATTTGGGCGGAGTGGATTCTCTGTATTCGATTGTACAGATGCCGAGCGGAATTCCGGTTGCTACCGTGGCAATTAACGGAGGTTTGAATGCAGGACTGCTTGCTGCACAGATTTTGGCAACCGGTGATGCAGTTTTACTGGAGAGATTAAAAGCATATCGTGAAAGAGCCAAAAAACAGGTTGTGGATAAGGATATGAAATTACAGCAGACAGGATATGCTAATTACGAAAACTAAGAATGGTGAGTGAGGAGAACGATGATGGATTATAAAAATGCAGGTGTAGATATTGAAGCCGGTTACAAATCAGTAGAATTAATGAAAGAGCATGTAAAAACAACTATGCGTAAAGAGGTTTTAAACGGATTGGGAGGATTTAGCGGAGCTTTTTCACTGGCTTCTTTCAAAGATATGGAAGAGCCTACGTTAGTATCCGGAACCGATGGAGTAGGTACCAAATTAAAGTTGGCGTTTTTATTGGATAAACACGATACAGTGGGGATTGATTGTGTTGCAATGTGTGTAAATGATATTGCCTGTGCAGGTGGAGAACCCTTACTATTCTTAGATTATATTGCCTGCGGTAAAAACTTTCCGGAAAAGATTGCAACGATAGTAAGCGGTGTTGCGGACGGATGCAGACAATCAGAGGCTGCTCTGATTGGTGGTGAGACGGCAGAAATGCCGGGCTTCTATCCGGAAGATGAATATGATTTGGCAGGTTTTGCAGTAGGAATCGTAGATAAAAAAGATTTGATTACCGGAGAGCATTTACAGCCCGGAGATGTTCTAATCGGAATGGCAAGTTCCGGTGTACACTCAAATGGATTTTCTTTAGTTCGTAAGGTATTTACAATGGATAAGGAAACACTGAACACCTATCATGAGGAATTAGGAAAAACTCTGGGAGAAGCACTGATTGAGCCGACTAAAATCTATGTAAAAGCATTAAAATCTGTTAAAGAAGCCGGGGTTAGGGTAAAAGCCTGCAGTCATATTACCGGAGGGGGATTCTATGAGAATATTCCCCGTATGTTGATTGACGGAACACATGCAATTGTGGAAAAGAACAGCTATCCGGTTCCACCTATTTTTACCATGATTGCAAGAGAAGGCGGAATTGAAGAGCAGATGATGTATAATACCTACAACATGGGGCTTGGAATGATTTTAGCAGTAGATGCAAAAGAGGTGGATAAGGCTTTAGAAGCAATCAAAGCGGCAGGAGAAACTCCATATGTAGTAGGTAAAATAGAAAGTGGAGAAAAAGGAGTGACTCTATGTTAAGAGTTTCTGTATTGGTTTCCGGAGGAGGAACAAATCTTCAGGCGATTATAGATGCAATTCATAATGGGGTGATACAAAATACAGAAATCGTTTCTGTGATAAGTAACAATGAAAACGCATATGCATTAGAGAGAGCAAAAAAAGAGGGTATTTATACACAGTGTATCTCACCCGATCAGTTTGAGAACAGAGAGAAATTTCAAGAAGCATTGCTTCGGAAATTAGAGGAGATGCAGACTGATTTGGTAGTACTGGCAGGATATCTTGTGATTATTCCTGAAAAAATGATTCAAAATTATCGCAATCGTATCATCAACATTCATCCGTCTTTGATTCCGGCATTTTGCGGTACCGGTTATTACGGTCTGAAAGTACATGAGGCGGCATTGAAACGAGGAGTAAAAGTCGTGGGTGCTACTTGCCATTTTGTAGATGAGGGAACAGATACTGGACCGATTATCCTGCAAAAGGCAGTGGAAGTACAGCCGGGAGATACGCCTGAAATATTACAACGGCGTGTAATGGAGCAGGCAGAATGGAAGATACTTCCGGAGGCAATTAATTTGATTGCGGCAGGAAAAGTAATCGTACAAGACGGAGTAACGATAATTCAATAGTTTTAGGAGAGTACAATGAAAGTATTAATTGTTGGAAGCGGCGGACGTGAGCATGCAATCGCAACCAGTGTTGCAAAAAGTGAGAAAGTAGATAAAATCTATTGTGCTCCCGGTAATGCCGGAATCGGTCAAATAGCAGAATTGGTTCCGATTTCTGCTATGGAGTTTGATGAACTTGCGAATTTTGCACAAAAAGAAGCCATTGATTTAACGATTATCGGAATGGATGATCCGTTGGTCGGAGGGATTGTAGATGTATTTGAGTCAAAGGGACTAAGAGTATTCGGTCCGAGAAAAAACGCAGCTATTTTAGAGGGTTCCAAGGCGTTTTCAAAGGAGCTGATGAAAAAATACAAGATTCCGACAGCAGGTTATGAAAATTTTAATAATCCGAATGATGCATTGGCTTATTTGGAAACAGCGAATATGCCGATTGTTTTAAAGGCAGACGGTTTGGCACTTGGAAAAGGAGTATTGATTTGTAATACTCTGGAGGAGGCTAAGACCGGGGTAAAAGAAATTATGGAGGATAAGAAGTTCGGAAGTGCCGGGAATCAAATAGTTATAGAAGAGTTTATGACCGGGCGTGAGGTATCCGTACTGTCCTTTGTAGATGGTAATACGATTAAAATTATGTCAAGTGCACAGGATCACAAACGTGCAAAAGATGGTGATAAGGGATTAAACACAGGAGGAATGGGAACTTTTTCTCCAAGTCCCTTCTATACAGAATCTGTAGATGCATTTTGTAAAGAACACGTTTTTCAAAAGACAGTAGATGCTATGAAAGCGGAAGGCAGGGAATTTAAAGGAATCATTTTTTTCGGATTGATGTTGACGGAAGAGGGACCCAAGGTATTAGAATATAATGCAAGATTCGGAGATCCGGAAGCTCAGGTAGTGCTGCCTCGTATGAAGAATGATATTATTGAGGTAATGGAAGCATGTATTGACGGAACCTTAGATCAAATAGATTTGCAGTTTGAGGACAACGCTGCAGTATGTGTAGTGTTAGCCAGTGATGGTTATCCGATCTCTTATCAAAAGGGATATCCGATCAAGGGATTGGATCTGTTTAAAGAAAAAGAGGGATATTATTGTTTTCATGCCGGAACGGCACAAAGTATCGACGGGGAATTCATAACAAATGGCGGTCGTGTTCTCGGAGTAACAGCAAAGGGAACAGATTTAAAAGAAGCCAGAACCAATGCATATGAGGCAACTCATTGGATAGAATATGAAAATAAGTATATGAGAAATGATATCGGAAAGGCAATCGACGAAGCATAGCTTTCCCTAATAGAACAACCCTGCAGCAGATACTGCTGCAGGGTTGTTCTATTAGTTAAGAAAAAGAAAAAGCATGTTTATTTTTTATATATTTATGAGATAAGAGGAAACGAATTGTATGTTTGTATTCGGAGGATATTTGTACGCGTGAATCAACCTGAGTGATTGGTCTTCCGTCCATATTTTCATTAGAAAAGATCAAGGTATAATTATGGTCTTGAAAGGATTCGTTTGACAGTTCTTTTTTTAGCATTTTTGGAAGCCGGGTCTGGATAGATTTGTCATATCCGTTCACATACCCACAGAATCGTATAATGTAATCTGATGTATCCTGATTTTTACAGGTACGGAAGTTGGCCGAACCTTCCAGCACATCCTTCCTATAAGCCTGATATAGTTTTTCAGTATCTTTGGAAGAAAGTTCAATAGAGCGACGTTCATCTGTTATAGATTCCAACTGGCTTTTTTTTCGTGAGGATTGAAATTTCAAATGCTTATAATCTGATGTAAACAGGAATGACAGGTATTGAGTCGGATTGTTTTCAAACTGATCCAATAGCGCAGGAGTGCTTCCGTTAGAACCATCTAAAGTCAGATTTTTTGGAAGATTATAAGAACGGGAAATCATCTGTCCGTTTTCCATCTGATAATAAATTTGATAAGACTTGCTTGTATCATCGTGGTCTGATGGATGATTTTTTTCTTTTAAAGCCGCTCGGTGCAATTCTGTAACCTGTTGAATCCTTTTGGTTTTTGTATAATTCATAACGGAAGTATTATTAACAATTGTGGCAGAACGAACTTTAGCTACGTTTGGAATATAGGACTCTACATGGAATATATCCTTTCCGAGTGCAAATATAACAAGGAAAGAGATGCATATATAGCAACCGTACTCAATCAGATATTTTTTTGTAATAATTCGAAATTTCTTTTTCAGAATCATTTCAACAATCAGGAAAAAGACAGCCGTAAATATCAAAAACAGTACAACAAACATAAAAACGTTTCTGTTATTAAAAAACAGGATACTCCATATAAATGCGGCAGCCATAAAGGAAAGCAAAAAAGAAACGATCCAACGGACAATCGGGTACATAAATGGTAGAGCACTCATTTCTCCGGCTGACTCCAACTGGCGTTTTTTATATAAATAATAACTAAACACAGTAATTCCAAGTGATACTGCAAAATAAACTAAAAAGACAGATACTGATGGAAATACTGATGTGAGGGAAGGATTTTTTCTCCTGTCCCAAACAGTATGGTAAAAATGAAACAGTTTAACGAACGGTGAAAAATAGTCTAATATCGGAGTACTGGTCTGTCCATAATAGGAATAGCTGTTCATTCCGCAATAAAATGTTTCAAAAAAGAAAACAAATAGACCTTTTATACAATATACAATCAAATTGATGAGCAGATAATAAGAGGCTGCTGCAATAATATGTCCGGATAACACACAGGAAAGAACGGCAAAACTGAAAAATACAAAGGTAATTACAATATTTTGTATCAGCCAAAACAGGAGATATTCCGCGTGTGGGATTTCAAAATGCATTCCGATAAAAACACAGATTAGAAAGATAATAATCTGGGGTAGAATCAGGAAAGTGAGTCCGTATGCATAGTTGGTATGAAAGAGGGTGTGTCTTTTAAACGGATAGGAATGGATCATATTACATGTTTTTGGAAAAAACAAATAAGAGAATATGAAAATGGCAGTAATAATACAAAAAACAAATAAAAAGGGGACTGCTACTTCTGTTGAGAGGATTTCTCGTAAGGAATTAAAATGCTCAGTATGCACATTCGTTGTCTTGTCTAAATTTGAAATTAAACTAAGAGGATATATCATGAGCAAAAGAACACAATAAACAGACCAAATCGGCCAAAAACGTTTTATATTTTTTATGTATAGTGTCGGACTAATATAAGATGTCCTTGATTTCATAATTAACACCTCCCATTTCATATATAAAGATTTCTTCCAATGTTAAAGGCAGTACATCAATCAACATCGGATGTTTTTGTTCTAATATTTTTTTGGCATCATCCGGATTGCCTTTCACAATCAAAGTATAGACTCGACCGCTGTTTTGCATATGAAGAATATGGAAATCTTTAGGTAAAACAGGGATTCCCTCTTGAAAAGCAACCTGAATTTTTGATACATTCCCCTGTAAATCTTCTAAAGAACGTTCGATTATAACTTTTCCCTGATGAATAATCCCTACATGATCACAGATATCTTCCAGTTCTCTTAAATTGTGAGAACTGACTAAAACAGTTGTCTTATGTTCTTCAACATCTCCCATAATCATGCTCCAAATTTGACGTCGGATGACCGGATCCAGTCCGTCAATCGGTTCATCTAAAATTAAATAACGTGCCCGACAGGATAAGGCAAGCATAAAATACGCTTGTTTTTGCATACCTTTTGAGAGACGCTGAATCGGTTTTTTTATATCGATATTCGGAAAATATTCTGTTAGTTTATGAAATAATGCAGTGTCGAAATCAGGATAGATACCCTTGTAAAACTGCATCATATCTTTTGTGTTGGATTGGGAAAAGAAAAACAGATCATCCGGAATATAGGCAATAGATTGCTTGACCGAAGGATTTTCAAATACCGGTTGTCCATCAAATAAAACAGAGCCGGAATCTGCTTGGTAGATTCCGGTAAGATGTCGGATTAAAGTGGATTTTCCGGCACCGTTGGGGCCTACCAATCCATAGATGGAACCGGTTTTTATACACATGTTTGTATGATCTAAAGCTTGAAAATTCTGAAATGACTTACATAGATCCTGAACTTCTATCATAATTTCGTATCCTTTCGTGTGAGTACCCGGTCGTAGAGTTGCTGAAGGTGCTCTATCAAAGTGTTTTTTTCAATACCGAGGAAAAACAGTTCTTCAGCAATTGCCTGATATCGTTGAAGAAGAGTAGTAATTCGTGGGGAATTGTCCGGAATTTCCTCCGATATAAAAGAGCCCCTTCCGGATACAGTGTAAATGTAGCCCTCATTCTCTAATTCATGATAGGCGCGTTGAATCGTATTGGGGTTAATTGCCAATTGAGATGCCATTTCCCGAACAGATGGAAGCCGTTCATTTTTTTGCAGAGAATTTGTCAAAATCAGATAGCGAATATTGTCTGCCAATTGTTCATAGTAGGGTCTGGAATCTCGATAATTAAGTTGAATCACAAAAATCTCCTTTCATGCATCAACTGTATTAGTACAAGCAATACACAAAGTATAACAGTGGAGATATACGGATACAATAGAGTAACTTTTAAGAATTTCTTAATATAAGATTAAGATAAGGATTATTGTATAAAAAAAGAATTATTCTTAGAGAATAACCCTTTTTATATAGAAAACTATTTATCTTCTTCTTCCCATTCCGCAACGGCTTCATTGAGCATATTTAAAATATTTTCTTCACCGATTTCGTCAAACTTTTCTGAAACGGACTCCATTCTGTCAAAGAAGCTGGGACCTCTTTGTTCTGAACTGCATCCACCTCCGCAAGAACCGCATCCGCCACCGCAATTATGTTCCTCGTGATTCATACAAACTCCTTTCCAGCTGAACTACTATAAGATTTTATTAATTATACTACCTGACTCCAGTTTTATCTAGTATTATTTTTATGTTATAATGACGGAGATCATAAGTGGTGAGGTTAAAAAATGGAGTTAAAGCAGTTACGACAATTTTACGAAGTGTGCAAGAGAGGCAGTTTTTCAGCAGCGGGAGAGAGTCTGTATATGACCCAGCAGGCAATCGGTAAATCCATGAAGCAATTGGAAGAGGAGTTAGCCGTTTTGTTGTTTTTTCGTACTCAAACAGGTGTCAGTCTGACCCCACAGGGAAAATATCTTCGAAGCAGATGTGAGCATATATTTGAATATGTGGATGAGACAGAACAGTATATTCAGGAACTGGGTGCCAGTTGTCCGATACGAACAAAGATCTCGGTATCGGATGATTTGACAAAGGATTGGATTCGTTACGACAAAAAAATAGCGGATTCCGTATTTGATACTGCTTTTATTGAGGCGGTGGTCCAAAGTGAGAAGGATGGAGAGCGTGCTCTGGAAAATGGAACAGTAGGTGCAGTGATCAGTACTTGTCCGTATCGACAGGAAGAGTTTCTGACCTATCCGTTGCTGGGGATTTCCTTTATGATTTTTTATAGAGAGGATCTGCATGAATTCCATAAGAAAGAGGCAACATTAAAGGATTTCCGCAATAAGCGGTTGGTGGCACTCAAATCATGGAAGCGTTCAATTCAGGGACTGGAGAGAGGATTTAAGGAACAGAATGTGCGGTTGGACAGTTTGGTTTTGGTAGATTCCATTGAAGAGGGGTTGTTGCTGGCAGAGACGGACGGTTATTTGTTTTTAGTGCCGGACAGAGCATTTCCGAATTTGCAGACAGGTTCATTAAACAGAATTTCTGTAAAAAGGCACAGTTTCTTTGCAAACTTGTTCTATACATTTCGGAAAAATGATGCTTGTCAGAAGGAAATTTTGCATGCATACGATTTTTTGAGAAATTCATTTTTACATTGAGAAAGGAAGCGTATTGGAAAAAGTACTAGTGGCTATGAGCGGCGGAGTGGACTCCAGTGTTGCGGCTTATTTATTAAAAAAACAGGGCTATGAGTGTATCGGAGTCACTATGAAGTTATATGAAAATGAGACGATCGGAATGTGTTCGGATAAAACCTGCTGCAGCTTGAGTGATATAGAGGATGCAAAAAGTGTGGCATACCGACTGGATATGCCGTATTATGTGTTTAATTTTAAAGAAGACTTTGAAAAACAGGTTATATCGAGATTTGTTACAGCCTATGAGACCGGCTATACACCGAACCCATGTATCGATTGTAACCGTTATATGAAGTTTGAAAAGCTGTATGAACGGGCAAAAGTGTTGGGATGTGACTATGTTGCAACCGGACATTATGCTCAGATCCTGCAGGATGAGACAGGACGCTATCATTTGAAAAAAGGAAAAGATGAGAAAAAAGACCAGAGCTATGTATTGTATGATCTGACGCAGGAGCAAATGGCACACACCCTTCTTCCGCTGGGGGGGATGGAGAAAAGTGAGGTTCGAAAAATTGCGGAAGAACAGGGATTTTTAAATGCAGATAAGCATGACAGTCAGGATATTTGTTTTGTACCGGATGGAGATTATACAAAGTTTTTAAGAAAACATACGGGACATGATTATCCGGAGGGGGATTTTGTAGACCGGAAAGGAACGGTATTGGGACGACATAAAGGAGTTGTACAATATACCGTAGGACAGAGAAGAGGCTTGGGAATCTCAGCGCCACAATCTCTTTATGTGATAGAAAAGGACATAGAACATAATCAGATTGTAGTAGGAACAAAAGAGGAACTCGGTCAAAAAGTGCTGTATGGAAAAGATTTGAATTTGATTTCAATAGATTGTATAGAAAAACCGCTGTCACTTGCCGTTTCTATACGTTACCATCAAAAGCCTCAGGAGGCGGTCGTGACACAAACAGATACACATCATGTTCGTGTAGAGTTTCAAGAGCCGCAGCATGGAGTTGCTCCGGGGCAGGCAGTCGTGTTTTATGACAAAGATGAGGTGGTAGGAGGAGCTACCATACAGCGGGAGACAGATCTGACTGTATAAGAATATAACAAAGAAGCCGTCTGTATAGGCGGCTTCTACTATAATAGTTTACAGGTGTTTCGGTTTCGGAGGTTCATCGACTTGTTGAAAAAAGTTCGGATTGTGCTTGAAGAAATCCAATCCGTGGACAGACATACAGTAGAGATACTTCCCGACGAGATGAATATCTTCTTTATAACCGCTGCAGACCCAGTTTTCTAAAATACCGATTGAACCATTTGCAATATAGGCATATGCGTAGTCCATAGCAGAAAGTGTAGCGTTTGGATACATCTTCTCCCAGACACGCATACTGTTATCGTAGCCAAGATACATCAGTTGTCGGATAAAAGAAGTGTCTCCATGAGGCCCGATCAAAACAGAAAACAGATCTCGATTGGAATCCACGAGTTTCAGGAGGTCTTCAAACCAATTATCGGTGCTTAGAGAAAACAAGACATCTTGAAATAATTCATTTTGAATATGATTCAATAAGGAACTGACATCTTCGTAATAGGAATAGAAGGTGCTGCGATTGATATCTGCAAGTTTACAGATATCTGTGACGGTAATTTTAGCTAAAGGCTTTTTGATCAGAAGCTCAAAAAGAGCATCTCTGATGACAGATTTTGTGTAGCGGGTTCTTCGATCCGTTGCCATAAAATAGTCTCCTGTTCTAAATTGTAAATAGAATATCATCTCAATATATGCTGATTTTCATTCTACAGAAAGCCGGAATATTTATTTCGGAAAATATTCCAATAACAAATATTGTTGCTGTCGCAACTACTTGTTCAGTGCATTGAATGTCGCAAATGGCATTTTTTTTGGCTTTCTTTTTCTATATTTTGATGATTTCCAACAAAATGGGGGAATCTTGTCCAATTATTTACAATTTTACTGAAATTGAGGGTTGTGTTTTTTTTATAACATAATTATAATATACAAAAGTTAGAAATACAACAGGTGTTGGAAAGATAACAATATATAGGATTATCTACATCTATCTGTAATCTACTGAGACAAAAGAGATTTATTTAAGTAGGAAAGGGGAACAGCATGGCAAGTTTATCACATACCTTACAGCGAAAAGCTTTTAGTGGTGCAATTGACGTGGCTCTTAAACATTTAAACAAAGACAGAGAAAAGGGATTGATTCAGATTATTGATCTGGCAAAGAAATTCATGGGAAGTAATTTTTCCGACACGGCATATGAAGGTGCAAGAAAGATTGTAATGGATCCAAATCATAAATGGAATAAATTTACCAATCGTATGTTAGATGAGTTGCACCCGAATGTTGCAAAAATGACCGCTCTGAATTTGGGATTTGAAGCTGCTTTTTACGGAACCAAAACAATTCGTCAAAAGAGAAAAGAGCATAACTGCAATATTCCATGGTTGATTTTAATGGATCCTACCAGTGCGTGCAATTTAAGATGTACAGGGTGTTGGGCGGCAGAGTACGGATATAAACTGAATCTGACATTTGAAGAGTTGGATGATATCGTAACACAGGGAAAAGAGCTTGGAATCTATTTCTATATGTTTACTGGCGGAGAACCTCTGGTAAGAAAAGCGGATATCATTAAATTATGCGAAAAGCATCGTGATGTGGCATTCCACAGTTTTACAAACGGAACATTGATTGATGAAGAACTGTGTAAGCGTGTTCAGGAGTTGGGTAATCTTTCTTTCTCACTTTCTTTAGAGGGATTTGAAGAAGCAAATGACGGACGTCGCGGAGAAGGAATCTTCAAGAAAGTATTAGCTTCTATGGATTTGATGAAGCGTTACGGTCTGTTTTTCGGTTGTTCTGTATGCTATACGAGAAAGAATCTGGATGCAGTAACTTCTGATGAATTCTATGATCTGTTAATTGAACACGGTTGTCGTTATGCATGGTATTTCCATTATATGCCGGTCGGAAATGATGCGGATGTAGAGTTGATGCTGACACCGGAACAAAGGGAATATATCTATCACAGAATTCGAGAGGTACGAGCATTTGAAGGTGGAAAGCCGATTATGCTGTTAGATTTCCAAAATGATGGAGAGTTTGTAGGCGGATGTATTGCCGGAGGGCGAAATTATTTCCATATTAATGCAAACGGAGATGCTGAGCCTTGTGTATTCATCCATTACTCAAGTGCCAATATTCGTCAGAACACATTACTGGAATGCTTGCAGCAGCCGTTATTTCAGGCATATCGTGACAATCAGCCGTTTAATGATAATATGTTGCGTCCATGCCCAATGTTAGAGAATCCTGGAGCCTTAACAGAAATGGTACATAAAACAGGAGCACATTCTACAGATTTACAGTCTCCGGAGACTCCGGAACATTTACAGGAAAAATGTGAACCGTATTCAGAGGCTTGGGTGGAGACCGCAGATCGATTATGGTCAGGAAAACATTTTGAAAAAACCGGTTATAAAAATTATAAAAGTGAGAATCAGAAAGATTCAAAGGTGAGAGCCTAATTTCGGGGAGGATTAAGAAATGGGAATCAAACATTCAGCAGGTAGAAAAGCATTTGAAGTAGTATTTGATAAGGTTTACAAATACATCAATAAGGATCGTGAAGAGAACATGATCAAGTTGTTCAACTTGGCGCAGAAAGTAACAGGAGATCAGTATCCGCAATTTTTCTGGGACAATGCAAGAGCAGAGTTTGGTAACCCGAATGCAAAGTGGACCAAGGTGGTATATCGGGCATTTGATGATCTGCATCCAAACGTTATCAAGCAGCACGTGTTGAATCTCGGATATGAGTCCGGATTGACAGGTTTTAAAAAGGTACGTGAAATGCGTGAAAAAGAGCAGTGTAATGTACCGTGGCTGATCTTGATGGATCCTACCAGTGCCTGTAATCTGAAGTGCACCGGTTGTTGGGCTGCGGAATACGGTCATCAGCAGGCACTTACTTATGAAGAACTTGATGACATTATTAATCAGGCAAACGAGCTTGGTATTCATTTCTTTGTAATGACAGGCGGTGAGCCGTTAGTACGAAAAAAAGATATTGTAAAGCTGGCAGAAAAGCATAACGATTGTGCATTCCATATTTTCACAAATGGAACACTGATTGATGAGGAGTTGTGCAAAGAGGTACAGAGAGTAGGAAATATTTCGTTTGCAGTATCTGTAGAAGGATACGAAGAAACCAATGATGGACGTCGTGGAGAAGGTGTATTTAATGCGGTTATGCATGCAATGGATCTTATGAAGCAGTATGGGTTGTTGTTCGGTGTTTCCATTTGTTATACGAGCAAAAACTACGATGTAGTTACAACAGATGAATTTTTAAATATGCTGGTAGACAAGGGAGTATTACTTGCATGGTTTTTCCACTATATGCCGGTCGGAAAGGATGCTTCTACAGAGCTTTTGTTAACACCGGAGCAGAGAGAGTATATGATCAAGCGTATTCGTCATGTCCGTTCCAAAGAGTGTGATATTCCGCTGTTCTGCATGGATTTCCAAAATGATGCGGAATGGGTAGGAGGATGTATCGCAGGCGGTAAGAACTACTTGCATATTAATCCTCACGGAGATGTAGAGCCATGTGTATTCATTCATTATTCCAATATGAATATCAGAGAACACAGCCTGTTAGAGTGTTTACATTCTCCATTGTTTATGCAATATCATCAGAATCAGCCGTTTAACGGCAATCAGTTCCAGCCTTGTCCGATGTTGGAAAACCCACAACAGATCAAGGCAATGGTAGAACGTTCCGGAGCACATTCTACAGATATGCAGGCAGTAGAACCGGTAGACGATTTGATTGCAAAAACAGTTCCATACGCCGAAGATTGGGCACCGGTTGCTACAAAGCTGTGGGATGAGAGAACAGTTGAAGTAAATGAGATCAAGAAAAAGCGTGCCGAAAAATACGGAGATGCTGTATAATTAAGATATTAATCTGGAGAGGGAGCTTCCTTCTTCAGATTTTTTTTGTTTTTATAAAGAAAATGGTATTGTATGCTAGTCTGACTGCATAAAAAATTTCCTCTATAAAACTAAAAGTTTTATAGAGGAAAACAAAAAATACTTGCTATTTCTATTTAATGTGATAAAATTAAATCAAATAAAATTAAAACAAACCTTTAAAGGAGGATAACAATATGAGTAAATTTTTTATCAGTGAAGACAAGGCAACTATTGTAGCAGCGATTCAGGGGTCAGCACCAAATGGCTTTGTTGAATTGATAGCAGGAACGACAGATGCAGCGGTAGAGAAGCATGTACCGGTTGTATCAGTGGATGGTAACAAGGTAACTGTTGTAGTTGGAGAAGTACCTCATCCGATGACAGAAGCACATTTGATCTCATGGGTATATCTGGAGACAAAAAAAGGCGGACAGTTTAAAGTATTAACACCTAGTGATGAGCCAAAAGCAGTATTTGTTCTGGAAGACGACGAGCCGATAGCGGCATATGAGTATTGCAATCTGCATGGTTTATGGAAGAAAGAGATTTAGCTTAAATTCTCTTACAAAGACGGGAATCATATCATGTGATATGGTTCCCGTTTTTTTGTAAAATTTTATTTGTTTAGAGATTTCTAATCTGTTATTGTATTTCAAACATGATATAATAAAACAAATCTTCAGGAGGAAATATCATGAATAAAAAAAGAGCTGTTCTATTAGGAATCTTAATAATAATCGTGATTTTTACAGTTATAATGGAAATTCGCATCAGTAAATCTAAAAAAGAAAGTGCTGTTTATGCTGAGGCGATAGTAAGAAGAAACTTACAGGAGAGTATCAGTGCGACAGGAAAGTTTGAAAGCCGTCGTACTATTAATATATCCGTGGCGAATACGTCTGCGACCGAAATGAAAGTAAAAAAAGTAAAAGTATCGGTAGGAGACCTTGTTAAAAAAATGATTCTTTGATAGAGTTTGATACAAGCAACTCCAAGCAAAATCTGTCTGTGGTGAAATCTGCACTGGAAAAACAAAAGAAAGCGGGACAGCTTTCAAAAGAAACTGCCGAAAAAAATTATCAGGCTGTATTGAAAGCAAGAAATCAGACCTTGTCAAATGCAAGAGCTGAAATTAAAAAGGCAGGTGTTCTTTATAAAGCAGCAAAAAAATCGTATCAATCTGCAAAAAACAGTTTAAAAGAATTGGAGGATCGGATTGAAGAACAGGGCGGACCGATCGAACAATTAACTATGGCGAGACTGGGAGTTGCCGTATTAAAACAGGCAGTTCATACAACAAAGTCTTCTTACCGAAAAGCGGCGCATCTTATAAGATTTTGGAAAGCAATCAGGAAACGGCAGTAGCAAATGCAAAGACTGCAATAAAATCTGCGGAATTTTCTGTTGATACATCCGGTACAAAGACACAGGTAGATTCGTTAGAACAACAGATAAAAAATGCACAGATAAGAGCTCCGGAAAGAGGAACAGTTACCGCTGTCAACGTCTCTGCAGGAGATACTTATACAACCGGTCCGGCAGTTACCATTGCAGATACAGATGATTTGCAGGTCAATGCGGAGATTGTAGAAGCGGATATCAGCCGTATTAAAAAGAAAATGAAAGTATTGATAAAAAGTGAGGTTACCGGAGATAAGGAACTGCAGGGGATTGTGGAAAAGATTGCACCTACTGTCACAAAATCGACAGTTTCATATGGAAGCAACCTGTCAAAAGCATCAGATGGAACTACATATAATGTGAAGATACGTCTTAAAAAACAGGATTCCGGATTGAAAATGGATATGACGGCAAAACTCAGTTTTATCCTGTCTCAAAAAAAGCAGGTATTATCCGTACCGTATGATGCGGTATATACCACAAAATCGGGACAGACGGTGTTACATGAAGTAGTAACAAAAGACAGAAAAGAAACAATCAGGGAAGTGGCTGTTACAGAAGGGATAAAAAGCGGATATTATATTGAAGTAGGCGGAAAAGATATATATGAGGGTATAAAAGTTGAGATTGCATCAAAATCAGGTAGTTCCTCCACACAATCCTCGTTTTCTGATATGTCTGCAACAGGAGGAATGTAGATGGAAAATGTGATTCGGATGCGGAATATCAGAAAATGGTTTTTTGAAGGTTTGCCAAATGAACTTTCAATTTTAAACGGTATTGATCTGGATGTAAAAAGGGAGAGTTTCTATCTATTGTTGGAGAATCGGGATCCGGGAAATCTACCTTAATGAATTTGATCGGAATTTTAGATCGTCCGAGTGAAGGAAGCTATTTTCTGGATAATATAGATATCAGTCTGGCAAAAGATGACCAGCTGGCAGATTTACGCAACCGGAAAATCCGATTTTTTGTCGGGTAGTAATCATGCTTTAATCTCAGACAGACTGGCACAACAGCTTTTTGGAAATAATACAGAGAATCTGATCGGAAAGAAGATTTTTACAGAAAACAGGACATGAGGTAACGGTTGTAGAGATGTTGGATAGTGTAGCGAATGAATCCTTCGGAATGTACCGTGATGCATTAGTTCTGGAAATGGAAAAAGAAGGAATGGTTGCTATGCCGAAAACGCGTTGTCTGGAAATTACTGAGAAGGGGGTTCGTATCGAAGGTGTCGATGGAGAACAATTCCTGGAGGTGGATACGGTTTTATATGCGTTAGGTATGAAAGCGGTATGTCCGGAAGAACTAAAAGTCGCAGCAGGTAATGCAAAGATTTTTGTTGTAGGAGATGCAGACGGCCCTGCAAAAGTAGATAAAGCAACCCGGGGAGGATATCTTGCCGGAGTAGAAATGTAACACAGATTTTAAAAACCCTTGAAAAAACTGTTAAAAATATTGTTTTTTCAAGGGTTTACTTGCTTTTTGACTGAAATAGGGGTACTCTAAAATTCAAAATTTACGACAAAGGAGGAGACATGATTTATTCAGTTGAAGAGGACAGTATTTATTTGAAAGATGAAGATGGGCAGGAGATTGCACATATAGAGATGCCTGTATTAGCGGAAGGTGTACGGGAGATCAAGCATATATATGGAGAGACAACAAAAGAGGGAGTGGAGTATGCCCAAAAGCTTATGGAAGTTCTGGTAAAAGAGATGAGAAAGCGGGGACAGGTGGTAATTCCCAGCAGTCCGTTTGCAATGACATGGTTTGGGTCTCATTCAGAAGCTTCTGATGTCTTGTGGAATCCGATGGGTCAGCAGGCGGGAGTCAATCAGAAAGATCCGGCGAATAAAAAATCCGTTATAAAAGTGAAGAACGGACGAGATAAGACAAAGGTAAAAAGACAAAAGTCCGGGAAAACGAAAACGGTAGTAAAGAAAGCGGGGAATACAGCACTCTCTATGGTAAATCGTTTACTGCAATTGATTTGTGTGCTCATTTTAGTGGTTCAGACACTTATGTATATTTCTTCGGCAGGCAAACACTCTTCTGAATTTGTTTCAGTTTTTCAGCAGGCAAGATCCGGCAGTACTTCATCTTTGATTCGGGGAAGTAGCTTGTTTGTGGCATTATCAATTATTTTGATTGCATTTATGATAATTGCTATTTTATGGACATTGTCCCGAAAAGGATATGCTGTAGAGGGCAGGGTGGTCAGATTGGATTCGGGCAGAGGCCTGTTTGATTTTATTTTGCTGGGAATCGGATTTATGGGGTGTTCGGCGGCTGTAAGAATGGCAGCGTCCTCCAGTGGAGCACAAAACAGCATCATTTTATTTGCAAATACTTATATTGCAAAAGGAAAAATTTTCTTTTACTTGTGTATAATAGGTGCAATATTATGTGTTATACGCAGAATTATAGGGAAATAGGCAAAGGCTTGTATACCTGTATATAAAGTTGTGGTAAATAATTAACAAAAAAAAATAATTATTTACTAGGAATTTTGTCTGTATGATAGTATAATGATTGAGGTAACCTATTTAGTAAGAAGGCTATGAGGGAAGATTCTCGAGTGAGATGAAAAAAAAGCCTTGATTAAGGAGGGAAATTTTATGAACATCTTAGTATGCGTAAAACAGGTTCCTGATACTACAGAAATCAAAATTGATCCTGTAAAGAACACACTAATTCGTGACGGTGTAGAGAGTATCTTGAACCCATTCGACGGCTATGCATTAGAGGCAGCTGCTCGAATCAAAGACGAGAACCCAGACACAAAGATTGTTGTGGTAACTATGGGTCCAAAACAGGCTGAAGCAGCTTTAAGAGATTGCTTGGCTATGGCAGCAGATAAAGCTTATTTAGTAACTGACCGTGCATTTGGCGGTTCTGATACATTAGCTACCAGCTATATTTTATCAAATGCTGTTAAAAAATTAGAAGAGTTAGAAGGACCGTTTGATGCAGTATTTTGTGGAAAACAGGCTATTGACGGCGATACAGCACAGGTTGGTTGCCAGTTGGCAGAGTATCTCGATCGTCCAATGGTAACTTATGGCTTAACTGCAAAAGCAACTGAAGATGGATTAGAAATTGTAAAAGAAGTAGAAGACGGAACACATATTATCGGTGTGAAATTCCCATGCTTTGCAACCTTTACAAAACCTTCATTTGATCCTCGTTTCCCAACTATGAAACGTAGAATGTCTGCTAAAAAGGCTGAGATCGGTACTTTGACAGTAGAAGATTTTCCAGAAATTGACGGTACACGTATTGGATTAAAAGGTTCTCCTACAAAAGTTAAGAAAACCTTTGTACCACAACAGAAACAAGGCGGCGTTGTGATTCAGGAAGAGACTGGTGCAGATTCTGCATTAAAATTAGTTTCTATGTTAGCTGAAGCCAACATTATTTAAGGGGAGGACAGATCAGTGGAAGTAAAGACTAAAGATATTTGGACTTTTGTAGAGACCAATGAAGACGGAACTGCTAAAAATGTTGGTATTGAGTTGTTAAGCCCAGGACGTATGTTAGCAGAGAAACAAGGTGGTAGATTAGGTGCTGTTGTAATCGGACACAACGTACAGGCTGCTATCGATGATGCAAATGCACACGGTGCAGATGTTATCTATGTAGTAGACGGTCCGGAATACCAGCAATATTCTACAGATGCATATGCTGCAGCATTGACTCATGTATTGACAGAGTATGCTCCAACCACTATGCTGATCGGTTCTACTCCAAACGGTAGAGATTTGGGACCTCGTGTTTCTTGCCGTTTACAGACCGGTTTAACAGCAGATTGTACAATGCTTGATTTTGATGATGAGACCGGAAATGTATTATGGACTCGTCCTGCATTCGGTGGTAATTTAATGGCTACTATCATTTGTCCGGATCACAGACCACAGCTTGGTACTGTTAGACCGGGTGTATTCAAAAAGGGTGAAGAAGTAGCTCCTCATGCAGAAATTGTAAAAGTAGATCTTCATGTTGCAGAAGCAGATATTCGTACAAAAATTTTGGAAGTGATCAAAGAAGCCGGTGATGAGTTAGTTGATCTGGAAGGTGCAGAAATCGTTGTTGCAGGTGGTCGTGGTTGCGGCTCTGCAGAAGGTTTTGCTCCGGTTAAAGAATTAGCTGAAGTATTAGGTGCTACCGTTGGTGCCTCTCGTGCGGCAGTTGATAACGGATGGATTACACATAGCCATCAGGTAGGTCAGACAGGTAAAACAATCGGACCAAAATTATACATTGCTTGTGGTATCTCAGGTGCTATTCAGCATTCTGCAGGTGTAACAAGTTCTGAATGCATTATTGCAATCAACAAAGATCCGGAAGCAAGTATTTTCTCAATTGCAGATTACGGTATTGTTGGTGATTTATTTGAAGTTCTTCCTGTATTAACAGAAGAAATCAAAAAAATCAAAGCACAATAAGAATTATAAAAAGAGTTGTGTATCTCTTATAGAGATACCAGCTCTTTTTTTTGAGCAAGTATGGATGTCCGGATAAAATATTTTTTAAAAATTCTGTATTTGTGAAAAACTTGCGAAAAAGCGAAAAAGAGTGTATCATTGAAAAGTTGTGTAGAAACATAAAATCAATAAGGAGATTTGAAAAATGAGTAAAAAGAAGGTTTTTTCTATCGGAGAAACGGGACTTCATGATGCGACAGTATTGGGGGCACCGAGATTTACCTTATTAGGATTGCAGCATATGTTTGCAATGTTTGGTTCCACAATTCTGGTACCGTTACTGACGGGTCTCAGCGTCTCCGCCACATTGCTGTTTGCAGGATTAGGGACGTTATTATTCCATTATTTAACTAAAAGAAAGGTTCCGGCATTTTTAGGTTCCTCTTTTGCATTCCTGGCAGGTTATGCGGCAATTGCACCTCATAAAGAGGCACATCTCTTACCGTACGCGTGTTTTGGTGTGATGATCGCCGGATTGGCATACTTGGTATTGGCCGGCTTTTTTAAAGCTTTCGGGGCTGATAAAGTTATGAGATTTTTTCCGCCGATTGTTACAGGACCTATTATTATATCAATCGGATTAAATTTATCAAAAACAGCAATTGAAAGCTGTGAGCAAAATTGGTGGATTGCTCTGGTTGCAATTATAATTGTAATTCTATGTAATATTTGGGGAAAAGGAATGATAAAGATCATTCCGATTCTATTAGGTGTAATTGGATCATATTTTTGTGCGGCTGTGACAGGAAATATTGATTTTTCACAGGTAATAACAGCACCATGGATTGGAAATCCGATTGATACATCTCGAACGGTATTTGCCATCTTTACGGGAGGATCTGTGGATCATTCTCTTTTAATTACCAGTGTTATTACGATCGTACCGATTGCATTTGCTACTATGATGGAGCATATCGGAGATATTTCCGCAATTTCTTCTACAGTAGGTGTTAATTATATTAAAGATCCGGGACTTCATCGTACCTTATTGGGAGATGGATTGGCGACTGCGTTGGCCTCCCTCTTCGGGGCACCTGCAAATACGACATACGGTGAAAATACAGGAGTGCTTTCTATCACAAAAGTATTTGATACGAAGGTAATTCGTCTGGCGGCATGTTTTGCAATTCTATTTTCTTTTTGTCCGAAGTTTGCAACCATAATTGAAGCAATGCCGACTGCAACTGTGGGTGGTATTTCACTGGTATTGTATGGTATGATTTCAGCAGTGGGAGTTCGGAATATCGTAGAGACTCAGGTGGACTTCTCAAAAAGTCGAAATGTAATCATTGCAGCTATGATTCTGGTTTTATCCATAGGTGTTAACTATTCGAAACTGGGGGCAGTAATCTTCACAGTAGCCGGTGTAAAAATAGCATTATCCGGTCTGGCAACCGGTTCTTTAGTCGGCATTATTTTAAATGCGATCCTGCCCGGAAAAGACTATAAGTTTGAAAATGATTCTCCGAATAAAACCGGTGTTGATTTAGAAATTGGTCAGGGAGAGAGTTTAGTAATAAAAAGAAAGGGAAAACAAAATGAGTAAAGTATATGAATTTAATCATCCGTTGATTCAGCACAAAGTGTCTTTGATGAGAATGAAAACAACCAGTGTAAAGGAATTTAGAGAGCTGGCAAATGAAATTGCTTCTTTAATGGGATATGAGGCAACCAGAAATCTGCCGGTAAAACAGGTAGAGATTGAGACTCCTATCAGTAAAGCCAGGGTAAATATGTTGGCGGGAGAAGATATTGCTGTTGTTCCGATTCTGAGAGCCGGATTAGGTTTCGTAGACGGAATGTTGACTTTGGTACCAAATGCAAAGGTAGGGCATATCGGTTTGTATCGTGATGAGAGTACACATATTCCTCACGGTTATTATTGTAAATTGCCGAGAGACATCGAAAAACGTCAAATCTATGTATTGGATCCGATGCTTGCAACCGGAGGAAGTGCGATTGCAGCCATTGATTTGGTCAAAGAATCCGGTGGAAAGAATGTTGTGTTTATGTGTTTGGTGGCAGCTCCGGAAGGATTGGAGGCACTGCAGAAGGCCCATCCGGATGTAGATATTTATGTGGCGGCGATTGATGAGAAATTAAACAGTGATGCCTATATTGTTCCGGGTCTTGGTGATGCGGGCGATCGATTATACGGTACAAAATAACAAAAAGACTTCTCCCAAAAGGAGAAGTTTTTTTAATCCCGCCAAATCTCAATCATGCGAATCAATTTGTGCTTTTCTGAATCACTCAGTTTAGAAAGCGTAGTAGCTAATTCATTATCTAATACAATGCTTTGGTATTCCGGTTCAATACTTCCAACCAGAGAATCTAACGTAATTCCGACCAGTTTTGCATAATAGGTAAGAATTCGAAGGGACATTGCGGTTCGATTGTTTTCTACATTACTAATATAACCAGGTGTTACATTCAGAGCCTCTGCCACCTGATTTTGGGTAAGTCCCATTTTGATCCTTAAGTCTTTTACTCTTTTGCCCAGGTGGTCAAATTCTTGTTTTTCCATTGTTGTACCTCTTTTATTCAATCTAAGTTACAGAATAAATGCTCATAGGAAAAAAGTAAAACAATGATTTATAGATAAAAAATCGTTTAAATATAATTCACTATGACATTTATAACTGTTATTTTGTTTCCTGTTTCATTTCCTCTTTCCATCCGGCTTTCTTCAGACTGCTTACCGTTTGCTTCAGAGAAAGAGAGGTGATGCGTTTTCCCTTAATCGGAAGCAGCTTTCTTTTGGACAGGGTCTGAATGGTTTTTTCAGAAATAGAAATGGAAATCTTTTCGGTAAGAGAGGTATCTGTTTGTGTAATGGTATATACCACTCCCTTTATATTCGCATAACTCTCCTTTGAGCTGGTAATGTTTGATTTTAAGGTATCTATAGAACTGGCGGATCCGGTTTTTAAATTTACGGAAACGGTTTGATTGATATGAGTAATCGTATCATCTTTTGCCGTCAGTTCCATGATGACCTTTGCGCCATTTTTTGTAGTAGAAAAAGAAGTAGTAGTAGAAGTGTCCTTTTTCGTACTGCAGGAAACACAACTTAATAGAAGTGTACATGTCAGAAATGCTCCAAATAGTCTTTTCATAAAGTCTCCTATTCATTGATTCAAGTTAAAAAATAAGTATGTTCCCATTATAGTCAAAAAATACGTGTAATAGCAACTTTTTTTGAAGAATTTTTGAAGAATATTGATTATAAGTGTGACAAGTGATAAGATAGAAGTATAAAAGTAGAAACAGTAATATCTTTTTCTACTTGATTAGTTGTACGTATGATTACGTACGTTTCCTTCCTCAGCCACCGGAGAACTTCCCTCTCTGGTGGTTTATTTTTACAGTGTAATAGTTGTCGTATGACATACTATTATATTTGTGACATTTAAAATACTATGAAAAAAGCATCTTCGTAATGGAAGATGCTTTTTGCGGTATTAATGAAAATCTAAATCAAAGAGATCTTTTTCATCATCAATGGTTATATCGAATTCTTTTTCTAATAATATGTAAGCATTGCTTCTTTCTTGACTTGTCTCACCTATCATGTTCATTTCTTCACGCACATTTGATAATTCTAATTTAACTTCTCTATTCATCATGATATATGCCCTCCTCATTCATATTGTTTGTTAAATAACTATCATTTATCTTGTTAAAATAATAACATAAAGTGAGGAGTTTGTAAACACAAAATGATAAAAAAATAACAATTTTTCACGATTATCTTTTTAGAATAAAATCTTTCGTAATTCCAAAGGTTTCTCGGAAAATATTGTGAACAGCAAAGGATTTTGTTCCTTTGGCAGCAATTCCGTAAGAATTGGTCAATCCGAGTTTTTTTGCCAGATGGAGACCTCTGTAGAGATGAAAATTATTTGTAACGATTCCTAAGGATACCTGAGAGGAAGGGAGTAGTTTCCTGCTGTTTTGAATATTCTCTGTTGTAGTTTTAGAACGATCTTCAATCAGAATTCGAGATTTTGCAATATGTTTTTGGGTAATAAGATAGTCGTACATGCCCTGTGCTTCGCTGGTCGACTCGTTAGATCCTTTTCCTCCGCTTACAATACATTTTGTGTTCGGATTGTCTTTCAGATAGTCTGCCGCTTTATCCAGTCGATATTTTAATGTATAAGAAGGACCATTCTGTTTGAGTTGTGCTCCCAATACAATCAGATAATCAAGATTGGGAGTCCCTTTTGCATAAAAGGTACTGAGGACAAGCCCTAAAAGAACAGAAAAATAGACAAAAATAACACAAACCGTTCCAAGCAAAAGTTTCTTTACTGAGGGAGGGATTGAAACAGGCAGTCTCGGAGAGACTGCGATCAGAATCAGACCGATGCCGATTACAAACCATATAAGGAAAAAGGAACTGCCGGAATTAGCAGCACCGATAAAGATACCGTATGAAACAGCGATGATACCAAGAACAAGAAGAATAGAATACATAATTTTCTGCATAAACAGCTCCTTTACACTTGTAATAACATTTTTGCAATTTCCTCCGGAGATTCCGGACACCCCTTTTTGATCCAAAACATGACTATTTCAGTATTGGTTCTAATAAAAATCTGTCTGGCATAATCATAGGGAAGATAGGGATGTGATCTCAAATCATTTTTCAGTCGAGGCAGGTTTTCAATTATTGTATCAAAAAATTGATTAAGAGCATTATCTAAATATTGAGGACTGTTTCGCTCAATGGCATAGATAAAATTATAATCGTTTCTCAAATAGGTCAATACCTGCACTGTAACGGGAAACAGTTCCTCCGGATTTCTGTGGGAGGAAAGAAGCTGAAAAATATAGTCCAGAATATGGGAGATCAGTTGCTCCATCATATCATATTTATCCATGTAGTGTAGATAAAAGGTTCCACGGTTAATATGGGCAGATCTTGTGATATCTGTGATAGTGATAGCTTCTAAGCGTTTGTTTTTCAGCAGATCGGTAAGTGCACATTTGATCTGCGTTTCTGTATCGGTTTGTCTCTGCAAGATGGTTTCTCCTTAAATGAACAGATGGAGCGGGATTGTTTATTGTCAATAGAATAGCACTATTTTAGAATAAAAATATAGATAAATCAACATGTTGTGCAAATAACAAAAAGAGGGTTTGGATATGGCTTATATTGAAGTATCGCATTGTACAAAAATGTATCAGTCCGGAGAATCGGAAATTCTCGCAAATGATGATATTTCTTTTCAAGTGGAAAAGGGAGAACTGGTAGTGATTTTAGGGGCTTCCGGAGCAGGAAAATCAACTTTACTGAATATTTTGGGAGGAATGGAGGTCTGTACCGGAGGGTCTGTAGTGATAGACGGGGTAGATATAGCAAAATTACAGGAGCGGGAGTTGACAAGATATCGGAGAACAGATGTGGGTTTTGTATTTCAGTTCTATAATCTGGTTCCCAATCTGACAGCAAAAGAAAATGTGGAGTTGGCATCCGAGTTAGTGAAAACGGCACAAGACGCTTCCGATGTATTGATATCGGTCGGACTAAAAGATCGGATCCATTATTTTCCTGCGCAACTGTCCGGAGGAGAACAGCAACGGGTTTCTATTGCAAGGGCGGTGGCAAAAAATCCGAAATTGCTGCTTTGTGATGAACCGACAGGTGCCTTAGATTCTAAAACAGGAAAGCATGTCCTGAAAATTTTGCAGGATATGGCAAATAAACAGAATACGACGATCCTGATTGTAACTCATAATTCAGCACTGGCTTCAATCGCAGATCGTGTTATCTTTCTGAAAGATGCCAGAGTGCAAAAAATCCAAAAGAACCTTAAGCCGAAGTCAATAGAAGTGTTGGAGTATTGATAAATGAAAATTATCCATAAAATTATCAGAAAATCCTTTCTGGAATCTAAAATACGGTTTATATCTATTATTTTACTCATTTTTTTGGGAACAACGGTGTTTATAGGATTGAGAGTAAGCGGACCGGATATTGCCAAAACGGCAGATCGTTATTATAAAAAGCTTCATGCGGCAGATCTAGCGGTTATTTCGGATTATGGGATTACCAAAGAAGATCAGAAAGAACTGAGAGTTTTACAGCAGAGAGGAGAGGTGGAGTACGGATATTTTCAGGATAGCACGATCAAAGGGACAGAAACGGGGATGCGTTTATTTTCCCTACCGAAACATATTTCAAAATATGAATTGGTAAGCGGTAGGTTTCCGGAAGCTGATAATGAGATTGCGGTTGGAATTACACAAAAGAATCGATACGAAATAGGGAGTACACTTTCTTTTCAAAAGAAAAAGGGAAGCATTTTAAAAAGATCTGTTTACAAAGTAGTCGGATATGTCAAATCTGCAGAGATAGTTTCGACTGAGGCATTGGGAAGTGCAGCTGCAGGAAGCGGTGAGCTGTCGGGATTCGGAGTTTTGAGAAAGCAGGCATTTCATTCGAATGTATATAGTATTGTGAGGATTACGTTTCATGATTTGGATAGACTGGTCAGAAATACACCGGAATATCAACAGCGGTTGTATCAGCATAAGAAGCAGCTGGAGAAGCTTCTGAGAGACAACGGAACCGAACGGCTGGCAGCTATGAAGCGCTCTATGAATAAACAAACCGGGCAGACAGTCAGAAAGTTAAAGCAAATTCGCATACGTTTGGATGTTCAAAAAAAGCAATTGTCGGATATGGAACGTGTATGGGAATTTACCGGAAAAAAAAGAGGATTGTTATTACGGAAAAGAAAAAAGATATTGCAAAAGGAGTTGCAACAGTTTCATAAAAAAGAACGAAAAGCTATTCTGAAAATAAGACAGAGAAAAGACGAATTGAATGCGATAGAAACGGTTAAGTATCAGGTTTTTACACACAGAACTCTGCCGGGAAGTGATGGGGTGCAGGCAATTGACAGTACTGCAGACGGCATTCAAGCAGTAGCAGCAATCTTTCCTCTTGTATTGTATGCAGTGGCGGCTCTGGTAACATTTACCACAATGACACGGTATGTGCAGGAAGAAAGGGTTCATTGCGGATTATTGAAATCATTGGGATATCCCGGAGCGGTTCTGATGCTAAAATATTTATGTTACGGTTTGACTGCGGCAATAATCGGGGTTGTTTTCGGAATCATAATCGGAACATTTTGTTTGCCTGGTGCACTATGCAATTCTCTGCTGAGCAGTACAACGTTGTCAAAGGTGCGTTATGAAATATCATGGTCTTCTATACTGCTGTCAGTTCTATTGTCGGTTATTTGTACAGTTTTGCCGACATTTTATGTGGTACTGAAAGAATCAAAGGAAACAGCGGCACAGTTGCTGCAGCCCAAACCTCCGACAAAGGGAGCAAAGGTTTTGCTGGAGCATATACCGGGGATATGGAAACGTCTTTCTTTTACCGGAAAGGTTACCGTTCGAAATATTGTTCGTTATAAGCAGCGAATGTTTATGACGGTGTTCGGAGTGGTGGGATCTGTTATGCTTTTATTTGCCGGTCTCGGGATTATCTGTTCTATTCAACAGACATTGGAGAAACAGTACGGATCGATTATCCGTTATGATGCAGTTGTTTCTCTGCGTAATACACAAAAGGAAATGGAAACGAAAAACTTAAGCAAATATTTGAACTCCAGACCGGATATAAAGTCGGCAGCAATTTATCTGGATTCGGCGGAAAAAGAAATATCCGGTCAGAGGGACACACAATCTGTTATGATGATAGCGTTTAATCCTCAAGATCAGAAACACTATTTTCGCTTGGAAAATCTTCGTGGCATTTTGATGGGATTATCAGATAGCGGAATCTGTATCAGCCAAAAGCTGGCATCATTATTGCGAGTCTCTGAAGGGGACACAATTTCCTTAAAAGGAAGGGACGGAATAGCGTATAATTATAAAATAGACTGTGTATTCCGGATGCATATCGGGCATTGTGTTGTGATGTCAAAAAATTATTTACAAAAAATCAGAAAAAAATTTTATGTTGATAATGCCTGTCTGCTGCAATTGTCCGATCGGGGAACAAAAAAGGTAATGCAAGTCTCTTCCGATCTTTTAAAGATGGAAAATGTAGCGGCGGTCAATCAAAATACAGGTGTGATCCGACAATTTTCAGCTATGTCGGACTCTTTGGTTACCGTAATGATTGTGTTGACGATACTTTCTTTATTACTGGCAGTTGTGATATTATCAAATTTAACAAATATGAATATATCAGAACGACTTCGAGAACTGTGTACTATAAAAGTATTGGGATTTTATCAGAGAGAAGTAACGATGTATATTTATAGAGAAACGGTAGCGTTAACCGGGATAGGGATTTTAATCGGATTATTTGCAGGAAAGCTGTTGCATCGTCTGATCTTATTTCGGGTATCTCCGGCAGCTGTTTTATATCCTTTAAAAGTAAAGTGGTATGTATACGGAGTGCCGGTTCTGACTATTATTGTCGTAGCGGCACTGCTTGGGATGATTGCGGATTATCGGTTGAGAAAGATCAATATGTTGGATGCGCTAAAGTCCACAGAGTAAATGAGGAAAGTATGCAGATAGAAAAACGGGCACATTGCAGGATTAATGGGTTTCAATTGAAGTTGATAGCGGTCATAACGATGCTGATCGATCATATCGGTGCAGTATTGTTAGAGGAACAGGTGGATCTGATCAGCGGGAACGGCAGTGTGATAACTATTTTATATTATATATGCCGTATGATCGGACGGCTTTCCTTTCCGATATTTTGCTTTTTATTAACAGAGGGATTTTTCCATAGTAAAAACAGGTATCGGTATATTGGGCGAATGGTTGTTTTTGCAGTTATTTCTCTGTGGCCTTTTTATATGGCATTTGCCTGCTACGGAAATGTTCTGATTACATTTACGATCGGATTGATCGCAATGACTTTAGCGGAAGTGGTCAAGCAGAGAGTGACGGATAATGGTAAAGGAAGGTGGATAGCATCTATTCTGATCTGTATAATTGCAGGAATCGGGTATTTGCTTGCGGAAATTTTTCGCAGTGACTATGGTGGAGTCGGGGTATTGGTGATTTTACTGTTATATTTTTTTCATACGCATCCCATACTTTCTTATGTGATTGCAGTAGTATGTTTGGGCACTTTTTTGGATTCGATGATCTATATAGCGATGGCAGGAATTCCTTTTTTAATTATGTACAATGGAGAGAGAGGACGGCAGATTAAGCATTTCTTTTATCTCTTTTATCCGGTGCACCTGGTACTGCTTGTTATAATAAAATGGATGTTATTTTCATAAGAATACACAAAAAAGCTCAGTCGGTTTGACTGAGCTTTTTAAGAAATTTTATTGTGCAGTTGACAGTTGTTTTTTTCGAATGAAAAAAATTGATAGTATTACGCTGGCAAGCAGTAAAAATTGATAGAATAAAAACGGAATAATCCGGATCGGCGTTACCTGTGAAAGACTGGAAGCAATCAGAAGCTGTGCTCCGTAAGGTATGATCCCCTGTCCGATACAGGAAAAAATGTCCAATAAGGAAGCTGCCTGTTTGGGTTCTATTCCGTAAGATTCGCTGATCTCCTTTGTAATAGGTGCCGCCATTACGATAGCAACCGTATTATTTGCAGTGGCGATATCCATTAATAGCGTCAGTAATCCGATTCCGAAACAACCGCTGGTATGTCCCTTAAAATGCTTTTTGATAAAGCGAAGCAGCCATGAAAAACCTCCGTTCGATTTGATCAGAGCCCCGATAGATGCAACGAGTATGGTTACGATAATTGTTTCAAACATACCGGAAGTACCTGTCTTTAAGGCTTCCAAGATTGCTATAGGAGCAAGTGATCCGGTAAAGACTCCTACAACGGCAAACAGAACAACGCCCATACATAGTACAGCAAAGACATTGATACCGATAATAGAGGCTCCCAAAACAATCACATAAGGGAGAACCAGCCAGATATTGAAGGAATAGGTTCCGATATTTCCGGAATGACTGCTGAGAGAAATAACAGTCAAAACCCCGATTGTAATTAAAGATGCAGGTAAAGCGATTTTAAAGTTCATGCGAAACTTATCTTTCATTGCAACTCCCTGCGTTTTGGTAGCCGCAATAGTGGTATCGGAGATAAAGGAAAGGTTGTCACCGAACATAGATCCGCCGACTACAGTGGCAGTACAAAGTGCCAGACTGATCTGGGATTGAGCGGCCACATTCACTGCAATCGGTATTAATACAGTAATGGTGCCTACACTGGTTCCCATAGCCATTGCAATCAGACAGGCAATGACAAACAGACTGGGAAGTGCAAATTTCGTGGGAAGTATGGTCAGCAGAAGGTTTGCCGTGCTTGAAGCACCGCCTGCCATTTTTGCAATTCCGCTGAATGCGCCTGCAACTAAAAAGATGAAAATCATAATGGTAATATTTTCATCTCCGATTCCTCTTGCACACAGTCTGATCTTATGCTCGAAGGAAAGCGTTCGATTCTGAAGAAGGGCAACAATCAGTGCAATAAAAAAGGCCACTACAACTGACATAATGTAAAAGCCCATTTTTCCTTCAATTGGATGGATATACTCAAAATAGATCCCACTTCCAAGGTATAATATCAGAAATACCAGAATCGGGAAAAAAGCAAATCCATTCGGTTTTTTTTCATACATAAATAAATCCCCCTGAATAATAGATAATATTGGGTTTATCTTATAACATATTCAGGGATAAGACAATGAATATGATTAAAAATTCTGATGAAATACGGAAGAATAGAGAGAGTCTTCTAAAAAGTGTGTAAGCAGAGGATTATTTAGTTGGCTTTTTATATAATTCAGAACCCCCTATAAGGGATAAGAAAAATGTCTTGACGCAAAAACGGGTTGGCTGTATAATTTACACGATACAAAAATACAGACATTTTCGGATGTGAAAGAAAAGAGACAATGGAGTCACCTCACACG
Organism: uncultured Clostridium sp.; assembly: GCA_947253885.1. Classification (GTDB taxonomy): domain Bacteria; phylum Bacillota; class Clostridia; order Lachnospirales; family Lachnospiraceae; genus SY8519. The sequence goes on from CAMYAO010000012.1 coordinate 52,711, forward strand.
CGTGTGTCCATGTCTCTTTTTTTATGCAGCAAATCATTAAATAGTAAAAATGCTGTTTTAATGAGGGCGGTAGAAATAGAAAGGATGGATAAGATATGCGCTTAAATCCAAAAGAGCAGGAAAAACTATTGCTTCATTTTGCAGGAAATCTTGCGAAAGAACGAAAAGAAAGAGGCTTAAAGCTGAATTATACAGAGGCATTGGCACTTATCAGTTCCGATCTTTTAGAGTATGCGAGAGATGGCAGAACTGTAGTGGAATTGATGCAGCTCGGAACAAAGATTCTTACGAAAGAGGATGTGATGGAAGGGGTTGCAGATATGGTAGAGGAAGTACAGGTAGAAGCAACCTTTCCTGACGGAACAAAACTGGTAACTGTACATAATCCGATTCAGTAGGAGGAAGAAATGAAAATAGGTGAAATCATTCCAAAAGAAAGGGAACTTATATTAAATGAAGGGAAACCGACAGTAAAGGTATCGGTTGCAAATAAAGGAGACCGTCCGGTACAAGTCGGTTCGCACTTTCATTTTTTTGAAGTAAATAAATGTCTGTCTTTTGACAGAAAGGAGGCATACGGATACCGTTTGGATATTCCGTCCGGAACTTCCATGCGTTTTGAGCCTGGGGAGGAAAAAGAGGTACAACTGGTTGCATTAGGAGGAAGAGGACGTGTATTCGGATTAAATGATCTGACATGTGCACAAGTATCGTCTGATACATTAGATACTTCTATGGAACAGGCAAAGAGTAAGAGATTTTTATAAGGAGGACAGACATGAGTGTAAAAATATCAGGAAGTAAATATGCGGCAATGTATGGTCCTACCACCGGAGATAAGGTACGTCTGGCTGATACCAGTCTTGTGATCGAGGTAGAGAAGGACTATACCACCTATGGAGAAGAAGCAAAGTTCGGTGGCGGAAAAACACTTCGTGACGGAATGGGGCAGTCTGTAAAAACCTGCAGTAAAGACGGAGATTTGGATCTGGTCATTACAAATGCATTGATTGTAGATGCTACGGGAATTATCAAGGCGGATATCGGTATAAAAAACGGAAAAATTGCAGGGATAGGAAAAGCCGGAAATCCGGATATTATGGATGGAGTTACTCCCGGAATGACTGTCGGTGCAAGTACAGAAGCGTTGGCGGCAGAAGGACTGATCGTAACAGCCGGAGGAATTGATACCCATATTCACTATATCAGTCCCACACAGATCGACACGGCACTATTCAGCGGAGTAACAACAATGATCGGCGGAGGAACCGGTCCTGCAGACGGAACTAATGCAACAACCTGTACACCGGGACCGTGGTATCTTCGTGAAATGTTGCGTGCGGCAGAAGAATATCCTATGAATCTGGGATTTTTAGGAAAAGGAAACTGTTCGGATGAGGCACCGTTGATAGAGCAGGTAAAAGCCGGTGCAATGGGGCTTAAAATTCATGAGGACTGGGGAGCGACTCCTGCAGTAATCAATCATTGTTTAAATGTTGCAGATGAATACGATGTGCAGGTTGCAATCCATACAGACACTTTAAATGAAGGTGGTTGCGTGGAAGATACATTGGCTGCAATCGCTGGAAGAACGATACATACTTATCACACGGAAGGAGCAGGCGGAGGACATGCACCGGATATTATTCGTGCGGCTGCAGCATCTAATGTATTGCCGTCTTCTACCAATCCTACTATGCCGTTTACAATCAATACATTAGATGAACATTTAGATATGCTTATGGTATGCCATCATCTGGATAAACGGATACCGGAGGATGTTGCATTTGCTGATTCCCGAATCCGCCCGGAAACAATTGCGGCAGAGGATGTCCTGCATGATTTGGGAGTCTTTTCTATGATGAGTTCCGACTCACAGGCGATGGGACGCGTAGGAGAGGTTATTACACGAACATGGCAGACTGCGAGCAAGATGAAGGAAGAAAGAGGTGCGTTGCCGGAAGATAAAGGAAATGACAATGATAACGCCCGTGTAAAGCGTTATATAGCAAAATATACTATTAATCCGGCAATCACTCACGGCATTTCTGAATATGTGGGATCTGTTGAAGTCGGAAAATTTGCAGATCTGGTATTGTGGAATCCGTCATTCTTCGGTGCAAAGCCTAATATGGTTTTAAAGGGAGGGATGATTGCCGCTTCTCAGATGGGAGATGCAAATGCTTCTATTCCTACGACAGAGCCTGTTTTATATCAGCATATGTTCGGAGCACACGGAAAAGCAAAATATGATACCTGTATCACATTTGTTTCTCAGATTGCATACGAGGAGAATATAAAAAAACAGTATGGACTGGAAAAAACGATTTTACCGGTAAAAGGCTGTAGAGCGATTTCAAAACAGGATATGGTATGGAATAACCGGGCACCTGAAATCTCAGTAGATCCTGAGACTTATGAAGTAAAAGTGGACGGAGAGACCATTACTTCAAAACCGGCGGAAAAATTACCGTTGACACAGTTATATAATTTATTTTAAATGTCAGAAAAGGAAATAGAGAGTTATGTTAGGAGTTTGCCTATTATTTGTAGGAATTGTATTGATAAATAACGGTATGTGTACCCTATATAAAGTAGACGGAAAATCTGCAGCAGTCATGAATATTTTGACCGGATCATTATCATTGTTTATTAATTTTGTAAATCTTGTACAGGGGAATTATTATGCGGCGGGAACCGGATTATTATTTTGTTTTACTTATCTGTTTGTAGCATTTATGAATATAATGAATTTAAATCCGATTCCGTTTGCGTGGTTTTCTACTTTTGTAGCGGTTAATGCCGTTATATTCGGCATCATGGAAGGTTTCACAGGAATTCCATATTGGCATATAGAGCCTGATTGGCGTTGGGCAGCCATTTGGTTCTTATGGGCGATTCTATGGGGAACTGCCTTTGTAGAAGATATTTTGGGAAAGAAGCTTGGAAAATTCGTTCCTGTTTTACAGGTGGTGGAAGGTGTTATCACAGCCTGGGTTCCGGCAGTCATGATGATGTTAAATGTATGGTAGGACAGGAGGCAGTTATGCTTTGTGAGAAAGTGATCGGAAAATTAAGTGAGTTACAGACAGAGAATAAGAAAATAGAATATGTAGATATTGAATGGCATGAAGCGTTTAAAAAGATTCATCGCAAAATTGGTTCTAAGGGATCGGATATAGGAATTCGAATGGGAGATGAAATTTTAAAAAGAGGATTATTTCAGGATGATGTCATATACGATCAGGAGGGAGTGGCAGTAGTGGTCAATACCCCTCCGTGTGAAGTAATTGTGATTGCGATGAAACCGGATCATGAAAAATGGGCGGCAAAGGTGTGCTATGAGATCGGGAATCGACATGCACCGCTCTTCTGGGGAGAAAATGGAACATATATTACAATATTTAATGAGCCGATGTTTGCCATGTTGAAAAATATTCATGGAACACAGGTGCGAAAAGAAGTACAAAAATTGAACTTCAACAACAGAATTTCCGCAGCAGTTCATAATCATCAGCACTAGGAGAGCGCAATGTCCAATAAAATTTTTTATTTACTTCAGGTAAATGATGCACTGTTTCCGATTGGAGGCTATTCTCATTCACAAGGTCTGGAGACTTATATTCAAAAGGGGATTGTGAAAAGTGAGGAAACGGCTGTGTCTTATATTCAAAATAAACTCAGATACAGTTTTGCCAATACAGAATTGTTGGGAGTGCGATTATCCTATGAGGCGGCACAATCAGGGAGATTAGATCTCCTGGAAGAATTGGAGCAGATTTTAGAGGCATCCCGAATTCCGAGTGAACAAAGAGACGCTTCTAAAAAGATGGGATCCAGATTTATGAAAACAGTAGAAAAACTGGAAATTCCGGAATTGAAAACAGGCATTTTTATTGAATATCAAGCAGCGCGATATAAAAAAACAATTAATCACTGTATTGTATACGGTGTCTATTGTGCGGCACTCGGAATCTGCTTAGAAGAAGCATTGTATCATTTTTTATATGCACAAACTTCGGCAATGGTAACCAATTGTGTGAAAACAATCCCTCTCAGTCAAAGTGCAGGACAGAAGATATTGGTAAATTGCTATCAGACTTTTACAGAGATATTGGGATGTGTAACGGATTATGATACGGAAGATTTTTGTCTGTCTGCTCCGGGATTTGATATGCGGGGAATGCAGCATGAAACGTTATATTCCAGAATTTATATGTCATAGGAAAGAAGGAAGAAAATGTCTTATATTAAAATAGGTGTAGCCGGACCTGTCGGATCCGGAAAAACAGCACTCATTGAAGCCCTGGTTCGTATTATGGCAAATGAGTACAGTATCGGTGTCATCACAAATGATATCTATACAAAAGAGGATGCAGAATTTTTGGCAAAAAACAGTGTACTTCCGGTGGAACGTATTACAGGTGTGGAAACAGGCGGATGTCCTCATACTGCAATCAGAGAAGATGCTTCTATGAATCTGGAAGCAGTAGATGAAATGATAGAACAGTTTCCTGATATAGAGCTTTTATTTATTGAGAGCGGCGGAGACAATTTATCTGCAACCTTTAGTCCGGAACTTGTAGATGCTACTATTTTTGTGATAGATGTAGCAGAAGGAGAGAAGATTCCAAGAAAAGGAGGACCGGGGATTACCCGTTCCGATCTCCTTCTAATTAATAAGATCGATCTTGCTCCATATGTAGGAGCGAGTCTGGAAGTAATGGACAGGGATGCAAAGAAAATGCGCGGGGACAGACCGTTTTTCTTTACTAATATTCGTAGTGGAGAACAGGTGGATCAGGTGATAGAGTGGATCAAGAAAAATGTTCTTTTAGAGGATATGAAATAGATGAAAAATCATTTTGGAAAGGTATCAGGTGTTCATGTTCAAACAGCCTTTAAAGACGGGAAAAATATATTAGAGGAAGTTTCTTTTACGGCACCTTATAAAATTATGACACCGTTTCAAAGAGAAGATGGCGGAATTTCCATAATGCCTCTATCTGCATCTGCCGGAATTATGAGTGGAGATGTACAGGACTTTTCCTATCAGATCGGAGAACGATGCAGTGTGGAAATCTTATCTCAGGCTTTTGAAAAACTCCATAAAATGGAACAGGGAGGAGCCAGAAGAAACATAGAGGTATCCGTTGCAAAAAATGCAACTCTTTGTTATTTTCCGCAACCGGTCATTCCGTTTGCAGAATCTGAGTTTGATTCCGTTATGAAGGTTCGGCTGGAGGATATGACCTCAAGATTTTTTTTACTAGATGTTCTTTCCAGTGGCCGGGTTGCTTATGGAGAGCAGTTTGCTTACAGACGTTTTGCATCAAAGATTGAGATTTTTCGTGAAACTGATTTGATTTACAGAGATAATGCGAGATATGAGCCGCATAAGATGGAGATGAGAGGGATCGGAATGTTTGAGGGATTCACTCATATTGGAAACATGTTTTGTACCGGTCTCCCAGAGGATATCTGTACAGGCATCACAGAAATTTTGGAGCAATCTGAAATGGAATACGGGATCAGTAAAACGGCGTTTGGAGATCTGGTGATTCGATTGTTCGGAATGAGAGCACAGCGAATTTTGGAAACTGCAGATGAGATAAAAAATCTGTTCCATTCGTCCTGTGTGGCGAAATAGGACAGATAGATATAAAAAGGGGACTGTGAAAAAATGTAAGTTTTTTCACGGTTCCCTTTTTTATAGAATAGTTAATTACGTAAGTGTATATTGCATGTTGAATACCAAAGATGACACTCTTTTTTGAATAGTTCTGTTGTAGATTTTACAGAAATCTAGCGAAAGGTAATTACCTTGGTATGTCTTGGAATATTATCATAAATCCATTTTGCATTTGAAATCTGTAAGCGAACACAGCCATGAGAGGCATGGGTTCCCAGCTGACCGTCAAGAATACGGCTTGGAGTTCGAGAACGGTCATAGATAACGGAATGGAAGAGATAGTTTCTACTGAATTGTGTAAAGTACCAGCATCTGCCTCTTGAACCGGTATTAAAATAGAGTCCCTTTATTCCGACTTCAAAGGTACCGATTTTAGTTGGTGTAGACGGCTTACCGGTAGTAGCGGTAAAGATTTTTTTCAAAACCCAGTTATACTGTCTGCCCTTATAAACATAGACGCGAGCTTTGGTAGTGTTGACTAAAACCAGATAAGAGGTTTTGCTGGTGTAACTTTGAATCTTGGAATTGGAATTGGTCACTTTTCCGATCAAAGCACCGTTTTTTGAATCAAATTTATATAGTTTGGATCCGATTTTTCGAATACCGAAGTATTGTCTGCCGTTACTGTCGGAGTAGTAATACTTTTTACCTTTTTCCGAGATCCAGCCTTTCTTCATTTCACCGGTTTTCTTATCTAAATAGTAGTAGTAACCGCTTATTTTTTTTCTGCCGAAGAGTTGTTTTCCGCTGTTGAGAGAATAGTGGTACTTTTTACCTTTTTTCGAGATCCAGCCTTTCTTTACTTCGCCGGTTTTCTTATCTAAATAGTAGTAGTAACCGCTTATTTTTTTTCTGCCGAAGA
>CAMYAO010000013.1 GCA_947253885.1 uncultured Clostridium sp.
AGATCCTGAGATGTCTCGTGGGCTCGGAGATGTGTATAAGAGACAGGTATAAAGTTATGGGAGGATAGAATGAAAAAGAAAACAGTTTGTGGGATTCTTCTTTTTCTCAGTATCGTTACCGGTTGCAGTGCGCAGAATAACAGGATAGAACATTCTGTTAAACATGAAAAAGAGCCGTCAATTAAGACTTATGAGGCAAAAAAGGGGGCACATTTCAGCAGTACAAAGGTAAAAAAGGGGCATTTACAACTTGGAAAAAGAAAGTATTTTATACAAGCCGTGATTCCCGGAACAGAGTGGCAGAATTTTGCAACAAAGAAGGAATTACTGGAAGTCTTGCCAAAAGTTACTGAAGAAGAATTTCATATGGTAACCTCATGGATTCAGAATGCGACTTTTCGAAAAACTTACTTTTTTGGACAGGAAGCAAGTATTCAGGAAGAGTATCTGGCATTAGGGTATAAGGATCGTTTCGGGTTTTGCCGGGAAGAGTTTACGCCTGTGGGAGGCGGAAAGATTGTATATATCAATAATGACGGAGAAGCTTATATAGCGAATATACCGAAGCTGTGTTCCTATATAGAAAAACTTTGTCAGAAAAAAATTTTCTCCATCAGAAAAATCAGTGATCGGGCAATGGGGAAAATAACATTTTTCAGAGAAAAAAAGGAGAAAAGAAAAAGCAGGAGCCATACCAGAAAGATGACATCGGAAGAAGTAAAAACACTGAATATGGTTTTGAGAACGGGAAAAGCGATTTCCAGAACAGAAAGTCGAAAACGTTTCTCAGTTGCTTCCGGAGTCAGAATACAGTATCAGAATGAGACGGAGACGTATGAAATGATGTTGCCGTTATCAGGGAAAAACAGGATTTGCAGAAATGAGATATGGGTAGAGGGTAAGCGTTATACGGTAGATCAGAGGCATGTATCGGGTATGCAGAGCCTTATAAAAATTAAAAAAGGAAGATTAAAATAAGGATGAAGTATCACCGGTACTTCATCCTTATTTACTGTCAGGGGAATCCAATGGTATGATTAAGGGAAATGGGAAGGAAAGAGAAATGAACTTAACACAGATAGAATATTTTTTGGAGGTAGCAAAGTCTTTGAATTTTACAAAAGCTGCAAAAAGCTTGCATGTATCGCAACCTGCATTAAGTAAACAGATTGCGAATTTAGAAAGAGATTTGGAAGTGTTACTGTTTTTCAGAACGAATAAAGCGGTTTCATTAACTCCTGCAGGAGCACAGTTGGAAAAGGATCTGCAGGTTGTGTTGATCTGATTTTTAGCATATCTGCTTCATTAGATGACTTTGATCAGATACAGTACAGACCGGTAGCTGACAGACGGCATGCAATCGTGTATTCCGAAAAATTCAAACCGCAGGAGAAAAATAAGACATATTAGGATTTTAATGGAGAAAATTTTTTTGTGGTAGATCCCGAAGTGGCTCCAAAATTGTATTGATGTCATATGGAATTATTGGTAAAACTCGGTATTTCACCGGGAGAAATTGTTTATATTGAAGATACTATGACATTAATTACATATTTGGAGCTCGGTAGAGGTTTTGCAATTTTAGGAGAGGGAGTAGCAAAGACAAGACTGGCGATTGATTATATTTCAATTCCAAAGGAATTGGGTGGGATTGAGATTGTAGCTGTTTGGAAGCAGAGTATGGACTGGGTGGACCTGTTAGTATCAGATGACAACTTCATGTTATCATCTGATAAGTAAAGGATATTTTAAAGTAAAGAGAAGAAATGATAAGCTTTCTGTAAGAAACAATCTTATATCTTAAAGGGGGTTAACCATGAGAAAACGATATTTATGGATAATGGCTTTATCATTGATTCTTACTTCTGCCGGAGTAGTCGGAAAAGCAATCAATGTGTCGGCTGCAGGATCAAAAACAGAGACTATCACAGTAAAGAAAAATAAAGGAAAGTCGTATTTGATCTATAAAAAAATAAGGAGAAGGTTCAAAGGATCCTAAAAATCAGAGGGGTAAGAAAAGCAGATCTGATTTTTAAATCCAGTAATAAAAAGGTTGTTACAGTCAATCGTAAAACTGGTAAATTCACAACTGCCTCATCTAAATATGGAAAAGCGTAGACAAGGCAAAAAAATCCGATTATTATCTGAATGCAATGGTGGCGGGACATAAAATTGCAATTACAGATCCTGAAAAGGCAACGGTATTTTTGGTAAAAGAGTCGGGAGAAAAGGCGGAGATTCAAAAAAATGGAGATGTATATGAAGTAGAAGTATCTGCGTTGTCAACTAACAATAAAAAAGAGGAACAAATTTTAATCCAATCAGAAGACAATACTTACACAATTCATACACGACCGGAAACCATGGCCAATCTCACTACCTATGTAGATAAAAACAAGGTTGAAAAAGGTGCTTATACATTTGCGGTTGATCATTATTTGATTCGCGTCAATACAGAAGAAAAAATTATTTATTACAGAAATATGGATTGTACCGGAGAAAAAACCGGAGAATTGATGTGGACATTGAGTGGTTTAAATGATGAGTTTGTTTTAAGCAGATCTCAGAAATTTATCGGACAGAATTTTGCTTACATGACAAACGGTTCAGGAGAAAGACTTGTTTTTGATAACCATACAAGTTTTGCGCAAAATGAGACAAGAATGGCAGAGTTTCAGTTTAGAAATAGAAATGAGACCGGGGTGATGCAGACTACATTCTAGACAGTGAGGAGTTGGACGAAAAATCCGGAGAATTGGGGGTAAAATCTGTGTTTAATCCGATCGTTCAAAAGCCGGTTATGCCGATGCATTGGGCAACGCATTGTGGAAGCGTTGAGAAAAAATCAGATAGCAGATGGTTATGGGTTGGGGATTGCATGGAATTTACAGCACTATAGGAAATCTTCCTCTTATACCGATATTTTCTGAATATAATCCGCAATCTGAGAAGTTGACATTTGAACTGTATGCAATAAGGAATGAGAATTATAAATCTCATGAAGGAAAATTTTCTTACAGAACATATAAAACAATAGATTAAAAAAATAACGACCGATTCGTGATTGAATCGGTCGTTATTTTTTAAAAATCTATTTTTTCATATTAGAACGTTTACGTAAAGTAGGGTCTAAAATCTTCTTTCGAATTCGAAGACTTTCCGGTGTTACTTCTAAAAGCTCATCCGTATCGATAAAATCCAGTGCCTGTTCTAAGCTTAAAATGCGCGGAGGTGTTAAGGTCAACGCCTCATCTGCACTGGAGGAACGTGTATTAGTCAGATGTTTCTTTTTACATACATTCAGTTCAATATCTTCTGCACGGGAGCTTTGACCGATTACCATACCGGCATATACTTTTTCTCCGGCACCGATGAAGAGTGTACCGCGATCCTGTGCGGAAAATAGGCCATAGGCAACAGATTCGCCTGTTTCATAGGCAATCAGAGATCCCAACTTTCGATATGCAATCTCTCCTCTGTAGGGTTCATAGCCGGAAAAAATGGTATTAATGATACCGTTTCCTTTTGTGTCGGTCAGGAAATCTCCACGATATCCTATTAATCCACGTGACGGAATCTTAAATTCCAAACGCGTATATCCGCCACTGATGCTTCCCATAGTCAGAAGTTCACCTTTTCTCTGGCTCAATTTTTCGATAACAACACCGGAGAATTCATCAGGAACATCTACATAGGCTGTTTCCATCGGTTCCAGTGTTTTGCCTGCTTCATCTTTCCGGAATAAAACTTCCGCTTTACTTACTGCAAATTCATATCCCTCTCGTCTCATATTTTCAATTAATACGGATAAATGTAATTCTCCTCGACCGGAAACTTTGATACTGTCCGCATTTTCTGTTTCCTCTACTCTAAGAGAGACGTCAGTGTTTAATTCACGGAATAAACGATCTCTGATATGACGGGAGGTTACATATTTTCCTTCCCGTCCGGCAAGAGGACTGTCATTTACAATGAAATTCATAGAAATGGTCGGCTCTGAAATCTTTTGAAACGGGATTGCCACCGGATTTTCAGGAGAGCAGATAGTGTCACCGATATGAATGTTGGAGATACCGGAGATTGCAACAATAGAGCCGATGCCGGCTTCCGATACTTCTACTTTGTTTAATCCGTCAAATTCATAAAGCTTACTGATACGAACCCGTTCGATTTTATCAGGATCATGATGATTTACCAAAACAGCATCCTGATTTACTTTTAAAAATCCGTTATCTACTTTTCCGACACCGATACGGCCTACATACTCATTGTAATCAATGGTAGAAATCAAGACTTGAGTATTGGCATCAGGATCTCCGGTCGGAGCGGGGATATAGTCTACAATTGTTTCAAACAGCGGCATCATATCCTTTTTTTCATCTTCTAAATGAAGCATTGCATATCCATCACGGGCGGAAGCGAATACAAACGGGCAGTCCAGCTGTTCATCCGATGCATCCAGATCCATTAACAATTCTAAAACTTCGTCGATTACTTCGTCCGGTCTGGCTTCGGGACGGTCAATTTTATTGACACATACAATTACGGGCAGGTCTAAAGCCAATGCCTTCATAAGAACAAATTTTGTCTGGGGCATCGCACCTTCAAAGGCATCGACTACGAGCACAACACCATTTACCATTTTTAGAACACGTTCCACCTCTCCGCCGAAATCAGCATGTCCGGGTGTATCAATAATATTAATCTTGATATCCTTATATTGAACGGCGGTGTTTTTTGATAGAATGGTAATTCCACGTTCTCTCTCTATATCATTGGAATCCATAACTCGTTCCTGAACTTCCTGATTAGCACGAAATACGCCGGATTGTTTTAAAAGTTCATCTACTAAGGTAGTTTTACCATGGTCAACGTGAGCAATAATCGCGATATTTCGGACATCCTCTCTCTTCATTTGCATAATAAATCCTTCTTTCTTCTTAAACGGACAAGGAGCACATACTGAAAGAACTCAGCATGTGCACCATTATATAAACAATATGTTTCTTAAATAAGTCTTAAGTTCTATTTCTTCAACTGATAAATTATAGCATGTAGCAATACCGGATTGCAAATAAATTAAGGAAGGTTTAAATATTCCATATTGGAAATCAAAAGCTGAGCTGTCATTTCTGCCATTTCATCCGAACTTTTATTGAGTCCTTCCTCGAACCATCTCCGGATTAATCCCATACATCCGAACAGACAGTAGTTGTAGATATATTCCGAGTCAGGGTGTTCATTTACTTTAAAAAGATTTTCTACACGACGCTTCAGCGGCTCTCCGATGGTATAAATCATTTTGGAAATAAAAGCAACGTCTCCGTAAGGCCCCATCAGCACTTGACAGATATCTGTATTTTTCTTTATTTCATTAAAAAGAAGAGAAAGGGTTTTGTTCGGATGCAACTCTCCGGTATTTTGTACCCGTTCAAAATCATCCTGGCTGTCAATCACAACAAGAAATGCATCAAAAAACTCCTGTTCGATAGAGGTAAGCATGTCGTAGATGTCCGTATAGTGTAAATAGAAGGTGGAGCGGTTGATGTCCGCCTCATCTACCAGCTCCTGGATAGTGATTTCGTTAATACATTTTACACGCAGTAAAGTTACCAGTGCATTTTTAAGTTGTGTACGAGTTTTTCGAACCCGTCGATCTTGTGTAGCCATATAACTCCCTTTAATACTGATGATTAATAGACAATAAATTGATTAATAGTCTATTAACATACAAAAACAATAAAATTATCGATTGAAAAACTTTCTATGAGGAGTATAATGCATTTTATATCAAAAAGCAACACAATGTCTAATTACAAACAGGTTGAATTTTAATAGTTTTATAGAAAGAGAGTTGTTATGTTAAAACAAGAATGGAAACAATTGTTTCAAAACAAGATACTGATGTTTATTTTAATTGTGCTATTGTTTGTTCCATCTATTTATACAACCGGTTTTTTGGGATCCATGTGGGATCCGTACGGAAAATTATCCAAGTTGCCGGTTGCGGTGGTAAACGAAGATCAATCGGTTGCATATAGGGGGAAAACACTGGAAGTAGGAGAAAAACTGTCAAATCAGTTAAATAAAAATGATGCGTTGGGATTTCAGAGCGTTCCTTCTAAAAAAGAGGCGATGGCATCTTTAAAAGCAGGCAGCTATTATATGGTAATTGTAATTCCAAAGAATTTTTCAAAAAATGCCACGACACTGCTGCAAACTCATCCGGAAAAAATGAAGTTGGAATACTATACCAATCCCGGAAAAAATTACATTGCAAGTAAAATGAGCGAATCTGCAATGGAAAAAGTAAAAAATAAGGTTTCTGATCAGGTAACCAAAACCTATACGGAGGTATTGTTTGACGAAATCGCAGATGCTGGAAAATCTATTCGAAAAGCAGCCGACGGAGCGGATACCTTATCTTCCGGAATTCAAAAGTTATCAAATGGGAACGGACGGATAACCTCCAATCTGAATACACTGGCAAAGGGAGCTTTGACATTTGAAACGGGAACGGAGAAATTGAATAAAGGACTGTCCGATTATTTCGCAGGAACTGTAAAAATAAAAGCGGCAACTGCAAAACTGAGTAACGGATCCGGAAAATTGGTAAACGGTCTGAATCAGATACAAACAGGTACGACTGTGTACACTTCGGGTGCAGAGCGGTATACAAAGGGCGTGGATACTTATTTGGAGGGAACGTTACAGTTATATAAGGGAGTGCAGAAGCTTTCCGGACTGCAGAATTTAGGACAGGTATCGAATGCAATTCAAAAACTGAATTATGCGGTAAGTGATACGACCAATAAGGAATCTTTAAGAACCGGAACCATGCAGCTTTCTTCCGGCTTGAATGCTCTTTCTGAACAGGTAAAAACTCTGAGCAAGAAAGCAGATGTGAAAAAACTGGCAGAGCTTTCTACGGCGGTGCAGACGGCGAACAAGGTTATAACCGGCAGCAATTCCGGACTTCAGAAACTGTCTGCTGCATTAAAACAGGAAACGGCACTGATCAAGAAATTGCAAAAAGAGCTGAATCAGATGGCGGCATCTGTACAGATAGAAGCAAAGAAGCAGTCTGTGACGGCGATTAATAAACTTGTAACAGCTGAAAATAAAAAAGTGGATGCTTCCAACAGTCAGATAGAAGCGGTGTTGGGCAAGGTGCAGGCCTCCTCTCTGCAGGAATCGGAGAAGAAGGAACTGATCACAAAGTTGCAATCAGCCAAATTGGCTCATATGAATACAGTCAGTGCTTCTGATTTGGATCTGAATCTGGATACATTGGTGTCTTCATACCAGACAGAACTGACCAAAGCAGTCGGAGTGATCGATAAGATCAATCAGTCTGTAACACAGGCTGAAAAGGATTTGGGAACAGCATCAGGTTATTTGACAAAGATACAGACAGGATTATCCTCTGCATCATTTGATACTTCCGCAATTCAAAAACTGTCAGACGCATTGGAAACCGCGTCTAAGGGAACTGCTAAAATCGATGCCGGTGTGAGTCAGGTGGGAACGGCATTGGGAACCCTGCAGTCAAAGACCTCTAATTTCGGAGTTGCGGCGTCAGGAATGAAGCAGATCGATTCCGGATTTCAAAAGCTCACGAAAAATAATCAAAAACTGAATACGGCAGGCAAACAATTAAGGGACAGCGGATCGATATTAAAATCAACTACAACTACTGCATCAAAAGGAATGAAAACCCTGTCTGACGGAAGTTCCAAACTGTCCGGTGCTATGAATCTGCTTACAGATAACAATATGGCATTACAGACCGGTGCTTCACAGTTGACAGTCGCATCCGGAAAAATTGTTTCCGGTTCTGAAAAGCTTACAGACGGAAGCAGACAATTAGGAAGCGGACTGCTCACAGCAGGTAACGGATCTGATGCTTTGGCAAAAGGACTGAACAAAGGGGCAAAGAAGCTTCAGAAGACAAAAGGAACTGATCGTACGACATCGATGTTTTCCTCACCGGTTACAATCAGTGAAGATAAGGTTACAACTGTTGAAACAAACGGTTATGCAATGGCACCTTATATGATGTCGGTAGGATTATGGGTCGCATGTATTTCCTTTACATTAATGTATCCGATTTTAAAACACAGAGGAGAATTGTCCACTGGTTTCCATTGGTGGCTGAGTAAGGCATCGGTATTGTTTCCGTTATCGGTGGGAATGGCTTGTATTTTGGTCGGGGTATTGCATAAAGTATTGGGATTTACCCCATACAGCTGGTCAGAGACGTTTGTTGTTGCGATCTCAACTTCTCTGGCCTGCATGGCGATACAATATTTCTTCACATCCGTTTTTGGAAAAGTCGGAAATTTTATGATGTTGATTTTTACTGTAGTTCAACTGGGAGGTTCCGCAGGGACTTATCCGTTGGAGCTTTCCGGTAAAGTAGTAAAGGATGTGCATAAGTGGTTGCCGTTCAGTTATTCTGTGGATGCATACAGGGCGGCTATTTCCGGAGCCGGTACAATTTATATGGACGTATGGAAATTATGGCTGTATGCAATTGTTTTCACACTGGCTACTATTATTATCTTTACATTAAGGACCAGACGGATCAAGGCAAACAAATCTACTTTTATGGATTTGTTTACCAAATTTGAAGAAGCTTAAATTGCTATCTCATTTCAGTTGTGGTATTTTTATTAAGAATCATGTTGGAAAAGGAGATAGCATGGAAAATAAAAAGATCGAAGTGTATTTTGGAGACGGACGCGGAAAGACATCCGCTGCGATCGGAAATGCCATCCAGAAAGCGGGAAAAGGCAAGAGTGTAATCATGATACAGTTTCTGAAGGAAAAAGAAGGAGCCGTGAATGAATTTATCCGACGTCTGGAACCTGAAATGAAGGTATTTCGTTTTCAAAAATCAGAGAGATTTTTTGATGATCTGAGCAAGCAGCAGCAGGCGGATGAAATTGCAAATATTTTAAACGGTGTTAATTATGCAAAAAAAGTGTTGTCTACAGAAGAATGTAATATTTTAATATTAGATGAGGTTCTTGCATTGGTTGATCGAAATATTATATCAATTAAGGAACTGATCGATATTTTGGAAAGAGTGGATGAGGATGTAGAAATGATTCTTACCGGAAGAAACTTCCGAAAAGAGCTTTTGCCATATGTAAATGTTGTGTATGAAATAGCACAGAAATATCCTTCTGAAAACGAATCGTATACATGATACGGATTGGTTGACAGGCTATTGGCATGGTGCTATATTGTATGTAAATAAAATGATAGAGGTTGCGTGATTTATCAGTAGCTTTATGGATGTATCGGTAGCATTTGAAGTAAAGTGAAAGGAGAAAGCGCCGAAAGGAGAAAGGGGTACCGAGCTCTTTGTTCTTGGGCATGGGTTTAACAGACTTATGACTGTCATCGGATTTTCCGGTGTTGCGCTATCACTGAACGAACTGAGAAGAATTCAGAGACCGGTGCAATCGCCCCGGTCTTATTTTTCGACGGGGGCCTCTTAAACAAGGACTAAATTGACAAGGAGGAAATTACAATGCCAATTTTTAGAGGAGCGGGTGTAGCGATTGTAACACCGATGAAAGATAATTTTGATGTGGATTTTGAGGGTCTGGAACAGAACATCAATTATCAGGTTGACAACGGATGTGATTGCATTATTATAACAGGTACGACCGGAGAAGGTTCTACCCTGACAGAGGCAGAGCATCTCGAAACAATTAAAAAAGCAGTGGAGTTTACGAAAGGTCGTATTCCGGTAATTGCCGGAAGCGGTTCTAATTGCACACGAACTGCAATTCAAATGTCAAAAGAGGCGGCAAGCTACGGAGTAGACGGTCTGTTGGTTGTTACTCCATATTATAATAAAGCGACCCAAAACGGTCTGGTTGCACATTATTCCGCAATTGCGGAAGCGGTAGATGTGCCGATCGTAATGTATAATGTTCCGAGCAGAACAGGCTGTAATATTCAAGCGGCAACTGCAGCCAAGCTGATTTCGGAAGTTCCGAATATTGTTGGAATCAAGGATGCCACAGGTGATTTGTCACAGGCGGCAGAGATGATGAATCTGTGTGACGGAAACATGGAATTATATTCGGGAAACGATGATCAGGTATTACCTTTGCTTTCTCTCGGAGGAATAGGAGTGATTTCCGTACTATGTAATATTGCACCTAAGGCAACACATGATATGGTAATGGAATATTTAGAAGGCGATCAGGCGCTTGCCAGAAAGATCCAACTGGATGCCATCCCACTGATCAATGCATTATTCTGTGAAGTGAATCCGATTCCGGTAAAGGCGGCTCTGGAGATGATGCATCTTCCTGCCGGACCGCTTCGTGCACCATTAACAGAATTAAGTTCAGAACATAAAATTTTATTAAAAGAAGAAATGAAGAAATTTGGTTTGCTGTAACTAAGTTTATACAAAAATCTATTGCCCCCGTAATCTTACGGGGGTATTATTATATAGTAAACAATTATACGAAAAGGCAGATAATAGTAAAAGGAGCTTTTGAAATGACAAAAATTATCATGTGTGGCTGCAATGGTCATATGGGACAGGTGGTTTCCGGACTTTGTAAAGAAGATCCGGAGGTCGAGATTGTAGCCGGAATTGATGCACATAATCAGACGGAAAACGACTATCCGGTTTTTGCAGGTTTTGCAGAGTGTACGATTGAGGCGGATGTAATCATTGATTTTTCTCATGTCAGTATGACAGAATCTCTTCTGGCATATAGCGTAGAACATCAGACACCGGTTGTTTTCTGCACTACAGGATTGAGTGAGGAACAGCTGAAATCGGTAGAAAAAGCATGGGAAAAGGTTGCGATATTAAAATCTGCCAATATGTCTCTGGGGATTAATATGCTTTATGATCTGTTGGCTCAGGCGGCTAAAATTTTGGCACCTGCCGGATTTGATATGGAAATCGTGGAGAAACATCATAATCAAAAACTGGATGCTCCGAGCGGAACTGCACTGGCATTGGCAGACGCAGTAAGAGATGCATTGCCGGATCACTATGATTATATCTATGACAGAAGTCAGGAACGAAAAAAACGTGCCAAAAATGAGATTGGAATTGCTGCTGTTCGAGGAGGAAATATTGTAGGGGAGCACGAAGTGATCTTTGCAGGCCTGGATGAAGTGATTACATTTGAGCATACGGCTTATTCCAAGTCACTATTTGGAAAAGGCGCGATAGAGGCGGCAAAGTTTTTAAAAGGAAAGCCTGCCGGACATTATGATATGAGAGATGTCGTAAAAGCAAAAGCATAAGGATTTATGGAGGGGAAGATGACAGAGCAAAAAAAGAAATACTTAAGTATATTGTCAAGGCAATATCCGAATGTTTCTACAGCGGCAACGGAAATCGTAAACCTGAAAGCAATTTTGAACCTGCCGAAGGGAACAGAGCATTTCATGTCTGATATTCATGGAGAGTATGAGCAGTTTTTACATGTTCTGAATAACGGCTCCGGAGCAATCAGAAGAAAAATAGAAGATGAATTCGGCTCTTCTTTGGAAATACAGGAAAAAAGAACATTGGCGCATTTGATTTATTATCCGGAACGGAAGATGAAACAGATCAAGTCCAATATGGATTCAGTCGAGATGCTGGAAGATTGGTTTCATGTAACCATATTTCGGCTGATTCGTGTATGTAAAAATGCTTCTTCCAAATATACACGTTCCAAAGTTCGAAAGGCACTGCCGAGTAACTTTGCTTACATTATCGAAGAATTGATGACAGGACGGCCGGAGGTATCCGATCAGGAGGCATACTATCATGAGATTATCAATACGGTAATCGAAACCGGTCGGGCAGATGATCTGGTAATTGAGTTCTGCAGACTGATTCGCCGTTTTACAATTGATCATTTGCATGTGCTCGGGGATATATTCGATCGTGGGCCGTATCCGCATCTGATAATGGATCTGCTGATGAAGCATCATTCTGTAGATATTCAGTGGGGAAACCATGATGTATTGTGGATGGGCGCCGCTGCCGGAAGCAGCTGCTGTATTGCCAATATGCTTCGTATTTCGGCAAAATACGGGAATCTTTCTATTTTGGAAGACAATTACGGCATCAATCTGATTCCACTTGCAAGACTGGCATTAGATGTGTACGGAGATGATCCTTGCACTGCATTTAAACTGAGTATTACAGATGATAACTATGACCGTTCCGGTGCAGAACTGGATTTGAAAATGCATAAGGCGATTTCTGTAATCCAATTCAAACTGGAAGGCGAAATGATTCGTCGTCACCCTGAGTTTGACATGAATGATCGATTGCTTTTGGATAAAATCAACTGGGACAAAAAAACAATCATGGTATATGGGAAAGAGTATCCTATGCGTGATATGCTGCTTCCGACCGTTGATCCGAAAGATCCGTATAAACTGACAGAGGAAGAGGCAGATGTAGTAGAGCGTCTTCAAAACTGTTTTTTGGGAAGTCAAAGGCTGCAGACCCATATTCGTTTTTTGTATGCAAAGGGCAGTCTGTATAAAGTATACAACGGAAATTTACTGTTTCACGGATGTGTTCCGTTAAATGAGGACGGAAGTTTTAAAGAAGTTGAGATATATGGTAAAAAATATAAGGGAAAAGCATTGTATGATGTGCTAGATGCTTATGCACGAAAAGGATTTTTTGATATAAATCCGGTGGAACGTCAAAAGGGAAATGATATTCTTTGGTATATATGGATCAACAAAAATTCTCCTGTTTTCGGTAAGGATAAAATGACGACTTTTGAGCGGTACTTTATTGAGGATAAGGCTACACATAAGGAGCCGAAAAATCCGTATTATAAATTGTATGAAAATGAGGAAGTGATCAACTCGATTCTGCAAGAATTCGGTCTGCCGACAGAAGGTGCACATATTGTGAACGGTCATATTCCGGTTGAGGCGAAAAAGGGAGAATCTCCGTCTAAGTGCAATGGAAAGGTGCTGGTGATTGATGGCGGATTTTCAAAAGCATATCAGGGTAAAACCGGAATTGCGGGTTATACTCTGACTTACAATTCATACGGTCTGGTATTGGCGGCGCATCCTCCTTTCAAGTCCATGGAAGAGACGGTACTGGAAGATGCGGATCTGGCGAGTCATATTGTTCTGGAAGAAAACGTGGTTAAAAGAAAATTGGTTGGAGATACCGATACCGGAAAAGAGCTGAAAGGTTATATTAAAGAGCTGGAAGAGCTTTTACTTGCATATCGAAGCGGGATAATTGTCGAAAAATTATAAGATGTGTTTAGAAAAATTGTACGGAAAGAAATGCTTATATACAAAATCTCTGTTTTTTTGTAAATGCAATGATTGTATTTATGTAAAAAGTGCTTAAAAAATCTTGCAAATAAGGGCAGATTATGTAATTATTAGAGAGAGATTTATAGTTAATTGTTCCACTCGTTAAAATATTTTTATATTTCTAACGAGTGTGAACAGTATTACCCCTTGCAAGGTGTAAAGAGTGTTTAAAAAAGGAGGAGATGGATTTGAACGTATTGCAATTTATCTTAGGATTACTTCCAATCATCTGGCTGATTATTGCGATGGCCGGAATCAAGATGGCAGGATGGAAAGCCTGCGTTATTGCATTGGTTATTGCTGTGGTAGAAGCAATTGCTTACAAGCATTTGCCGGTAGTATCTACCGGATCTGCCGTAGTTGAAGGTGCGTTGAATGCTTTATGGCCGATTATTTTGGTTATTTTGGCAGCATTATTTGCCTACAACTTAGTAGTAGAGACCAAAGCTATGGAAGCTATGAAACACATGCTGACAGGTGTATCTATGGATACCCGTGTATTAGCGTTATTGATCGGTTGGGGATTCGGTAACTTCATGGAAGGTATGGCAGGATTCGGTACCGCTGTAGCTATTCCGGCGGCTATTTTAGTAGCTATGGGTTACAATCCGGTCAAAACAGTTGTTGCATGTCTGGTTGTAAACGCTACACCGACCGCATTCGGTTCTGTAGGTGTACCGACTGTTACATTAGCTAATGTTACCGGACTGGATGTCAGAGCATTGTCTGCCAACACAGGTACGGTAGAGGCATTATTGATGTTCTTATCACCATTCTTTATGATTGTTATTATCGGTGGTGGATTTAAAGCTTTAAAAGGTTGCATGGGTATGACAATTCTTGCAGCCGCAAGTTTTACCGTTCCATGTGTAGTTGCATCTCACTTTATCGGAGCAGAGTTACCTAATATCTTAGGTTCTATCATCTGTATGGTATGTATTTTTATCTTTGCGCGAATGGGAAAAGGACAGAAAATTCCGGGAGAATATCGGGCAGAGCAGACCGAAGAAATGAAGAATGCAAGTTATTCGAGTAAGGATTATCTGGTTGCTTGGAGTCCGTTCATCCTTATCTTTATCGTTTTGGTTATTACAAACCTGATTCCTGCTGTTAAAACAGCATTGGCACCGTTTGCAAGTAAGTTCCAGATCTATGTAGATCTTGCACCGAACGCAAAACCTTCGCCTTTAGGATTTACATGGATTAACACGCCAGGTGTATGGATCTTTATCTGTGCCTTCATCGGTGCGGCAATTCAAAAAGCATCTGCAGCGACTACTTTCAGAGTATTGGGAAAAACAATCAAATCAAACTGGAAGACAATCGTTACTATCTGCAGTGTAGTAGCAATCGCTAAAGTTATGGGACACTCCGGTATGACAAAAGATATCGCAGTATTCCTGGCAGGCGCAACAGGAGCAGCATTCCCACTGATCTCACCATTGATCGGTACATTGGGCGGATTTGTAACAGGTTCCGGAACTTCTACCTGTATCTTGTTCGGACCATTACAGGCGGATACGGCAAATGCGATCGGATCAGAACCTGCATGGCTTGCAGCAGCTAACACAATGGGTGCCGGCATCGGTAAGATGATCAGCCCTCAGGGTATTGCAATCGGTACAGCTGCAGTCGGATTGGCAGGATCAGAAAGTAAAGTATTGAGCAGTGTTGCTAAATTTGCAGTTATCTTCTTTGTGATTGGCGGAATTTTATGTTTCGTTATGCCAAAAATAGGTTTTTAACTAAAAATAAATGTAGTATAATAATGTTAGAACATATTATTTATTTATTTATGAGGAGGAAATATGTCAAACTACAATCAATTAACACCAGAAATTATTGAGCAGTTAAAAGCTGCAGCTCCTGGACATTTATTAACAGGGGCAGACATCAATGAAGACTATGAACATGATGAGATGCCTATTTACGGCAAGAAAATGCCGGATGCATTATTGATGGCTACCTCTGCAGAAGAAATTGCAGCCTGTGTAAAAATCTGTAATGACAACCTGATTCCTGTAACACCTCGTGGTGCAGGTACAGGCCTTGTAGGTGGTGCAGTTCCTAAAGCAGGCGGACTTGTAGTAGATACTACAAAGATGAATAAGATTCTTGGCTACGATATGGAAAACTTTACCGTAACAATTGAGCCGGGTATCCTGTTAAATGACCTTGCTGAAGACTGTGTGAGCAGAGGCTTGATGTATCCACCGGATCCAGGTGAGAAATTTGCTACCGTAGGCGGTAACGTATCTACAAATGCAGGCGGTATGAGAGCTGTTAAATACGGTGCAACAAGAGACTATGTACAGGCTATGGAAGTTGTATTGGCAGACGGTACTATTACAAACTTCGGTGCTTCTGTAAGCAAGACTTCTTCAGGTTATAGCTTATTGAACTTAATGGTTGGTTCTGAAGGTACTTTGGGTATCATTACAAAACTTACCATGAAAGTAATTCCGGCACCTAAGAAGGTAATCAGTCTGATCGTTCCATTTGAAGATCTTGAGACATGTATTGCTACTGTTCCGAAGATTAAGATGGCGAATTTAGATCCACAGGCATTAGAGTTCATGGAGAGAGAAATTGTTCTTTCTTCTGAAAGATACATCGGACGTAGTGTGTTCCCACAGGTTATTGACGGTGTAACAGCCGGTGCTTACCTGTTGATCACATTTGACAGAGATACTGATGAAGAGTTGGATGAAGTAATGGAAGCTGCTTCTGAATTAGTTTTAGAAGAAGGTGCTATCGACGTGCTTGTTGCTGATACCCCGGCAAAAATCAAAGACGCATGGGCTGCTCGTTCCAGCTTCTTAGAGGCTATCGAAGCTGAGACAACATTATTAGACGAGTGTGACGTAGTAGTTCCTGTAAATCAGATTGCAAAATTCTTAACATTCGCAAATGAATTAGGTAATGAATGCGGTTTGATAATCAAGAGCTTCGGTCATGCAGGTGATGGTAACTTACATATCTATCAGTGCAGTAATGATCTTGAAATCGAAGAATTCAAGTCTCGTGTAGAGAAATATTTTGCTAAATTATATCCGGCAGCTACAGAGTGTGGCGGTTTGGTTTCCGGTGAGCACGGAATCGGTTCCGGAAAAGTGAAATACTTAGCTGAATCAGTTGGTGAAGCAAATATGGCATTAATGGAGAACATCAAGAAAGTATTCGATCCGAATATGATCTTAAATCCAGGAAAAGTTTGTTATTCACTTTAAGAAAAACTGTATACAGATAAAACTAATCATGTTATAATATTAACAACGTGCAGGTAGTACCTTGTACTACCTGCTATATTACTATTAAGCTGAATAAATATTTAAACATTTAGGAGGAGAAAAATGGCTTATTTAATTTCAGATGACGCAAAAGATTTATT
This sequence comes from uncultured Clostridium sp., assembly GCA_947253885.1. Lineage (GTDB taxonomy): Bacteria > Bacillota > Clostridia > Lachnospirales > Lachnospiraceae > SY8519. The sequence continues at coordinate 16,733 of CAMYAO010000013.1, forward strand.
AGCAGATCTTAAAGTGTTTTGCGAGAATGAAGTAGTAGAGCAGTGCAAAGAAGCTGACAAAACTGGTGATTTCCCAAAAGAAGTATATGATAAAGCAATCGAGCAGGGATATCACGCATTAGAAGTACCTGAGCAGTACGGCGGAATGGGACTTTCAAGAGTAGACGTTGCTGCATTAATTGAGCAGATGGCTATCGCAGATGCAGGCTTTGCTACCACAATTTCTGCTTCTGGTTTAGGTATGAAACCAGTTCTTATCGCTGGTAACGAAGAGCAGAAACAGCGTGCTTGCAACCTTATTCTTGAAGGCGGATTCGGTGCATTCTGCTTAACTGAGCCAGGTGCAGGTTCTGATGCTTCTGCAGGTAAAACAACTGCTGTATTGGATGGTGACGAATATGTTCTTAACGGAACAAAATGCTTCATCACAAACGGTGGTATTGCTTCTTTCTATTGTGTAACAGCTATGACAGATAAAGAAAAAGGTGTAAAAGGAATCTCTATGTTCTATATTGAAGCCGGCACACCTGGTTTAAGTGCAGGTAAACATGAGGATAAGATGGGTATCCGTGCTTCTAACACAACTGATGTTATCTTAGAAGATGTTCGTATTCCAAAAGAGAACTTATTAGGCCAGGAAGGTCAGGGATTTGCAATTGCAATGAAGACTTTGGATCAGGCTCGTACATGGATGGGATGCGTTTCTGCAGGTATTGCACAGCGCGGTATCAACGAAGCAATTGCTTACGGTAAAGAAAGAATCCAGTTCGGTAAACCAATTCTTAAGAATCAGGCTTTACAGTTCAAGATCGCAGATATGGAAATGAAAACAGAAGTTGCTCGTCAGATGGTAGCTCATTCCTTAACATTGATGGATATGGGTCTTCCATTCTCTAAAGAATCAGCAGAAGCTAAATGCTTTGCTTCTGACGTTGCAATGGAAGTTGCTTCTGAAGCTATTCAGATTCATGGTGGTTACGGATATAGCCGTGAGTATCCGGTAGAAAAATTATTAAGAGATGCTAAAATCTTCCAGATCTTTGAAGGCACTAATGAAGTTCAGAGAATCGTTATCGCAAATAACGTACTTGGCAGATTCTAGGAGGAAATTTATTTATGGAAATCCTTGTTTGTGTAAAACAGGTTCCGGATGATTCTGTAGAGATTCATTTGGATCCGGCAACAATGACACCAGATATTTCAGGCGCAGAACCACAGAGTAGTGCGTTTGATACATATGCACTTGAACTTGCAGTTCGTTATACAGAGGCTCATGAAGGTACTGTTACAGTAGCTTCTCTCGGACCGGATGATAACAAAACAAGTTTGAAAAACTGCTTGGCTGTTGGAGCAAAAAAAGCATTCCACATTTCTGATGAAGGAATTGAAAATGCAGATCCGACTGTGACAGCAAATGCAATCTTAGCTGCAATTCCAAAAATGGAAGAAGCAAATGGTGCTAAATTCGATTTAATCTTAGTGGGAAGAGAATCTACTGACTACATTGATGGTGAAGTGGGAGAGATTCTTGCTGAGAAATTAGGTCTTCCATTTGTGACAAATGCAGTAGAAGTAAATCCAGTTGATGCTGGAATTAATGTAAAGAAAGAGTTGGATGCAGGTTATTATATTATGGAAGCTGCTGCTCCTGCAGTACTTACTGTATCAAAACCTGATTATGATCCTCGTTATCCAACCATTAAGAGCAAGTTGGCAGCTAGAAAAGTTGAAATTCCAACAATCGGTGCAGCTGATCTGGCAATGGATAATGCTGCAAAACAGGCTAAAATCGAATATCTTGGATTTGAAGAACCGGTGAAAAAAGAAGCCGGTGTTAAGATTCAGGAGGATGAACCTGCAGATGCTGTTGCAAAAGCAATGGAAGTTATGCTTGCTGATAAAGTGCTTTAAGGGAGGATTATAATGAAGTTTTTAACTTTTATAGAAGTAAAAGAGGGTAAACCGGTTGGTGGAAGCCTTGAATTACTTACTGTAGCAGCTTCTCTTGGAGCTGAGGCAAATGCCCTTTTGGTTGGAGAAAATCTTGACAGTGCTGCAGAAGCTGTTGCAAAACTTGGAGCAGCTGCAGTATTTGTGGTAGATGGTCCAGCGGAACCTACAGAAGATTTTTATGCAGATATTGTTGCACGTTGTGCACAAGAAAATAATGTAAACGCTGTATTGTTTGCAGCAACTACAGTTGGAAAAATTTTAACACCTCGTGTAGCTGCAAAATTAGATGCAGGATCTGTAAATGATGCAACTGCTATCGAATTAGATGGCGACAACTGTAAAGTTACACGTTTTGCATTCGGTGGAACTGTAATCGAAAAGATTAAAGTTGCAACACCTGTTGCAGTGGTATCTGTTCGTCCGGGTAGCTATGAAAAACCTGTAGAAGCAGCACCTGTTGCTGTTACAAAGGTAGATGCTTCCGTAGAGGCGGCAACTTTAAAATCAATAATTAAAGAGTATATTGCTGAAGTTGGCGAAACTGTTAACTTAGCAGATGCATCTGTTATCGTTTCCGGTGGTAGAGGAATGGGCAGTGAAGAAGATTATAAATTATGTGCAGATTTAGCAGACGTTCTTGGCGGTGTTGTTGGAGGTACTCGTCCGGCTATGGAAAATGGTTGGATCAGTCGTTCACAGCAGGTTGGACAGTCCGGTACAATCGTTGCTCCTGATTTATATTTCGCTTGCGGTATTTCCGGTGCTACACAGCATATGTCCGGTATGACAGGAAGTAAATATGTTGTAGCAATCAATAAAGATGAGGATGCGCCTATTTTTGAAATCGCTGATGTTGGTATCGTTGGTGATGTAAAAGTAGTACTTCCGTTATTGATTGAAGAAATTAAAAAAGTAAAAGCTCAGTAGTCTGAGATAGTGAAAAAAGAGACTGTAAAACAAGTCTTTTATGAGAATCCGTCAGAATCGGTTAATACCGGTTCCGGCGGATTTTTTGTCTATAGAATCTGTAATTTCTGATAGCTGTCGATCGGTTTAAATCACCACTTGTTCCCAAATAATTCTGTATAATCAAGAGCACCTGATTTTCTTTTTGAGTCATTGTCTTATATTTAAAAACTACAGTATGATAAAGTGATACAGCATAGAACTATTGACAAAAATATAAAATTTAAATAAAATTTTAATGTTATGAGCTAATCAAATAGAATGGAAAGTGAGGTTTTATGATGATAAAACTGGAGCATGTATATAAAAATTACGGAGATTTACGGGTTTTAAAAGATGTGAATTTAGAAGTGAAAGAGGGAGAAAAACTGGTTATTATAGGGCCATCGGGTTCGGGAAAGTCTACGACGATTCGATGTATGAACTATTTGGAAGAACCTACAAGCGGTAAGGTGGTAATAGATGGTCAGGAATTGACCAATCGCAATAAAACCAGGGTGGTACGTGATACTACTTCTATGGTATTTCAACAGTTTAATTTATATCCACATCTGTCAGTGTTGCGTAACCTGACTTTAGCTCCGATGAAATTACACGGTAAGAGCAAAAAGGAAGCGGAAGAATTGGCATACCATTATTTAGAAGTGGTAGGACTGACCGATAAGGCAGATGTATATCCGATGGCATTATCCGGAGGTCAGCAGCAACGTATTGCAATTGCTCGTGCACTGTGCTGTGAAACAAAAATTATTTTATTTGATGAGCCGACATCGGCATTGGATCCGGAAACGATACAGGAAGTATTGGATGTAATGATCAAATTGGCAAAAGAAAATATTACAATGGTTTGTGTGACACATGAAATGGGATTTGCAAGACAGGTTGCAGATCGTATTATTTTCATGGATCATGGCGAGATTATTGAAGAGGGGACACCGGAACATTTCTTTACCAATCCGGAAAATGATCGTGTAAAACAGTTTTTAAGTAAAATTATTCGATAGAGACGGGGTCAAATTATGATAAAGAAAAAAATAACGGCGATAGTTACCGTGATCGGATTGATCATTGCAATGACTGCATGTGGAAATAAGACGGCAAATATATCCAAACCCAAGGTAGATATATCAAAATACGGAAGTGATGTACAGCAAATTGTAAATAGAGGTGTTTTACATATCGGAGTAAAAAACAATGTTAAAAATTTCGGTTATCAGGATTTAATAACAGGTAAGTTTTCCGGTTTGGAAGTAGATATTGCAAAAAAAATAGCAGATGATCTTGGGATAAAAGTAGAATATACGACAGTAACGGCGGCTACGAGAGGGCAGTTGATAGATTCCAGAGATTTGGATGCGGTATTGGCAACTTTTACCATTACAGATGAACGTAAACAGTATTGGGATTTTTCAACACCATATTATACCGACCATGTCAGTGTACTGGTCGAAAAATCCAGTAATATTACAACAGCCAAGCAATTGTTGAATAAAACGGTTGCTGTGTCCAGCGGATCAGGTTCTGCCAAAGCTTTGGTAGAAGAGATGATAAAGGAAAAACTGATAGACGGATCTGGTTATAAATCTGAGACATTTGATCCGTCTACATGGAATACCGGTGTGAAATTTCGCCAGTATGATGATTATCCTACTATTTCCACCGCATTAAGTGCCGGAGAAGTAGATGCGTTTTGTGTAGATAAATCGATTTTAAATATCTATCGAACTTCCGGTCGTAATTATATTGAGCAGGAATTTTCTCCACAGAACTATGGTATAGTAACTGCAAAAGGATCGGGATTTTCAAAATTTTGTGAGGATGAAATACAGAAGTGGAAGAAGGACGGAACATTGAAAAAATTAATCGAACAAAATAAGTTGAATGAATAAATCTGGAGGAAAGAGTTATGGTTATGAGTGGATTATTTTCTCTGGATGCTTGGACAAAGGTGTGGACATTTAGAGATACCTTTCTTATAGGATTGGGAAATACGTTATTAACAGCGGCGATTGCGATTGTGATCGCATTTGCATTGGGAATTGTGTTCGGATTGATGTCGACCGGAAATAATAAGGTACTACGTGTGATTGCACGTATATATGTGGAGTTTATTCAAAATACACCGGTAATTTTGCAGGTATGTTTTTTTTACTATGCACTTTCTTTTTCAGGACATGGAATAGGGATTATACAAACCGGTATCATCTCACTCGGAATTTATCATGGTGCCTACATGGCAGAAGTGATTCGTTCCGGAATTGAGGCGATTCCGAAAGGGCAGTTTGAAGCCGGCTACGCGCAGGGTTTTACCTATGTACAGCAAATGTATCTGATTATTCTTCCTCAGACAGTAAAGATTATTTTGCCTCCTATGGTAAATCAGATTGTAAATTTAATAAAAAACACCTCGTGTCTGTATATTATCGGAGGCGCAGACCTGATCTCACAAACCTACAGCTTTGTGACAGGAGCAAGTACAGGCGGTGCATACTCTCCGGCATATATGTTAACAGGATTGCTGTTCTTTGTGATCTGTTTCCCTTTATCAAGACTGTCAAGTTCATGGGAAATGAGATTAAAGAAGCGGGAGCAGATCAAAAATGTTGTAGAAAGAAAGGAGGTATAGCATATGGGCACTTTACACAACAGTTTTTCTGTATTGGGGAATGCCGGCATTCTTGCATATCTCTTTAAGGGAGTGTTATTTACAATTATAATTTCTGCGATTGCAATCGGCTTCGGTCTGGCACTTGGATCAGTGTTGGCTTTGCTGCGAAATTATTGTGTAAGCAGAAAATTGAAAATATTTAAGATTCTTGCTACAGCATATATTGAGGTGTTTCGAAATACACCGTTATTATTGTGGATTTTCATTGGTTTGGTGTTTTTTCCGGTTCCTGCCATGTTTCAGTCCGGAATGTTCGGACTGACTTCTGTAGAGGTAAAGATGTTATTTAAGGTAACGGTGGCATTGATTCTGTTTACCTCTTCGGTAATTGCGGAAATTGTACGAGGCGGATTGAATGCGGTTCCGAAAGGGCAGTTTGAAGCGGGATATTCGCAGGGATTTTCTATGAGACAGAGAATGTGGTATATTGTGTTGCCACAGGCTTTTAAGAAGATTATTCCGACATTATTGAGCCAGGTGATTACAACAATTAAAGATTCTTCCTATGTTGCCAATGTTGCAACGATAGAGTTAATGGCAAGAACAAAACAGTTGTTGTCCGTATCCAATTATTATAATGGAACCGGAAACATCAATGTTTCAGATGTATTTGTAATGTTCGGAGCTGCATTTGTAATCTATTTTGTAATCAACTTTTCTATTTCTCTGATTGTCAGAAGGATGCAAAAGTAAGAAGGAGACCATCATGTATAATGATCATTATGTTATAACTGTTTCAAGACAGTTCGCAAGTCTGGGGCGTACCATTGCAGAACATGCTGCAAAAAAGTTGGGCATTTATTATTTAGATCGTGACTTGATTGAACATGCTGCAAAAAGACTGGATATATCTGTAGATGAGGTAAAAAAGGGGGAGGAGAAGTCTACTAATTCTCTCATTCGACGAAAGTTTCCATTTGGGTTGACTCCTTCTCCTTTGGAGGACGAAATCTTTCAGGTGGAGTCTTCTATCATGCACGATGTTGCAAAAGAGCAGTCCTGTATTATAGTCGGGCGTTTGGGGGAGCATGTACTGCGCAACCATCCACGTCATCTCCATGTTTATATCTATGCACCAAAGGAAGCACGTTTGAAAAATGCGGTAGAGGTATTGGGAATGGATAAAAGACTGGCAGAAAAAACATTAAGAGATGTGGATCTCAGTCGAGCTTATTATCGCAGACGCTATACGATGTGTACACAGTCGTTTGAAGAAAGAGAACTTATGATTGACAGTTCTGTTTTTTCTGTAGATCAGGCGGCAGAACTGATTGTCCAGGCGGCAAAGATAAAATTTGAACTCTAGATGGAAAAGACTTTCCGAAAGGAAGGTCTTTTTTTGCAATTAAGAACAAATGAATGGATTTACATTATTATATCAATACGATATAATATATACCATACTTATTTCGAAACCTTCAAAGAGTTTATGAAGAAACATTTAATATGGAACAAAATTTTTACAACGCTGACAGTATCGATTATGATTCCAAGTGTTGCAGTTGCCGCACCGTTAAAGAGAATTTCTTTTCAGAGTACCGGAATTTACATGAGGGCATATCAGTACGGAGGCGGACATCGTTCGCATTCCGGAATTATAAATCGAATGTATGCAAACGGTTCCGGGAATACTTATTGCGTTCAGCCGGGTGAGGTGCTTCGTACAGGGGTAACAATGCGTCCGGGACACAGTAACCGTTATCGGTCTTATTCCGAGCAGAAGAAAAGAGGAATCGGACTTGCCATTGCAATGGGAAAAGGTTGCCGATCGGCGGATTTAGTCGGAAATGATCATGAGAAGTGGCTGGCGACGCAAATTATTGTATGGGAAATTATTACCGGTGCAAGATCTGCAACGTCGTTTGAGATTCGAAGTCGTGCAATCATTAGAACTGTGACTAATAAAAAGGTTATGAAAAATTATGCTGTCATTACCGCTTCGCTGAAGGAATATGCGAAGAACAAGATTCCGTCTTTCAGTTGTCATTCTTTAAAACAAGCAGGAACACATGTGTGCAAAGTGAGGGGAAACGGGAAAGAACCCTATCGTATCAAGCTTACTGACACAAATCATGTATTGGGTCAGTTTAAAGTAAAAAGCACTAATCCGCTGATTCATATTTCTAAAAGGTCTAATACCTTGTCTATTCAAATTTCCAAAAAAATCAATCCAAAGAAATTTACAGCTTCTATTACACTGGAACGTCGTGGTTCCGGAAGAAAAATACCGATTCAAATATACGGGAGCAACGGTTATCAGGATATTGTGGAAGGAACTTCATATATTCCGGCTGTAAGATCTTATGTGCGTCTGAAAGCAGAAAAAGAGATCACACATCCGATTCAAATAATAAAAAAGGATGCATGGACGCATTCTGTGATTGGGAAAGAGGGTACTGTATTTCAGATTATCAGCAAAGCAGATCATAAAGTGGTTTCTATTCAAGGAAAAAAGCGATTTACAACCGGTCCGGACGGGATTGTTTCCATACCGAATCTGTTAAAGAAGGGGACTTATGAGCTTATAGAATTGAAAGCACCTCACGGTTATAAAAGGGAAGAAAGACCGATTGTTTTTCATATAGAAAAAACCGGCACAAAAAAGATTATAGAGGTAAAGGATCGACCTCAGCAGGGAAGAATTACCCTTCATAAGTTTGGGAAAAAGTTTTATGGTTTTGAGAAAAAAAGAAACGGTTATCGAATCAGATATCGTAAATCCAATCTGGCGAATGCGGTCTTTGAGATAAGGGCAAAAAATCCGATTCGGGATGAGAAATGTATGATTCAACAAGGCGAAGTGGTAGATCGTATCAAAAGCGATGTTTCCGGAAGGGCACAGTCACGATTACTGCCGATCGGAGTATATGAGATAAGAGAAGTAGAGGCACCGGAAGGATACGAATTAAGAAGGGAAGCATTCGAAATAGAGCTCAAAGGTGATCGAAGCGGGGAAGCGACAGTAGAATGTGCAAAAAGCATGGAAAATGAGCTTTGTACGTCTCAGATACATCTGTCAAAGCGACTGGAGTCTGATAAAACTATGGGTTCAGAGAATCTGAAGAGATATAAATACATTACATTCGGCCTTTTTACAAGAAAAGAACTTCATGCAACAGATGGGAGTTATATCAAAAAAGATGAATGTATAGAGTCTGTAACGGCAGATAAAGAGGGGGGAGTGATGTTTAAAACCCGCTTGCCGATAGGCAGTTATTATATAAAAGAGTTGGCAACAGATGTTCATTATGTGCTTTCGGACAAAGAGTATGATGTGGAAATTTTACCGGACAGCGGAGCGATTGTGGAAGTTCTTCAAGGAAAGGCGGTATGGAATCGACTAAAAAGAGGGTGCGTTTGGCTGAGGAAGACAGATGGAAAACAGTTGATCCGATCCGGACAGGCAAGGTTTGTATTATATTTAGATGTAAACGGGAATCATAAAATTGATCGTTTTGATAAAAAACTGGGAAGTTTGCACGGGAAAAATGGTGTTTATATCAAGAAGAATCTGATTACGGGGGAGTATCTGCTGCAAGAGGAACATGCTCCGAAAGGATACCGGAAAGACAACAAAGTCTATTCGTTTCAAATAAGAGAGGACAATGAGAAAGTAGAGATAGAAAATCAGAAAGGAAAAGGATTTGTAAATAAAAAAAGAAAAAAGATAAAATCGATTTCTCAAAAAAAGGAGAAAAAGAAGGGGGAACGATATTCCGCTCCGAAGACAGGAGATAAAACAACCGGCTTTTGGATTTTTTCCGCCGGATTGTCATCCTTTATAATATGGTTTTGTCTGAAGCGTAAAACAACTGTATAATAATATTGCCGATAACTGGAAAAATAACGGTTATCGGCAGTTTTTGTCAAGGGAGTGTAAGATACTCTCTTTTCTTTTTTAAATAGTTGGAATATAATACCCGTTATATGTTATACTGATATCGAACATTTATTCGGAAGGAGGTATGTTATGGAAGAGTTTAAAATACATGCACCTTATCAGCCTACCGGAGATCAGCCACAGGCAATTCGACAGCTAGTAGAGGGATTTCAGGCTGGAAATCAATTTCAGACATTACTCGGGGTTACCGGTTCCGGTAAGACATTTACTATGGCAAATATTATTGAGCAGCTTCAGAGGCCGACCTTGATTATTGCACATAATAAGACGTTGGCAGCTCAGCTTTACGGAGAGTTTAAAGAGTTTTTTCCTGAAAATGCCGTAGAGTATTTTGTGTCTTACTATGACTATTATCAGCCGGAAGCCTATGTTCCTTCGACAGATACTTATATTGCAAAAGATTCCGCTATCAATGATGAGATCGATAAATTGCGCCTTTCTGCGACTACAGCATTGGCAGAGCGCAGAGATGTGATCATAATTGCGAGTGTATCCTGTATCTACGGACTCGGAAGTCCTTTAGATTATCAAAATATGTGCGTATCTCTTCGTCCCGGAATGGAAAAAGATCGTGATGAGGTCATAATGGAATTGATCAACATGCAGTATAATCGTAACGATATGGACTTTCACAGAGGTACATTTCGAGTAAGAGGAGATGTATTGGAAATTTTTCCTGCAAACAGGGGTGAGACTGCAGTACGAGTTGAGTTTTTCGGAGACGAAATTGACCGGATAACGGAGATTGATGTTTTGACCGGAGAGATTCTGATCGCATTGAACCATATTGCGATTTTCCCGGCATCACATTATGTTGTACCGCAAGAAAAGATCAATAAGGCAATTCTTACGATTGAAGAAGAGCTGAAGGAGAGGATTGCTTATTTTAAAAGAGAAGATAAGCTGTTGGAGGCACAGCGGATCTCTGAGCGAACCAACTTTGATATAGAGATGCTTCGAGAGACCGGCTTCTGTTCCGGAATTGAAAATTATTCCCGTCATATGTCCGGTTTGGAGCCGGGAGCGTCTCCTTATACACTGATGGATTATTTTCCTGAGGACTTTCTGATTATGATAGATGAGTCACATATTACAATACCGCAGATTCGCGGAATGTATGCCGGAGATCAGTCCAGAAAGTCCACTTTGGTAGACTATGGATTCCGGCTTCCATCTGCAAAGGATAACCGACCTTTGAATTTCGAAGAGTTTGAATCGCATATCAATCAAATGTTGTTTGTATCTGCTACACCTAATATTTATGAACAAGAGCATGAGTTGTTGCGTGTAGAGCAGTTGATTCGTCCGACCGGCCTGTTGGATCCGGATATTGAGGTTCGTCCGGTGGATGGGCAGATCGATGATCTGATTATGGAAGTGCGGAAAGAAACGGAAAAGGGAAACAAGATTTTAATTACAACTCTTACAAAGAGAATGGCGGAAGATCTGACGGATTATATGAGGGAAATCGGAATACGGGTCAAATATCTGCATTCGGATATTGATACGTTGGAGCGTGCCGAGATTATCCGAAATATGAGACTGGACATCTTTGATGTGTTGGTCGGAATCAATCTTTTGCGAGAAGGATTGGATATTCCAGAAATCACCTTGGTGGCAATTTTAGATGCTGATAAGGAGGGATTTCTGCGTTCGGAGACTTCTCTGATCCAGACAGTCGGTCGTGCAGCCAGAAACAGTGAGGGACATGTATTGATGTATGCGGATAAGATTACGGATTCTATGCGGGTTGCGATAGAGGAGACAAAGAGAAGACGTGCCATACAGACTGCATACAATGAAGCACACCATATTACACCGACAACAATCAAAAAAGCGGTTCGAGATCTGATCAGTATATCTCAGAAAGTAAAGATGGAGGAGATGGAGTTTGAGAAGGATCCGGAATCCATGAGTGAAAAAGAATTGAACAAGCTGATAAAAGAATATACCAAAAAAATGCAAAAAGCAGCAGCAGAGCTGGATTTTGAACATGCAGCGGAATATAGAGATAAGCTGACAGAATTACAAAAAGCAAGACTGGGATTATAAAAATGGAAAAAAAGTTAATTAAAATTCGAGGTGCCAATGAGCATAATTTAAAAAACATCGATCTGGATATACCGAGAGAGCAATTTGTTGTTGTGACGGGGCTGTCCGGTTCCGGAAAGTCTTCTCTTGCATTTGATGCAATATATGCAGAGGGACAAAGACGTTATATGGAGTCTTTGTCTTCTTATGCCAGACAGTTTCTGGGGCAGATGGAAAAACCGGATGTAGAAAGCATTGAAGGGTTGTCTCCCGCTATTTCGATTGATCAAAAATCAACCAATCGAAATCCTCGATCTACAGTGGGAACCGTTACGGAGATTTATGATTATTTTCGTCTCTTATATGCGAGAGTCGGTACGCCGCATTGTCCCCAGTGCGGAAAAGAGATCAGCAAACAGACAGTGGATCAGATGGCGGAATCTATTTTAAAATTGCCGGAAGGTACGAAAATTCAGCTTCTGGCTCCTGTTGTACGGGGGCGGAAAGGGCGTCATGAAAAGCTGATTGAGCGTGCGAAAAGAAGCGGATATGTTAGAGCACAAATTGATGGAAGTATATATGATTTGTCCGAAACTATCGAGTTGGATAAAAATATAAAACACAATATCGAGATAGTGGTAGATCGTCTGGTTGTAAAACCTTCAATCAGAAGTCGTTTGGTAGATTCTATTGAAAATGTACTGAATCTGGCAGACGGTTTGATGGTAGTAGATGTAATCGGCGGAGAACCGTTGAATTTTTCGCAGAGTTTTTCCTGCCCTGACTGTGATATCAGTATTGAAGAGGTTGAGCCGAGAAGTTTTTCTTTTAATAATCCGTTCGGGGCTTGTCCGGTATGCTCCGGACTGGGGTATAAAATGGAGTTTGATGAAGATCTGATGATACCGGATAAAAGTTTATCATTGGCAGAAGGGGCGATACAGGTGTTGGGCTGGCAGTCCAGTACCGATGCGTCAAGTTTTTCCAATGCATTATTACGTGCATTGGCAGAGGAATATCGGTTTGATTTGAATACTCCTTATAAAAAATTATCCAAGAAGATCAGACAGATGCTCCTGCATGGCACCGAAGGGAAGAAAGTCAAGGTACACTATAAAGGACAACGCGGAGAGGGTGTATATGATATTGCGTTTGAAGGACTGATCCGAAATGTTGAAAAACGATATCGTGAGACCGGATCGGATACGATGAAGCAGGAATATGAATCTTTTATGCGCATTACGGAGTGTCCGTCGTGTCATGGACAGCGTTTGAAGCCGTCGGCGCTTGCGGTAACGATCGGAGATAAAAATATTTACGAAGTAACTTCTATGCCGGTCCGTGATCTGTATACCTATATGGATCAGTTAAAATTGTCTCCGCAGAAGGAGAGAATCGGGGCACAGATGTTGAAGGAGATTCGTGCCCGGGTCGGATTTTTAAAGGAGGTCGGATTAGATTATCTTTCGCTATCCCGTGCAACCGGTACCTTATCCGGAGGAGAAGCACAGAGAATTCGTTTAGCTACACAGATCGGATCCGGTCTGGTAGGGGTTGCATATATTTTGGATGAGCCGAGCATCGGTCTGCACCAGAGGGATAATGACAAGCTTCTGGCATCCTTGAAAAAATTAAAGGATTTGGGAAATACCCTGATTGTAGTGGAACATGATGAAGACACCATGCGAGCAGCCGATTATATCGTAGATATCGGTCCGGGAGCGGGAGAACACGGTGGAGAAGTAGTTGCAACCGGAACGGCAGAGGATATCATGAAAAATGAGCGTTCCGTTACGGGGGCGTATTTAAGCGGAAGATTGAAAATTCCGGTACCGCAAAAACGTCTGCAGCCTACGGGCTGGCTGACAGTAAGGGGAGCAAGGGAAAACAATTTAAGAAATATTGATGTAAAAATTCCATTGGGAGTTATGATCTGTGTTACCGGTGTTTCGGGATCGGGAAAGAGTTCTTTGACCAATGAGATATTATATAAGCATCTGGAACGCGATTTGAACCATGCTCGTTGTATACCGGGAAAACATAAAGATATTTTGGGGAAAGAACAGCTTGATAAAGTGGTGTGTATCGATCAGTCTCCGATCGGCAGGACTCCAAGATCCAATCCCGCTACCTACACAGGAGTATTTGATCGGATCAGAGACTTATTTGCCGCAACCCCGGATGCCAAGGCGAGAGGATATAAAAAGGGGAGGTTCAGTTTTAATGTGAAAGGCGGACGCTGTGAAGCCTGCTCCGGTGACGGAATCTTAAAAATAGAGATGCATTTTTTGCCTGATGTTTATGTACCCTGCGAAGTGTGCGGGGGAAAGCGTTACAATCAGGAAACACTAGATGTCCGCTATAAAGGGAAGAATATCTATGATGTATTAAATATGACAGTAGAAGAAGCATTGGATTTTTTTGAGGCAGTGCCTTTGATACGAAAAAAAATCCAGACGTTGTATGATGTGGGGTTATCTTATATTCGCTTGGGGCAGCCCTCTACTACTTTATCGGGAGGAGAAGCGCAACGCGTCAAATTGGCAACCGAACTGAGCAGGCAGGCTACCGGAAAAACCATATATATTTTGGATGAACCGACAACGGGACTGCATTTTGCAGATGTTCATAAGCTGGTGGAGATTTTACATCGTTTGACAGAGAGCGGAAATACCGTAGTGGTAATCGAGCATAATTTAGATGTAATTAAAACGGCTGATTATATTATTGATATGGGGCCGGAAGGCGGTGACGGAGGCGGAACTGTAGTTGCATTAGGAACTCCGGAAGAAATCACGAAAGTAGAAGCATCTCATACCGGTCGGTTTTTAAAGAAATATTTAGGATAATACAAAAGGGTTAAAATTTTGTTAAAGTCATTGAAATGGTCTAGGAAAATAGGTGATATTTGTATATAATAGTAGTCGCACTTATAAAGACATCCACGGAATGTGGTTTTATATATTTTGGATAATGGGAATTTCCCGGGAGGAGTTACAGACATGGTTTCAACGGATATCGGAATCGATTTAGGTACAGCCAGTATTTTAGTATATGTAAAGGGGAAGGGAGTTGTATTAAAAGAGCCTTCCGTAGTTGCGTTTGATCGCGACACTAATAAAATTAAGGCAATCGGAGAAGAAGCCAGATTGATGTTGGGCAGAACTCCCGGAAATATCATTGCGGTTCGTCCTTTGCGCCAGGGTGTTATTTCGGATTATACGGTAACAGAAAAAATGATGAAATATTTTATACAGAAGGCAGTCGGGAAAAGAAGCTTTCGTAAACCGCTTATTTCTGTTTGTGTACCGAGCGGGGTAACAGAAGTAGAGAAAAAAGCGGTAGAAGATGCGACCTTTCAGGCGGGAGCTCGAGATGTGAAAATTATTGAGGAGCCGATTGCAGCGGCAATCGGAGCCGGCATCGATATTGCGAAACCATGCGGAAATATGATTGTGGATATCGGAGGCGGAACAACCGATATAGCGGTGATTTCTTTGGGAGGAACGGTAGTTAGCACTTCATTAAAAATCGCAGGTGATGATTTTGACGAAGCAATTGTCCGTTATATGAGAAAGAAACACAATCTGCTGATAGGGGAACGAACCGCTGAAAATATAAAAATACAGGTAGGGACCTGCTATCCGTTAGCTGAGCCGAAGACAATTGATATTCGTGGCAGAAATTTAGTGACAGGACTTCCTAAGACCGTGACGGTTTCTTCAGAAGAGACCGAAGAGGCATTGAGGGAATCTACCATGCAAATTGTAGAAGCGGTGCATAGCGTGTTGGAGAAAACTCCTCCGGAACTTGCAGCCGATGTTGCAGATCGCGGAATTGTTCTGACCGGTGGCGGAGCATTATTGAGAGGACTGGAAGAGCTTTTGGAATCCCACATGGGAATCAACACGATGACTGCAGAAGACCCTATGACTTGCGTTGCAATAGGAACAGGAAAATATGTGGAGTTTCTTGCCGGTGATCGAAGTGAAGATTAATATTAGAAAAGGGCAGGATTTCTGCCCTTTTTTAGATGGAGTATTGTATTTATGGAAAAAATAGCAGGGTTTATCGACCATATTATTTATCATAATTCCGATAACGGATATACGGTACTGAATTTATTGTCAAGCGGAGATGAAATTACCTGTGTCGGAAGTTTTTCGTCAGTAAATGAAGGGGAGAATATAGAGGCGGAGGGAGAGTATGTGGTGCATCCGTCCTATGGAGTACAATTTAAGGTACGATCTTATGAACTGTCTACACCGCAAGATGAGATCGGCATTGAAATCTATCTCAGCTCCGGTGCTATACGAGGGATCGGAAAGGCGATGGCATCTCGGATTGTACGAAAATTTGGAAAAGACAGCTTTCGAATTATGGAAGAAGAGCCGGAGCGCTTGGCTGAAATAAAGGGAATCAGCATGCGAAAAGCCTGTGAGATGGCAAAGCAGATGGAGCAGACACGAGAGACAAGAAACGCCACGATCTTTCTTCAGAAATATGGAATTTCTACGGCTATGTCGGTAAAAATATATAAAGAGTACGGACCTGAAATTTATAATATCATTCAGACCAATCCATATAAATTGGCAGATGATATTAGCGGAATCGGTTTTTTACGTGCAGATGAAATTGCACAAAAGGCGGGAATTACGGTGGACTCCGATTTTCGAATCCGCGGAGGAATTCTGTATCAAATACAGCAGTCCGCACTCAACGGTCATACTTTTGTGTATCAGGAAGAGTTGTCCGAATCCGCATCAGAGCTTTTGGGAGTAGAGACAGAAGCTGTTGAGAGAAATTATATGGATCTGATGATTGACAGAAAGATTGTAATTCGGGAAAAAGAGGGCAAAAAACAGGTATTTTCTACTTTATTTGATAACTATGAAAGACATACTGCGATTCGGTTGGCACAATTAAATGACCAGTACGATATTCCGGAAATAGAGCTGGAAGCAAGAATCCGCCAGATTGAATCCGAGACAGGGATTCAATTGGATGAATTACAGGTACAGGCAGTTAAGATTTCTGCAAGAAACGGATTGACGGTTATTACAGGGGGACCCGGAACCGGTAAAACAACAACAATCAATACTATTATCCGATATTTTGAAAAAGAGGGAATGGATATTGCGCTTGCGGCACCGACCGGACGTGCGGCAAAGCGTATGAGTGAAGCGACCGGAATGGAAGCAAGAACGATTCATCGTTTGTTGGAAGTAAATGGTGGGGAGGATACAAACGGGTTTGAGAGAAATGAGCAAAATCCGCTTTCTTATGATGTTATTATTATTGATGAAACATCCATGGTCGACATTACACTTATGTATGCACTTTTAAAAGCAATTGTATTCGGAACCAGATTGATTTTGGTGGGAGATATCAATCAGTTGCCAAGTGTGGGACCCGGAAGTGTGTTGTCGGATATTATACAGTCGGAGGTCTGCAGCGTGATTGAATTGAAAAAAATATTCAGGCAGGCTATGGATTCAGATATTATAATGAATGCCCACAGAATCAATAAAGGAGAACTTATCTCCCTTACAAATAAAAGTAAGGATTTTTTCTTTTTGAAACGATATGACAGTAATCGGGTTATTTCAGTTTGTATTCAGTTGATCAGGGATAAGTTGCCGAACTACGTAAATGCAGAGCCTTTTGATATTCAGGTAGTCACACCCTCAAGATTGGGAGAAGTGGGTGTAGAACGCTTAAATACTATTTTACAGGAATATCTGAATCCAAAAGATAAAGCAAAAAAAGAAGTGGTATGTCAGTCTGTTTTATTTCGAGAAGGGGATAAAATCATGGCAGTCAAGAACAATTATAAGCTGCCGTGGGAAATATGCGGTAAATATGGCATTCCGATTGAAACCGGAGAAGGAGTTTTTAACGGAGATATGGGGGTTATCTCAGCTATCAACTCATCCGACCATACGATTGAAGTTCTGTTTGATGATAACCGAAAAGCAGTATATGAAAAAAGTCAGTTTGAAGAACTGGAATTGGCGTATGCTATCACGGCACATAAGTCGCAGGGCAGTGAGTATCCGGCAGTTATTATGCCGATTTTACCGGGACCTCGGATGCTGATGAACCGCAATGTGCTTTATACTGCCGTTACGCGAGCAAAGAAATGTGTAACCATTGTAGGAGATGAAGGGGTTTTTAATGAAATGATTCGCAATCATCGCAGTCAGACGAGAAATACTTCTTTGTGCGATCGGTTGAGAGAGCAGATGGAATTGTGATCTGTTTTTTGAGGAAAGGAAGTCCTTGTTAGACAGAAAAATATTAGAATTGTTATTTCCGAGAGTTTGTCCGGTTTGTAATAAATTGGTAAGATCGGATACATCTTATTTTTGTCCGTTATGTAAAGATCTGTTACCCTATATAGGAAATCATTATTGTATGAAATGCGGACGTAAGTTGGAGAATGAACAACAGGAATTTTGTTTGGAATGTCAAAAGAAATTCCCTTTGTTTTTGGAAGGAAGAGCTGCTTTTGTATATACAGGTGAGATAAAAGCGATATTGTATCGATTGAAATATCGAAATGAGAGATGGCTGGCACCGGCTTTGGGATCACTGATGACAGAGTGTTTGGGAGACTGGATTCTTAAGAATAAGATCACGGTAATTGTTCCCATTCCTCTAAGCAAGAAGAAAAAGCGGCGGAGAGGATATAATCAATCCGAACTGTTGGCAGTTGTCATAGGAAAGACACTTCATATACCGGTAGAAGCAGGATTGCTCATCAGAGTTAAAAATACGGCTCCTCTAAAAGGACTTTCCAAAGCAGAGAGAAAGAAGGTTATGCAGCATGCATTCTGTATTACGAGAACTGTTTCGGAAGAAGAACGGATTTTATTAGTAGACGACATCTATACTACCGGAAGTACAGTAAACAGTGCAGTTCATGTGCTTCAGTATGGAGGAGCAAAAGCTGTTTACATGCTGGCTTGTGCCGTTTCCGGTTAGAAAGCACGGTACTTTCGAAAGATTTCGTTGTATGATATAATATACCGTACGGCAATCAGCGTATTTGCATAGATTAGGAGTCAATATGATCAATAAAGAAAAAGTCTCTAAGATGATCAAATTATCTTTAATGGAGTCCGGAGAGAATGAGTCGAAATTGAATATAGCCAAGTATCGGCATGCGGATTTTATTACCAATCAATTGATTCTGTCAATTACAGCGGGTGTATGCTGTTTTGCGGGAATAGAAGTATTGTGGATTGCAGTCAGATGGAATCAGTTGAATACGATTGTAAAATCCAACGGTGTCGGAGAATTGATAAAAAGAAGTATTATTGCATTCAGTATCTTTTTGATTTTATATTTGGGGATTTCATTTGTAATTGCAAGGCGACGTTATAAAAAGGCGGTTGCATATCGTGAATCATATTTACAAAAGCTGCAAAGCTTGGAATCCTATCAAAAAGAAATAGAGGCAAATGAGAGAAAGGCAGGAGAAGATGGTTCAGTTACTTAAGTTTAAAGAGCAGCTCTTTACCTTTATCAGTAAATACGAGGCTTTTGTAAAAGCAGGGGTACAGTTTGTAATCGCATTTGTTTCTTTTTCTCTGATCAATAATCGAATTAACGGAATGGAAGGCTTGGATAATCCTGCGATTATCGCATTGTTTGCCCTGGTGTGTGCATTTTTACCGTCAGGTGTGATGGTATTTGTAGGGGCAATTCTGATTTTGTTAAATTTTTATTCCGTTTCGATTGAATTGGCAGCATTGACATTTATTTTGTTTATTATCTTTTATTTTGTATATTACCGTTTTGCATCGGGAAAAGGAATCTATACGATGCTGACAGGAATTTTCAGTACGTTTCAGATTCCGTTTATTATGCCGACAACGGTCGGTCTGATGGAAGAACCTCAAAACATTATTTCCGTTTTGATCGGTTCGGTAGTGTATTTTCTGATTCGTAATGTAAATGAAAATAAAGCTTTATTTACATTGGTTGCAAGTGAAGGATCTCATGTTTCCGTTATTACGTTGATTGTATCTCAGATTCTTACAAATGTAGAAATGTATATCTATATCATAGCATTTGTAGTGAGTTCAATCATGGTATATGTGATTCGAAGAAGCGGGATTAATCATTGTCAGGGAGTGGCAGTGGTGGTAGGTGGTCTGATACAGATGCTCATTATCGGCGGAGGAAAGATTTGGTTGGGAAGTACCACCAGTTTTGCAGTCGTTGTAATCGGATGCTTGATCTCAATGGGAATCTGTTTTCTATTGTCGGTTATGATATTGAGTTTGGATTACAGTCGTGCCGAGAAACTGGTGTTTGAAGATGATGAATATTGTTATTATGTAAAAGCGGTTCCGAAGATTTCCGTTGCTGCACAGAATATGCAGGTTACAACGATCAATCCCAAGGAAGAGAAAAAGGAAGAACCGGAAGAAGAATTTGACTGGGACAAAATTCCGGAATTGGATTTTGAAAAGGCCAAGGAAAAAAAACAAAAGGAGTAACGTAGATGAGGGCATTTATTGCTTCCTTTAATGCATTTGTAGATAAATATATGTATTGGCTTCACGTCCCTAATATCAATGTAATTGATATTGTAGAGATTGTTATCATAGCTGTTTTACTGTACTATCTGATCTTATGGGTGAGAAGTACAAGGGCATGGGCGCTGTTTAAGGGTTTACTGGTGGTTCTGGTTTTTCTGGTAATAGCAGCTTTTTTTCAAATGACCACTATTTTATGGCTATCGGCAAAGGTGTTGAATTTTGCGGTGATCGCATTGGTGGTAATCTTTCAGCCGGAACTGAGGCGTGCATTGGAACGATTGGGAAATCAAAGATTGCTGACAGTTTTATTTAAATTTGATTTTCAGAAATCCAATCCGGAAGAGCGTTTCAGTGAAAAAACAGTAAATGAGCTGGTAAAGGCCTGTGTGGAGATGAGTAAAGTAAAAACAGGAGCTATTATTGCGTTGGAGAGAGATATTCTGTTGGCGGAATATATTCGAACCGGTATTAATGTAGATGCGGCAGTTTCCAGTCAGCTTTTGATTAATATATTTGAACACAATACACCGTTGCATGACGGAGCGGTGATTATGCGGGGAGACCGTGTATTAGCGGCGACCTGCTATCTGCCGTTATCGGACAGCAGAATCCTGAGTAAAGATTTGGGGACAAGGCATCGGGCAGCAGTCGGTCTCAGCGAAGTGAGTGATGCGGTTATTCTGGTGGTTTCAGAGGAAACCGGAGCAATCTCAATGGCACAGTCCGGTGTATTATATCGGAATCTGACACAGGATGATCTGAAAGAACAGCTGCGAACAGTCGCACAGTTGACGCAGAAAGAAAAGAAGAAAAAATGGAGGCTGAGACGGAATGAAAAAAATTAAAAATATTTTGGTCCGTAATATTGTCTTCAAACTGCTGGCGTTAATATTGGCAATTGTTTTATGGCTTATTGTAGTAAATGTGGAGGATCCGGAGTACCGTAAAGTCTATACGGTTCCGGTCACTGTAACAAATGCGGATTATTTTAAAAAGAAAAATAAAACGTTCCGTTTTATTCACGGCAGTGCGAGTGTTTCCTTTGCTGTTTTGGCAAAGCGTTCCGTGATTGAAAATCTGACAGAGGGTGATTTTACCGCTCTGGCGGATCTGTCAAAGGTAAATGCAGATGAAACCGAGGTTCCGGTACATATCAGAGCAAAAGCCTATGGCAATAAGATTACAATTAAACGGCCAAATCAGGATTTGGATATCAAAGTAGAAAAAATCGAAAGCAAGACATTTGACATTGAGGTAAACTCCATCGGGACACCGGCAAGCGGAACAGAAGTGGCGAAGATCACAACCGACCCGAAAACGGTGACAGTAAAAGGACCGAAATCCGTTATAGAAAAAGTGCAGTCTGCATCGGTCAATATTGACTTATCAGGAATGCAGTCCAGCGATAAGAAAACCAATCAGATTAATTTATTGGATAAAAACGGTTCTCTGATTACTTCAGATGAACTGACATTGAGTAAGGAATCGGCGATGATCAAGGTAAGTCTACAGACAACGAAAACGGTTAAGGTTTTGTATAAGACGACAGGTTCTCCTGCGAGCGGATATGTTGTTTCCAAGGTAAAGGGAGCAGTCAGCTCCGTCAGCGTGGTCGGTGATACCGATAAACTGCAGGATTTACAGGAAATCACAATTGATAATATTTCGGTCAGCGGTCGAAAAGCCGATTTTACCAGTTCTGTTTATCTGCCGAATTATCTGCCGAAGGGAGTATCGTTAGTAGATACTGAAAATGCTAATATTACTGTAAAGATTTCGATAGAAAATGAGTAGTTACTGAGCAGTTACAAAGGGAGGACTTTATGTTATCAAAGAAAATAATCATAAAAAATCCGACGGGACTACATGTACGTCCGGCCGGGGTTTTATGTAATACGGCTATGAATTTTAAGTCCAGTGTTACTTTTTCGCATGATACCACCAGTACCAATGCAAAGAGTTTATTGAGTGTTCTGGCGGCAAGGATCAAATGCGGAGATGAAATTACATTAATCTGTGAAGGTGAAGACGAGCAGGAGGCGTTTGAAACAGTAGCGTCTGTAATAGAGAGCGGATTAGGAGAGTAACTAATAGAAAGAGGAAATTTATGTTGAATTATAAGAGGTACAAAAGACAACCGGTAATCAATATGCCGGACAGAGAGTGGCCGAATCGTCAGATCGAGAAAGCGCCTATCTGGTGCAGTGTGGATTTAAGAGACGGAAATCAGGCACTGATCGAGCCGATGAACGTAGAGGAGAAACTGGAACTGTTTCGCTTATTGTTGAAATTGGGTTATAAAGAAATAGAAATCGGTTTTCCGGCAGCATCTCAGATCGAATACGATTTTCTTCGGGAACTGGTAAAACGGGATCTGATTCCGGACGACGTTTCCGTACAGGTGTTGACACAGTGTCGTCCGCACCTGATTGATCGTACGTTCGAAGCGATTCAGGGAATCAAAAATGTAATTGTCCATATTTATAATTCTACTTCAGTCCTGCAGCGGGATGTGGTATTTCACATGGATAAAGAGGAGATAAAACAGATCGCAATCGAAGGAACCAGAATGGTAAAGGAAAAGGCTGAGAAGTTTCCGGGTCATATTCAGTTAGAGTATTCTCCGGAAAGTTTTTCCGGAACAGAAGTGGAATTTTCTTTAGATATCTGTACTGCTGTTCAGGAAGAGTGGAATGCTCCTGAGGGAGAAAAGATCATTTTCAATCTTCCGAATACGGTGGAGCAAACTACTCCAAATGTTTATGCGGATCAGATCGAATGGATGTCAAAGCATTTTAAAGATCGCGAAAGTGTTATTTTGAGTATTCATCCTCATAATGACAGAGGCTGTGGGATTGCGGCGACAGAGTTGGCATTATTGGCGGGTGCAGATCGTGTGGAAGGTACCTTATTCGGAAATGGAGAGAGAACCGGAAATGTAGATATGCTTGCAGTTGCATATAATATGTTTTCACAGGGAGTGGATCCGAAACTTCATATTGAGAATATTCAGGAAATTATCGATGTATATGAACGTGTATGTAAAATGGATATAGATATGCGTCATCCGTATGCCGGAAAATTAGTATTTACCGCATTCTCCGGATCTCACCAGGATGCGATTAATAAAGGGATGCATGAGCTGGAGAGACGTCGATCCGAAATTTGGGAAGTACCGTATCTTCCGATTGATCCGGCAGATATAGGACGTGAGTATGAACCTGTAGTTCGTATCAACAGTCAATCCGGAAAGGGCGGAATTGCATTTGTTATGGAATCACTGTTCGGGTATAAGATTCCGAAGAATATGCAAAAAGAGTTTGCTGATGTAATTCAGGCTATTTCAGAAAAGCAAGGGGGAGAAATCAGCCCTGATCTGATTTTTGAAACTTTTAAAAAGATGTATATCGGTCTGACAATGCCGTTTGAATTCAAAAAAGTCAGTGTAGAAGACACCGATGATATCACGAATGTAACACTGACTTTTAATTATCAGGGAACAGAACATGTGGTAGAAGCGGAAGGGAACGGACCGTTAGATGCTGTAAAATCTGCTGTGTTAAGCGTTGCAGATATTGATGTTCGAATCATGGACTACAGTGAGCATGCAATGGAAGAGGGTTCTCACGCAAGAGCCGCTTCTTATATTCAGATTCGAAACAACAGAACCGGAAAAGAAACATTTGGTGTAGGTGACAGTTCCAATATTACAAAAGCAACAATGAGGGCATTCTTCAGTGCATTAAACCGAGTGGTGAAATAGATGGCAAAGAAAAAGAGCCTATGGAAAAGATATTGCTTATTTATAAAAAAAATGAGATTTTATCTGCTGAAAGATGGATTTGCCAGAAGCAATTATCTTCGAAAAAAAGATATTTTGCAGGAAATAGGAGAAAACGTATATTATTATTCCCGTATTTTCCCGTCAGAACCGAAACTGATCAAACTTCATAGCAATATTTCGATTGCGACTAATGTGCGCTTTATTACACATGACAGAATGGATATCATTTTAAAGGGGATGTATCATCAGCATCACAATAAGAAATACGGTTGTATCGAAGTAATGGATAATGTTTTTATCGGAGCGGATGTAATTATACTTCCGGGAGTGAAGATCGGTCCGAATGCTATGATTGGAGCCGGAGCGGTTGTAACAAAGGATGTACCGGAAAATACAATTGTAGGAGGTTCTCCGGCAAAAAAAATAGGCGAGTTTGACAAAACAATAGTAAAACGTCACAAGAAGCCGAAACCAACCTCTAATACAGAGAAATTGTGGAAGGCATTTAATAAAGCTCATAAAAAGAAAAAGGAGTAACAGATGGCATACAGTAAATTGGATAATTCTGAGCTGAGACAGTTACAGCTATGTGAGCTCGAAATTTTAAAGCGATTTTCCGAGATTTGTGAAAAGCACGATCTGCGCTATTTTATGATTGGAGGAACCATGCTTGGAGCAATCCGTCATAAAGGGTTTATTCCATGGGATGACGATGTGGATATCGGAATGCCGAGACCGGATTATATACGTTTTTTACAAATTGCAGGCAGTGAATTACCGCCTCACTTTCAATTACTGAATTACAGAAAAGATAAAGAGTATCTTCGTTATTTCAGTCGACTGGTGGATAAGAATGTTCGGATATACAATGATTCAAACAGTGAGACATTGATTGAGAATGCATGGGTAGATATATTTCCATTAGACGGATCTTCGAATCAGCCGATAAAAAGGTGGTTGCAGTTTTACAGTTTATGTGCGGTACGTGTAAAATATCATTTTTCCTGTTTTGAAAAGATGGTAAATCTAATGCGTCCGGGGCGTCCGTTTTATCAAAGGGCTATCATCAAATTCGGACAAGTTTTCAAGATAGGACGCAGACAAAATACAAAGGGTATATTAAATCGAATTGATCAAAAACTTCGCAGTTATCAGTATGATCATTCTCTTTATGTAATGAATTTTTTCGGAGCCTATGTAAAAAAGGAATTATTGCCGCGTAAGTGGTTCGGAGAAGGTGTGTTATATCAATTTGAGGATATTCAGCTACGCGGACCATCGGAGTATGATGTCTATCTGACCAACTTTTACGGAGATTATCATGCCGTACCGTCGGATATAGATAAGGACAAGCATACGATTACAAAAATAGAATATTTGGAAGATAATGAATAATATAGAACAATTACAACAGATTAATTTAGAGATGTTGCATCATTTTATCTGCTTGTGTGAAAAGCATCATCTTACTTATTATGCAGTAGGAGGAACTTTGTTGGGAGCAGTACGTCATAAAGGATTTATTCCGTGGGATGATGATCTCGATGTCGTAATGCCGAGAGGAGATTATGAGAAATTTCTCATGTTGCCTCAGGAAGAGTTTTTACCTTACCGCAGGAGAACGATTGCCTTTCATGAGGACGGGTATCAGACTTATATGGTTAAGATTGAGAATCCGAAAGTACTTCTATATCGAGAGTATTATAGCAGGAATGGGATTGAAAAACGAAAGATACCGGCATGGATCGATATTATGCCTTTGGATGGAGCTCCCGGAGATTCTGCAGAATTGCAACGTTTCTCCGCAGGGATAAAAAGGCAAAAACAAAAAATATCTTTTTCTTTGACAGATCGATGTATGGGAGTGTCCAAGAGACGTAGCAGAAAACAGAGAATACTGATTCGTTTTGCTTTGATGACCGGAGTGTTTCGGATATGGAATCCATATAAGGAATATCAAAAATTAGAGAAGATGTGTAAGGCATATTGTTATGATACGGCACCGGTACTCGGAAATACATACGGAGTGTACGGTATTCGGGAGTTTGTTCCCAGAGAGGTGTTCGGAGAACCGGATAAATTGCCGTTTGAGGACATTGTGATATCTGTACCGGCTCATTATCAAGAGTATTTATCACATGTATATGGAGATTATATGGTGCTGCCGTCGGAAGAAGAGCGGATAGGTCATTCCATTTTTTTTGTAGAAAATAATAAAGAGGATTTAGTATGACAGAAATTGCAATTACAGTGAAAGATTTAGTGATTCGTTACAGACGATTGAGTAATTATTCTATAAAAAAGCAGTTCTTAAGCTTTAAGAAAAATAAGAATGGAGGCTCTAAGGTATTTGAAGCAATCCACGGGATTTCCTTTGAGCTGGAAAAAGGTGAGATTCTTGGAATTATCGGAAAGAACGGAAGTGGAAAATCTACATTGCTGAAAACTTTGGCGGGCATTTTCAGTCCGGATGAGGGAAGTGTAGATGTTCATGGTCATGATATATCACTGTTATCGATTGGTGTGGGATTTCAAAAAGAAATGTCGGGAAGAGAAAATATATTTCTTTCTGGAATGCTTTTAGGTTTTTCTCAGGATATGATTGAACAAAAGACACAGGAGATTATTGAGTTTTCTGAACTGGGAGATTTTATAGATCAGCCGGTTAAGACTTATTCCAGCGGTATGTATTCCAAACTGGCATTTTCCATTACTGCAGTATTAGAGACGGATATCATTCTGATTGATGAGGTATTGAGTGTTGGGGATGAGAGATTTAAGAAAAAGAGCTATGGAAAAGTAAAAAGTTTGATCTCAAATAAGGATCGTACCGTAGTTATGGTATCTCATTCTTTGAGTTCGCTTCAGGATTTGTGTACAAAAATCCTATGGATTCATGAAGGAAATATTAAAAAGATCGGAGATCCTGAGACTGTGATTGCAGAATACCGGGAGTTTATGGAATAAAAAAGGAGCATCCTTATGGGAAAATATTTTGGAACAGATGGATTTCGCGGAGAGGCAAATAAAACACTGACGGCAGAGCAGGCATTTAGAGTCGGACGTTTTTTGGGTTGGTATTACCGGGAGTTTAAAAACGGTCTGGGTAAAGTGGTAATCGGAAAAGATACAAGACGTTCCAGTTATATGCTGGAATTTGCGTTGGCAGCCGGAATTACCGCCTCCGGATCAGATGCATATTTGCTTCATGTTACAACGACACCTTCTGTATCTTTTGTAGTCAGAACAGAGGATTTTGATTGCGGAATCATGATCTCGGCAAGTCACAATCCATATTATGACAATGGAATCAAATTGCTGAACAGCTATGGAGAAAAGATGGATGAGACAACCATCGGATATATTGAAGATTACATTGACGGGAAAGTAACCGTGTATGACAGGGAAACAAAGGAAATCCCTTATGCAGTTCGGGAGCAGATCGGACGAACCGTTGATTATGCTGCAGGAAGGAATCGTTATGTCGGTTATCTGATTTCTCTGGCACCCTATTCTTATAAAGATGTTCGGGTGGGATTGGATTGTGCCAATGGATCTGCATGGCAGATCGCAAAAAATGTATTTGATGCATTAGGTGCAAAAACATATGTAATAAATGCGGAACCGGATGGAACCAATATTAATAATAAAGCAGGATCTACTCACATTGAATACTTACAGAAATTTGTATTGGAAAATCATCTTGATGTGGGATTTGCGTTTGACGGTGACGCGGATCGTTGTATTGCAGTAGACGAGAACGGTACGGTAATAGACGGTGACCTGATCCTGTATATTTACGGAAAATATATGAAGGAACGGGGGAAATTGGTAAATAATACTGTGGTTACGACTATTATGTCCAATTTCGGTCTCTATAAAGCATTCGACGAGGTGGGTATCTCGTATGAAAAAACCAATGTAGGAGATAAGTACGTCTACGAGAATATGCAAAAAAACGGACATGTTCTGGGCGGTGAGCAAAGTGGACATATTATCTTCAGTAAATATGCGACAACAGGAGACGGTATTTTAACGTCCATGAAAATCATGCAGGTAATGCTTTCCAGAAAAATGCCATTAAGTAAATTGGTTGCACCGGTCAATATTTATCCGCAGGTTTTAAAAAACATTAAGGTGAAGAGTAAACCGAAAGCACAGCAGGATCCGGCGGTACAGGCAATGGTGGAAAATGTCTCAAAAGAACTGGGAGACACCGGAAGAGTATTGGTAAGAGAAAGCGGAACGGAAGAACTGATTCGTGTAATGGTGGAAGCAGAAACAGAGAAGCTTTGTGAAAAGTATGTAGATCAGATTATTGATTGTATCAAAGCAAACGGACATGAATTAACAGAATAAACATGTGGTTATTCCAAAGAACTAAGAAGAATTATAAAATATTTTATTAAAAGAATAGAGGTGATTAGGTGGTTGAATTAGACCGTTATAAAACAGTATTAAACAGTTATAAGAGTCCACTTGAGGAAGTAAGGGATTCACTTTGACCTGGCAGGAAAAGCAAACAGGATCACAGAGTTAGAAAGAAAAATGGAAGAACCTGATTTTTGGAATTATCCGGAAAAGTCAAAAGAAATGATGCAGGAACTCAACAGCTTAAAACAGGACACCGAGGACTACCGTCATATGGAATCTCTGGCAGAAGAAATTGAGATTTTGATTGAGATGGCATATGAAGAAAATGATGCATCTCTTTTGCCGGAGATTGAAGATGATCTTTCGGAGTTGGATTCATTGCTCGAACAGGTTCGATTAAAAACATTGTTGTCTGAGGAATACGATAAAGACAATGCAATCGTTACTCTGCATGCCGGAGCGGGAGGCACCGAGTCTTGTGATTGGTGCAGTATGCTATATCGGATGTACAGCCGCTGGGTAGAGACGAAGGGTTTTTCTATGGAAGTGTTGGATATATTGGATGGAGAAGAGGCGGGAATAAAGTCCGTTACATTTGAAGTTCGAGGACAGAATGCTTACGGATATCTGAAATCAGAGAGTGGGGTACACCGCTTGGTACGGATTTCCCCGTTTAATGCTGCAGGGAAACGTCAGACCTCTTTTGCATCTTGTGATGTGATGCCTGATATGGAAGAGGATATTGAAATAGAGATTAATGAAGATGATCTGAGAATCGACACCTATCGCTCCAGCGGAGCAGGAGGACAGCATATCAATAAAACTTCTTCAGCTATCCGTATTACTCATTTACCGACAGGTATTGTGGTGCAGTGCCAAAATGAACGTTCTCAGCATATGAATAAAGATAAAGCAATGCAGATGCTGAAAGCAAAGCTGTTTTTGCTGAAGCAGGAGGAGAATGCAAAAAAGGCGGCAGAAGTTCGTGGAGATGTGACAGAGATCGGTTGGGGGAATCAGATTCGTTCCTATGTGTTGCAGCCGTATACTATGGTAAAAGATCATCGGACAAATGCCGAGTCCGGCAATGCCGATAAGGTATTGGACGGAGACATCGATCTATATATTAATGCATACTTAAAATGGCGTGCACTGGAAAAATAATTGGAAGGGGAGAGTACAAACTCTCTCCTTTTGTATTGTACGAAAATAGATACATGTATTTACTGGAAAAACAGTTGCACATCTGGTAGGGACATGTTAAAATATCTCCACTGCATGTACAAGTGTTTCTCGTAGAAAAACAATGGAGGTGGCATGTGAAAGGGGAAGTAAATTATTTTGTTTTAAAGAAAAAAGCAGTACCGGAGGTACTGTTAAAGGTGGTTTTGGCGAAGCAACTATTAGATTCGGGAAAGGCTTCTTCTATTCAGGACGCTACGGAAATGGCGGGAATCAGCAGAAGTTCTTTTTATAAGTACAAAGATGATATTTTTCCGTTTCATGACAATGCAAAGGGAAGAACCATTACTATGGTGATACAGGTAGAGGACAGACCGGGACTATTGGCTGACATTATGCAGATTGTAGCTGCTTCCAGGGCAAACATATTGACAATTCATCAAAGTATACCGGTAAATGGGATTGCCTCCGTTACGATCAGTATTGAGGTGACAGAGGAAACAGATAATGTTTCTGATGTAGTAGAGACAATTGAAGCACATGAAGGAATTCATTATTTAAAGATATTAGCAAGGGAGTAGAGCATGATAAAGGTTGCAATTTTAGGTTATGGAACAATCGGAACGGGTGTTGCACAGGTTTTGAAAGAAAATCAGAACGGGATTGCAAAGAGAACGGGAGATAAGATTGAGGTGGCTTATATTTTAGATCTCAGGAGTTTTGAAGGTCTTGATATCCCTGTGGTGTCGGATTTTTCCGTAATCGTTTCAGACCCGGAGGTAGATATTGTGGTAGAGGCAATGGGAGGAGTTGAGCCTGCCTATACCTTTGCAAAGCAGACATTATCCGCTGGGAAGCACTTTGTAACATCTAATAAGGCTTTGGTGGCAGTTCACGGTCCGGAGCTTATCACGATGGCAAGAGAACATTCTGTAAACTTTTTGTTTGAAGCCAGTGTAGGAGGAGGAATTCCTATCATCAGACCGATTAATACTTCTCTTACTTCGGATACCATTGAAGAAATTACAGGTATTTTAAATGGAACTACCAACTATATGATGTCCAAGATGAGTACAGAGGGATTAGAATTTGATGACGTATTAAAAGATGCTCAGGAAAAGGGATTTGCAGAAGCAGATCCGACAGCGGATATCGAAGGTCACGATGCAGGAAGAAAGATTGCCATCTTAACTTCTTTAGTGTGTGAAAAGATGGTGGAATTTGAACAGATTCATACAGAAGGAATTACGAAAATCTCTGCAACAGATATAAAATATGCAAATGCAATGGGAAGACGAATCAAGCTTCTGGGAACAAGCAGACGAATCGGAGAAAGCTATTGCGCATTGGTTGCACCGTTTTTATTGAATGAATCTCATCCGCTTTACAGCGTAAATGAGGTATTTAATGCTATATATGTAGAGGGTAATATGCTCGGACCGGCTATGTTTTACGGGCAGGGAGCCGGTTCTCTTCCGACTGCCAGTGCTGTAGTGTCAGATGTGATCGACTGTGCAAAGCATTTGCATGACAACATCCCTTATGTATGGTCGGATGAGAAAATGGTTATGGAGGATTATCGAACATTGTCCTTTTCCTATTTTATTCGGACAAGAGCGGATCAGGATAAGATAAAAGAGGTATTTTCAGATGTGGAGTTTATTGATGCGGGAATCGAAAAGGAATGTGCATTTATCACGGAGAAAATGGACGGATTTGCATTTGAATCCGCAATAGATTTGATACCGGAAGTGTTGAGTGTTATTCGTATGGAATAGATAGAGTGTTACAAAAGGAGATACCATGAAATATATAATTGTGCTTGGAGACGGAATGGCGGATTTGCCAATAGAGGAACTCGGAAACAGGACACCGTTGGAATGTGCCGATACACCCAAAATGGATGAGTTGGCTCATGTGTCTGAAATCGGAATGGTTCATACAGTTCCGGACGGAATGAGTCCCGGAAGTGATACCGCAAATCTGTCGGTATTGGGATATGATCCCAAGATTTATTACAGTGGCCGGTCACCGCTGGAAGCTCTTAGTATCGGAATTCCTATGAAAGAAACAGATATTGCTATTCGCTGTAATTTGGTTACCTTGTCAGAGGAGGAAGAACTGTACGAGGAAAAGAAGATTCTGGATCACAGTTCCGGAGAGATCAGCACAAGGGATGCTGCCGTGTTATTAGATGCAGTTCGAAAAGAACTGGAGACAGAATTGTTTCGATATCACGTCGGAACCAGCTATCGTCATTTACTGATCTGGGAAAAGGGAAGTGTGGTAGATCTTACTCCACCACATGATATTTTAGGACAGACGATCGGTCATTATCTGCCACAAGAAAAAGTATTAAAAGAGATGATGAAGCGCAGCTACGATATCTTAAAGAATCATCCCCTGAATATAGAACGAAAGAAACAAGGGTTGAATCCGGCTAATTCATGCTGGTTCTGGGGAGCCGGAACGAAACCGAGTCTTGATTCCTTTTCTTCAAGAAATAAGAAAAAGGGAGCCATGATTTCTGCAGTAGATCTTTTAAAGGGAATCGCAGTAGGTTCTCAGATGAAGGTTATTGAAGTAGAAGGAGCAACCGGAGGCTTAGAAACAAATTATGAGGGAAAAGCACAGGCAGCAGTGGACGTACTGACAAAAGAGGGTTATGATTTTGTTTATGTCCATGTGGAAGCACCTGATGAGATGGGACATCAGGGAAGTGCAGAACGAAAGATAAAAGCGATTGAGTATCTGGATTCCAGACTGATTTCCGTTATATGTAACGGAATGGAAAACGCAAAAGAAGATTACAGGATGCTGATTTTGCCGGATCATCCGACTCCGATATCTATTCGAACACATACATCCGACAGTGTTCCGTATTTACTATTTGACAGCACAGAGCAGTCCGTGCATAATTGGAAATACAATGAGGCTGAAGCTGCTTCGAGTGGCAATTTTGTAGCCTATGGACATGAGATGTTACAGCATTTATTTGAGAAAGCCTGATAGTAGGGAGGATTTTATGTTAATAGTCAAAAAGTTTGGAGGCAGCTCAGTTGCTGATAAGGAAAGAATTTTTAATGTTGCAAAGCGCTGTATAGAGGATTACCAGGCCGGTAATGATGTGGTAGTGGTACTGTCTGCTATGGGAAAGACAACAGACGGTCTTATTGAAAAGGCAAGGGATATTAATCCAAAGGCATCTAAGAGAGAAATGGATATGCTTCTGGCGACGGGAGAGCAGATATCGGTTTCTCTTATGGCAATGGCGATGCAATCGTTAGGAGTTCCTGCTGTTTCCTTAAATGCATTTCAGGTAATTATGCATACAACAAGTGTTTATGGCAATGCAAAGTTTAAACGGATTGACACAGATCGTATTCGCAATGAGTTGGAGCAGAGAAAGATTGTAATTATTACCGGTTTTCAAGGTGTGAATAAGCATGATGATATTACTACTCTCGGAAGAGGTGGATCTGATACGACAGCAGTGGCACTGGCAGCGGCACTGCACGCAGATGCATGTGAGATTTTTACAGATGTGGAGGGTGTATATACGGTAGATCCCCGTATTGTGCCACATGCAAAGAAGTTACCTGAGATCACATATGATGAGATGTTGGAGATGGCAACGCTCGGAGCGAAAGTGCTTCATAATCGTTCTGTTGAGCTTGCAAAGAAGTATGGTGTTCAGTTAGTGGTTCGTTCTAGTTTAAATCGCGAAGAGGGAACTATTGTTAAGGAGGTTGTTTCAATGGAAGGAATGCTGGTTAGTGGGGTAGCTGTAGATAAAAATGCTGCAAGAATTGCAGTGATAGGAATTCCGGATCAGCCCGGAATGGCATTTAAATTATTTGATCTGTTAGCAAAAGAAAATATTAATGTCGATATTATTCTGCAGTCGATTGGAAGAGACGGAACAAAGGATATTTCCTTTACTGTTTCCAGAGATCAGGCAGAAGAGGCTATTCGAGTGCTGGAAGCAAACAACTCCAGATTAAATGCACATAAAATTGAGGCAGATACAACAGTTGCAAAGCTTTCTATTGTTGGAGCGGGAATGCAGACGCATGCAGGTGTGGCAGCAGGTATGTTCGAGGCATTGTACAACATCGGAGTGAATATTCGAATGATCGGAACATCTGAGATCCGGGTTACGGTATTGATCGATGAAGAAGATGTAGAGAAGGCAACACGTGCAGTGCACGATCGTTTTATAGAAGATTAAGAAAAAAGGGTTCTGCACCTTACTCCAAGGTAAAGTGTAGAACCCTTTTTTATGCTTTTATAGAAAGATAAAACTCTGTAATTGTCTGACTTATATACGGAGCGACCCAAAATGCCGCAATTCCGAAAGAAAAAAGAATCAGTATGTAGTAACCGATAAAAGACAGATGCAACAGGAATAGGGATAATACCTGTCCGTCTGTGATCTGAAAACTTTTTCTCAAGGCATGGATCGCACTAACAGATCCGTCGGATTCCAGTAACAGAAAAGGTGCCATTTCCCAACGAAGAAAAATATAGACAGATATAATCGCACCGATAAGGAACAATAGAATGCTAATGACGGGAAGAGTGTTATTTGCAATAGAAAAGACAAATGCAATACATCCCGGAATACAGCAAACAATTGAAGCAGCAATCATCAGGAGATAAATAACAATATATTGATCAGGACGATGCTGAAACGGATAAAATAGATGCTTAATCTCCACTTTTTCTTCTTTTGTCCGTTTTAAATTCATATATAAAATTCCACAGGATACCACAAAACTCAGTAGCGATACTAAAATATTACCTAAAAATGCAATAAACAGTGACATTGGTCCGGGCAGGTAATTTTCTGAAGAGGAAAGGTTTCTTAATGCAGCGTATGAAAATGGATTTGCAAATGGAAGTGAGATCAGATACAGGATGATTGAGGATAAAAATATACTCAGTACCATGGGAGTATAGCTGTCTCGTAAGTGAATTCTTGCAGTTGTTTTTAAGGTTCTGAACTTATCCAGCATAGATAAAACCTCCTAAAGTATTATAGTTATTATAAAATTGCATATAATAAGATGAAAAGCTACCGAAACGATTATAAATAATAGTGATAGCGGCGATAAAGATGATACAGCCGATAATAAGTCCGATAACACCTAAGATTAAACCGGTCTTTGCTTTTTTCGACATTATCTGATGCTCATCTCTTGAGAGCAGTGCAAATATAACAGCTAATGAACCGCAGATCAGTGGTGTGATACCGAAGTAAAAGGTGGCAACACCGATGATTCCGAGAATTTGAGAAGCTGTTGCAAATGATTGTTCTGTTTTCATAAGACCTCCTTTAAAGATTGCATATTAAAAAATAGTAACATAAGAAAGGGGATATCGCTACTGTATTTCGGAAATTGAATGAAATATAAAATAATGCTATGATATAGAGTACTTAAAAATTGACAATTAAAGGAGCAGTATTGTTTTATGGATATCATACAAATTTTAGCAGAAGAACTTTCTATCAGAAAAAAACAGGTAGAGGCAGCAGTGCAGTTGATTGACGATGGAAATACCATACCGTTTATTTCCAGATATCGTAAAGAGGCAACCGGTGCATTAAATGATGAGATTTTACGTAATTTATTTGAAAGGCTGCAGTATTTGCGAGGACTTGAAGAAAAGAAGAATCAGGCAATCGAGAGTATCCGAAAACAAGAAAAGTTAACTCCTGAATTACAATATCAGTTAGAAGAAGCAAAGACACTGGTAGAAGTGGAGGATTTATATCGACCATATCGTCCGAAGCGAAGAACCCGTGCAACGATTGCAAAAGAAAATGGGTTGGAGCCACTGGCAAATCTGAT
Source organism: uncultured Clostridium sp. (assembly GCA_947253885.1). Classification (GTDB taxonomy): domain Bacteria; phylum Bacillota; class Clostridia; order Lachnospirales; family Lachnospiraceae; genus SY8519. Next base: position 51,999 of record CAMYAO010000013.1, read on the forward strand.
TCGATTACAGCAGGCAAAAGGCAATATAGAAGAAGAGGCGGCTGTTTATGTGGATCAAGAGCATGTAACCACCGTTCAGGAGGCGATTGCAGGAGCATTGGATATTATTGCGGAATCAATTTCGGAACAGGCGGATTATCGTACCTGGATTCGTGAAAAAACATTTGATAAAGGGTGGTTGGTGTCAAAAGCAAAAGAGGAATCTGTAAAATCTGTGTATGAAATGTACTATGATTTTGAAGAGCCGATTTCAAAACTTGCAGGGCATCGGATCCTGGCGTTGAACAGAGGCGAAAAGGAAAAGATTCTATCGATTAAGATAGAAGCCCCTGTGGATACTATTTTATCGTATTTAGACAGAAAAATAATCCGAAAGGATAGCAGCTCTACGGAATCTTATTTAAAGGAAGCAATAGAGGACAGTTATAAAAGACTGATCGCTCCGGCAATTGAACGGGAGATTCGAAACAGTTTAACAGAGAAAGCGGAGGAAGGTGCTATTTCTGTTTTTGGGAAAAATCTGGAACAGTTGCTTATGCAACCTCCAATTTCCGGGAAAACGGTTTTAGGATGGGATCCGGCATTTCGAACCGGCTGTAAGCTCGCAGTTGTAGATGCAACCGGTAAGGTTTTGGATACGGTAGTGATTTTCCCGACAGCACCTCAAAATAAAATAGAAGAAGCAAAAAAAGTTTTAAGGAAATTGATTTCAACCTATCAGGTTTCTTTGATTTCTCTGGGAAACGGAACTGCTTCCAGAGAATCGGAACAGGTGATCGTATCATTGCTGAAAGAAATTCCCGAACAGGTTTCTTATGTTATAGTGAACGAAGCCGGTGCAAGTGTATACTCTGCAAGTAAACTGGCAACAGAGGAATTTCCGAATTTTGATGTAGGACAGAGAAGTGCAGCTTCGATTGCACGGCGCATTCAGGATCCGTTAGCGGAATTAGTAAAAATTGATCCAAAATCCATTGGTGTCGGACAATATCAACATGATATGGAACAAAAACGCTTAAGTGAGAGTCTTACAGGGGTCGTGGAAGACTGTGTAAATCGTGTCGGTGTTGATTTAAATACCGCTTCTGTGTCTTTGCTGGAATATGTATCCGGAATCAGTAAAACTGTAGCAAAAAATATTGTGGCCTATCGAGAAGAAAACGGAAGATTTCGACATAGAAAAGAACTGTTAAAGGTAGCTAAACTGGGGCCGAAGGCATTTGAGCAATCTGCAGGTTTTTTGAGAATATCTGACGGAGAGAATCCGCTTGATGCTACAAGTGTGCATCCGGAGAGCTATGAAGCAGCGGAGCGCTTATTAGACAGACTCGGTTATAGCAAGGCAGAGTTGTCCGGAGGAGGTCTGAGAGGAATACGGAATAAGGTTTCCGATGTCAATCAGGCAGCTTCCGACTTGCAGATAGGCGTTTTAACACTGCAGGATATAATAGAAGAATTGGAGAAACCTGCGAGAGATCCGAGAGCGGATATGCCAAAGCCGATTTTAAGAACGGATGTGATGGATATGGAGGATCTGAAGCCCGGGATGATTTTAAAAGGAACCGTCCGAAATGTAATTGATTTCGGGGCATTCGTAGATATCGGAGTACATCAGGATGGGTTGGTTCATATTTCTCAAATCTGTAATCATTTTATCAAACATCCGTTGGAAGTTATTTCTGTCGGAGATATTGTAGAAGTCAAGATACTGAGTGTCGATTTAGAAAAGAAACGAATCGCACTTACAATGAAGGGGATAGATCATGAATAAGCGAATATTAGAGACTAAGGTTATAGAGACCTTTTCTCCGGAAGAGACCTTTTCCGTTGCACATCTGTTTGGACAAAAAGTGCAAGCCGGAGAATTTTATACATTAGATGGAGATTTGGGGGTAGGAAAAACAGTATTTGCACAGGGTTTTGCAAAAGGATTGGGAATCAGGGAATCAGTAAGCAGTCCTACTTTTACAATTCTGCAGATTTATGAAAACGGAAGATTACCTCTTTATCATTTTGATGTATATAGAATCGCAGAACCGGAAGAAATGGAAGAGATCGGTTATGAAGATTATTTTTACGGAAAGGGCATATGTTTAGTGGAGTGGGCAAGTAAAATAGAAGAGATTCTGCCGGAGACCTATCATGCTATTACAATAGAGAAAGATATGGATAAGGGCTTTGATTATAGAAAAATTACAATTAAAAAACTAGATAGGAGTGTGGCATGAAAATACTTGCATTAGACAGTTCCGGTTTAGTGGCCAGTGTAGCAGTGACAGATGAGGATACTCTGATTGCGGAATATACGTTAAATTATAAAAAGACACATTCGCAGACTTTGCTTCCTATGTTGGATCAGATAAAATCAGCAATTGATTTGGATTTGTCTTCTATTGATGCCATTGCGGTTGCTATGGGACCGGGCTCCTTTACAGGGCTGAGAATCGGGGCGGCTACAGCAAAGGGATTGGGTTTGGCACTGGATAAGCCGATTATCGGAGTGCCGACAGTGGATGCGTTGGCATATAATCTGGCAGGAACAGACTGCTATGTATGTCCGATCATGGATGCCAGAAGAAATCAGGTATATACAGGTATTTATGAATTTGAGCAGACGAACTTAATAACAAAATTAGCACAGTGTGCAATTAAAATAGAAGAATTGCTGGACAAGGTGAATTTACTGGAAAGACCTGTGATATTTTTGGGAGACGGTGTTCCGGTTTTTCATGATTATATTAAAGAAAATTGTAAAATAGCATATTTTTTTGCACCTGTACATTCCAATAAACAGCGAGCGGCAAGTGTAGCTTCTTTGGGAATGAAACTGGCGAATTTTGAAAAGCAGGTTAATGCAAGTGCATTTTATCCGGAGTATTTACGACTTTCCCAAGCGGAAAGAGAACGTCTGGAGAAATAGCTATGATCAGATATATGACGAATAAAGATGTGGAGTGTGTAGCGGAAATTGAGAGACTGAGTATCTTAAATCCGTGGAGCAGTCAATCATTTTTGGAAACGTTATCCTATCAGCAGCATATTTTTTTGGTATATGAAGAAGCAGATACGGTAAAAGGCTATATCGGTGTATATGTTGCGGCAGATGAGGGAGAAATAACAGGAATTGCAATCCATCCTGAATATCGCAAACAAAAGATAGGAACAAAATTATTTCACTTTGCCTTGTCAGAGGCAGAAAATGCTTCTATCAAAAAAATTTATTTAGAAGTAAGAACTTCGAATCAATCGGCAATCGCCTTTTATAACGAACTTGGATTTGAAATAGACGGGATAAGGAAAGGATTTTATAGTAATCCGAAGGAAGATGGAGTTGTTATGCACTTTTCTTTAGATGATTAACAGAAAGAGAGAACGATGTTAGATGTATGTTTATTAGGCACGGCAGGGATGATGCCGCTTCCCTATCGGAAATTAACTTCTTTAATGACGAGATACAATGGGAGCAACCTGCTGATAGATTGCGGCGAGGGTACACAGGTGGCTATTCGGGAGAAAGGATGGAGTTTTCATCCGATTGATATTATTTGTTTCACCCATTATCATGCAGATCATATCAGCGGCTTGCCGGGTTTATTATTGACTATCGGAAATGCAGATCGTACGGAGCCTGTTACGATGATCGGACCCAAAGGGTTGGAAAAGGTTGTAACTGCACTTAGGATAATAGCTCCGGAACTGCCGTTTCCGATTATTTATCATGAATTAACGGAGAGAGAAGAAGAAATTTCAATCAATGGATATAGGATCAATGCGTTTCGTGTAAATCATAATGTGCCGTGTTACGGCTATACGCTTAACATTGATCGTATCGGAAGATTTGATGTGGAGAGAGCCAGAGAACAGGGAATTAAACAGTGCTATTGGAATCAGCTGCAACATGGTCAGACTATAGAGGCGGATGGACGGATATATACTCCGGACATGGTTTTGGGAGCGGAAAGAAAAGGGATCAAACTCACCTATGTTACAGATTCCAGACCGACTCAGACAATCATAGATTATGCATCTGATTCAGATTTATTTATATGTGAAGGCATGTACGGAGATAAAGATAAGAAAGTAAAAGCAAAGAAAAATAAACATATGATGTTTTCAGAGGCGGCACATTTGGCAAAAGAAGCACATGTGAAAGAGCTTTGGCTGACGCATTTTTCTCCGTCGCTACAGTACGCTGAACAATATATGGAGAATATAAGAAATATTTTTCCAAATACTTTGTTGGGAGAAGATGGAAAAACAATTATTTTAGAATTTGAAGAGGAGTAGAATGTGGAAGAACAAATTACAATATTGGCAATAGAAAGCTCCTGTGATGAGACTGCAGCAGCGGTAGTGGTAAACGGAAGGGAGATCAGATCCAATATAATCTCCTCGCAGATTGCTCTGCATACCCTATATGGAGGGGTAGTGCCGGAGATTGCATCCCGAAAGCATATAGAGAATATAAATCAGGTGATAGAAGAGGCACTGATAGAAGCTGGGATTACCTTGGATGAAATTGATGTAATCGGTGTAACTTACGGTCCTGGATTAGTCGGAGCGCTTCTTGTCGGTGTGGCAGAAGCAAAGGCAATTAGTTTTGCAAAGAATATACCGTTAGTAGGGGTGCATCATATTGAAGGGCATATCAATGCAAATTATATAGAAAACAAAGATCTGGAACCGCCGTTTTTATGTCTGGTGGTTTCCGGAGGGCACACACATCTTGTTTTGGTAGAGGGATATGGAAAATATAGAATTATCGGCTGTACAAGGGATGATGCAGCCGGAGAAGCATTTGATAAGGTTGCGAGATCGATTGGATTAGGGTATCCGGGGGGACCCAAAATCGAGCAGGAGGCAAAAAAAGGGGATGAATCGGCAATTATTTTTCCAAAAGCAAAAGTGAATGACAGTCCATATGATTTTTCTTTCAGTGGGGTAAAATCAGCAGTGTTGAATTATATTAATGGCTGTAAGATGAAGAATATTTCTTTTAAAAAGGAAGATCTTGCAGCTTCTTTTCAGAAAGCTGTTACAGATGTTTTGGTAGAACATACTATTTTAGCGGCGAAGGAATTTCAGATAGATAAAATTGCAATTGCCGGAGGAGTTGCTTCTAATCAATACATCAGGAATAAGCTCTCATCGGCATGTGAAGAAAACGGATACCAATTTTATTATCCGTCTCCGATTTTTTGTACAGATAATGCAGCTATGATCGGGGTGGCGGCATACTATGATTATAAAAATGGAAAAAGAAGCGGATGGGATCTGAATGCAATACCGAATTTGAGGTTGGGGGAAAAAGAAAATTAAAAAAGTGCCAAAACATGGTTGACTTATGTGTTCGAAACTGATAGTATATTTCTTGCGTTGAATATCAGAGATGCACTCGGAGAGGTATCGAAGTGGTCATAACGAGGCGGTCTTGAAAACCGTTTGTCCGCAAGGGCGCGTGGGTTCGAATCCCACCCTCTCCGCTCAATTTTATAATTGAAATAAATAGGAAACTATTTAAATAGATGCGACTCGGAGAAGTACCCAAGCTGGCCGAAGGGACACCCCTGGAAAGGGTGCAGGTCGTTAACGCGGCGCGAGGGTTCAAATCCCTCCTTCTCCGCTCCTTGATTATTAAAATTATTGTTGCACTAAAGAATGAAAATAACTTAAAAAAGTTATTGACAGAAGTTCTTAAACATGATAATATAATCAAGCTGATTGCTTGAAAGCCTTGAAAATAAAGGGTTTTGAGCGACGCCCACCTTGAAAACAGAACAGTGAAACAACCTTGAAAGATTCAAAAGAGAATCGTT